>JBDKJP010000045.1:0-126624 GCA_039796575.1 Actinomycetota bacterium
ACCGACGACGACTTCGACAGGTTCCTGGCGTATTCATGGCACTGGTGCCCGCATCCCGCGCGCGAGTGGCTCGACAGCAACCTTCGTGCCCTCGGTGTGGATCCGAGCCAGTTGCCAGAACCCGCGCCCTAACTGCTGCTCCGGGCGGGGCTACTGGGCGTCGCGGAGCTCGCGGCGGAGCTCGTTGACCTCGTCGCGGAGGCGGGCGGCGTACTCGAACTTCAGCTCGGCGGCCGCTTCGTGCATCTCCTCCTCCAGCGTCTGGATGAGGCGCGCGAGCTCCTGCTGCGGCAGCGTCTTCAGCTCGCGCTGCACCTTCTCGCGCTCGCGGTTGCGGCGCTGACCCTTGCCCGGCACAGGCGCCGTGTCGTCGGGGCGCAGCAACGACAGGATGTCGCCGACCGCCTTGCGGATGGTCTGCGGGTTGATGCCGTTCGCCGCGTTGTACTCGAGTTGCTTCTGGCGGCGCTGCTGCGTGGTGTTGATGGCCAGCTCCATCGAACGGGTGACCTTGTCGGCGTACATGACGACCTGGCCCTCCACGTTGCGGGCGGCACGGCCGATCATCTGGATGAGCGACGTCTCGCTGCGCAGGAAGCCTTCCTTGTCGGCGTCGAGGATGCACACCAGGCTCACCTCGGGAAGGTCGAGACCCTCGCGCAGCAGGTTGATGCCGACCAGCACGTCGAACTCGCCGAGGCGCAACGCGCGAAGGATCTCGATGCGCTGCACCGTGTCGATGTTGCTGTGCAGGTACCGCACCCGCAGGCCCTGCTCGAGCAGGTAGTCGGTGAGGTCCTCGGCCATCTTCTTGGTGAGCGTGGTGACGAGGATGCGGTCGCCGCGGGCGATGCGGTCGTTGACCAGCTCGATGAGGTCGTCGATCTGGCCCTTCGTGGGCTTGACGATGACCTCGGGGTCGACGAGGCCGGTGGGGCGCACGATCTGCTCGACCACCTGCGAGCTGTGCTGGATCTCGTAGTCGCTGGGCGTGGCCGACATGAACACGCACTGGTTGATGCGCTCGATGACCTCCTCGAACCGCAGCGGACGGTTGTCGCGCGCGCTGGGCAGACGGAAGCCGTGCTCGACGAGCTCGTCCTTGCGGCGCAGGTCGCCGAGGTACTGGCCGTGCAGCTGCGGCACCGCCACGTGGCTCTCGTCGATGACGAGCAGGAAGTCGTCGGGGAAGTAGTCGAGCAACGTGAACGGCGGCTCGCCCGGCGAGCGGCCGTCGATGTGCATCGAGTAGTTCTCGATGCCGTTGCAGTAGCCGACCTCCTGGATCATCTCCAGGTCGTACTGGGTGCGCATGCGCAGCCGCTGCGCCTCGAGCAGCTTGCCGTTGGCCTCGAACCAGGCGAGGCGTTCCTGCAACTCGGCCTCGATGCCGACCACCGCGCGGCGCATGCGCTCGTCGCCCGCCACGTAGTGCGTGGCCGGAAAGACGAGGATCTGGCTGTGGTCGGCGAGGGTCTCGCCGGTGAGCGGATCGATGGTGGTGATGCGGTCGACCGTGTCGCCGAACATCTCGATGCGCAGCACGGACTCCTCGTACGAGGGGTGGATCTCGATGGTGTCGCCGCGGACGCGGAACTTGCCGCGACCGAGGGTCATGTCGTTGCGGTCGAACTGCAGGTCGACCAGGCGGCGCAGGATGCTGCGCATGTCGTAGTCGACACCCATGTGCAGCTCGAGCAGCTGCCCCTTGTACTCGGCGGGATCGCCCATGCCGTAGATGCAGCTGACCGACGCGACCACGATGGTGTCGCGACGGGTGAGCAACGCCGCCGTGGCCGAGTGGCGCAGGCGGTCGATCTCGTCGTTGATGGACGAGTCCTTCTCGATGTAGGTGTCGCTGGACGCGATGTACGCCTCGGGTTGGTAGTAGTCGTAGTAGCTGACGAAGTACTCGACCCGATTGTTCGGGAAGAACTCCTTCATCTCCTGCGCCAACTGCGCAGCGAGCGACTTGTTGGGCGCGAGGATGAGCGTGGGCTTCTGCGTGGCCTCGATGGTCCAGGCGATGGTGGCGCTCTTGCCCGAGCCGGTGATGCCGAGCAGGGTCTGGAACCGGTCGCCCCGTTCGATGCCGGCCGCGAGCGCGGCGATGGCCGTGGGCTGGTCGCCCGACGGCGCGAACTCGGACACGACCTTGAACTCCGACATCGGGTCGATACTACCCGGCGAACGCATGTTCGTCGTGCGGTACGATTCGGCGATGTTGTTCTCCACTCCCCGGCTCACGGTGCGCACCATGCGCGCGGAAGACGCCCCCGTGGTGGCCGCATATCGCGACGATCCGGCCGTCAGCCACTTCCAGGACTGGGACCTCCCGTACACGCTCGAACGCGCACAGGAACGCATCGCCACGCGCGCCGCGTTCACCGGCCCCACGCCCGGCGAATGGGTGAACCTCGCGCTCGTGCTCGGCGACCCCGACACCGGCACGGTCATCGGCGACGTCGCCTGCCACCTCGACGACACGTCCAGCGTCGCCGAGATCGGCTACACGCTGCGCACCGAGTTCCAGGGCAAGGGCTACGCGTCCGAAGCCGCCGGCGCGCTGGTCGACCACCTGCTCGCCACCACGCCGGTGCACCGCATCGAGGCCAGCCTCGACCCCGAGAACGTGCCGTCGATGCGCGTGCTCGAGGCCATCGGCATGACCATGGAGAGCCTGTCCCGGCAGAGCTACTTCCTGCGCGGCCGGTGGGACGACGACCTGCGCTACTCCATGCTGCGCGACGACCGCGCCGCCTGGCTCGCACGGCCCACCACGCCGCCGACCGACGTGCAACTCGTCGAGATCACCAGCGACGACGCGTACCTCTGGGGTCGCCTCGCCACGCACTACTCGCAGCGGCGCCTCGTGTCACCGATGGACAAGTCGTTCCGCGATGCGCTGTTCCCGGAAGTCATCAACGGGGCGCCCGTCGTGCCGTGGCTTCGCGGGGTGCTGGCCGACGGCGAGCGGGTCGCGTTCGTCATGGTCGCCGCCGCCGCACCGCAGCACCCCGAGCCCTACCTGTGGCGGCTGCTCGTCGACCGCATGCACCAACGTCGCGGCATCGGCTCGACGGTGCTGCAACTCCTCCGCCAGCAGTTCGAGGCCGACGGCCTGCGCTCGCTGCTGGTGAGCTACCACCCCGGGCCGGGAAGCCCGGCGCCGTTCTACGAGCACCACGGGTTCGTCCCCACCGGCGAGGTGGTCGACGACGAGATCGAGGCCAGGCTCAGCTGGTAGCGGTGTCCTTGCGGCCGACGAACTCGAAGTCGGCCGGCAACTGCGGGAGCGCGGTGAGGTACGCCCACAGCGCATCGATCTGCGCGGCCAGCGCATCGAGGTCGCCCGAGTTGTCGACCACGAACGTGGCCGTCGCCAGGCGCTGCTGGCGCGTGGCCTGCTTGCCGATGCGCGCCATCGCGTCGGCCTCGTCGAAGCCGCGGTACTTCACCAACCGCTCGACCTGCACCTCGGTGGGCACGTCGACGACGATCACACCCTGCAGCCCCTCGCGCGGATTCTCGGTGAGCAACGGGATGTCCATCACCACCACGTGATCGGTGTCGCGCTGCGCCATCACCCGCGCGGTCATCTCGGCCCCGACGGCGGGGTGGACGATCTTGTTGAGGTCCTTCAGCGCCTCGGGGTCGCCGAAGGCCACCGCGGCCACCGCGGCACGGTCGAGCGAGCCGTCGGCGGCCAGCACCTGCGGCCCGAACCGCTCGGCCAACTGCTGCAGCACCGGGGAGCCCGGCTGCTGCAGGTCGCGCACGATGGCATCGGCGTCGACGATGACCGCACCACGCTCGGCCAGCGCAGCGCTGACCGTCGACTTGCCCGAACCGATTCCGCCCGTGAGGCCCACCAGGATCATGCGGTTCACGGTAGCCCGCGCCCGGCCTCAGTAGCATTCCTGCGTGGCCGATGAATTCGTGGAACGACGCGCGACCCCGCGCACCGCGGGCTCCGACCACCACGGGGTGAGCTGGCCGCTCGTCGAACGCCGCAAGAGCGACCGACCGCCGCCGGGCGGCGTCGATCGCCGCGGCACACGCCCGCTCGAGGCGTCCGCCATCGCCCCTACGTTGAACGCCGCGCCGCTCTGGCCGTTCCGCGTCGCCGCGCTCGCCGGCGCGCTGGTGCGAGCGGTCCCCGAGATCTCCAACGACGACTGGCCGCTGATGGTCATCACGGTGCTCGCCATCGCGTTCACCATCGTCACCTGCCTCAAACCGGCCACCTACCGCAACGTGGCGTCGGTGCGGCGGCGCATCGTCGTCGAGCAGTCGCTCAACGTCGCCGCGGTGCTGCTCACCGGCGCCTGGGCGTCGCCGTTCGTGCTGTTCTTCGTGCCCACCGGCATGCTCGCCGGGTTCGCGGTCGGGGCGATGTACTCCACGTACGTCGCAGCAGCCGCGGTGGTGGTCACCACCGTGCAGCACGTCGGCAACGTCGGTGTGCGCACCGGCCTGCAGGACGGCGCGTTGTGGGCCGGCCTGCTGGGCCTCGTCGCGTTCACCAGCGGCCTCGCCCACCGCGCCGCCGCCGACGCCGCCCGCCAGCAGGCGATGGCGATGGACCGCGTCAGCCGTCTGGCCGAGGCGAACTCGCTGCTGTTCTCGCTGCAGCGCGTCGCCCAGACGCTGCCCGCCTCGCTCGACCTCGAAGAGGTGCTCGACTCCACCGTCGGCCGACTGAAGTCGATGGTGCAGCACGACGCTCTCGCCGTGTACCTGCTCGACACCACCACCCAGCGCATGGTGCCGGCGCGCACCAACGGTGTGCCCGACCCGCGGGCCCACGCGCTGAACGCACTCCCCCGCGGCCTGCAGATGGCGATGGACTCACCGAAGACCGTGCGCCTCGACGAGATCGCCGAGGGCCAGGGCATCGCACCCGACAGCCACTCCGGGCTGTACGCCGCGCTGCGCACACGCGGCTCGCTCGTCGGCATGGTGGCCGTCGAGTCGAACCAGCGGTCCGGCTTCGGGCAGCAGCAGGCCGAAGTGGTGCACGGCCTCTCCGAGCCGTTCGGCATCGCCATCGACAACGCCCGCATGTTCCTGCGCATCGGCACGCTCGCAGCCGACGAGGAACGCAAGCGCATCGCCCGCGACCTCCACGACCACGTCGGCTCGTCGCTCGCGATGATCGGCTTCGAGGTCGACCGAGCCATCGCGATGGCCCACGACGACGAGCACCTGCAGGACGTGCTCCGCGAACTGCGCGGCCAGGTGTCGGCCGTGGTCACCGACGTGCGCGACACCCTGTACGACCTGCGCACCGACGTCAGCGACACCCGCGACCTGCCGCACACCGTGCGCGAGTTCCTGCAACGGGTGCAGCAGCGCAGCGGCATCGAGTGCACCGCCGACGTGCAGCTCGCCGCCCGGTTGCCGCTGACGCTCGAACGCGAGCTGTGGCAGATCATCCGCGAAGCCATCACCAACGCCGAGCGGCACAGCAAGGCCGCGCACCTCGTCGTGTCGGGCACACAGCAGGGCGAGCGCCTCACGTTCTCCGTGCGCGACGATGGTGTGGGCCTCGACGCCACCCGCGCCCGGCCCGACAGCTACGGGATGATGGGCATGCGCGAACGCGCCCATCGCCTCGACGCCGACCTCACGGTGCGTACGCTCGACACGGGCGGCACCGAAATGCGAATCGAACTCTCCGAAGGATCCCCACGCTGATGAGCCTCTCCGTCGTTCTCGTCGATGACCACACCATGCTGCGCCAAGGCCTGCGCCGCGCCCTCGAGGAACTGGGCGTCAAGGTGCTCGGCGAAGCCGGCGACGGCGAGGAGGGCGTGAAGGTCAGCCTCGCCACCAAGCCCGACGTGGTGCTGATGGACGTGTCGATGCCCGGCACCGACGGCATCGACGCCACCCGCAAGCTCGTCGGTGCCGACAACCGGATGCGCGTCGTGATGCTCACCATGCACATCGACCGCGAGGTCATCGACCGGGCCATCAAGGCCGGCGCGGTCGGCTACCTCACCAAGGATGCGTCCATCACCGAGGTGCTCGAGGCGATCCGCCTCGCCGCCAACGGCGACCGCCCGATGTCGCCCCGCCTGGCCGCGGCGATGCTCACCGAGGCCAAGAACGACACCGAGTCCATCATCTCCCAGCGCGAGGAGGAGGTGCTGCAGCTCGTCGCCGACGGCTTCGGCACCACCGAGATCGCCGAGAAGCTGTACATCAGCCAGAAGACGGTGAAGAACCACCTGGCCAGCATCTACGAGAAGCTCGACGCCCGCGACCGCACGCAGGCCGTGCTGATGGCCGTGAAGATGGGCATCGTCAAGCTCACCTGAGCGCACACCTGCACCCGAAAACGGAAGAAGGGCACGGTCCGTCGGACCGTGCCCTTCTCGCGTGATCGGTGGAGATCAGGCCTCGGGGGCCTCTTCCACGGCGGCGGCAGCCTCGGCCTCGGCGGCGGCAGCAGCCTCGGCGGCGGCCTCCGGGTTCGCCTCGTAGTACTCGGCCCACGCGGCTTCGCGCTCGGCGTCGTCCTGACCGGCGGCCCAGTTGCCGTGCTCGTCGATCTCGAAGTGCTGGCGGTACTCCTCGGCCAGCTCGCCACCCTCGGCGGCCTGCTTGATCGAGAGGCTGATGCGGCGACGGGCGAGGTCGAGATCGATGATCTTGACCCACAGCTCCTCGCCCGGCGTGACGACCTGCTCGGGGGCGTCGACGTGGTGCGTGGACATCTCGGAGATGTGCACGAGACCCTCGATGCCGTCGCCGACCTGCACGAAGCCGCCGAACGGCACGAGCTTGGTGACACGGCCGTAGACCAGCTGGCCGACCTCGTGGGTGGAGGCGAACTCCTGCCACGGATCCTGCTGGGTGGCCTTCAGCGAGAGGCTGATGCGCTCGCGGTCGAAGTCGACGTCGAGGACCTGCACGGTGACCTTGTCGCCCACGGCCACGACGGCACCCGGGTGGTCGACGTGCTTCCACGACAGCTCGCTGACGTGGATGAGGCCGTCCATGCCGCCGAGGTCGACGAACGCACCGAACGACACGACGCTGCTGACGACACCCTCGCGGACCTCGCCCGGCTTGAGGTTGACCAGGAAGCTGTCGCGGCTCTCCTTCTGCGTCTCCTCGAGGTAGGCGCGACGGCTGAGGACCACGTTGTTGCGGTTCTTGTCGAGCTCGATGATCTTTGCCTGGACGACCTTGCCGACGTACGGCTGGAGGTCGCGCACACGGCGCAGCTCGACGAGCGAGGCGGGGAGGAAGCCGCGGAGACCGATGTCGACGATGAGACCGCCCTTGACGACCTCGATGACCGGACCCTCGACCATGCCTTCGGCTTCCTTGATCTTCTCGATGGTGCCCCATGCACGCTCGTACTGGGCACGCTTCTTCGAGAGGACCAGGCGGCCTTCCTTGTCTTCCTTGGTGAGCACCAGGGCCTCGACCGAATCGCCGAGCGAGACGATCTCGCTGGGATCCACGTCGTTGCGGATGCTGAGCTCGCGAGCGGGGATGACGCCCTCGCTCTTGTAGCCAATGTCGAGCAGCACTTCGTCCTTGTCGACCTTCACCACCGTGCCGTGGACGAGCTGACCGTCCTCGACGTCGACCATGGTGCCGGAGATGGCATCTGCGAAGGACATGCCGAGATCGTCGGAGACGATCTCACGGGGGGTGTAGTTGCCCTCCTCGTCGAAGGTGCCGTAGGCACTGGGCGCGGAGGGGGTCTGAGTATCGGACAAGGGACGATCGCTTTCGGACAAGAACCTGAAGGTCCGGCGGATTCCGGACCCGGGAAGGATAGCAGCGAACTCCCCCGAGGGCATCAGGCGCGGGTGGCGATGACCAGGAATTCCGCGGACTCCACCGTGGGCGGTTCGAGTGCGTACTTCCCCGGTTCGACGCTGTTCACGCTGTCGACCACCAGGCCGGCGTCACGGCACAGCACGCGCAGCTCGCGAGGCGTGTAGCAACCGGTCCACAGGTCGACCACCTTCACCTCGCCGGCCTCGTTGCGCACCTCGGTGTGCTCGTGGTTCACGCCGGTGTCGGCGTCGAACACGGCGTCCTCGAAGTACTTCACCACGAAGTACCCGCTGAACGCGCTCAGGGCCAGTCGACCGCCCGGGCGCAGCGCACGGGCCATGCCGCCGAGCACGACCTCGTCGTCGCCGTTGGCGGTCATCAGCCCGAACGCCCCCTGGCAGAGGCAGATCACCACGTCGAACTCGGCGTCGAACGCCAGGTCACGAGCATCGAGGCGCTCGAAGGTGGCCCCGTCGGGCGCGCCCTCGCGGGCCAGTTCGACGAACCGCTCGCTGATGTCGATGCCGTGCACCACCAGCCCCCGGCGGGCCAGTTCGTGCGCGTGGCGACCGGGGCCGCAGCCCACGTCGAGCACGCGCATGCCCGGCCGTAGGCCGAGGTGCTCGACCAGGAAGTCGACCTCCTGGTTCGTGCCCTTCGTGAAGGAGTAGCGCAGGTAGGCCGCGCCGAGGTGCTCGGCAACCGGCTCGAACCAGTGCGCGCCGTGCTCGGTCACTTGCCGGCGGCCCAGGTGGCACCCCAGGCGGCGTTCACCTCGAGCGGCACGTCGAGCTGCGCGGCACCGCGCATCAGCTCGAGCACCATCGGCCCGACCTGGTCGTGCTCGGCCGTGGGCACCTCGACGAGCACTTCGTCGTGCACCTGCAGCACCAGGCGGCTGGCCACCCCGGCCTCGTCGAGCGCCTGGTCGATGCGTACCAGCGCGACCTTGAAGATGTCGGCCGCGAGGCCCTGGATGCCGGCGTTCATGGCCTGCCGCTCGCCCGCCTGGCGGATGCGGAAGTTGCTGTTCGACAGCTCGGGAATGGGGCGTCGCCGACCGAACAGGGTCTCGGTGTAGCCGCGCATGCGCGCCTCCACCACCGTGCGCTCCATGTACTCCTTCACGTTGGGGAACGCGGTGAAGTACGCGTCGAGGATGACCGCGGCCTCGTCGACCGCGATGCCGAGCCGCTGCGCCAGGCCGTAGGCCTCCATGCCGTAGGCGAGGCCGTAGCTGACCATCTTCGCCTTCGACCGTTGCTCGATGGTGACGTCGGCCGGTGCCACGCCGAACACCCGGGCCGCCGTGGCGTTGTGGATGTCGGTGCCGCTGGTGAACGCCTCGATGAGCCCGGGGTCCTGGGCCAGGTGGGCGATGCAGCGCAGCTCGATCTGGTTGTAGTCGGCCACCAGCAGCTCGCAGCCCGGCTGCGGGATGAACGCCTTGCGGAACTGGCGGCCCTCCTCGCTGCGCACCGGGATGTTGTGCAGGTTCGGCTGGTCGCTCGACAGGCGCCCAGTGCGGGCGACGGTCTGGTTGAACGTGGCGTGGATGCGGCCGTCGGCGGCCACCTCCGCGAGCAGCCCGGTGCCGTACGTGCCACGCAGCTTCTCGACCTCGCGGTACGCGAGGAGTGGCTCGATGAACTCCGGCCACTGGTCGCGCAGCTTCTCGAGCGTCGCGGCGTCGGTGCTGTACCCGGTCTTGGTCTTCTTGCCGGGAGCGAGGCCGCGCTCGGTGTAGAGGATCTCGCGCAGCTGCACCGGCGAGTTGAGGTTGAACGGGCGACCGACCACGGCCTGCAGCTCGGCGCCGAGGCGCTCGACCTCGGACGTGAGCTTCTGGTTGAGCGCCGTGAGCTCTGCGACGTCGACCGCGATGCCGACGTGCTCCATCTTCGCCAGCACCTTCACCAACGGGTTCTCGATGGTGGCGTACAGCTCGTCCATGCCCTGGTTCGCGAGCGCGTCCTCGAGCGCGGCCGACAGGTGCGCCACCGCCAGCGCCTCACGGGCGGCGATCTGGCGCGCGTCGGGCCCGCCACCGAAGTCGAGCTGGCCGCTCGCCGCGGCGGACTCCTGCGCCAGCTGGAACGACGTGTAGCGCTCGAGCAGGTCGCGCAGCGCGTAGCGGGTGTCGGCCGGGTCGATGAGGTAGGCGGCGATGGCCGTGTCGAGACGCAGGCTCGGCACCCGACCGTGGTGGTCGAGCATCCAGCGCATCAACGCCTTCGCGTTGTGGCTGCGCAGCCCGGGGTGCGCGGCGATGGCCTCGATGACGTCGTCGTGGCGCACCACGGCCGCGGGCAGCCAGGCCACCTCGGCCATCGACGGGTCGGTGACCACGGCGAGGCCGGCCACCTCGCTGCGGCCGGGATCGCCCTCCCACGCGGCGACGGCGTCGAGCGTGCCGGCGGCCGCGATGAGCGCGACGGCAGCGGCAGGATCGGCGACGTCGGTGACCTCGGCCTCGAGCACCTCGGCCGTGGACACACCGGCCGGTGCCACCGTGCCGAACGACGACAGCGCCTCGTACAGACGCGGGTGCAGCGCACGGAACTCGAGGAAGTCGAACAGCCGCTGGACCTCGGCGTCGTCGGGCCGCACGGTGAGCGACGCGAAGTCGATGTCGATGGGTGCGTCGCGACGCAGGGTCATCAGCTCGAAGTTCGAACGCGCCCGATCGGCGAACTCCTCGAGGTTGGCGCGCAGCTTCGGCGTCTGCTCGGCCGTGTGGGCGAAGATGCCGTCGAGGCTGCCGTACTGGTTGAGCAACTTCGCGGCAGTCTTCTCGCCCACGCCCGGCACACCTTCGAGGTTGTCGCTCGGGTCGCCGCGCAGGGCGGCGTACTGCGGGTACAGGGCCGGCGTGACGCCGGTCTTCTCGACGATGCCGGCCTCGTCGTACAGCGCGTAGTCGCTGACGCCGCGCTTGTTGTAGAGCACGCGCACGTGCGGGTCGCTGACGAGCTGGTAGCTGTCGCGGTCGCCGGTGACGACGATGGCGTCGTGGCCCTCGGCCTTCGCCTTCTCGGCCACCGTGGCCAGGATGTCGTCGGCCTCCCATCCCGCGAGGTCGATGACGGTGATGTTCAACGCGGCGAGCACCTCGCGCACGAGACCCATCTGCTGACGGAGGATGTCGGGCGCGCTCTCGCGCTGCGCCTTGTAGAGCGGGTTCGCCTCGTGGCGGAACGTCGGCTCGGGACGGTCGAACGCCACCATCACCCCGTCGGGCTGCTGGTCCTTCACCATGTAGATGAACATCGACGTGAAGCCGAACACGGCGTTGGTGACCTGGCCGGAGGCCGTGGCCATGTCGGTGGGCAGCGCGAAGAACGCCCGATACGTGAGCGAGTTGCCGTCGAGGAGGAGGAGCTTCACGGGTGCAGTTCGCCGGCGAGGACACGCTCGGCGACCTCACGCATGCGCGAGCGCTCGCTCATGGCCGTGCGCTGGATGAAGGTGAACGCCTCGCTCTCCTTCAGGCCGTACTGGTCGATGAGAATGCCCTTGGCGCGATCGATGACCTTGCGGGCCTCGAGCTGCTCGCCCAGCGCGTCGACCTCGCCCGACAGCTGCTGGAGCTCGCGGAACCGGCCGATGGCCACCTCGATGGCCGGGATGAGATCGCTCTTCTGGTACGGCTTGACCAGGTAGGCGAGGGCCCCGGCGTCGCGGGCGTCCTCGACCACTTCACGCTGGCTGAACGCGGTGAGCATGAGCACCCCGCAGATGCGTTCCTCGCTGATGATGCGCGCCGCCTCGAGGCCGTCCATGTGCGGCATCTTGATGTCGAGGATGGCCAGGTCGGGCTGCAGCGAACGCACCAGCTCGACGGCCTGATCGCCGCGGCCGGTCTCGCCGACCACCTGGTAGCCCTCTTCCTCCAGCGTCTCACGGAGGTCGAGGCGGATGATGGCTTCGTCTTCGGCGATCACCACTCGGATCGTCATCTGGCGTTCCTTTCCGGCAGGCCCAGCCGCCATTGTGGCAGGGCGCCGACGCTATCCGGAACCCAACTGGTCGAGGAGGGCGTCCTGCTCCGCCTCGAGGCGGGTGATGCGGGCCCGCATCACGGCACGATGGCGGTCCATCGCGTCGAGCTCCGCCTCACCCTCGGCGATGGCGAACGACTGCTCGTCGGCGATGGCCAACTCCTCCCTGGCGGCCTTCAACGCCGCGACGTTCTTGCGCAGCTTCCGTTGCACCAGCCAGGAACCCATGCCGCCGAGTCTAGGAAGCGGCACAATGTCAGCGTGGACGAACTCCCCCGGCCCTCGAACGACCACGGCATCGCCGACGGTTACCACGACGTGCACGGCCAATGGCACGACACCCCACCCGCGACGCGTGCGCTGCTGGAGGCCCTGATGGGCGAGCCGCAGCCGGCCGACCCGCTGTGGTTCGTCGACGAGGGCGAGCAGCACCACCTGCAGGGCCGCTGCCGCCTCGTGGAGGAGGACGGCCGCGACCGGGGCGAGGTCGACGCGCTGCCCGGCGACCTGCCGATCGGCTACCACACGCTCGAACCCGTCGACGGCGGCCCCGCCACCCGACTGGTCGTCGCGCCGCGCACCTGCCCCACCGCCCCGTACGGCTGGGGTGTGGCCGCCCAGGTCTACTCACTGTGGCGACCCGACGCCTGGGGCATCGGCGACCTCGCCGA
Organism: Actinomycetota bacterium; assembly: GCA_039796575.1. GTDB lineage: Bacteria > Actinomycetota > Acidimicrobiia > Acidimicrobiales > Ilumatobacteraceae > UBA668. The sequence continues at coordinate 12,479 of JBDKJP010000045.1, forward strand.
CGTCGAAGCGCTCGGCCAGGCCGTTGCGGCCCGCGGCGGCGCGGCAGTGCTGCTCAGCCCGCTCCACGCGCCCGCACCGACCCGGCCGCAGGAGCCGAGCCCCTACTACCCCAGCTCGCGCCGCTGGCGGAACCCGCTGCACCTGCCGATGCACGAGCCCGCACCTGCCGAGCTGGGCAACGAGCCCGGCGGCATGATCGACCGCGACGCGGTGTGGGGCGCGAAGCGGCAACGGCTCGCGCAGCGCTTCCAGGAGGAGAGCAACAGCACCGAGTGGCGCGGCTGGGCCCGCGCCCAGGGCGCCGACCTGTGGCGCTACTGCATCTGGAGCGCGCTCGCCGACCGCCACGGCAGCGCGTGGCGCACCTGGCCGACCGAACTGCAGCATCCCGACTCGCCCGCGGTGCAGGACCTGCCGCTGCACGACCACCAGTTCGCCGCGAACTGCGAGTTCCACGCATGGGTGCAGTGGCTCGTCGACCACGAGCTGGGCCTCGCCGCCGACGGTGCCGGCGTGGCACTCATCGGCGACCTCGCCGTCGGGTGCTCCTCCGACGGGGCCGACGCCTGGCTGCACCAGGACCAGATGGCGCTCGGCGTGTCGGTCGGCGCACCGCCCGACCCGTTCAACGCCGCCGGCCAGGACTGGGGCCTGCCGCCGTTCGTGCCGTGGAAGCTGCGCGCCGCGCACTACGCGCCGTTCATCGCGATGGTGCGCGCCGCGTGCCGCCACATGGGCGGTCTGCGCATCGACCACGTGATGGGGCTGTTCCGCCAGTTCTGGATCCCGGCCGGCACCTCCCCCGCCGCCGGCGCCTACGTGCACCTGCCCGCGCACGAGCTGCTCGCCATCATCCGCCTCGAGGCCACCCGCGCCGGCACGTTCGTGGTCGGTGAGGACCTCGGCACCGTCGAGCCCCACGTGCGCGACGCGTTGCGCACCAGCGGCATCCTCGGCACCAAGGTGTGGTGGTTCGACACCGCCAGCGAGCACTGGGCGGAGCCGAACCTCGCCACCGTCACCACCCACGACCTGCCCACCGTGGCGGGCGTCTGGTACGGCGCCGACGGCGGCCCGGACATGCACGACGCGTTGCACGGCCTGGGCGCCGCCGACGCGCAGGAGGCCGCCGCCGAGGTGCACCATCTCGCCGCCACCAGCCCCTCACGGTTGGTGCTCGCCACCACCGACGACCTCGCGGGCATGATCGAGCGGCCGAACCACCCGGGCACCACCTCCGACCAGATGCCGAACTGGACGCGCCGCCTGGCCGTGCGCATCGAGGCGCTGTTCGACGCCGAGCCGGGCGCCGCCATCACCGCGGCGCTCCGTCAGGCCCGCGTGTCCATCAACCGCGACGCCGCCGACGGCGTGTAACCACCGGCCGCGACCGGCACCCACGCCATCGCATCGACCACCACGTGGAGCGATGCACCGGTCGCGAACATGCAGATCGCACCGTCCGCGCCCAGTGCCGGCAGCAGCAGGGTGGCCTGGTTCGCCACCGGACCGAACCGCACCGTCGGCGCGGACGGCTGCGTGGCCGAGCACGCCCACACGGTCAGGGCGCCTTCGCCGGTCGGCGACACCGCCACGACGTCGAGCGCCACCGCGTCGCCGGCACCCACGCCGCCACGGCCGGCCACGGGGAAGGAGACCTTCACTCCCGGGGCGAGCGCCGCCTTGGTGCGCCCGAGGCCGTCGATGGTGACCGCGGTCGGCCGGCTGTCGAACAGCCGCGACGGACCGGCGAGACGCACCTCCTGCGCGACACCCCACCAACCCTCCACGTCGAACAGCACGTGCATCGGATGGCTCACCTTCAGGCACATCGTCCCCTTGGCGCTGAGCGTCACGATCGCGAGGTTCGCGACCGTGCGACCGATCGGCACGTTGAGGTTGGACGTGCCGGGCACCGCGCCGCACTGCCACACGGTGACGTGACCACCGGCCGCGGCGTTCATGCCCACCACGTTCACCGCCACCTGTCGGGCCGTGGCAGGGACGCCACCGCGACCGGCGACCGGGACCTCGACGATCGACCCACCGGGGCGCAACCCGATCGCGGCGTACTTGCCGTCGACCGTGGCGGTGCCTGGCCGGCTGTCGAGCAGTCGCGCCGGGGTGACGGCACGGAAGTCGCCGCCCGGCGCCATCCAGCCCTGCACGTCGACCTCGAGCTCGAGGTGCTCGTACGACCACAGGCACACCCGGCCGCGCACACCGATCGCGCTGATGACCGTGTTGCTCACCGGCACACCGCGGGTGACGTTGAGGTTCGAGGCGCGTGGCCGCGGTTGCCCGCACGCCCACACCGTGACGTGGGTGTTCACGAACGCGCCGGTCGCGGTGACCGACATCACGACGGCCGCGGCCCCCGGGTCGACGCCGAACCGGCCTGCGACCTGCAGCTCCATCGTGCCGTCGGGCGTGAACGTGTAGGCCTCGTCGCCCTCCGTCGGCGGCGCGGCCACCGACACCAGCGTCGGCCGGTACAGCCGCGGTTGCTGGAACGCGACGTTCTTGTCCCACGTGAAGTTCGAGATCGAGAGCTGGAGGTCGCCCTGCGCGGTGCGCCACGGGGTGAACGTCGCGAAGTACACCGTGCAGGTGTCGCCGCACTGCGTGCTCAACGGCGCGGCGCCGTACCGCTCGAACGGTCCGGTCGGCGAGTGGGCTTCGTACAACTGCACCGATCGACCGAACCAGTCGTCGAGCAACGCCACCGCGACGTAGCGGTTCTTCGTCCACCGTTCCACCTGCAGTGGGTTGGCCAGCACGCCGTCGTGGTGGATCACCGAGGCGGCAGCTCGGCCGGTGCCCCACGTCGAGCCGTTCCAGTACGTCGGCACCTGCTCGAAGTGGCCGTGCGGCACCCGCGCCACGGTGACGTCGGTGTTGCAGGACGTGTCGAAGGCACCGAGGTACCCGGGGTTGGTGAACTGCCGGTAGCAGTTGCCGTAGAGGTACGACCAGTCGTCGTCGCTCACGACGGTGAAGCCGTAGAGCGGCAGTGCCGCAGCATCGGGCGCCGGCGCGAACGACAGCACGGCGAGGTCGGACTGGCGCAGCACCGCACGCCACACCGCAGTCGGGCGAGCGCCGGTGGCGGCGCCGGTGCCCTCGGGGTTCCAGAACTCGGCCACGAACACGTGCACGTTGCCGTCGGCGCCGACCTCGCCGTCCATCGGCCAGAACCAGTGGATCAGGTCGGTCTCCTGCGCGCCGCCCATGAACGACCGGGGTGCCACCAGGTCGCCGCCGCCCCACCTGACCGTGAAGCACAGCCCGGTCTGCACGAGTGCCACGTTGTGCGCGAACCCGGCGGCGGTGAGGTTGGCGGTCGCCGGATCACCGATGAACGAGTCCTGGAACAGCCACAGCACCCGACCGTCGGACAACGGGATGCTGCGCGGGTAGTCGCCGCCGAGCAGCCCGCTCGCACCCGACGAGAAGAACGAGGTGAGGTCCTCGGTGGAGAGGGAGCGCGCACAGGCCGACGCCGGCAAGCCGGCCGCAGCCGCCCGGTCGGCGGTCACCGGCATCACGACCAGCACCGCGACCAACGCGGCGAGTCCTCGTCGACTCCACCGCACCATGCACCTCGTCACTGTGTCGGCATCCCCCGACACATTTCTTCATCGGTCGATCCGCGGCCATGCCGTAGGGCCGGAAGACCTCGCGCGGTGTCAGAATCTGCTCATGGGCGTCTACCGCGACCACCTCCTCCCCCGTGTCATCGACCGCGCCTGCGGGTCGCCCGAACTGATGGTCTGGCGATCGCACCTGGTGGACGGGCTGTCCGGCACCGTGGTCGAGATCGGCTTCGGCTCCGGGCTCAACATGGCCGTCCTGCCACCCGAGGTCGAGCGCGTCTACGCCGTCGAGCCGGCCGACACCGCCCGGCGCATCGCCGAGCCGCGCATCGCAGCATCGGGCGTGCCGGTCGAGCACGTCGGGCTGCGCGGCGAGCAGATCCCGCTCGACGACGCGAGCTGCGATGGCGCGCTCTCCACGTTCACCCTGTGCACCATCCCCGACGTGCGCGCCGCGCTCGCCGAACTGCGCCGCGTGCTGAAGCCGGGCGGCCGGTTCCACTTCCTCGAGCACGGCCTGTCGCCCGACGACCGGGTGGCCGTGTGGCAGCGACGGCTCGAGCCGATGCAGCGCCGCGTGGCCGACGGCTGCCACCTCACCCGTGTCCCCACCCAACTGGTGGAGGAGGCCGGGTTCGTCGTCGAACGCACCGAGAGCCGCTACGCCCGCGGTCCGAAGCCGTGGTCGTGGTTCACCGAAGGAGTCGCGCTCAACCCCGGGTGAGGCCGGTCGCCCGTTGTAGCGTCCGCCGCAATCACATCGAGAGGGGACCACGATGAAGGCCACCGCAGCAGTGCTCCGCGGCACCGACCAGCCGTACACGATCGAGGAGATCGAGCTCCGCGACCTCCGACCCCACGAGGTGCTGGTGCGCATCGTGGCGGCCGGCATGTGCCACACCGACGTGCTGCCCCGTGTGCCCGGGTTCCTCGCCCCGCCGCCCATCGTGGTGGGCCACGAGGGGTCGGGCGTGGTGGAGGCCGTCGGCAGCGACGTCACGAAGGTGGCGGTCGGTGATCACGTGGTGCTGTCGTTCGACTCGTGCGGCGCCTGCGCGAACTGCAACGCGGGCCAGCCCGCCTACTGCGACACGTTCATCGTGCGCAACCTGTTCGGACGTGAGCTCGACGGGTCCGCTGCCGCCACCGACGCGGCCGGCGAGCCCATCGCGGCGCGCTGGTTCGGCCAGTCGTCGTTCGCGTCGCACGCCATCGCCACCGAGCGCAACACCGTGGTGGTCGACAAGGCGCTCCCGCTGGAGGTGCTCGGGCCGCTCGGCTGCGGCATCCAGACCGGTGCGGGCAGCATCCTCGGCGCGCTCGACGTGCAGCCCGGCACCAGCGTGGCCGTGTTCGGCACCGGCGCCGTGGGCCTCGCCGCGGTCATGGCCGCGAAGGTTGCCGGTGCCACGACCATCGTCGCGGTCGACCTGCAGCAGCACCGGCTCGACCTCGCGCTCGAGCTCGGCGCCACCCACGTCGTCAAGGGCGACGCACCCGACGTGGCCGCACAGATCATGGTGGCCTCGGGTGGCGGCGTGCAGTACTCGTTCGACACCACGGGCATCCCCGCGGTCATCGTCACCGCGTTGCAGGCCACTCGGATGACCGGCAAGTGCGGCCTCGTCGGCGTGCAGCAGGGCAACCTCGAGCTCGACTCCACCACGATGCTCGGCAAGACCATCCTCAACATCCTCGAGGGCAGTGTCGATCCGCAGGTGTTCATCCCGCGCATGATCCAGCTGTGGCAGGACGGCCGCTTCCCGTTCGACCGGCTGATCGAGGAGTTCCCCATGTCGCAGATCAACGAGGCCGAGCAGTCGTCGCTGGCCGGTGGCGTGATCAAGCCGGTGCTGCGCCCCTGAGGTTCAGCGCACCTCGTGCACGTCGATGTGCACCTGTGCCTGCTCACGTCGACCGTTCGACACCGCGACGATGCGGTTCATCCACGCCAGCCGCGGCGACGACGTGCTGAGCCGGATGTGCGTGCGGAAGTAGTACTCCGACGGGTCGACCGGCTCGCCGGCAGCGATGCGCGCCGCGACCTCGGGGCTGGCGTCGCGCACCCCGGTGCTGCGCACCTCGATGCAGTCGCCGTCGTCGGTGACGAGGCAGTAGTGCGCGTCGATGTCGAGCACGCCGTCGTCGCGCAGCGTCTGCCAGTCGGCACCGCCCGCGGCGATGGTGCCCTGCAGACCGTCACGACCGCTGAACGTGCCTCCGACGAACGGGATCACCCGGCGCTGCCCCGCCGGCTGCGGGCCGAGGTCGACCGGCGGGTCGACGCGGACGACGATGGCGAGGAGCGACTCGAGGTGCATCGGCCGAGTTGAGCACAGCGCGGGTCAGGCGTACGACGCGAGGAACCGTTGCAGCACGTACTCGCCGAGCGCGGCGGCCTGCCCCGTGTCGCCGCTGAGCGCAGCGAGCACCACGGGCCCGACGAGGGTCTGGGTGACCATCCGCGGGTCGAGCCCCGGGGGCACGCTGCCCTCGGCGGCACCGAGGGCCAGGATCTCGGCGATGGTGGTGAGCTTCGACTCGAAGTCGGTCTCCAGCAGCGCAGCCAGCTCGGGTGACGAGGTGCGCAGCTCGAGCAGTGCCGACAGCACCCGCGGCCAGTTCGGCGCCGAGAGCGTGTCGACCGCGCTGGCCATCCAGGCCCGCAGCGCGACCTCGAACCCGGCGTCGAGATCGACGGCCACCGGGGCCGGCACGTTGGCGTGCACGACAGCCACGAGGAGCTCGTCGACCGAGCGCCAGTGCCGGTACAACGTCGACTTCGCGACGCCCGACCGGTCGCTCACCGCGTCGACGGTGACCGCCGCGGGGCCACCTGCCACGAGGAGCTCGGTGGCGGCGGCGAGCAGCTTGTTGCGGCTGCGGGCCCGCACGTCGGTGGAGGTTGTGACCATACGAACGAAACGATACCGTTTCGTTTCACCCCCCGACAACTCAAGGAGACCCGTGAGCGCCCACCCCCCTGCGCTGTCCCCACGTGCCCTGCGCAACATCCTCATCGCGATGATCACCGCCCTCGTCGCGGTCATCGCGGCCATGTCCGGCCTCAACGTCGCCCAACAGCAGCTGGCCATCGGCCTCGGTGCCTCCCAGGGCGAGGTGCTGTGGATCATCAACGCCTACACCGTCACGCTGGCCGCCCTGCTCCTGCCCATCGGCGCCGTCGGCGACCGCTGGGGCCGCAAGACCGTGCTGCTCACCGGCCTCGTCGTGTTCGGCCTCGCCACCATCGGGTCGCTCGTCGCCACCACCGTGCCGCTGATGATCGCCAGCCGCGTGCTCGCCGGTGCGGGCGCCGCGATGATCATGCCCGTCACCCTGTCCATCATCACCTCGAGCTTCCCGCCCGAGGAGCGCACCAAGGCCATCGGCGTGTGGGCCGGGTTCGCCGGTGCCGGCGGCATGATCGGCCTGTTCGTGTCGTCGTTCATGATCGACGTGCTCACGTGGCGCTGGGTGTTCGCGCTCCCGCTCACCCTCGTCGTCATGTCGCTGTTCATGACCGCACGCTTCGCACCCAACTCGAGAGAAGCGCGCGAGCACCCGTTCGACACGCTCGGCTCGATCCTCTCGGCGGTCGCCATCGGCGGCATCGTGCTCGGCGTGCACGAGGGCCCCGAGGCCGGCTGGACCGCCCCGCTCACCCTCGCCGGCATCGGCCTCGGCGTCATCGCGCTCCTGGGCTTCGTCGTGTGGGAGCGCCGTCACCCCGAGCCGCTGCTCGACATCAGCGCGTTCCGCGACCGCGGCCTCGCCTCCGGCACGCTCACGCTCGTCATCGTCTTCGGCGTGATGTTCGGCATCTTCCTGGTGCTGTACCCGTTCTTCCAGGCGGTCCTCGGCTGGTCGGCACTGCGTTCCGCCTCGGCGATGCTCCCGATGGCCGTGATGATGATGCCGATGTCCACCATCGCACCGCGCATCGCCGGCCGGTACGGCAAGCGCGCCACGATGATGACCGGCGTCGGCATCTTCTCGCTCGGCCTCGTCACCATGGCGCTGCGCGCCTCGGTCGAGGGCGGCTACCTGTCGGTGCTGCCCGGGCTCGTCCTCATCGGCCTCGGCATGGGCCTCACCATGACGCCCGCCACCGAGGCCATCACCGAGACGCTCCCCCACGACAAGCAGGGTGTCGCCTCGGCACTCAACGACACGTCGCGCGAGCTCGGCGGCGCGCTGGGCGTGGCCCTGTTGGGCTCCGTGCTCAGCGCCGGCTACCGCTCGGCCATCGAGCCGATGCTCGCCGGGCTCCCCACCGAGCTCAGCCAGCCCGCCAGCGAGGGCATCGGCAGCGCGTTCGCCGTTGCCGCACAGGCCGGCGAGCAGGGCCCCGTCATCATCGACGCCGCGAAGCACGCGTTCGTCGAGGGCTGGGTGCACTCGATGTGGCTCGGTGTCGGCATGGCCGCCGTCGCGTTCGCGTACCTCGCCGTGCGCGGCCCCGTGCGTAACATCGCCGTGGACGAGCCCGAGGCGGAGCTCGTCGGCACGCACTGATCGGTGGCCCATGGACGTCGAACCGGATGACACGCTCGAAGGGGTCCGCATCAAGACCCACCCCAGCCTGTGCCAGGGCTGGGGGCAGTGCCACCGGTGGGCGCCCGACCTGTACCCGCTCGACGCGGCCGGCCACATCGACGTGCACGTGCTGTCGGTGCCGGCCGACCGCGTGCGCGACGCCGAGCTCGGCGCGCTCGCCTGCCCCGATCACGTCATCAGCGTCATCCGACCGCAGTAGTCGCGGCCTGTCACGCCGACGCGTACAGGTGGCGCAGCCCGCGCGCCAGTGACGCGGGCACCAGCGTCACGTGGTGCTCGTCGGCGAACACGGTGGTGAGCGTGTCCACGCCCGCCGCCGCGCACTGCTCGCCGAATGCGACGGCGTTGCGCACCATGCCGGCTGCGTTCCGCTGCGCGGCGTTGGCGAACAGCTGCGGCCACACGTCGGCCATGTCGCCCTCCTCGTGCTGGCCTGCACTCACGAACGCCCGCGAACCCTGGCGCGCCGACACCCCTTCGTCGAGCATCCGTCCGTGACCCCACCACAGCGACGGGCTCATGGCCAACAGATGGGCGAACACGTCGGGACGCTCCCGCCACGCCCACGCGGCGAACAGGCCCGACAGCGACCAACCGCCCACCGCTGCGTCGCGCACCTGTACGCGCTCGCCCACCGCGGGCAGCACGCGATCGACCAGCACGTCGAGGAACTCACCCGCGCCACCGGTGCCGTGCCGCACCATCGCGTTGTCGTCGGCGAACGGCTCGGGCAGCACCCACTCGTACGGCGTGAAGTCGCGGAAGCGGGTGGAGAAGTACTCGAGCGGGTCGGCGCTGTCGCGCCACACGGCGGCGACGGCGAGCGGCGGCAGCGCCCCCATCGTGACGAGCGAGACCGTGCGTGCGAACTCCACGGCCGAGAGGAACATCGTCTGCCCGTCGAGCAGCAATACGAGCGGCACCGGTCCGTCCGTGTGTGCGGGCGTGGCGAGCGCGACGTGCAGGTCGCCCTCCATCCACGTGTCGGTACCGGGGACCACGAACGGCTGCGCCATGCGCGGATCGTAGGCCGTCGGCCGCCGGCCGCGGATGGCAGACTGCGCCGATGTCGACGACGATCTTCCGTGCCCGCCACATCGTGACGATGCACCGCTCGAACCCCACGGCCACGGCCGTCGCGGTGCGCGACGGACGCGTGCTCGCGGTGGGCACGTACGAGGAGTGCGCGCAGTGGGGCGAGCACGTCGTCGACGACACGTTCGCCGACAGGGTGCTGGTGCCCGGCTTCGTCGAGGCGCACGGCCATTCGATGGACGCGCTCGTGGTGCAGTACCCGTACGTCGGTTACCACGACTACCCGCTCCCCGACGGCACGGTGGCGAAGGGTGCCACCACCTACGCCGGGGTGATCGACCGGCTCCGGCAGGCCGATGCGGCACTCCCACCCGACGCCACCCTCATCGCGAACTCGTTCGATCCGATCTACTTCCCCGACGAGCCGCGCCTCACCCGCGAGCACCTCGACCGGGTCTCGACGACGCGGCCGATCTTCGTGCGTCACGCCTCCGGCCACCTCGCCACCGTCAACACGGCGCTCCTCCAGAAGGAGGGCATCACGCGCGAGTGCACCACCCCCGGTGTCGCTCGCGACGGCAACGGCGAGCCGAACGGTGAGTTGCAGGAACCGCCGGCGATGAGCCTCGCGGCTGAGGCGCACCGAACGTTCATGAGGGGTTTCGTCGACCCGTCGGTGGTGGGCGTGCACGCGCAGTTGTGCCGCAACGCGGGCGTCACCACGAGCACCGAACTGAGTGGCGCGATGCTGCTGTCGGCCAGCCTCGAGCAGGCCTGGCGCGCTGCGACCGACCAGCCCACCACTCCCGTGCGGATGGTGATCTACAACCTGCCGAGCGCGCCCGGCACGTCGGCGGCGTACGACGAGGTCGCTGAGGCGGCGCTCGAACTGGCGCGTCGAGACACTCCCAAGTTCCGCAACCGCGGTGCGAAGCTGGTGCTCGACGGCAGCATCCAGGGCTGGACCGCGATGCTGCAGTGGCCCGGCTACATCACCGGCACCGACCACGGCCAGTTGCTCACTGCGCCCGAGGAGATGGTCGACGCGGTGCGCGCGTTCCACCGCCGCCGTCTGAACGTGCACGCGCACTGCAACGGCAACGCCACGGCCGGCGCGTTCATCGATGCCGTCGAGCAGGTGCTGGCCGAGGACGCGTGGCTCGACCACCGCCACGTCGTGCAGCACTCGCAGACCACACTGCCCGCGCAGTACCGGCGCATGGGCCGGCTCGGCCTGTGCGCCAACATCTTCACCAACCACATCTGGTACTGGGGCGACCAGCACGCGTCGCTCACGCTCGGGCCCGACCGAGCGCGTGGCATGTGGGCATGTCGCACCGCGCTCGACGAGGGCGTGCCGCTGTCCATCCACACCGACTCGGGCGTCACACCCATCGGATCGCTGATGCCGATGTGGTGCGCCGTCAACCGCGTGTCGACGAGCGGGCAGGTGCTCGGCGAGCACGAGCGCATCACGCCGTACGAGGCGCTGCACGCGGCCACGCTCGGCGCTGCGTTCCAAGTGCACATGGATCACGAGATCGGCAGCATCGAACCGGGCAAGTGGGCCGACTTCGCGGTGCTCGACGAGTCACCGCTCGACGTCGACCCGATGGCCATCCGCGACATCGCGGTGTGGGGCACCGTGGTGGGCGGCGACGTGTTCGAGGCACCACGCGGATGATCGACGTCGTCGTGGTCGGCGGCTACCTGGGCGCCGGCAAGACCACGCTCGTCAACCACCTCCTGCGCGAGGGCACCGGCCGGCGCACGCTCGTGCTCGTCAACGACTTCGGCAAGGTGGCGGTGGCCGACGAGCTCGTCGCTGCGCGTGACGGCGAGACGATCACCCTCACCAACGGCTGCGTGTGCTGCTCGCTCGCCAGCCCCCTCGTCGACGCGCTGGTGGAGCTGCGCGGCCGTGCCGATCCACCCGAACTGCTGGTGATCGAGGCGAGCGGCGTGGCCGACCCCGAGCCGCTGTCGCACCACGCGATGATCCCCGGCTTCCGACTCAGCGGCGTGGTCGTCGTGGCCGATGCCGAGACCGTGCGGGCCCGCTCCGCGCACGAGTTGGTCGGGCGCACCGTGCTCCGGCAGTTGCGCGCCGCCGGGCTGGTGGTGTTGAACAAGACCGACCTCGTCGACGCGGCGACGCTGACCAGGCTCCACGCGTGGCTGGCCGAGGCCGCGCCCACGGCCGTCGTGCTCGACGCGGTGCAGGGTGCGGTGCCCGTGTCGATCGTGGTCGGGCCCGTGGGCGCCGCGGAGCACCACGACCACGAGCCGCTCGCGAACCCACACCTCAGCGCCACATGGGAGCCCGCCGGGCCGGTCGACCGGTCGGCACTGCTCGCCGTGCTCACCGACCCGTCGACGGGCATCGTGCGAGCAAAGGGTGTCGTGCGGTTCGGTGACCGTCCCGATCGGCCGGAGATGGTGCAGGTCACGGGTCGGCGTGTCGAGTGCAGCCCCGTCGACGACGAGCTTCAGGCTGCAGCGATCGTGCTGATCGGGCTGCCACCCGAGTTCGACGGCGGCGCGCTGCTCACCCAGTTGGACGCGACGGTCAGCTGACGCCGCAGACGTCGAGCGCCAGCAGCGCGAGCGTACGCGCCGTGACCGCGACGTCGTCGACGGGCACGCACTCGAACGGGCCGTGCGCCAGCATCACGTCACCGGGGCCGTACTGCAGCGTCGGGATGCCACCGAGGCCCGTGAGCAGACGCAGGTCGCTGCCGTAGGGCGCGCCGTACACGTCGAGCGAGCGGCTCCCGCTGGCCACCGCGTGCGCACCCTGCACGCGGTCGACGAGGTCGCTGTCGACCGGGATGCGGCCCGACGCGAACTGGCCGCCCCACCACTCCACCTCCGCGGGATGGGTGCGCAGCCACGGGTCGTCGGCGCACGCCTCGGCCACAGCGAGCTCGAGGTCGCGGCGCGCCTCGTCGACCGGCTCGCCGATGGCGACGCCGAGGCGTCCCTCGGCCACGAGCAGGTCGGGCACCGACGACGCCCAGTCGCCCGCGTGCACGATGCCGATCGACAGCGGATGCGCGAGCGGCCAGCGCGCCGCGAGCGGGTCGACCACGGCGTGACGGCGCGCCTCCAACCGCTGGAGTGCCTGGAACACCGGCCAGAACTTCTCGATCGCGTTCACGCCCTCGGTGCGTCGCGCCGCGTGCGTGGCCTGACCGCGGATGCGGAGCCGGAACGTGAGGGCGCCCGAGTTGGCGGGGATGATGTCGAGCGTGGTCGGCTCGGGGATCACGCACGCGTCGGCGGTCCAGCCGCGCTGCAGCAGCCCGAACGTGCCGAGGCCGCCGTCCTCCTCACCCTGCACCGAGGCGAGCACGAGGTCGCCCCGCAGGCGCACACCGGACGCGCGGATGGCCTGCACCGCCCAGTGCGCAGCGACGAGGCCGGCCTTCATGTCGCAGGCACCGCGGCCGTACAACGCGTCACCGCGCACCTCACCCGAGAACGGGTCGGCGGCCCACGCGTCGGGATCACCCGTCGGCACCACGTCGATGTGACCGTTCAGCATCAGCGTCGCGCCGTCGCCGGTGCCGGGGAGCCGACCGACGAGGCCCCACGCCTCCGACCGGTCGACCTCCATCCCGGGGAAGTCGGGGTGCGCGGTCAGCGTGGGCAGGTCGAGCCGCCAGTGGTCGACCTCGAGCCCGCCGCGACGGAACACGTCGGCCATCACGGCCTGCGCCTCGTTCTCGCCGGTGGTGCCGCTGACGCTCGGCATGCGGACCGTCGACGAGACGAGACCGATCATCTCCTCCGTCGCGGCGTCGACCGCCTGCAGGACCCGGGCGGTGACGTCGGCGGTGCTCATGCCGACGACGTTACGGCAGTGGTCACTCGCCGAGCGGCAGCCGAACGGTGGCGGTGGTGCCCTCCGGTGAGCTGTCGAACGTGATGGAGCCGCGGTGGCGCTCCACGACGATGCGGCGGCTGATGTCGAGCCCGAGACCCGTGCCCTTGCCGACGTCCTTCGTGGTGAAGAACGGTTCGAACACCCGGTCGAGCACCTCGGGCGGGATGCCCGTGCCGGAGTCGGTGATGTCGACCTGCAGCGCGCCGTCGACGACGCCGGTGCGGATGCGCAGGCGGCCCGCCCCCTCCATCGCGTCGACCGCGTTGTCGAGCAGGTTCGTCCACACCTGGTTCATCTCGGCGGCGTACCCGCCCACCCGTGGCGTGTCGCCGTACTCGCGGCTGATGCGCACGTGCTGCAGCTTCGGCGACAGCATCACCAGCGTGCTCTCGAGCCCCTCGTGCACGTCGAACGGCTGGCGGCCGGCGCGGTCGAGCTGCGAGTAGCTCTTCACCGCCTCGACGAGGTTCGAGATGCGGCGGGTGGTGTCGGTCAGTTCGCCGAGCAGTCGGCTGGCGGCGAACGTGGTGGCCGCCCACCGCAGCGCCGCACCGAGCGCGTCGGGACCCACGACCGCCTCCACTGCTCCCAGCCAGTTGCCATCGGCACCGACCGCGGCGAGCGACGGCGCGAGCGTCCACGGCTGGGCCACACCGTGCCGCTCGAGCCAGTTGCCGACGTTGTCCTCGCGGTCCATGGCTGCGAGTGCGTCGGCCTCGGGCAGCGACAGGTCGAGGAGCTCGCGTCGCAGACGGTCGAGCTCCACGAACTGTTCGGCGGTGATGGGCTGCACGGCGAGCGACGCGAGGTTGCCGAGCATGTCGTCGCACGTGTCGCTCAACGCAGCGACGGCACGGAGCGAGGCCGACGCCGGATTGTTGATCTCGTGCGCGAGGCCCGCGGCCATCGTGCCCAACGCCACGAGCGACTCACGATGCCGAACGGTGGCCTCGATGCCGCGCACCGTCTGGAAGATGCCGGTGATGAGGTGCTTGCCGAACGGGAACCATTCGTCGATGAGGCGGGCGAGCTCGGTGGACGGCAGACGGAAGAACGTGACGTCGGTGCTCGCCGTGCCGGTGGCGCGGTAAGCGGCGGCCGTCGCGTCGGCCCACGCGCGCAAGCCACCCGCCCACTGCCCGGGCGTCGTCATCGTGGCCACGACCACGGTGTCACCACCGGAGTGACGGGTGAGCTCGACGGTGCCGGCGAGGAGGATCCAGAGGTAGTCGGCCGGGGTGCCCTCGACGAACACCTCGGCGCCCGCGGCGAACGCGACCTCGTCGCCGCACCCCCACATCTGCTCGAGCTGCGCGTCGGACAGGCCCTGGGTGAGGAACGCTGTGCGGAGCGCCTCGACGCTCATCAGATGGTCTCCAGGTAGCTGTGCACGTTGCTGACCGCGCTCGACCCCTCGCCGACCGCGGAGGCCACCCGCTTCATCGACGACAGCCGCACGTCGCCGGCGGCGAACACGCCAGGCTTCGACGTCTCGAGGAGGAACGGCATGCGTTCGAGCGGCCAGCGCGGCACACCGTCGCCCTGCAGCGCCGCCACGTCGGGTCCGGTGAGCACGAAGCCCTTGTCGTCGCGTGCAACGTCGGCACCCAGCCACTCGGTGCGCGGCAGCGCACCGATGAACGCGTACACCCAGTTCGCGTCGACGGTCTGCGTGGCGCCGGTCCGCCGATCGACGAGGGTGAGCGTCTCGAGGTGGTCGGTGCCGGTGCCCGACTGGATCTCGGTGTGCAGCAACACGTCGATGTTCTCGGCGTCGTTGATGCGCTCGACGAGGTACTGCGACATCGCGGCTTCGAGCGATCCGCCACGCACCAGCATCACGACGCGCTTCGCGAACTTCGCGAGGTGCAGCGCCGCCTGGCCCGCCGAGTTCGCCGCGCCGACGATGTACACGTCGTCGCCGGCGGTGCCCGGCGCGTCGCCGGCCGACGCGCCGTAGTACACGCCGCGACCGGTGAGCTCGGCGAGGCCCGGCGCCTCGAGCAAGCGGTACGACACGCCGGTGGTGACCAACACGGCGCGGGCCTCCACCGAGGTGCCGTCGTCGAACTGCACCGCGTGGATGCAGCCGCGGGTCTCGAGGCCGACCACGTTGCGGGCCAGCACCATCTCCGCCCCGAGCCGCTTCGCCTGCGTGACCGCACGGTGCGACAGGTCGGCCCCGCTGAGGCCGTTCGGGAAGCCGAGGTAGTTCTCGATGCGCGAGCTCTGCGCCGCCTGACCGCCGGGCGCCTCGCGCTCGATGATCGCGGTGGTGAGGCCCTCCGACGCGCCGTACACCGCGGCGGCCAAGCCGGCGGGACCGGCGCCGACCACCACGAGGTCGTAGAGCGGCGACTCCGCGGTGGTGCGCAAGCCCAATGCGTCGGCGAGGGCGCGCGTGTCGGGGCTGTGCAGCGCGGTGCCGTCGGGCAGCAGCACCAACGGCTCCGCCGCGGTGCCGGCCGCGAACAGTCCGTGCAGGCGAACCGCCTCGGCGTCGCGGCCGAGGTCGAGCCACTGGTACGGCACGTGGTTGCGGGCCAGGAACATGCGGGTGTCGTGGCTGCGCTCGCTCCACTTGCTGCCCACGACGCGCACGCCCTGGAACCGGTTGCCGTGCTCGCGGCGCCAGTCCTCGAGCAGGTCGTCGAGCACCGGGTAGAGGCGCTCCTCGGGCGGGGCCCACGGCTTCATCAGGTAGTGGTCGAGCCCGATCTCGTTGATCGCCCGGATGGCCACATCGGTGTCGGCGTACGCGGTGAGGAGCACCTTCTTCGCGTTCGGGGCGAACTCCTGTGCGCGGTGCAGCAGCTCGATGCCGGTCATCTCGGGCATGCGGTGGTCGGAGACGATGAGCGCGACGTGCTGGTCGCGACGGGCGAACTCCTCCAGCGCGGTCAGCGCCTCCGCACCCGACGTGGCCCTGGCGATGCGGTACCGGTCGGCGTATCGCGAACGGAGGTCGCGGGTGATCGCCTGCGACACGGCCGCGTCGTCGTCGACCGTGAGAATGATGTCAGCCGCCATGTGCTCCCCCGTGTGCGTGACCCGGGCGCTTCGTCCAGCCGGGCGCCGGTGATCGTAGGTGAGCGGCGCGCGGTGCCGCGGTGCCCGAGGTGGGACTCGAACCCACACGATCTTTCAATCGGAGGATTTTGAGTCCTCTGCGTCTGCCATTCCGCCACTCGGGCAAGTGACGGGGAGGATCGTAGCGGCGGCACTCGGTCGGCGATCGGGAAAACTTCGGGAAACGGTTGCGAACGCGTGTTCGATCGTTTACAGTGATCGTCAACGGCTTCCCCGCTGTCATCGAGCGTCGCTCCTCGCGACGCCCCGACCCCGGAGTGCCGTCATGCCCTTGCTGCAACTGCAACATCCTCAGGCGCCGTCGCCACAGGAGTGGGTCGCTCAGGCTGCCGAGTTCGAGCAGCATCCCGCCGAGGCGCTCGAGGCGGCCGACCGGCTCATCGCCTGGTGCCACGCGGTGCAGGTGCGGTGCACCGCGGCACTGCGCGACGCGGGCGAGCTCCACCGGCTGACGCCCGGACCGCACCGCAACGATCGCGACCACGCGGCGCTGCTGCAACGCGCCGAGACGGCGGAGCGCGCCGTGCGGTTCGCCGACGCGCTGGCACAGGGACGCCTTTCCGCGGCGCATCTCGACGAGGTCGCCCGGTCACTGCGCCGGCTCGAGCCCACGCAACAACGCGCGCTGTTGGCCGACGAAGCGCGGTTGGTGGCGCTCGCCGCCGAGCACACCGCGCCCGAGTTCGCCCGGCTGCTGCGGCGCGAGGAACGGCGCCTCGGCCGCGCGGCCGGCATGTCAGGGCTCCAGCAGCAGCAGGGTGCCGTCCGCCTCACCGCGCACACCGACCGCGACTCGGGCATGCGCCGCTACGTGATGTCGCTCGACCCACTGTCGGCCGCGGCGTTCGAGCAACGGCTCGACGCGGCAGTCGAGGCGATGTTCCACGGTGCTCCCCCACCGGGCTGCCCGGCCGACCCGCTCGAGCGCCATCAGTTCCTCCGCGCCCACGCGCTGCTCCGGCTCTCCGAGGGCGGTGGCGGCGCGAGCGGGCGGCCAGAGATCATCGTGGTCGTCGACACCACCACCGTCGACACCAGCACCGGCAACGCCGAGCCGGCGGTCGACTGGGGGCTCCCGGTCGAGATCCCGCACCGGGTGCTGCACGAACTGTGGGGGCGGGCCGACATCGTCCCCGTCGTGGTGCGCAACGGCGTGGTGCTGCACGCACCGGGCCAGCTCACCCTCGGTCGCACCACCCGCCTGGCCAACCGAGCGCAACGGCGGGCGCTGCGAGCCCTGTACCCGCGATGCGCCATCCCGGGCTGCGAGGTCGGGTTCGCGCACTGCAAGATCCACCACGTGGTCTGGTGGCGCCACGGCGGCCACACCGATCTCTCGAACCTGCTGCCGTTGTGCCATCGCCACCACGCCGCGGTCCACCTCGGCGGGTGGGAGCTCACCCTGGCCCTCGACCGACAGCTCACGGTACGAACACCCGACGGGCGATGTCGCACCACCGGGCCGCCGCGGCGGAGGGCGACATGAGGTGGCTGTCGACCATCCTCCGGCATTACCGGCGAGTAACAGAAGTACCCGTGGGTAACCGTCTAGCGTTGTCCATCATGCTTGCGTTCACCTTCCCGGGCCAGGGTTCACAGCGGCCTGGCATGGGTCGGCCATGGGCCGACCACGACAGCTGGGAACTCGTCGAAGAGGCGTCCGAAGTGGCCGAGCGCGATGTCGCCCGCCTGCTGCTCGACGCCGACGCCGACGAACTGCGCGACACGCGCAACGCACAACTCACCACGTTCGTCTCCAGCCTCATGGTGCTCGACGCCGTCGAGCGTCTGGGCATCGAGCCCAGCTTCTGCGCGGGGCACAGCCTGGGCGAATACACGGCCCTCACCGCCACGGGTGCGCTCGGCTTCGACGAAGGCGTGCGGCTGGTGTGCGAGCGGGCCGACGCCATGCACGACGCCGGCTCCGAGAACCCCGGCACCATGGCCGCCGTGCTCGGCCTCGACGACGACCAGGTCGAGGTCGCCTGCCGCCGGGCCGACAGCGACGTCTGGGTGGCCAACTTCAACGCCCCCGGGCAGGTGGTCATCGCCGGTTCGCCCGAAGGCGTGGCGGCGGCCAGTGCCGTCGCGAAGGAGCTCGGCGCCAAGAAGGTCATGCCGTTGCAGGTGTCCGGTGCGTTCCACACGCCGTTCATGGGTCCGGCCCGCGACCGCCTGCGTAAGGCCATCGCCGACGCCAACCCGCGCGACACCGAAGTGCCGGTCGTGTCCAACGTCGATGCCCTGGCGCACGACGCCGGCAGCGAATGGACGTCGTTGCTGTCGGCGCAGCTGGTCAGCCCCGTGCGTTGGAAGCACTGCCTGCTCACGCTGGCCGAACAGGGTGTGGTCGACTTCGCCGAGCTCGGGCCGGGCGGTGTGCTCACCGGCATGGCGAAGCGCACGGTCGACGGTGCACGCACCATCAGCATCGCCACGCCCGAGGAGCTCGACAAGCTGCTCGAGTGGGTCAACGCCGGGTCGCCGCTCACCACGCAGCACGAGGGCGAGCACCTGTTCGCCAGCGAGCGCCTGGTCGTGTCGCCCGCGGCCGGCGTGTTCACGCCGGTCGGCGAGGTGCACGACGGCGGGCGCATCGAGGTGGGCACGGTGCTCGGCCACGTCGGCGACACCGAGGTGCGCTCCGCGTTCGCCGGGGTGCTGCAGAGCTACATCGCCGTCGACGGCGAGCGGGTCACGCTCCGCCAGCCCATCGCCTGGTTGAGGACCCTCTGATGCCGGCCATCCCGTCCAACGCGCGCGGCGCCGTGGTCACCGGCTGGGGCACCGCCCTGCCGCCGAAGGTGCTCACCAACCACGACCTCGAGCAGACCATCGACACCAGCGACGAGTGGATCACCGAACGCACCGGCATCAAGGAGCGCCACGTCGGCGGCACCACGGTCGGGTTGTCGGTCGAGAGCGGCCGTGCGGCGCTCGAGATGTCGGGCGTCGATCCGGCGTCCATCGACGCGCTGGTGCTGGCCACCACCACCCCCGATCGTTGCGTGCCGGCCAGTTCGGCCACCGTGCAGCACGAGCTCGGGCTGCGATGCGGCGCGTTCGACGTCAACGCGGCGTGCAGCGGGTTCGTCTACGGGCTCGTGCAGGCGCACGGCCTCATCGCGATGGGCGCGAAGAAGGTGCTGGTCATCGGCACCGACACGCTCGCCCGCATCACCGACTGGACCGATCGCAACACGGCCATCCTGTTCGCCGACGGCAGCGGTGCCGTGGTGCTCGAGGCCGTCGAGGGCCAGGGGCAGCTGCTCGGCTGGGACCTCGACGCCGACGGTGCCGCCGAGCGCTTCCTGTACGCCGACATCGGCGACACCATCCACATGGACGGCAAGGAAGTGTTCCGCCGCGCCGTGCGCATCATGGTCGACTCCGCCACCAAGTCGATGCAGCACGCCGGGGTCACGGCCGACGACATCGCGCTCGTCGTGCCGCACCAGGCCAACGTGCGCATCATCCAGTCGGCGTGCGACAAGCTCGGCATCCCCATGGAGCGGGCGGCCACGGTGCTGCACCGCACGGGCAACACGTCGTCGGCGTCCATCCCGTTGGCGCTGGCCGACGCACTCGACGCCGGGCGCGTGCGCCAGGGCGACCTCGTGCTGCTCGTCGGGTTCGGTGCGGGCATGACCGCCGCCAGTGCCATCCTGCGCTGGGGTGGCGGCACCGACGCGGCGGTGCTCGCATGAGCCGCGTCGTGCTCATCACCGGCGGGTCGCGTGGCATCGGGCTCGCGTGTGCGCAGCGTTTCGCGGCGCTCGGCGACAAGGTCGCGGTCACGTACCACAGCTCGCCGCCGCCGGAAGGATTCTTCGGGGTGCAGTGCGACGTCACGTCCACCGAGTCGGTCGACGCGGCGTTCGCCGCGGTCGAGGCCGAGTTCGGGCCGGTCGAGATCCTCGTGTCCAACGCCGGCGTCACCAACGACGGGCTGTTGCTGCGCATGAAGGAGGCCGACTTCACGTCGGTCGTCGATGCCAATCTCACCGCCGCGTTCCGCGTCACGAAGCGGGCGTCGCAGGGCATGTTGCGGGCGCGCCGTGGGCGCATCGTGCTGATGTCGTCGGTCGTCGGACTGCTCGGCTCGGCGGGGCAGGCCAACTACGCCGCGTCCAAGGCCGGCTTGGTCGGCTTCGCACGGTCCGTGGCCCGCGAGCTCGGCTCGCGCGGCATCACGTGCAACGTCGTGGCGCCCGGACCGGTCGCCACCGACATGACGGCAGCGCTCGGCGAGGCCCGCCTGGCCGAGCTCACCGCCGCCGTCCCCCTCGGCCGCATGGCCTCACCCGACGAGATCGCCGGCGTGGTGGCCTTCCTGGCCTCCGCCGACGCCGCCTACATCACCGGTGCCGTGGTTCCGGTCGATGGCGGGCTCGGCATGGGTCACTAACATCTACTTCTCACACCTCACAAGGAGACCAATCCCGTGGATCAGGAACTGTTCGCTCGTTTCAAGAAGTGCGCCGTGGACGTGCTGTCCGTCGACGAGAGCAAGGTGGTCCCTGAGGCCAAGTTCGGTGACGACCTCGACGCCGACAGCCTCGACCTGGTCGAGCTCGTGATGGCACTCGAGGAAGAGTTCGGCGTCGAAGTGCCGGAGGAAGACCTCGAGGGCGTGGAGACCGTCGGTCAGGCGTTCGACCTGGTCGTCGGCAAGCTCTGATGCCCGCCCCCGCCCTGCGCTCGCAGGGGCGTCGGGTGGCCATCACCGGATACGGCGTCGTCGCTCCCTGCGGGCTCGGCAAGCAGGCGTTCTGGCAGGGGCTCAACGGCCCCGGCCTCACGTCGGGCCGTGCCGTCGAGATCGCCGACTGGGACGCCACCCCCTACTTCGCCAACCCCAAGGAAGCCCGGCGCGCCGATCGCGTCGAGCAGTTCGCGCTGGCGGCCGCCATGGAGTGCTTCGAGCAGTCCGGGCGGCCGGCGGTCGACGACGCGCGCATCGGCACCATCTTCGCCACCGGCGTGGGTGGGCTGCGCTCCACCGAGGAGCAGATCGCCGTGCTCATCGAGAAGGGTGAGCGTCGCGTGTCGCCGTTCACCGTGCCGATGATGATGCCGAACGCACCGGGCGCGGCCATCTCGATGCGGTACGGGCTGAAGGGCCCGAACGAGACCATCTGCACCGCGTGTGCGGCGTCCACGCACGCCATCGGGTACGCGGCCCGCATGATCGCCTGGGGCATGATCGACGCGTGCGTCACCGGCGGCAGCGAGAGCGCCGGCGGGCCCATCGGCCTGGCGTCGTTCGGCAACATGACGGCGCTCAGCACCGCGGGCATCAGCACCCCGTTCTCCCCCGAGCGCGACGGGTTCGTGCTCGGCGAGGGCGCGGCCGTGTTCATGCTCGAGGAATGGGAGTCGGCCGTGGCCCGCGGGGCCACCATCGTCGGCGAGGTGCTCGGTGCGGCGTCCAACGCCGATGCCCACCACATCACGGCACCGGCACCCGGCGGCACCGGCGCCATCGCCTGCATGCAGTTGGCGCTGGCCGATGCCGGGCTGCAGCCCGGCGACATCCGCCAGATCAACGCGCACGGCACGTCCACACCGCTCAACGACGCGGCGGAGAGCGCAGCCGTCACGGCGGTGTTCGGCGCCGGTGCGGTGCCGGTCACGTCCACGAAGGGCGTCACGGGTCACGCGCTCGGCGCTGCCGGGGCGCTCGAGGCCGCGGCGCTGCTGCTCAGCATGGAGCACGGGCTCATCCCGCCCACGGCGAACACCACGGTGCTCGACGAAGGGTTCGAGATCGATCTGGTGATGGGCGCGGCCCGTCCCTGGACCCCCGGGCCGGCCATGAGCAACAGCCTCGGCTTCGGTGGTCACAACGGGTCGATCATCCTCGGCCCGGCGGTCTGACTACCCGTCGACCAGCACGAACATCAGGTCGCACTCGCAGGCGACCACACCGTCGAGAAGGGCTCGTCCGGAGCCCTTCCCGGCGCGTGCCGACATCCGGCCGAGCTCGACGGTGAGCTCCAGCGTGTCGCCGGGGCCGACCTGGCGACGGAAGCGGGCCGAGTCGAGCCCGCCGAACAGCGGGAGCTTGCCGGCGAACCGTTCGTCCTGCAGCACCGCGAGCGCGCCGACCTGCGCGATGGCCTCGCACATCAGCACACCGGGCAGGGTGGGGCGGCCGGGGAAGTGCCCGGCGAAGAACCATTCGTCGCCGGTGAGGTGCCAGCGGCCGGTGGCCGAGTGGCCGGGGACGAGGGCGGTGATCTCGTCGACGAACAGGAAGGGCGGACGGTGCGGCAGCACCGAGGCGGGAGCGGGGAAGGTGCTCATCGGCCGAGCGCCTCGAGCAGCTTGACCGGGGTGTCCTTCGGGCTGATCTTGTACCAGGCCTGCTCGATGGTGCCGTCGGCGGCGACGAGGAACGCCGAGCGGAGGATGCCCATGTAGGTCTTGCCGTAGTTCTTCTTCTCCTGCCACACGCCGTACGCCTCGGCGACGGCGTGGTCGGTGTCGGCGAGGAGCGGGTAGCCGAGCTCGTACTTGGTGTCGAACTTCGCCTGGGCGGACGGGCTGTCGGGGCTGATGCCGATGATGGCGGTGTCGCCGACCTGGCCGGCGACGTCGCGGAGGGCGCACGCCTGCTGGGTGCAGCCCGGGGTGTTGGCCTTCGGGTAGAAGAAGATCATCACTCGCCGGCCACGGAAGGTGCTGAGGTCGACCACCTCCCCGTGCTGATTCGTCAAGGAAATGGGGGGTGCGAGCTGACCGGGAGTGAGCATGTCGGCGAGTGTAGCCCAGCCCACCTGCTCGAACACCACCGAGAGTGTTTGTCTCGCTACAGGAAAAACATCGTCAAGGATCTTGCAAGATGGCCTACATCCGGTGATAAGGTGACGGAGCGTGGCTGATCTTGAGGAAACTCACTCGGTCCCGTGACACTTCTTTCCCGCGAAACAGAAGGGCGATCGCATGCACCGGGTCATCGGCGGCGTCAAGTGATCTCAGCCACGGCGAAGGCCGTGGCCTGAGAAACCACCTCGAGGACGAGCGTGGGCGTGATAGTGCGTAGGGATACTGCGCATGTTCTCGTCCACCCAAGGTTCGAAGTCGAAGTGGGAACCGGCCACCTCGCGTAAGCGAGACAACAACACGATCCGAATCTCCCCCGGGGGATTCGGATCGTGTCGTTTCCAGACCACCATCGGCACCCAGCACGACTCGCACTCGGCCACCCAGCACAGGTCGTCCTCGTAGAAGCGATCGGTGAGCGCCGCCGCTTCGCACAGCTCGCAGGTCGGGTCGTACGACATTCCCCCATCCTCCCCCATCTGCCGGCGAACGCAAAAGGAGGGCCCGAAGGCCCTCCTTTTGTTCCGGGGAGGAACAGCGTGGGATCAGAGCGCCGAGACGTCGAGACCCGGGGGCAGGATGACCGCGTCGATGACGTGGATCACGCCGTTCGACGCCATCACGTCGGTGGCCACCACGGTCGCCGAGTCGTTCAGCTTCACGGTGCCACCATCGACGGTCACCGTGATCGGCGAGCCCTCGACCGAGGGCACCTCGCCGGCAGCGACATCCGCGGCCATCACGGCACCCGACACGACGTGGTAGGTGAGGATCTGGGTGAGGACGTCCTTGTTCTCGGGGAGGAGCAGCTTGTCGACCAGGCCGGCCGGCAGTGCGGCGAACGCGTCGTTCGTCGGCGCGAACACCGTGAACGGGCCCTCGCCCGACAGGGTCTCCACCAGGCCGGCGGCGCCGACGGCGGCCACGAGCGTCGAGAAGTCGGGGTTGCCACTGGCGACGTCGACGATGGTGCCGAGCTCCTCGCCACCGGCGGTGGTCTCGACCGCAGCAGCCGTGGTCTCGGCGGCGACGGTGGTCTCGACGGCCGAGTTGTCGTCTTCACCGCAGGCAGCGAGGACGAGCGAGCCGGCGACGGCGGCAATGGTGAGTGCACGCAGCTTCATCTGGATCTCCTAGGGGTTCACGGACCCTGGGGGTGGGTCTCGGTCCCTGGTTCGGAGCCGCGGATGATCCGGATGGGTGATTTAGCAGTAATTTTTCAGGCGTCGAGCGCGGCACGGACCTCGGCCACGAACTCCCCCGCCGCGTCGGGCCCCGCCTCGAGGATGCGACGCACCACGGAGGCCCCCATCACCACGCCGTCGGCGACGCGGCAGGCCTCGACGGCCTGCTCGGCGTTCGACACGCCGACGCCCACCAGCACGGGAACCTCGGTG
Source organism: Actinomycetota bacterium (assembly GCA_039796575.1). Lineage (GTDB taxonomy): Bacteria > Actinomycetota > Acidimicrobiia > Acidimicrobiales > Ilumatobacteraceae > UBA668. The sequence continues at coordinate 36,875 of JBDKJP010000045.1, forward strand.
ACGGCCTTCAGCCGGGTGGCGAGCGCCGTGGCGGTGGCGGCCAGCGAGGCACGCTCACCGGTGACACCGAGCAGGCCCACGCTGTACACGAACCCGCGGGCCCGGGCGCACACCCGGGGCAGGCGCTCGTCGGGCGCGGTGGGCGCCGCCAACATCACGGTCTCCACCCCGGCGGCGTCGGCCGCGGCACACCACGGGCCGCTCTCCTCGAGCGGCAGGTCGGGCACGATGCAGGCGGCCACACCGGCGTCGGCCAGCGACGCGGCGAACCGCTCGTGGCCCGCGTGGTGGACGGTGTTGTAGTACAGCATCACCGCGAGCGGCACCTGCACGTCGAGCTCGCGCACCTCCTGGAGGATGCTCACCGGCGTGGCACCCTGCTCGAGCGCCTGCTGCGACGCCTGCTGGATGACGGGCCCGTCCATCACGGGATCGCTGAACGGGATGCCGATCTCGACGGCGTCGGCGCCGGCGGCCACGACGGCACGCACGGCGTCCTGCCACCCGGCGAGGCCACCGGTGACGTACGGGACGAGCAGCTTGCTGCCGGCGGCACGCTTCGCACGGAACTGGGTCTCCATCACGCCGCTCACTTCGCCAGCACGTCCATCATCTGCGCGACGTCCTTGTCGCCGCGGCCGCTGAGGTTCATCAGCACGGTCTGACCCTGCATCTCGGGCGCTGCCCGCACGATCCAGGCCAGGGCGTGGGCGCACTCGAGCGCCGGGATGATGCCCTCGGTACGAGCCAGCAACTGGAACGCCTCGATGACCTCGGCGTCGGTGACGTTCGGGTACTCGGCCCGGCCGATCGACGCGAGGTACGAGTGCTCCGGACCGACGCCCGGGTAGTCGAGGCCGGCGCTGATGCTGTGCGCCTCCTGCACCTGGCCATACTCGTCCTGCATCAGGTAGCTGCGCATGCCGTGCACCACGCCCGGCTGCGCACGGGTGACCGCAGCACCGCCGGCCGGTTCGACGCCGACGAGGCGGCTGCGGTCGTCGACGAAGCCGCTGAAGATGCCGATGGCGTTGGAGCCACCGCCCACGCACGCCACGACCACGTCGGGCACGTCACCGAGCAGCTCGATGCTCTGCGCACGCGCCTCGTCGCCGATGACCCGGTGGAACTGGCGCACCATGTACGGGTACGGGTGCGGGCCCATCACCGAACCGAGGCAGTAGTGCGACGTCTCGACGGTGGCCACCCAGTCGCGCATCGCCTCGTTGACCGCGTCCTTCAGCGTGCGGCTGCCGCTGTGCACGGCCTCCACCTCGCTGCCGAGGAGCTTCATGCGGAACACGTTCAGCTCCTGGCGGGCCACGTCGACCGCGCCCATGTACACCTTGCACTCCATGCCGAGCAACGCCGCTGCGGTGGCGGACGCCACGCCGTGCTGACCGGCTCCGGTCTCGGCCACGAGCCGGGTCTTGCCCATGCGCTTCGCGAGCAACGCCTGCCCGATGACGTTGTTGATCTTGTGCGACCCGGTGTGGTTGAGGTCCTCGCGCTTGAGGACCAGCCGGATCCCGAGCTGCGCACCGAGGTTCTTGCACTCCGTGAGCATCGAGGGGCGCCCTGCGTAGGTGCGCAGCACATGGTCGAGCTCGGCCCGGAACGCGGGATCGGCCCACGCGTCGGCGAACGCCGCTTCGAGTTCCTGGCACGCGGGCACCAGCGTCTCGGGGACGAAACGTCCACCGAACTCGCCGAATCGTCCCGCGGCCGACGGCTCAGCCATCAGCGACATGTGAATTGCTTCTCCTTGGTCATGGAATGAGGGGTCATTCCTCGTCGTCGGCCCAGTCGTAGGGCATCACGTCGGGGCCGAGGTGTTTCGCCGGCGCGGCCTCACGGGCCCGCTCGATGAACGACTTCACCTTCAGCGCATCCTTGCGACCAGGCGAACGCTCCACCCCCGACGACACGTCGACGCCCCACGGGCGGGCGAGGCGCACGGCCTCGGCGACGTTGTCGGGGTGCAGGCCGCCCGCGAGGATGATGCGCGGGCCCTCGGCCACCTCGTCGATGAGCGACCAGTCGAACACCTTGCCCGAACCGGGCTGCGGGGCGTCGACGAGCACCATGTCGGTGCCGAACGCGTCGGCGCGACGGGCGTCGGGCGAGCCGGCGACGACGGCCTTGATGACCCAGCGGATCTGCTGCGCGACCTCGGCCACCATGTCGGGGGTCTCGTGGCCGTGCAGCTGCGCCGCCTTCAGCCCGGCGCGGTGCACGGTGTCGATGACGCGCGCGGGCGCCTCGTCGCGGAACACGCCGACGGTGAGGATCTCGGGCGGCAGCCGACGGGTGATGTCGTACACCTGCTGTGCCGCGACCTGCCGAGGCGACGGGGCGAACACGAACCCGACCGCGTCGGCACCCATCGCCACCGCGAACAGGGCGTCGTCCTCATTGGTGATCCCGCAGATCTTCACGAACATGCGCCACCAACGTACCCCTGCCGCAGGGGTCCGTACGGCATCGTTATCGCGGAAATCCGGGTTCCTCGCCGTGCGCTACGGTCCGTCGCCGTGACACAGCCCGGGGCGTCCTCCCTCGCCGGTGACGAGGTGGCGGCCGCACGGGAGCGCTACCGCACGACCGTCGCCGCCGAACAGGAGCGATCGCACGCGCTCCACCGGGCCCGCGAGCACGAGGAGCAGCGCGACCAGTGGGCGGCGCGACTGGTCGACCTGCAGCGCGAGGCGGCACTCCAGCAGGAAGAGGCCGACGACTGGAACGGTCGCGGATTCGTGCAACTGGCGCTGTGGCTGTTCGGCCGGCTCGACGAGCGCCGCGACCTCGAGTCGGCCCAGGCGATGGCCGCCGCGGCGCGGCTCGCCACCGCACACGAGGCGTGGGCCGAGACCGACCGCGCCGCGGTGGCGGCACGGGCGGCCATCGCAGCACCGCACGACCTCGCCGCGGCGATGGCCGACCTGCGCGGCACGCTCGAACGGCTCGAGCCGCACACCTATGCGTGGGTGGTGCAGTGCGAGCAGCAGGCCGCCGCAGTCCGTGCCGAGCTGACGGAGATCGAGGAGGCGCTGCGCGCGGTCGACGCGTGCAGCGAGGCCGTGTCGTACGCGCTGCGGCAGCTGCGGTCGGCGGCGAACTGGGGCACCTGGGACCTGCTCGGCGGCGGGTTGATGGTCTCGGCGGTGAAGCGCGGCAAGGTGGAGGACGCCCTCGGTGCGCTCGGCCAGGTGGCGACGGCGCTGGTCGCCGTCCGCCGGGAGCTCGCCGACGTGCCCACCGCCATCGCGTTGCCCACGGGCATCGAGATGGGGAGCGGCGCGTGGACGTTCGACGTGTGGTTCGACAACATCTTCAGCGACCTCAACATGCAGCAGCGCATCAACGACGCGACCACCCAGGCAGAAGGTCTCGCCGGGCGGCTCGCCGCCGCGCACGCCCAACTCGGCGCGCTGCGCCGCCAGGTGGTCGACCGCTCCATGCGCGCCGACGCCGCGGCGATGGATGCGCTGCGCGGGCGTTAGACGGCGGCCAGCTCGGCCACGGCCGCGGCGGGGTCGCCCGAGGTGACCAGGGTCTCGCCCACCAGCACGGCGTGGTAGCCGGCCGAGCGGAGGCTGGTGGCGTCGGCGACGCCACGCACCCCGCTCTCTGCCACCTTCACCACGTGGTCGGGCATCACGCCGGACATCCGCACGGCACGCTCGTGGTCGACCTGGAACGTGACGAGGTCGCGCTGGTTCACCCCGATGAGCGTGGCACCGGCGGCGAGCGCCAACTCGAGCTCGGCTTCGTCGTGGATCTCGACGAGGACGTCGAGACCGATGTGCACAGCCAACTCGTGGAACGCGATGAGCTCGCTGCGCTGGAGCGCCGCGGCGATGAGCAGCACGCAGTCGGCGCCCATGATGCGGGCGTCGAGCACGTCGTGCTCGCTGACCGTGAAGTCCTTGCGCAGCACTGGCAACGAGCATGCGGCGCGCGCGGCCTGCAGGTCGGCCACCGAGCCCCCGAAGAACTCCTCGTCGGTGAGCACCGACAGGCACGAGGCACCGCCGCGCGCGTACTCCCCCGCCAGCACCACGGGGTCGAGCCCGATGTTGAGATCGCCCTTCGAGGGTGAGCGTCGCTTGACCTCGCTGATGACCGTGAGGTGCGAACGGCCGTCGAGCGCGGCACGGAAGCCGCGCGCCGGCGGCACGGCCACCGCGGCGTCGATGAGCGCACCGGTGGCGCGCGTGTCGGTGGCCGCCACCTCGCGGTGACGGTCGAGGATGCGGTCGAGGTAGGTGGCCATCAGCCGCGGCGGGTCAGAGACCCTTGCCGCCGACCGCGCCGAGGAACTGCATCGACGGACGACCGGCCAGCACCGGGCCGAGCTTCGGACCGAACGCCTTGAACCAGTCGGCGCCGCCGTGCGCGGCGAGCGCGTCGCCGTCGGTGTAGGCCTCGTAGAAGTACAGGACGTTCTCGTCGGCCGGGTCGGTGTTGAGCACGTAGATCAGGGTGCCGGGCTCGGACTGCACGGCGTCGAGCGCCTCCTGGATGATGGCGATGGCCTCATCACGCTTGCCGGGCTGGATGTCCAGCTTCACCCACACCGAGACCTTGCTCATGTCCTGCTCCTCCGAACGACCGCACCGCCGACGGCGGTGTCACGTCGGGCACCGTACCAGCGTGCCACCATGATCACCGTGGCCGAACCCCTCGCCGGCGAGCGAACCCTGGTGATCGTCGAGGACGATCCGAACATCGCCGATCTGCTCGACACGTACCTGCGCGACGCCGGGTTCCGTGTGCTGCAGGCCGGCACCGGCAGCCGCGGCCTCGAGCTCGTCGAACAGCACCGGCCGGTGATGGTGGTGCTCGACATCGGCCTGCCCGACATCGACGGGTTCGAGGTCTGTCGCCGCATCCGCGCCCGCAGCAGCGTGCCGGTGCTGTTCCTCACGGCCCGCGACGGCGAGATCGACCGCATCCTCGGGCTCGAGCTCGGCGCCGACGACTACGTCACGAAGCCGTTCTCGCCCCGCGAGATCGTGGCCCGGGTGAAGGCCATCCTCCGTCGCGGCCAGGCCGATCCCCACCCCGACCCGACCGTGCTGCGCATCGGCGACGAGTTCGAGGTCGACCTCGGCCGTCGCGAGGCCCGCCAGCGCGGCGCCGCAGTGGCGCTCGCGACGCGGGAGTTCGACCTGCTGGCCCACCTCGCCCGCAACCAGGGCATCGCACTGTCACGGCAGCAACTGCTCGACGGCGTGTGGGGTGCCGACTGGATCGGCGACGACCGCACGGTCGACGTGCACGTGCGCCAGCTGCGCAAGAAGTTCGGCGACGACCTGCCGCTCGCCACGGTGTGGGGCATCGGCTACCGGTTGGGCTAACAGAACGCTCACACATGACTGCCAGGATGCGCCCATGACCCGCCGCCTCGCCCTCGTCATCGTCGGCGTGGTGGTGGCCACGTTGCTCCTGGCCGGCGTGGGCACGCTGCTGCTCGGCGCGGCTCGGGCCCGCACCACCACCGAGTCCGAGCTCCGGGCACAGACCACGGAGATGGCGTCGAGCATCGCCGAGTTCCTCGCCGTCGACGCCGACGTCGACACCGCAGAGGGCCAGCGCCAGGTGCGCGCCCGTGTGCGCGTGCTGCAACGGCTGCAGAAGGTGCTCCCGCTCGACGAGGTGGTGGTGCTCGTCGAGCACCAGCAGGGCGTGTTCGACACGAGCGAGCTCCCCGACACCGTCACGCTGTCACCCGACGACCTGACGACGCTCGATGCGGGCACCACCGTCAGCGGCACCGTACGCCGCGTGTCGTACGCCGCCTCTCCCGCGGTGGCACCCACCGGCCGCGAGTTCCTGGTGGTCGCGACGCGGCGCATCGACGCGGGCCTCGGCGCGGCTGTGCGGCTGTTCCTCTGGGCCGCTGCCGCCACCATCGTGCTCGGCCTCGGCGCCGCGGTGCTGCTCGGACGACGGCTCGCCCGCCCGGTGCGCGACGCCGCCGCGGCCGCCCATCGCATCGCCGACGGCGAGCTCTCGACCCGCGTGCCCGAGCCCGCACCCGGCGAGCACGACGAACTGGCCGAACTGCAGCGCAGCATCAACCACATGGCCGACTCGTTGGAGCGCGGCCGCGTCATGGAGCAGCAGTTCCTGCTCTCGGTGAGCCACGACCTGCGCACACCGCTGACGTCGATCCGCGGCTACGCAGAGGGCATCCACGACGGCCACGTCGACCCGGCACGCGGTGCGTCGGTCATCCGCCACGAGGCGCAGCGCCTCGAGCGGTTGGTGAGCGACCTGCTGCTGCTGGCCAAGCTGCAGTCGCGGTCGTTCTCGCTCGCCCCCGAGCCGCTCGACCTCTCCGCCGCGGCCCACACCGCTGCCGAGGGTGCCGCCGGTGCCACCGCCGACGTCGTGGTGCACGCGGTCACCTCCGGCCCGGTGCCGGTGGTCGCCGACCCCGATCGCCTCGCCCAGGTGCTGGCCAACCTGGTCGAGAACGCGGCGAAGTACGCGCGAGCCAACGTGTTCGTGTCGTGCCGGATCGACGGTGCCCGGGCGGTGTGCACGGTCGACGACGACGGGCCGGGCATCGCCGAGGCCGACCTGCCGCACGTGTTCGACCGGTTGTACTCGTCGCGTCAGCGACCCGACCGCACCGAGAGCCCGAGCGGCCTCGGCCTGGCCATCGTGCGCGAACTGGTCACCGCGATGGGCGGCGACGTGCAGGCCGGCGCCGCACCGAACGGCGGTGCTCGTCTGTCGTTCTGGTTGCCCTCGGCCTAGAAGCCGAGGCGCGACGCCACTTCGGTGAGCAGCTGGTCGATGGGCACGCGCACCTGCTCGGTGGTGTCGCGGTCGCGGATGGTGACCGCACCGTCCTCGAGCGAGTCGAAGTCGACGGTGACGCACAGCGGCGTACCGACCTCGTCCTGGCGGCGGTAGCGCTTGCCGATGGACTGGGTGTCGTCGTAGTCGACCATGTACCGCTCGCTGAGCTGTTGGAAGATCTGACGCGCCAGCGGCGTGAGCGTCTCCTTCTTGCTCAGCGGCAGCACGGCCAGCTTGTACGGCGCCAGGCGCGGATGGAGGCGCAGGATGGTGCGCGCCTCGCCGCCCACTTCGTCCTCGTCGTACGCGGCCAGCAGGAACGCCGCCATCGCGCGGTTCACGCCGGCGGCCGGCTCGATGACGAACGGGACGTAGCGCTCGTTGGCGGCCTGGTCGAAGAAGTCGAGCTTCTGGCCGCTGTGCTGCGCGTGCTGGTTGAGGTCGTAGTTGGTGCGCTGGGCGACGCCCTCGAGCTCGCCCCAGCCCCACGGGTACTTGAACTCGATGTCGCTGGTGCCGGACGAGTAGTGGCTGAGCTCGTCCTCGTCGTGCGGGCGCAGCATCAACATGTCGGCCGGGATGCCGAGGTCGATGTACCACTGCAGGCGGGCGTTGCACCAGTACTCGTACCACTGTGCGCTCTCGGCGGGCGGCACGAAGAACTCGAGCTCCATCTGCTCGAACTCGCGGGTGCGGAAGATGAAGTTGCCGGGCGTGATCTCGTTGCGGAAGCTCTTGCCGACCTGGGCGATGCCGAACGGCGGCTTCTTGCGGCTGGTCTGCAGCACGTTGAGGAAGTTCACGAACATGCCCTGCGCGGTCTCAGGGCGCATGTAGACCTCGGCGCCGCTGCCCTCGACCGGGCCGGCATAGGTCTTGAACATCAGGTTGAACGCGCGCGCCTCGGTGAACGAGCCCTTCGCACCGCAGTTCGGGCAGGTGTCGGGGTCGATGAGGTGGTCTTCGCGGAAGCGCTGCTTGCACTTGGTGCAGTCGACGAGCGGGTCGCTGAAGTTGGCGAGGTGGCCACTGGCCTCGAACACCTGCGGCGGGGCGAGGATGGCGGCGTCGATGAGCACCACGTCGTCACGCTGCTGCACCATGGTGCGGATCCAGGCCTCGCGGACGTTGCGGAGCATGAGGCTGCCGAGCGGGCCGTAGTCGTAGCTGCTGCGGAAGCCGCCGTAGATCTCGGCCGACGGGTACACGAAGCCGCGGCGCTTGCAGAGGTTGACGATCTGTTCGAGTTCGGTGGCAGCCATAACGAGTCAAGGCTACGGCCCGGCGCGAAGGCACCGCGAAACCATTTCCGAAAAGCGCGAGGATGCACCCATGTCACGTTCCGTCCGTCGTTCGGTCCGGGCCGCAGCAGTGCTCGCCGTGCTGCTCACGGCGTGCTCCAGCTCCACCACCAGCGTCGGCACGAGCGAGGCACCGTCGTCGACCGCGGCCACCACCACGGCCGACACCACCCCCGAGTCCACCGCGCCCGACACCAGCGCCCCCGACACGACTGCGTCCACCACCACCGGGTCCACCGCGACGGGCGGCGGCTGCGATGGTGCGGCAGGCATCCCCGCCGGGGCCGACATCGGCACCGTGCTCCACGGCGACGTCGACGGCGACCTGGCCGACGACACCATCACCGAGTACAGCCTCGACGGGGTGCCGCACGTGCACTCGCAGCTCGCCACCGGCGGGCACAGCGACGCCGTGGTGCAGATCGGCTTCGGCGACCACGTGGACATCAGCTTCGAGGACTTCGACCACTGGCAGGCGCCGAGGTGCCGCCACCCGCGGCCGTGCTGGCCATCGGCACCACGAAGGCCGGCACCGCGGTGTTCACCTTCCTCACCAACACCACCGGCTACTGCATCAGCCCCTGGCACACCGACGACGGCTCGATGTTCGTCGGGTGGATCAGCGCCGAGGGGCCCTACGAGGGCCTGCACTGCGACGGCGCGATGGGTCACGTCTACTACGCGCTCACCACGGCCACGCCGGCAGCGAGTGGCGGCTTCGACGTCACCGAGCAGTTGATGCACCACAACTTCACGCTGCTCACCCTCGATCCACCGATCGAGTCGCACGTCGACGGCACCGATTCCGAGGCGAAGGTGACCTACGGCGACATCGTCAACTGCGACACGCCGCCGCTGTTCAGCTGACCGCGCCAGACCGTCGGTCAGTGCGTCTCGAACATTGCCACGGTACGCAGCCGACGCTCGATGTGGTGCTCGAGTGCGCGGGTGGCGTGCGCCATCACCTCGTGCGTGGTGCGTGACGCCGGCAGGTCGAGCGCGTCGTTGAGCCGCCCGCCGAGGATCATTCGCATCACCTGCAGCGCATCGTCGCTGAGCGGTGCACCGGTACGGCAGTTGCGGCACAGCGCGCCACCCTGCTCCATGTCGAACGCGACGAGCTGGTTGTCCTCGCCGCAGCGCACGCACATGTCGAGCTCGGGGCGCACACCGTCAGCCGCGAGCAGCTTCCAGTAGAACGCGGGCACCACCAGCGGGCCGCCGCGCTCGGCGATGGTGCGCAGCGCGCCCACCACCATGCGGTACAGCTGCGGCGCCGGCTCGCGGTCGAGCGACATCTGGTCGGCGGCCTCGAGCACGGCGATGCCGGCCGTGAGGTGGTCGAGGTCGGCCAGCATCGGCGCGAGGGTCTCGACCGAGTCGGCCTGGCTGACCACGTCGAGCTCGCGCCCCTGCGACAGCAGCAGCCGCACGTGGCTCATCGGTTCGAGGCGCGCACCGAACTTCGAGCCGGTCTTGCGCACACCCTTCGCGACGGCGCGGATCTTGCCGTGCTCCTCGGTGAGGAGCACGACGATGCGGTCGGCCTCGCCGAGCTTGTAGGTGCGCAGCACGACCGCGGTGTCGCGGTACAGGTGGCTGGCCATCGGCTCAGTCGATGCCGCCGAAGCGGCGGTGGCGGCGGGCGTACGACTCGATGGCCTCGCCGAGGTGCGCCGCACCGAGATGCGACCATTCGGTGTCGATGAGCACGAGCTCGCTGTAGGCCAGCTCCCACACCAGCGACGGCGGCAGGCGGTGGCCGGAACCGAGCACCACCACGAGGTCGGGGTCGGCCTCGGCGGGGGCGTTGAGACGTGCGGCGATGCCGGCCTCGGTGATCTCGGCACCGTCGGCCTGCAGCGAGGCCACCGCGTCGGCGATGCGAGCGCGGCCGTCGGCCTGCGGGTGGGCTGCCACCAGGCAGTGCCCCACCTGCAGGGTGCGATCGCCGTGCACCTCGTTGCTGCCGCCGTAGGGGCGCAGCGTGAGCCAGCTCGCGCCGACGTGATCGGCCACCTTGCCGAGCTCGGCCAAGCGGTCGCGCCACTGCTCGTCGGTCATCGCCGCCCACTCCGCGGGCGTGCCGCCGACCACGATGACGTGGCGCAGCGCAGGGGCGTCGGCGGAGGGGCTCATCGCCCCCATTGTCCCACGCGAACCGGGGTTACGACGTCATGCCGCCGAGGCCGACGAGGCCGCGGGCGAGCTCGATCTCGCCCATGTGGCGCAGGCCGTGCTGGTAGATCCAGCACTCAGTGGCGTCGAGCAGGGTGATGCCCTGCTCGCCGGCGACGCGGGCGCTGTAGGTGCTGGCGATCTGCGGCGGGAACGGCCGCGGGATGACCACGCGGTCGAGCTCGGCGGGGTCGAGCTGCTCGAGCCACTCCTCGGTGCGGGTGAACACGGCCCGCATGTACTCCTGGAACGCCTCGTAGTCGCCGATGCGCTGGTGGATCATCTCGTCGACGGTCTTGTGCTTGCCGTGGTCGTTGATGGTCATCCCCACCCGGGCCTGCCACTCGTCGTTCCAGATCGGCGGCGTGCCCGTCATCAGCATGAACGACGCGTCGATCATGTTGGTGATGTGGAACAGGCAGAACGCGATGGGCACCACGCCCTCGCGCTCGAAGTGGTTGACGTGCTCGATGTCCATGGTGGACACGGCCTGGTGGTACAGCGAGTGCATCGCCTTCATGCGACGTTGCAGCGAGTCGAGCACGAGAGCCTTGGAGTCGTCCATCGCATCACCGTAGCACTCTTGTCATACACACTGCCACAACTTCGCGGAGCGACCCGGGTTGCTAGCGTGGCGACGCGATGTCGTCCCAGCCCGCCACCACTCCCCGCCCGGTGCACCTCGCGTGCATCATGGACGGCAACGGCCGCTGGGCGAAGAGCCGCAACCTGCCCCGTACCGAGGGGCACACCGAGGGCGAGGAGAACCTGGCACGCCTCGTGCGCATCGCCGTCACCCGCAACGTCGGCTGGCTCACGGTGTTCGGCTTCTCCACCGAGAACTGGGTGCGGCCGCGCACCGAGGTGCGGCACATTCTCGGCCTGCACAAGAAGCTGTTCGGCCGCGTCGCCGAGCTGAACGAACTGAACGTGCGCATCCAGTGGATGGGCCGTCCGTTCGACAGCCCCGAGGCGCGCACCCCGAAGTACGTGCAGCGCGCCATCCGCAAGGCCATCGCCGACACGGCCGGCAACACGGGCATGGTGCTCACCGTCGCGTTCGACTACGGCAGCCACGCCGAGATGGTGCACGCCGCCCGCGCCGCCGCGGCCGAGGGGCCGGTCACCGCCGAGTCGCTCGACGCCCACCTCTACCTGCCCGAGCTGCCGCCCGTCGACGTGCTGGTGCGCACGTCCGGCGAGGTGCGCATCTCCAACTTCATGCTGTGGCAGAGCGCCGGCACCGAGGTGTACTTCACCGACCGAGCGTGGCCCGACTTCGACGGCGCCGAGCTCGACGCCGCACTGGCCCTCGTCTCTTGAAGATCGACGCCGCGCTCGCGGCCGTCACACACGCACTGCCCGCGGCCGAGGACCGGCCGGGCCAGGTGCAGATGGCCCAGGCCGTCGCCGACGCCATCGAGCGCGGCCGCCATCTCGTGGTGCAGGCCGGCACCGGCACCGGCAAGACCATCGGCTACCTGGTGCCCGCGGTGCTGACCGGCAAGACCGTGGTCGTGGCCACCGCCACCAAGGCGCTGCAGGACCAGCTGGCCAGCAAGGACCTTCCGTTCCTGGAGGAGCACCTCGGCGCCCCGTTCGAATGGGCGGTGCTGAAGGGCCGCAGCAACTACCTGTGCCGGCAGCGGCTCGACGAACTGGTCGCCAAGGACCAGGGCCAGATGGAGATCGAGGAGTTCGCGGCCACCACCCGTGTCGAGATCAACCGCCTGGCCGACTGGGCGAAGGGCACCACCACCGGCGATCAGGCCGAGCTCGACTGGGCGCCCACCGACAAGGCGTGGCGCGCCGTCAGCGTCGGCAGCGACGAGTGCCCCGGCGCGAGCAAGTGCTCGAAGGGGCCGGTGTGCTTCGCCGAGGCCGCACGCGACCGCGCGGCCGAGGCCAACGTGATCGTCGTCAACATGCACCTCTACGGCCTGAACGTGGGTGCCGGCGGCGCCATCCTCCCCGACCACGACGTGGTCGTCGTCGACGAGGCGCACCAGCTGGAAGACATCATGAGCGACACCGTCGGGATGGAGCTCAGCGGCGGCCGGTTCACCAACCTCACCGTCGCATTGAAGCGCATCCTCGACGACCCCGCGGTCGTCGGCCCCATCGCCGAGGCCGGCGTGGCCCTGCGCGACGCGCTCAGCCCGCACCTCGGGCAGCGGCTCCCCGTGCCGTTCCCGGTGGAGGTGCAGTCGACGCTGGTCGACCTGCGCGGCCGGCTGCAGAAGGCACAGGACGCACTGCGCGCCATCAACACCGACGTCGACGAGGCGAAGCAGCGCAAGCTGCGCGGCCAGCAGCTCACCACCCGTCTGCAGGAGGGCATCGACGCCGCGCTGGGGAAGCTCGAGGGCTCCGTTGCGTTCGTGGGTGGCGGGCCCGACTTCCCGCGGCTCGAGATCGCGCCGCTCGACGTCGGCCCGGTGCTCGCCGAGGGGGTGTGGGGCACGCGCACCGCGGTGCTCACCAGCGCCACCATCCCGTCGTCGCTCGGCGCCCATGTGGGCCTACCCGACGGCCAGTACGACGAGATCGACGTCGGCAGCCCGTTCGACTACGAACACCACGGCCTCCTGTACTGCGCGCTGCACATGCCCGACCCGCGGTCGCCGAAGTACGCCGCCGCGGTGCACGACGAACTGACGGCGCTCATCGAGGCCGCGGGCGGCCGCACGCTGGCGCTGTTCACCAGCTACAAGGCGATGGACGCCGCAGCCGAGGCCGTGCGCGAGCGCATCGACTTCCCCGTGTTCACCCAGCGCGACCTGCCGAAGACCGCCCTGGTACGGGCGTTCAGCGACGACGAGCACGCCTGCCTGTTCGCCACCTCGGGCTTCTTCCAGGGCGTCGACATCCCCGGCCGCACGCTGAGCCTGGTGGTGGTCGACAAGATCCCCTTCCCCCGTCCGGACGACCCCCTGCTCTCGGCCCGACGCGAGCTGCTCGGCGCGCAGGCGTTCGCACAGATCGACATCCCCCGGGCCTCGATGCTGCTGGCGCAGGCCACCGGCCGCCTCATCCGCACGGCCGCCGACCGTGGTGTGGTCGCCGTGATGGACCCACGCCTCGGCAAGGCGAACTACCGGTGGGACATCGTGAAGGCGCTGCCGCCGATGAAGCGCACTCGACACCGTGCCGAGGCCGAGGCGTTCCTGCGCGACATCACCGGTACACCGGCTGACTGAGCGCCCCGGCGCCGCGTCTACAGTCGCTGACGTGGGGGAAGTCGTTCACTGCACTGTCGACGGGGGCGTGTGCACCATCACGCTCGACTCGCCGACCAACCGCAACGCGCTGTCGCGCCAACTGGTGGCCGAGCTCGCGGTCGCGCTCGACCGGGCCGAGCAACCCGACGTGCGCGCCGTCGTGCTCACGCACACCGCGCCCGTGTTCTGCGCCGGCGCCGACCTGAAGGAACGCGCCGGCGCCACCGACGACGCCCCATCGGCCGGCAACCCGATGGCCGACGCCATCGAACGGCTCGGCAACATGCGCGCCATCTCCATCGCCGCCGTCGACGGCCCGGTGCGAGCGGGCGGCATCGGCCTGATGGCCGCGTGCGACCTCGTGGTCGTGAACGCGTCGGTCACGTTCGCGCTCACCGAGGTGCGCATCGGTGTGGCACCGGCCATCATCAGCGTGCCCATCCTGGCCCGCTGCGGATGGAGCAAGCTCGCCGGACCGTGGCTGACGGGCGAGCCGTTCACCGCCGACTCGGCGCGCGACATGGGCCTGGTCACGCACGTCACCGACGACGTCGCCGCCACCGTGCGCACCCTGGTGCAGGGCGTGCTGGCCGGCGCCCCGAACGCGGTGGCCGCGGCGAAGCAGATCCTCCGCTCGGGACAACCCGACATGGCCGAGATGACCGTGCTGAGCGACCGCCTGTTCCGCAGCGACGAGGCCGCGGAAGGCATGCGCGCCTTCGCCGAGAAGCGGCCGCCGGCGTGGGCCCCGAAGCCGCAGGAGAACTGAGATGAGCGTGCTGCCCGATCGAGTGGTGGAGTCCAGCGACGCCTACCGCGAGAACCGCGAGTCGCTGTTGCGGCAGATCGCCGCGCACGACGAGCAACTCGCACTCGTCAACGGCGGCGGCGGGCCGAAGTACGTCGAGCGCCATCGCGGCCGCGGGAAGATGCTCGTGCGCGAACGCATCGAGGCACTGCTCGACCCGGGCTCACCGTTCCTCGAGCTCTCGCCCATCGCCGCCTACGGCAGCGAGTTCCCGGTCGGCGCCGGCACGGTGAGCGGCATCGGCGTGGTCGAGGGCGTCGAGTGCATGATCACGGGTAGCGACCCCACGTTGCGCGGCGGCGCCAGCAACCCGTACACGCTGAAGAAGAACCTGCGCACCAACGACATCATCCGCGAGAACCGCCTGCCCACCATCGCCCTCACCGAGTCGGGCGGTGCCGACCTGCCGACCCAGAGCGAGATCTTCGTGCCCGGCGGCCGCGGCTTCCGCGACATCACGCAGGCGTCGGCCGACGGCATCCCGCAGATCTCCCTCGTGTTCGGCAACTCCACCGCCGGCGGGGCGTACGTGCCCGGCATGAGCGACTACGTCGTGATGATCAAGGAACGGTCGAAGGTGTTCCTCGGCGGGCCGCCACTGGTGAAGATGGCCACGGGCGAGGACAGCGACGACGAGAGCCTCGGTGGCGCCGAGATGCACGCCCGGATCAGCGGTCTCGCCGACTACTTCGCGCTCGACGAGCTCGACGCCATCCGCATCGGCCGACAGATCGTGAAGCGCCTCAACCACCGCAAGCTCGGGCCTGCGCCGCGTGGTGCGGGCCGACCGCCGAAGTACGACCCCGAACAGCTGCTCGGCATCCCGTCGGCCGACCCGAAGGTGCCGTTCGACCCGCGCGACGTCATCGCCCGCGTGGTCGACGACAGCGACTTCGACGAGTTCAAACCGCTGTACGGCACGTCGCTCGTCACCGGCTGGGCCGAGCTGCACGGCTACCCGATCGGCATCCTCGCCAACCACCGCGGCGTGCTGTTCAGCGAGGAGAGCGAGAAGGCGGCGCAGTTCATCCAGCTCGCCAACCAGATCGACACGCCGCTGCTCTTCCTGCAGAACACCACCGGCTACATGGTGGGCAAGGAGTTCGAGCAGAAGGGCATCATCAAGGACGGGGCGAAGATGATCAACGCCGTGTCCAACAGCCGCGTGCCGCACATCACGCTCAACATGGCCGCCTCGTACGGCGCCGGCAACTACGGCATGTGCGGGCGTGCGTACGGTCCTCGGTTCCTGTTCGCCTGGCCCAACGCGAAGAGCGCCGTCATGGGGCCGGCGCAGCTGGCGGGTGTGATGAGCATCGTCGCCCGGCAGAGCGCGGAGAGCATGGGCAAGCCGTTCGACGAGGAGGCCGACGCCGCGCTGCGCCAGATGGTGGAGGACCAGATCGAGCGTGAGTCGTTGGCGATGTTCATGAGCGGCAAGGTCTACGACGACGGCATCATCGACCCGCGCGACACCCGCACCGTGCTGGGCATGTGCCTGAGCGTCATCCACAACACACCGATCCAGGGCACGCGTGGTTACGGCGTGTTCCGGATGTGATTCCCATGACCCGCATCGACACACTCCTCATCGCCAACCGCGGCGAGATCGCCCGCCGCATCGTCCGTACCTGCCGCGACCTCGCGGTGTCGCCCGTGGTGGTGTTCAGCGACGCCGACGCCACGATGCCGTTCGTGTGCGAGGCCGATGCCGGCCATCGCCTGCCGGGCCTGGTGGCCGCCGACACCTACCTGCGCGCCGACCTCGTCATCGAGGCCGCGCTGCGGTTGGGTGCGCAGGCGGTGCACCCCGGCTACGGGTTCCTCTCCGAGAGCGCCGCGTTCGCACAGGCCGTGCTCGACGCCGGGCTCGTGTGGGTGGGCCCTCCCCCGTCGGCCATCGCGGCGATGGGCTCGAAGATCGAGGCGAAGCGCCTGGTGCGCGCGCACGGCGTGCCCGTCGCGCCCGACAACACCGTTGAGTCGCTCGACGAGGTGGGCCTGCCTGCCCTCGTGAAGGCATCGGCCGGTGGTGGCGGGCGCGGCATGCGCATCGTGCGCGACGCCGCCGAGTTGGCCGACGCCATCGCATCGGCCGAACGCGAGGCGCTCGCGTCGTTCGGCGACGGCACCGTGTTCGTGGAGCGGTACGTCGAGTCGGCCCGCCACGTCGAGGTGCAGGTGTTCGCCGACCAGCACGGCAACGTGGTCGCGCTCGGCGAGCGCGACTGCACCATCCAGCGCCGCCACCAGAAGGTGGTCGAGGAAGCGCCGTCGCCCGCCGTCGGGCCCGAACTGCGCGAGCGGATGTTCGCCGCCGCGGCGGCCGCGGCCAAGGCCGTCGGCTACGTCGGCGCCGGCACGGTGGAGTTCCTGCTCGACCGCGACGGTAACTTCTCGTTCCTGGAGATGAACACCCGCCTCCAGGTGGAGCACCCGGTGACCGAGATGGTCAGCGGCCTCGACCTCGTCGCGTTGCAGCTGCGCGTCGCCGAAGGGCACCCGCTGCCCGAGTCGCTGCTCGCCGGGGTGCCGACGTGCGGCCACGCCATCGAGGTGCGGCTGTGCACGGAGGACCCGTACCGAGGGCACCTGCCGTCGTCGGGCACGTTCGACGTGTTCGAGTTCCCGGCGATGCCCGGGCTGCGGGTCGACACCGGCGTCGAGTCGGGCAGCACGGTCTCACCCCACTACGACTCGATGGTCGCGAAGGTCATCGCCCACGGCGACACACGCGCCGACGCCGCGCGGAAGCTGCGCGTCGCACTCGAGCGCGCCACCATCTGCGGGCCGACCACCAACCGGGCGCTGCTCGTCGACCTGATGGACCGGCTGGTCGACCTCGACCCGAACGGCACCGGCGTCGACACCGGCTGGCTCGACCGCCAGTCGCTGGGCGACGGCCCGCAGCCGTCGGCGCTGCAGATCGCCGCCGCAGCGCTCGCCGTCGTGGCCGACGCGACGCGGGGTTCGCGCTTCCCCATCGGCTGGCGCAACAACCCGTCGCAGCCGCACACGCAGGCCATCGGCGACCACGTCGTGACGTACGCCCACGACCGGGCGAACCGCCTCACGCACCTCGCGATCGACGGCGACACCGTGCACCTCGACACCCACACGCTCGACGCCCTGGCCCGCATCGACACCCGGGTGGTCGGCGACGTCGTGTACGTTTCGGGTGGCGCGTTCGCACTGCCCGTGCCGCCGCGGTTCGTCGACCCCGACGACGCCGGCCGCGCCGGCTCCACCGTCGCGCCGATGCCCGGCAAGGTGATTCGCGTGCTGGTCGCCGCCGGCGATTCGGTGAACGCCGGTCAACCGCTGCTCACCATCGAGGCGATGAAGATGGAGCACCAGGTGGTCTCGCCCACCACCGGCACCGTCAGCGAGGTGTTCGTGGCCGCCGGGCAGCAGCTCGACCACGGCCAGCCGCTCGTGAAGGTCGACCCGGCATGAGCCGCCGCGCGATGCGCATCGCCAACTGCAGCGGCTTCTTCGGCGACCGCCTGTCCGCCGCGAAGGAGATGGTCGAGGGCGGCGAGATCGACGTGCTCACCGGCGACTGGCTCGCCGAGCTGACGATGCTCATCCTTCACAAGCAGCGGGCGCGCAACGCCGAGCTGGGGTACGCGTCGACGTTCCTGATGCAGATGGAGCAGGTGCTCGCGACGTGCAAGGAGCGCGGCATCAAGGTGGTCACCAACGCCGGCGGCCTCAACCCCGCCGGCTGTGCGGAGAAGGTGCGCGACATCGCCACCCGCCTCGGCATCGACGTGAAGGTGGCGCACGTGGAGGGCGACGACCTGCTCCCCCGCGTCGACGGGCTGCGGCCGCAGCTCACCCATCTCGACACCGGCGCGCCGCTCACGGGCGAGCCGCTCACCGCCAACGCGTACCTCGGCGGCTGGGGCATCGCGGCCGCGCTCGCGGCCGGCGCCGACGTGGTGGTCGCGCCTCGCGTCACCGACGCCGCGCTCGTGGTCGGGCCCGCGGCGTGGTGGCACGGCTGGGCGGTCGACGACTGGGACCGCCTCGCCGGCGCCGTGGTGGCGGGTCACGTCATCGAGTGCGGCACGCAGGCCACCGGCGGCAACTACACGTGGTTCCACGAGATCCCCGACCCCACCAAGCCGCTCGGCTTCCCGCTCGCGGTGGTCGAGGACGACGGCTCGTCGACCATCACCAAGCACACCGGCACCGGCGGCGTCGTCAACGTCGGCACGGTCACCGCGCAGTTGCTGTACGAGATCGGTGGCGAGGCGTACGCCAACCCCGACGTCGTCACGCACTTCAGCTCCATCCAGGTCACCCAGGCAGGTCCTGACCACGTGCGCATCACCGGCGTGCAGGGCTCACCCGCACCCGCGACGGCGAAGGTCTGCCTCAACCTCGAGGGCGGCCACCGCAACCGGATGAGCTTCGTGCTCACCGGCCTGCACCAGGCCGAGAAGGCAGCGTGGGTGGAGTCGGCGCTGTTCGCCCGCCTCGGTGGCAAGGACCGCCTCGACGAGGTCGACGTGCGGTTCGTGCCCGCACCGAGCGACGCCCGCACGCAGGAGGAGGCCTCGGGCCGCCTGCACGTCACCGTGAAGAGCCGCGACGAGCGACTGGTGGGCCGCAACTTCAGCTCGGCCTGCATCGAGCTCGCACTTGCCAACTACCCCGGCTTCTTCGCCACCGGTGCACCGGGCGAGGCACAGTCGTTCGGCGTGTGCTGGCCGGCCCTCGTCGATGCGAACGATGTCGACGAGCACGTCGTGCTCTGGGACGGCACCCGGCTCGATGTCGCGCGTCCTCCACGCGAAACGGTGGAATCCGCGCGACCTCACGCCCCGACCGCGGGGCCCGCAGGGGTCGAGCCGGTGGGACCGACGCCCGGCGAGCCACTCGGCGCGCACTTCGCCGCCCGCTCGGGCGACAAGGGCGGCAACGCCAACGTGGGCATCTGGGCGCGAGACGCCGCGGGCTACGCCTGGCTGGCAGCGAACCTCACCGCCGAACGGGTGCAGGCGCTCCTGCCCGAGGCCGCGCAGCTCGAGGTCCGTCGCACCGAGCTGCCGAACATCCACGCGCTCAACTTCGTCATCGTCGGCCTGTTGGGCGAAGGCGTCGCCAGCAGCACCGCGTTCGACGCCCAGGCGAAGGGCCTCGGCGAGTACCTCCTCAGCCGCGTCTGGCGCTGAGGCTCAGGTGAGGAGGCGGTAGCCGATTCCTCGCGCGGTGACGATGAGCTTCGGGTCGTCGGGTTGGTCCTCCACCTTCACCCGCAGGCGGCGCACGTGGGCATCGACGAGGCGGGAGTCGCCGAGGTACTCGTAGCCCCACACCCGTTCGAGCAGTTGGTCGCGTGACAGCACGGCGTTGGGGTGATCGGCGAACTCGCACAGCAGGCGGTACTCGGTCTTGGTGAGGTTCAGCTCGACGCCGCCCTTCAGCACGATGCCCTGCTCACGGCGCAGTTCGATGTCGCCGAACTTCGCGGCCGACGGCGAGGCGGCCGACGCCTCGTGGTGCAGGTGCACACGACGCAGCGCCGCGCGGATGCGGGCTGCCAGTTCCTTCGGCACGACGGGCTTCGTGACGTAGTCGTCGGCGCCGGCTTCGAGCCCGGCGACGAGGTCGTACGTGTCGGTCTGCGCGGTGACGATGATGATCGGCACGATGCTGCCGGCACGCAGCTGACGGCACACGTCGAACCCCGACAGATCGGGCAGGCGCAGGTCGAGCAGCACCAGATCGGGCTCCCGTTCCTGGAACAGGGCGAGGCCGCTGCGGCCATCGGGCGCCTGGCGCACCTCGTACCCCTCGTCCTCCAGCGCCAGCGAGAGGGCGAGTCGGATGGCGTCGTCGTCCTCGATGAAGAGCAGGGAGTTCACCGCCCCACTCTGGCAGACGGCTCAGTTCTGTTACAGAAATCGCACACAGCGGGCCTCGTTCCGTCACAGACACGCATCAAGATGACGCCTGTTCACGCTGCTCTGGTGGGGTACCTTCCTCCCCCTGGTGCCCCACCGGCAGCGGAACCTGCGGGCAGCATCCCGGCGTCCAACGCCACAACCCACCACACCACGGAGGTTGCGAACATGCTGGCACCAGCGCTCACCGCTCACACCGATCTGCACCGCCATCACGTGGCCGTCTCGGTGGCCGGGCCACTCACGACCGACGACCACGCCGCCGCACTGCAGGCCGCGTGCATGCCACTCCCCCGCACGTACGGGTTGATCGTCAACCTCAGCGGGGTCACCGTCATCACCGAGGCCGGCCTCAAGGGGCTCCGCTCGCTGGCCACTGCGGTGCACGCCGCGGGCCACCGCATCGCCTTCGTCTGCAGCGAGCTGCTGATGCGGGCCGACCTGGTGCTGGCCGACCTCGACACGCTCGCGCCGGTGCTGCAGGCCGACGAGCAGGCGTTCCCCATCGTGGGCTACGCCGCCTGAGCGAGCCGCCCGAGATCATCGGGGTGGGCTGCCTGATCGCAGCCCACCCCGTCCATCGGCCACACTGTGGCCCATGAACACGACGCGCCGCCGCCGCACGCTGCGCCTGCGCACGCGCGTCACCCTGTTCTTCTCCCTCACGGCACTGGTCGCCAGCCTCGGGCTCGCCGTCACCACGTACGCCGTGGCCCGGTCGTTCCTCATCGACCAACGCCAACAGACCGCGCAGACCCAAGCGTTCGCGAACGCGAAGACCGTGCGCGACCAATTGCTCGTCGAGGGTCAGTACGACCTTCGCGACCTGCGCACGGAGAGCGGTGGCTTCCCCGTGCTGGTGCAGGACGGCGTGCAGTTCACCGCCGACGCCAACTACTCGCTCGATGCGTTCCCGCTCGAGCTGCGCACCGCAGTCAGCCAGGGCGGTACGGCGCAGCAGCGGTTCGAGTACCTCGGCGACCCGTACGTGGCGGTCGGGGTGCACATGCCGGCGGTGAACTCGCAGTACCTCGAGGCGTTCCCGATGGAGAGCACCGAGCGTGCGTTGCGGGCCATCGCCACCGCGCTGCTCGTCGGCTCGTTCGTCACCATGCTCGTCGCCGGCGTGCTCGGTTGGTGGGCCAGCCGCCGTCTGCTGCGGCCGCTGTCGCGCGTGTCGACGGCCGCCGGTGAGATCGCGGCGGGTGGCCTCGACACCCGCATGCCACCCGAGAACGATCCCGACCTCGACCGACTGGCCCGGTCGTTCAACGACATGGCCGACGCCGTGCAGACCCGCATCGAACGTGAGGCGCGCTTCGCGAGCGACGTCAGCCACGAGCTTCGCTCCCCCATCACCGCACTCACCGCGGCGGTCGAGGTGCTCGACGGTCGTCGACTCGACCTGCCCGACCGCACACAGCAGGCGCTCGACGTGGTGGTGAGCCAGGTCCGCCGCTTCGACCACATGGTGATGGACCTGCTCGAGCTGTCGCGCATCGACGCCGGTTCCACCGAGCTGCACCGCGAGGAGGTCGACATGCGCGAGCTCATCCCGCGCATCGCCCAGCGGTACGGCTTCGGCGACGTGCCCATCGAGGTCGACAAGAAGATGCCGTCGCTCGTGCGGGTCGACAAGCTGCGCTTCGAACGCATCCTCGCCAACCTGTTGGAGAACGCCCGCGAGCACGGCGGCGGCCCCATCCGCGTCTCGCTCGACCGGCAGAGCCGCAGCGCGGTGCTGCTCACCGTCGACGACGCCGGCCCCGGCGTGGCCCGCGGTGAGCGGTCGCGCATCTTCGAACGCTTCGCCCGCGGCAGCGCCGCCCGCCATCGTGTCGGCACCGGCCTCGGCCTGTCGCTCGTGGCCGAGCACGCGCATGCCCACGGCGGCGAGGCGTGGGTGGAGGACCGCCCCGGCGGCGGTGCCCGATTCCGAGTGAGCTTCCCGGAGGCCGTGTGATGCGAGTGCGAACCCTGGCCGTCACCGCCGTGTGCCTCGTGGCCGGCACCCTGGGCGCCACGGCGTGCAGCGTGGTCGGCGACGGCAAGGTCGACAACGTCGAGCCGCAGTTCGGCCTCGACGAGACGTTGCCGCCCACCACCACGCTGCCGCCCACCACCACCCAGCTCGAGACCACCACCACGGCCGGGCTGGAGAGCAGCACCACCGCGGTGCCCACCGAAGCGGTCCGGCTGTACTACATCGCCAGCGGGCAGCTCGTCTTCGTGGCCACGCCGTTGCCGGTGGGTGCTGCGCTGTCGCAGATCGCGGCCGCGTTGCAGGCAGGGCCCGACACGCTCGGCGACCTCGGTGCGGGCCTGCGCAGCGCGGTGCCCGACACGCCGGAGATCAAGGTCACCAACAACAACGCCGGCGTCGCCGTGGTGGAACTGCCGACGGGCTTCTTCGACGCGATCCCCGTGGCCGACCAGCGCCTCGCGGTGGCGCAGATCGTGCTCACCCTCACCGACAGCCGCGGCATCGGCCAGGTGCAGTTCAACGTGCCGGTGCCGCGTCCGTCGGGCGCACTCGCACCCGCCGGGCAGTCGCTGTCACGCAACGACTTCCTGTCGTTGGTCGAGGGCGCCACGGTGGCCAGCACCACCACGCTCGCCCCGTAGCCCGCCGCCGGTAGCGTGGCCTCCTCATGCGCAGCGGATTCATCACACTCGTCGGCCGACCCAACGTCGGCAAGAGCACGTTGGTGAACGCGATGTGCGGCCAGAAGGTCAGCATCGTCAGCGACAAGCCGCAGACCACCCGCACCCGGGTGATGGGCATCCGCACCACGCCCGAGGCGCAGCTCGTGTTCGTCGACACGCCCGGTCTGCACAAGCCGGTCACCGCGCTCGGCGAGCGGGTCAACGCCACCGCACTCGACAGCGTGAACGACGTCGACGTCGTGTGCCTCGTGATCGACGCGACGAAGCCGTTCGGCAAGGGCGACCAGTGGGTGGCCAGCCATCTCGACCTGTCGAAGGCCGTGCTCATCCTCAACAAGATCGACGCGGTGAAGGGCGACGAGGTCGTCCGCCAGCTCACCATGGCGTCGTCGCTCGGTGCCGCCGAGTACTTCCCCGTCTCGGCGAAGAGCGGCCGCGGCATCCCCGAGCTCGTCGAGCACCTGTCGTCGCTGCTGCCCGAGGGGCCGATGTACTTCCCCGAGGAGACCGTCAGCGACCAGCCCGAGGAGCTGTGGGTGGCCGAGCTGGTGCGTGAGCAACTCCTCGCCGTCACCCGCGACGAACTGCCGTACAGCATCGCCACGCGCGTCACCGAGTGGGAGTGGCCGCGCATCCGGGTCGAGATCCTGGTCGAGCGCGACAGCCAGAAGGGCATGGTCATCGGAAAGGGTGGCTCGGTGCTCAAGGAGGTCGGCCGCCTGGCCCGTGCGCAACTGCCCGAGGGCGTGTTCCTCGAGCTGTTCGTGAAGGTCGACAAGGACTGGCAGCGCAAGCCCGACCGCGTCGAACGCCTCGGCTACTGATGGCCACGCCGGCCGCCGAGGTGCACATCGACGAGCCGCTGGTTCGTCGCCTGCTCTCGGTGCAGCGGCCCGAGCTCGCCACCCTGCCGGTCGCCGTGGTGGCCAACGGCTGGGACAACGCGGTGGTGCGCATCGGCGACGACCTGATGGCCCGGCTGCCCCGTCGAGCGGCGGCCGCTCACCTCATCGCCAACGAACAGCGCTGGCTCCCGTTGCTGGCACCGCGGCTGCCGCTGGCGGTGCCGGTGCCCGAGTTCGTCGGCGAACCGTCCGACGACTTCCCGTGGTCGTGGACGATCGGCCGCTGGCTGCCGGGCGAGTCGGCGGCCGAGGCGCCCGCGCTCGACCCGGCTGCCACCGCCGAGGTGCTCGGCGCGTTCGTGCGCGCCCTGCACGAGCCCGCGCCCGACGATGCGCCGACCAACGAGTTCCGCGGTGTGGCGCTGGCAGCGCGAGCCGAGGCGGTCGAGCAGCGTGTGGCCACCCTGGCCGATCGCATCGATGCGCCGCGCACGCTCGCCACCTGGCACGCGCTGCTCGCCACACCGGCCTGGGACGGACCGCCGCTGTGGTTGCACGGCGACCTCCACCCGTCGAACATGCTGACGCTCGACGGCCGGCTCTCCGCGGTCATCGACTTCGGCGACATCACGGCCGGCGACCCGGGCACCGACCTCGCTGTCGCATGGATGATGTTCGACGCCACGCATCGCCGACGCTTCCGCGACGTCGCCGGCATCGACGACCACACGTGGCGCCGCGCCGCCGGGTGGGCGTTGAACCTGTCCCTCGCGTATCTCACCGGCGACGACAGCACCTCGATGCCCGCCATCGGCCGCGCCACCCTGGCCGCCGTCCTCGCCGAGTTCGGCTGAGCGGTCAGACCTGGCTGGAGCGGCCGGCCCAGAAGGGGGCGCGGAGCTCGCGCTTGAGAATCTTGCCGCTGCCGGTCTTCGGCAGCTCGTCGACGAACGTGACGCTGCGCGGCACCTTGTAGCCGGCGAGGTGCTCCTTCGCGAACGCCATCACCTCGTCGGCGGTCATCGAGCCGCCTTCGCGGACCACGACCACCGCGTGCACGGTCTCGCCCCACTCCTCGCTCGGCACACCGAACACGGCGACCTCGAGCACGTCGGGGTGGTGCTCGAGCGCGGCCTCGATCTCGGCGGGGTAGATGTTCATGCCACCGCTGATGATCATGTCCTTCTTGCGGTCGCAGATGTAGATGTAGCCCTCGTCGTCGCGGTACGCGATGTCGCCGACGGTCTGGTAGCCGTGCTTGTTGTCGGCGAGGAACTTGTCGTGCTGCTTGTAGTAGTCGGCGAACACGCTCGGGCTCTTCACGAACAGCTCGCCGGTGTGCTCGGGGCCGACGCCGGTGACCTCGTTGCCCTCGTCGTCGAACAGCTTGATCTCCACCATCGGCGCCGGCAGGCCGCACGAACCGGGCTTGCGCAACTGGTCCTCGGGGCGCAGCACGCAGTTCACGCCGAGCTCGGTGCTGCCGTACACCTCGAACAGCGACTCGGCCGGGAAGTACGCGAGGTACATCTGCTTCAGGGCGAAGCTCCACGGCGCGGCGTTCGCGATCATCCGCCGCATCGACGACACGTCGTACTTCGCCTTCACCTCGTCGGGCAGGTTGCACACCATGCGGATGGGCGTCGGCGCGGCGAACGTGGACGACACCTTGTACTTCTCCACGAGGCGCAGCCAGTCCTCGGCGTTGAACTTGCGCTGCAGCACCACGGTCTGGCCCATCACCAGCGCGATGCCCATGAACCCGCCGGGGCCCGAGTGGTACAGCGGGCCGGTGGGCATGTACACGTCGTCGGGCGTGTAGCCGATGTGCGCGAGCAGTGCCGCGGACTGGGCCGCACCGCCGGTGCCGCGGCGCAGCGCGCCCTTCGGCTTGCCGGTGGTGCCGCTCGTGTAGATCATGGTCGACCCCGGCTCGACGGCCTCGGGCACCTCGGGCTCGCCCTTCGACGCGGCGTCGATGAGCGGGTCGATGGCCACCATGCCGTCGGGCGTGTCGCCGTCGAACACGAGGTAGTGCTCCACCTTCGGCAGGTCGCCGCGGATGCGGGTGAACATCGGGGCGAACTCGGCGTCGACGTAGACGATGGTGGCGTCGCAGTGGTCGGTGACGTACGCGGCCTCCTCGTCACTGAGGCGGTAGTTCAGCGGCACGGCGGTGACACCGAGCTTGCGCGCCGCGTTGATCATCACCACGAGACCGATGGAGTTCTGGCCGCACCACACGACCTTGCTGTCGCCGGGCACCACGCCCATGCCGAGCAGCACGTTGGCCAGCTGGTTCGCACGTTCGTTGAGCTCCAGGTAGCTCAACTGGTGGACCGTGCCGTCGGGACGGTCGTCGATCACCGCGGGCTTGCCCGGCTGGGTGATGGAGTAGGCGGTCAGGAAGTCGGCCATCAGCGCGCTCCTCGCGAGTCGTGCGGTGTTCTTGGCGAGGCGCAGCGGAAAGAGTGCAGCCTTCACGAGCCGTTCCCCCGGTGACATCCCCACCGCTTCACCGTAGAGGATGCCGGGGTGCCATGCTTGCGTCATGGCACCCCGCATCATCAACGGCACTGCAGAACTCAAGCCCCTCGTCGGCGAGCACCTCGGCTATTCCGAGTGGATGGAGATCACGCAGGAGCGTGTGAACCAGTTCGCCGAGGCCACGGGCGATCACCAGTGGATCCACGTCGACCCGGAACGCGCCAAGAAGGAGAGCCCGTTCGGCGGCCCCATCGCCCACGGCTACCTCACGCTGTCGCTCGCCCCCGTGCTCCTGCCCCAGGCGGTCATCACCACTGGGTACAAGATGGGCGTCAACTACGGCTGCAACAAGGTGCGCTTCATGTCGCCGGTGCCGGTGGGCGCGAAGCTGCGCATGGGCGTGAAGCTGCTGGCGGTCGACGACATCGCCGGTGGCGTGCAGTCGACGTACGAGCTGGTGTTCGAGACCGAGGGCGCCGCCAAGCCGAGCTGCGTCGCCGAGTGCATCTACCGCAGCTACGAGTGACGTGACGACGCCCACCCTCCACGTGGGGTGCCCGATGTGGGCGCAGCGCGCGTGGGTGGGCCTCCACCTCCCCCACGACACCCCGTCGGGCCAGGAGCTGCGCCCGTACAGCCACATGCTCAACGCGGTGGAGGGCAACACCACGTTCTACGCGCTCCCGCCCGCCGCCACGGTGGCGAAGTGGGCCGCGCTCGCCGAGCCCGGGTTCCGGTTCGTGTTCAAGGTGCCGCGCACCATCACCCACGACGCCCGGCTGCGCGACGTCGACGGTGAGCTCGCCGCGTTCGTCGAGCTGTTGACACCACTGGGCGACCTCGTCGGCGGGCTCACGCTGCAGCTGCCGCCGTCGTTCGGGCCGCGCGACATCGCCGCGCTCGACCAGGTGCTCACGAAGGCGCCCCGCATGTGGCCGTGGAGCGTGGAGGTGCGTCACGCCGACTTCTTCGGCGGCGACGGACGGCGCGCACTCGACCGAGTGCTGCTGCGCCACGGCGCCGAGCGGGTGGTGCTCGACACGATCTCGCTGTTCCACCGCACCCCCATCAGCGACGAGGGGCACGAGGAGTGGCGTACGAAGCCACGCGTGCCGCTGCTCGACGACGCGCTCACCGACCGGCCTGTCGTGCGCTTCATCGGCAGCGATCATCCCGAGCTCACGGACAGCGGGCTCGAACGGTGGAAGGTGCGCATCGCCGAATGGCTCGACGAGGGTCGCACGCCCACGCTGTTCGTGCACACCCCCGACAACCGCCGCAGCCCCACGCTGGCCCGCGCCTTCCATGCGGCGATGTGCGGCATCGTCGACGGGCTGACCCCGCTCCCCGAGCCGATGCCCATCGGCGGCCCCGAGCAGATCTCCCTGTTCTGAACCCGCCCGTCAGGCGGCGGCGCCGATGAGGAACAGCACGGCCACAGCGGCCGCGACCGACCCGGCGCTGAGCCAGGTCCACGGCAGGCCGATGAGGAGCAGCACGCCGCCGATGCCCGCACCCCACGGGCCGAGCCCGGTGCCGGCCAACATGCCGACCAACCCCACGCCGAGCGCGGCGATGCCGGCCACCACGCAGATCACGCGGGCGACGACGAAGGCCAGGTTCGACGCGACGTCCTTCGGCGCGGCCCGGCGACGGCGCGGGCGACGACCACGCACGTCCATCTGGTCCTCGAACGGGTCGCGTCGTCGCATGCGGTGCCTCAGCGGAAGTTGGGGATGACCTCGGTGGCGAACAGTTCCATCGACTCGGTGTTCGGGTAGTCGCTGCACCACGGGATGAAACCGGTGCACCCGAGGTCGAGGTAGGTCTGGATCTTCTCGCACACCTGCTCGGGCGTGCCGACCAGGTTGCCGTCGCGCCAGCTCTCGAGCGCCTCGCCCCAGAAGCTCTTGCTGCCCGCGGCCTCGATCTCGGCCTCGGTGCTGCGGATGAACACCTCCGGCGACCAGGTCTTGCGGATGGTGGCCTCGTCGCGCCCCACCGCGGCGCAGTGCCCCTTCAGGATCTCGCGCTTGCGCGCCCACTCGTCGGGCTTGCCGCCGAAGTTGCTGCAGTCGGCTTCGCGGGCGACGATGCGCAACGTGAGCTGCTCGCCGCCGCCACCGATCCAGATCGGCGGGTGCGGGTCCTGCAGCGGCTTCGGGTCACACTGCGCACCCTTCAACTGGTAGTAGGTGCCGTCGAACGTGGTGTCGGGCTGGGTCCACATGCTGCGCACGATCTGCACGCTCTCGCGCAGCATGCCGATGCGCTCCTTCGGCAGCGGGAAGTCGAAGCCGTAGCCCTTGTACTCGTGCTCGTACCAGCCGGCACCGATGCCCCAGTCGAGACGACCGCCGCTGATGACGTCGACGGTGCTCGTGATCTTCGCCAGCACCGACGGCTCGCGATAGCTGTTGCACCCGACCATCTGCCCGAGCCGCACCCGCGACGTGCGCTGGCTGATCGCGGCCATCGTGGTCCAACACTCGAACACGGCCTCGTGTGCCGCCTTGGGCACGTTGTGGAAGTGGTCGTACACCCAGATCGAGTCGTAGCCGAGCTCCTCGGCGCGCACGGCGATGTCGACCGCCGTCTGCCACTTCGCGGCAGCGCCCTCGATGGACGACAGCTCCATCTTCCAGCCCTGCGGCATGAACACGCCGAACAGCGGCTTCGAGACATCACGGGTGTCGACGACGGGAGTGGTGGGAACGGCCATGACCCGGACTGTAGCCCTCGGCCCGCGAGCGGGTCCGATGGTGACGGACGACACACCGCTGGGTTAGGTTCCCCCGCCATGACGGCTCAGTTCTCGGTTGCGGAAGTGCACGAAGCGATCGCCGCGACGCGGCCCGACGAGGTGTGTCTGGTGTTCCGCGACCGCCGGCTCACATGGGCCGACGTCACCGAACGCACACGTCGGTTCGCCAACCACCTCGTCACCGCGGGCCTCGGCTGCCGCACGGAACGCGAGCACCTCCAGGGGCACGAGAGCGGGCAGGACCACCTCGCCATCTACCTCCACAACGGCAACGAGTACCTCGAGGCGATGCTCGGCTCGTTCAAGGCTCGCGTCGCACCGTTCAACGTGAACTACCGCTACGTGGCCGAGGAGCTGCGCTACCTCCTCACCGACTCGAACGCTGCGGCGGTCGTGGTGCACAGCCAGTTCGCGCCCACGCTGGCCGAGGTGCTGCCCGACCTGCCGAACCTGCGCGTCATCATGCAGGTGCCCGACGAGAGCGGCAACGACCTGCTGCCCGGCGCGGTCTGGTACGAGGACGCGCTGGCCGCGGCGTCGGCCGACAAGCCCGCCGTGCAGTGGAGCCCCGACGACCTCTACATCCTCTACACCGGCGGCACCACCGGCATGCCGAAGGGTGTGCTGTGGCGCAACGGCGACGCCAACGTCGAGTGCTTCGGCGGCAGCGCGGCCGACACCCTCGAGGGCGTCGTCGCCGAGGCCACCGGTGGGTTGAAGGCGTTGCTCGCTCCCCCGTTCATGCACGGCGCCGGCCACTGGATGAGCTTCCGCACGTGGAACACCGGCGGCACCGTGTACGTGCAGAGCGTGCCCGAGCGCCTCGATCCCGACGACGTGTGGGGCCTCATCGAGCGCGAGCAGCTCAACTTCCTCCTCATCGTCGGCGACGCGTTCGGCCGTCCACTCCTCGACCGGCTCGCGCAGGGCGGGCTCGACCTGTCGAGCCTCACCGTGCTGCTCTCGGGCGGCGCGCCGCTGAGCGCGAACCTGAAGGAGGAGTTCCTGCAGCACCTCCCCACGCTGATGATCGTCGACGGCCTCGGTTCGTCGGAGGCCGGCGGCCAGCTGTCGCACGTCTCGGCTGGCAGCGGCGCCACCACCGGCACGTTCCCCATCAGCCCCGGCAACCACGTGCTCAGCGACGACCTCACCCGCGAGCTCGAGGCGGGCGACCCCGAGATCGGGTGGCTCGCGAAGAGCGGCAACCTCGCGCTCGGCTACCTGGGCGACGCGGCGAAGACCGCACGCACCTACCCCGTCGTCGCCGGCACGCGCTATGCCGTGCCGGGCGACCGTGCCCGGCTGCGAGCCGACGGCATCATCGAACTGCACGGTCGCGACTCGGTCACCATCAACTCCGGTGGCGAGAAGATCTTCGCCGAGGAGGTCGAGGCCGCGGTGAAGGCGCACCCGGCCGTCTACGACTGCGTGGTCGCCGGCCGCCCGAGCGAGCGCTGGGGCAACGAGGTCGTGGCCGTCGTGCGCGTGCGCGAAGGGTTCACCGTCACCGAGGCCGACCTGCGCGCCGAGGCCGAGCGCCACATCGCCCGGTACAAGCTGCCGAAGGCGTTCGTGTTCGTCACCGAAGTCGTGCGGTCGCCGTCGGGCAAGGCCGACTACCGCTGGGCGAAGCAGGTCGCGGCCGAAGGCTGACCGCGCCCGGTCACCAGACCGGGTCGATGGGGGTGATGGTGCCGAAGTGCTGTTCGAGCACCTCGGCGCCACGCAGTGCGGTGAGGTCGGCGAAGCGACGCGCCACCACCTGTGCCCCGACCGGCATGTGGTCGGCCATGCCCACCGGCACCACCGCGGCGGGGAGGCCGAGGATGTTGCCGGGCAGCACCGGACGGAGCAGTTCGAGCACTGCCTGCGCGTTCTCCACCGACTCGACGTCCCAGCCGAGCTCGAACGGCGGCTGCGCCCAGGTCGGCATGAGCAGCACGTCGTGCTCGGTGAGGAACGAGTGCCACTCGCGGGACACCCGGTTGCGGTCGGCGAACGAGTGCATCAGCGTGGCCGTGTCGATCGGCTCGAAGATCTCGTCGGCGAACCCGAGGAACCGCTGACCGGCCTCGCCCATCACCAACTGCAGCAGCGGCAGGTTGGCGCGGATCTCGTTGAGCAGGATCACGGACCACAGCTCGAGCACGCGCTCGAACGACGGCGGGGTGGCTTCCACGACCTCGTGACCGGCCTCGGCGAACGCGACGCCGGCGGCAGCGATGGCCGCCGCGACCTCCGGGTGCGTGGTGCCACCGGGCGGGTCGGCCAGCACGGCCACCTTCAGCTTCCGGCCCTCGGTGCGGTCGACGAGCGCGACCGGCAGCGAGTGATGGTCGCGGTCGTGGGCACCGGCGATGGCCAGCAGGCCGGCGCGCACATCGGCCACGTGACGGGCCATCGGGCCGTCGGTGAGCATGATCTGGCCGGCGATGCCGCCGTCCTCCGGCGGGATGACCGTGGCCGACGGCACCACCCCGGTGGTGGGCTTGATCGACGTGATGCCGCAGCAGGTGGCGGGGTTGCGCAGCGAGCCGCCGATGTCGTTGCCGAAGCCGAGCGGGCTCATGCCTGCGGCGAGCGCCGAGCCCTCACCGCCGCTGGAGCCACCGGTGGTGCGGGTGGGGTGCCACGGGTTGTGCGTGTTGCCGTGCAGCGAACTCTCGGTGGTGACGCGCAGGCCGAGGTCGGGCAGGTTGGTGCGGCCGATGGGGATGCCACCGGCGGCACGCACGCGCTCGACGAGCGGCGCGTCGATGGGTGCCACGGCCTCAGCGAGTGCCACCACGGCCTGGGTGGTGGGCGTGCCCGCGAGATCGATGTTCTCCTTCACGGTGACCGGCACGCCGTGGAACGGCCCGACGGCCTCACCCGCGGCGATGGCGCGGTCGGCGGTCTCGGCCGCGGCGAGCGCCGAGTCGTCGAGACGCCGGACGATGGCGTTGAGGCGCGGGTTCACCTCGTCGATGCGGGCGAGGTGGGCCTGCACCACCTCGACGCTGCTGACCTCCTTGCGGGCGATCATCCCGGCGAGTTCGAGTGCACCCTTGCGCCACAGTTCGTTGCTCATGGCCGCAGAGACTGCCACAGCGCCGCGTCAGTCGTGGCGGCGGAGCTCCCCGAGCACCTCGACGGCGTCGTCGACCGCTGCTGCCAGCGTGGCGCGCACCGGCCCCGCCCACACACCCGGCGGTCCGCTCATCGTGTGCGCCAGAGCATGGAAGCCCCCGTCGGCGAGCGGCCTCACCTGCACCCACCACCGGCCCACCACGCCGCGTCGCACGGTGCGCAGCGTCTCCTCCGGTGGTTTGTCGTCGACCTCCACGAGCGGAACAGTAGCGATCACACCGGGGCACCACCCCGTTCACCCCACTAGCCTCTGTGCGATGGCCGAACGCAGCTGGGACACCGAGCAACTCCCAGAGGGCGAGGAGAAGGTGCAGGCCGTGCGCCAGATGTTCGACACCATCGCGCCGCGGTACGACATGGTGAACCGCATCATGACGTTCCGCCTCGATGTGCGCTGGCGCAAGAAGGCCGTCAAGCGCCTCGCCCTGCCGTCGGGCAGCACCGTCATCGACCTCGCGGCCGGCACCGGTGACCTGTGCATCGACCTCGCGAAGGCCGGCATGCGCCCCATCTCGTTCGACCTCAGCTACGGCATGCTGGCCGCCGATCGCAGCGGCAGCCCGCGTGTGCAGGCCGACATCCTCCGCCTCCCCCTGCCCGACGGTTCCGTCGACGGCGCCACGTGCGGGTTCGCGCTGCGCAACCTGCTCGAGCTCCCGGCGTTCTTCGCCGAGCTCGCCCGGGTGGTGCGCCCCGGTGGCCGCATCGCCCTCCTCGACGTGGGTGTGCCGCACAACCCCGTCATCCGCTGGGGCAACAACATCTACTTCGGCAAGGTGGTGCCGAAGATCGGCGGGTTGCTCAGTGACGGCGCCGCATATCGATATCTGCCCAAGAGCGTCGCCTACCTGCCGCCGCGGGCCGAGCTGGTGCAGCTGTTGCGCGACGCCGGCTTCGACGACGCCGAGCACACGCAGCTGTCGGGTGGTCTCACGCAGCTGATGGTCGGCACCCGCCGCTGACATGCGCGCCCACACCCGACCGCTCGATGCCGATGTCGACCTGAACGACATTGCCCGCGGCGACGGGTACCTGTTCGTGCGCGACGGCGTCGGCATCGCCGGGCGCGGTGTCGCGGCCCGGATCCCGCTCGCCGACGTCCCGGCCGCGCTCGCCGCCATCGAGCACGTCGACGAGGTCGGCGGGGTGCACCCCGTGGCACTCGGGTCCGTGCCGTTCGAGCCGGGCACGCCGTGCAGCCTGGTCGTGCCGGCGGTGCTGGTCGGCAAGGCCGCCGACGGCCGACGCTGGATCACCACCATCGACGACGCGTCGCCCGACCTCGGCATCGGCGACCGCCCCGTGCCCCGCGCGCAGGAGTTCACGGTGCGGCCGCGCACGCCGGTCGACCGCTACCTGCAAGCCGTCACCGAAGCCCGCGACGCCGTGCGCGACGGCCGACTCACGAAGGCGGTCATCGCCCGCGAGGTCGAGGTCACCAGCCCCGAGGGCATCGACGTGCACGCCGTGCTGCTGCGCCTGAAGGCGATGTTCGGCCGCAGCTACCGCTACTCGGTCGACGGCTTCATCGGCGCCTCACCCGAACTGTTGGTGGCCGTCGCCGGCAACCAGGTGCGCTCGCATCCGCTGGCCGGCACCACGCCGCGCACCGGCGACCCCGACACCGACCGCCGCGCCGCCGACGAGCTGCTCGCCAGCGAGAAGAACCAGATCGAGCACCGTGTGGTCATCGACATGATCCACGACACGCTGCTCCCCTGGTGCAGCTACCTCGACTGGGAGCCCGAGCCGAGCATCGTGACCGTGGCCAACGTGCAGCACCTCGGCACGGCGATGGAGGGCCACCTCAGCGACCCACGCCCGAACGTGCTCGAACTGGTCACCGCGCTCTCCCCCACCCCGGCGCTCGGCGGGTTCCCGCGGGCCGAGGCGCTCGAGCTCATCGCCCGCACCGAGGGCTTCACCCGCGGCCGCTACGGCGGCGCGGTCGGCTGGGTCGACGCTGCGGGAGACGGCACGTGGGCGGTGGCCATCCGCTGCGCCGAGCTCTCCGACGACCGGCGCACCGCACGGCTGGTCGCCGGGGGCGGCATCGTGGCCGACTCGGAGCCACTCAGCGAGCTCGCCGAGACGCAGGCCAAGCTGCAGGCGATGCTCAGCGCCATCGTCCGCCCCTGAAACACAGCATTCACCCAGAAAATCCTCAGAAGGGGTGGCGCAGCCCTGCCCCGGTGCGGCAGTCTCTCGCGATGACCAAGGGGGACCGGTCCAGCCATCTCACCGTCTCGAGCACGCAGGTGCGCTTCGAGAGCCTCATCGCGGAGGAGTTCGGGCACACCGAGGTGCGCCGCCTGGTCTCGCCGGCCGCGCTGCGCCGGCCGCACGCGCACGATCCGGCCACGCCGGTGGCCTGGGCTGCCGCAGCCGCACGGCGTGTGGCGCGCGGCGCCTCGCCCGATCAGGTGGTCGCCGGCCTCGGTGACCTCGGCGCGTTCTGCGTGGCCATCGGCTCGCTCGCACTGCTCGAGTTCCGCGGCACCGAACTCGAGGCCCGCCGCGACCAACTCGAGCTGGCCGACCCGCTCGAGGTGCGTGCGCACGCCGCGCATCTGCTGCCCCTCGTGGTCAGCTCGTACGCCGCTCGGGCGCCGAAGTGGTGGCTGTTCGGCCGCCGCCGGTTCGCCGAGCAGGTGCTCCAGCGCCTCGCCGTCCCCGAAGTCTGACGACGGCACCGTACCCGGGTGAGGTCGCGGGCGGTCCACCGGAACGGTGGAATCCGCGCGACGTCGGGTCAGGAGAGGGCGGCGGCCACGGCGGCGTGCGCCGCGTCGTGGACGGCCACGTTGTGGTCGCGGGTGCTGACGACGCGCACCACGACGGCCTCGCGGTCGTCGACGGCGGCCAGGAGGTCGTCGACCGACTCGACGGTGCGGGCGCCGAGGCCGTGGGCCCGGGCGACGGCCACGATGTCGGTGCCGTGCGGCGTACCGAACAACTGCTCGAACCGCTCGGTGGTGAGCGACGTGCGCTGCGGCAGGAACGAGAAGATGCCGCCACCGTCGTTGTCGATCACCACGATGGTGAGCGGCAACTGACGCGCCGCGAGCGCGGTGAGCGACGACTGGTCGTGACAGAACGCCACGTCGCCGAGCAGCACCACCGTGGGCGCGTCGATGCCTGCGGCCACCCCGATGCCCGTGGCGATGACACCGTCGATGCCGTTCGCACCGCGATTCGAGTGCACCACCGTGGCCGATGCCGGGCCGAACCACTCGACGTCGCGCACCGGCATCGACGACGACACGACGAGGTAGGCATCGACTGTCGCGAGGGCACGCGCCACCGCGGGCTCGCTCAGCTCACCGGCGAGCACAGCAGCGATGGCCTGCTGCGCCGACTCCTCGGCGGCGGCCCACGCGGCACGCCACGACGCGTCGACCGAACCTCCCACCAGCGGCAGCACCGATTCGCACACCGCCGACGCCTCGCCGTACACGCGCTCGGTGATGATGCCGAGCGGGTCGATGGTGCGGCCCTGCGCATGCACCTGCACGTGCACCGCCCCGGATGCCTGCAGCCACTGCCCGAGCACCTTCGACGCCGGCGGCTCACCGAGGTGGAGCACCACCTGCGGCACGTGCGCCGCGGCGAACGGCTGGTGCCGCACGAGCGAGTCGAACGCGCACACCGCGCCGGCGAGCGATCGGCAACCCGAACGCGGATCGGCGAGCAGGGGCCAGCCCAACGCCGCTGCCAGGTCGGCGGCGGCCTGCGGATCGTCGACCCCTCGGCCGGCCACGACGATGCCCCTCGGCACGTCGAGGATGCCGGCGAGCTCCTCCATGGAGAGTCGGGTCATGAACCACACGGCGTCGTCGAACGGGTCGTCGTCGGACTCGTCGTGGTCGACCACGGGCGGCAACGCGCCGATGGTGCCGACGAGCGGCTCGCGGAAGGGCAGGTTCATGTGCACCGGACCACCGTCGACACCGCACGCGGCGAGCCATGCGTCGTCGGCGAGGTCGCGCCACGTGTGCGCCATCGCGGCGTCGGGCACGTCGACCGGCACGAACAGCCGCACCGTGTCGCCGTAGAGCTCGATCTGATCGATGGTCTGCGGCGCGCCGATGCCCTGCAGCTCGGGCGGCCGATCGGCGGTGAGCACGAGCATCGGCACGCCCGACAGGTCGGCCTCGATGACGGCTGCGTGGAAGTGCGCCGTCGCGGTGCCGCTGGTGCACAGCAGCGCGGCGGGCACGCCGGTGGCCATGCCGATGCCGAGCGCCATGAACGCCGCCGTGCGCTCGTCGTGCACGACGTGCACCTGCAGGTCGTCGCGGGCAGCGAGCGCGAGGGCCATCGGGGTGCTGCGCGAGCCGGGCGCGACCACGGCGTGCTCCATGCCCAGCGAGATCCACTGGTCGACGAGCGTCGCGCAGAAGGTGACCTGGTCGTCTGCCTGCGTCATGGGGCCACGATAGGGGCGTATCCTCGGCCACGTGCGACCGACCGTGAACGTGGAGATCTGGTCCGACGTCGTCTGCCCGTGGTGCTACATCGGCAAGCGACGCTTCGAGACCGCCGTCGAGCAGTTGAAGGACGAGGCCGACATCGAGATCGTGTTCCGCCCCTATCAACTCGACCCCACGGCCTCGCCCGGCAAGTCGGCCCCGGTGAAGGAGGCGTACGCGAAGAAGTTCGGCGGGCCCGAACGCGCCGAGCAGATCATCGGTCACGTCACGTCGGTGGCGGCCGAGGAGGGCCTCGAGTTCCACATGGAGAAGGCGCTGCGGGCGAACACGCTGCTCGCGCATCGCCTCCTGTGGTTGGCCGAGGCGACGGGCCAGCAGTACGCGTTGAAGGAGCGGCTGCTGCAGGCGTACTTCGTCGACGGACTCGACGTCGGCGACCCCGAGGTGCTCGCCGACTGCGCCGCCGAGGTGGGCATGCCGCGCGACCGCGTGCTCGCGTTCCTGGCGAGCGACGACGGCGTCGACGAGGTGCGCGCACAGCTCGCGTTCGCTGCCGAGGCGGAGATCACCGCCGTGCCCACGTACGTCATCGACGGCCGCTGGGCCGTACCCGGCGCGCAGGACCCCGACACGTTCGTCACCGTCATCCGTCGCCTGCTCGCCAAGCGGGAAGGCTGATGCCCACCGTCGAGTGGCAGCCCCTCGCCGGGCGGTTGGCCGCACAGGTGGCCGGCCCCAACGGCGCGAACCGACTGGTGTTCCTGCACGGCTTCACCCAGACGTCGAACTCGTGGAAGCCGATCGCCGAGCACTTCGTGCGCGCCGGCCACCAGTGCTTCGTGGTCGACCTGCCCGGGCACGCCGAGTCGACGCATGTGCGTGCCGACCTGCGCCGCGCCGCCGACATGATCGCGTCGGTGAGCGACGAGGCCACGTACGTCGGCTACAGCCTCGGCGGTCGGGCGGCGCTGCACGTGGCGTTGATGTACCCACACCTCGTCCGTTCGCTCGTCACCATCGGCGCCAACCCCGGCATCGACAGCGAGGACGAGCGCGCCCGCCGCCGGGAGAGCGACGACGAGCTCATCACCCGCATGGAGGACATCGGCCTCGAGGCGTTCCTGCGCGAGTGGGTGGCGCTCCCCCTGTTCGGCAACCGTGCCGTCGGCCCGCTCGAGATGGCCGACCGGTTGCGCAACACCGTCGAAGGCCTGTCGAGCAGCCTGCGCCTCGCGGGTACCGGCGCGCAGGGCTCGCTGTGGCCGCGGCTGCGCGAGCTCAACATGCCCGTGCTGGCCGTGGCCGGCGAACGCGACGACAAGTTCGCCGCCATCGCCCGCCAGATGGCCATCACGGTGCCCGACGGCCGCAGTGCGCTCGTGCCGGGCGCGTGGCACGCCGCGCACCTCGACGACCCGGGCGTCGTGATCGACCTCGTCGCCGGAGCGTTACCGGCCTGACCCGGATCAGCCCGACAGGGCCATGCCGAGCGCGGCGAGCAACCCGGTGACGAGCTGCACCTTGCCGGTGGCGCCGAGCACGGGGATGAGCGCCGGGCCGGAGGCGCCCTTGCGGATGGCCTGCACGGCCGGCGCCGACACGACGACACCGACGATGCCGACGGCCGCCAGCGGACGGTCGGCGATGGCGATGGCCGCCACCAGCGCGAACGCGGCGACGAGCAGCACCACGTAGAACGTGCGCGTGCGCGCGTCGCCGAGGCGCACCGCGAGCGTGCGCTTGCCGACCTCGCGGTCGGTGGGGATGTCGCGCAGGTTGTTGACCACCAGCAGCGCACACGCGAGGCAACCCGCCATGCAGCCGGCCAGCCAGGCCACGCCGTTGATGCGCTCGACCACCACGAACGTGCTCCCCGCCGTGGCGACGAGGCCGAAGAACACGAACACGAACACCTCACCGAGGCCGAGGTAGCCGTACGGCTTCGGACCGCCCGTGTAGAACCAGCCGGCGAGGATGGCCGCCGCACCGACCGCGAGCAACCACCAGCTGGTGGCGATCGCGAGCACCAGGCCGGACACGGCCGCGACACCGAACGCGGCGAACGCCGCCTTCTTCACCGCGCTCGGGGAGGCGAGCCCGCTGGCCACCAGACGTGTGGGACCGACGCGCACCTCGTCGGTGCCGCGCACGCCGTCGCTGTAGTCGTTCGCGTAGTTCACGCCCACCTGCAGCGCCAGCGACACCACCAGCGCGAGGCCGGCGCGCCACCACACCGGGTTGGGCTCCCCCGCCGCGGCGGCCGCGCCGAGGGCCACCGGCACCACCGCCGCCGGGAGGGTTCGAGGTCGGGCACCGAGCAGCCAGCGATTCATCCCGGCCATTGTGGCGGAATAGCCTCGCCCCGTGCCGCATCTCGTCGCCATCGACCTCCCGGGCGGACCGGCGTTCGTCGATGCGTTGCGGCGTGAGTGGGATGACGGCAACGCGGTGCTGCCGGTCGACCGACGCCTCCCCGCTCCGGCGCGGACCGCGCTGCTCGCCGCGATGCGACCCGATCGGCTGGTCGACGCGCAGGGCCGCCACGAGCTCGACGGCGACGGCGTGGAGCCCGGCGATGCGCTCGCGATGGCCACGAGCGGCTCGACGGGCACGCCGAAGGGTGTGGTGCTCACGCACGCCGCGGTGGCCGCGTCGGCGCACGCCACCTCGCGCCACCTCGGCATCGGTGCGGGCGACCGGTGGCTGGCGTGCCTGCCGCTCGCCCACGTCGGCGGCCTCTCCGTCGTCACGCGTGCGCTCGTCACGGGTACGCCGCTGGAGGTGCACGACGGGTTCGACGCGGCACGTGTCGAAGCCGCTGCCCGCGACGGCGCGACCGCTGTGTCGCTGGTGGCCACCGCGCTCCGCCGCATCGACCCCTCGTTGTTCCGCGTGATCGTGCTCGGCGGCGCACGCCCGCCCGCCGACCGTCCGGCGAACTGCGTCACCACCTACGGCCTCACCGAGACGGGCAGC
The DNA here is from genome assembly GCA_039796575.1 of Actinomycetota bacterium. Lineage (GTDB taxonomy): Bacteria > Actinomycetota > Acidimicrobiia > Acidimicrobiales > Ilumatobacteraceae > UBA668. The sequence goes on from JBDKJP010000045.1 coordinate 76,418, forward strand.
GGCGTGGTGTACGACGGGCGTCCGCTCGCCGGGGTGGAGGTGCGCATCGACGACGACGAGGTGCTGCTGCGCGGGCCGATGCTGCTGCGCGCCTACCGCGACGGCAGCACACCGCTCGACGCCGACGGCTGGCTGCACACGGGCGACCTCGGCCGGTTCCTGCCCGACGGGCGACTGCACGTCGACGGCCGTCGCGGCGACATGATCGTCACCGGTGGCGAGAACGTGTGGCCCGACGCGGTCGAGGCCGTCCTGGCCCAGCACCCCGCCGTGGCGGAGGTGGCCGTGGCCGGGGTGCCCGACCCCGAGTGGGGCAGCCGGGTGGTGGCCTGGGTGGTGCCGGCCGCCGGCGAGGCGCCGACGCTCGACGACCTGCGAGCCTGGGTGAGCAGCCGGGTCGCCGCGTTCCAGGCACCGAAGGAACTGCACCTCGTGAGCGACCTGCCACGCACCGCGCTGGGCAAGGTGCAGCGGCACATGCTCCAGGCATCCCGGGCCGAGGCCACCGACCACCACTAGGGTCGGCGCCATGGAACGCCTGGGGTTGGTCACCGGCGCTGCCTCGGGGATCGGGCGCGCCATCACGGAACGGTTCGTCGCCGGCGGCATGCGCGTCCTCGCCGCCGACATCGACACCGCCGGGCTGCAACGGCTGGCCGACGACCTGGGCGACCGCGTGGTCACCGCGCACTGCGACGTCACCGACGAGTCCTCGGTCGCCGCCATCGCGGCACAGGCCCGCGAGCTCGGCGGCCTGCACGTCGCGGTGGCCAACGCCGGCCGCGGCACGTTCTCTCCCATCGTCGACCATCCGCTCGACGAGTGGAAGGCCATCCTCGACCTGTGCCTCACCGGTGTGTTCGTCACCGTGAAGCACGCTGCCGGCGCGATGCACGACGGCGGCAGCATCATCACCATCGCGTCGCTCAACGCCACGCAGCCCTCGGCGGGCATGGCCGCGTACTGCGCGGCGAAGGCAGGCGTGGTGATGCTCACCCGCGTTGCAGCCATGGAGCTCGGCCCGCGCCGCATCCGCGTCAACACCATCGCCCCCGGGCTCGTGGAGACCAACGCCACCAGCGCGTTCTTCATGGTGCCCGGTGTGGTCGAGGAGTTCATCGACAACACCACCGTCGGCCGGTTCGCACAGCCCGCCGACATCGCCAACATGGCGTCGTTCCTGGCGGGCGACGAGAGCACCTTCGTGAGCGGCAGCCTGTTCCCGGTCGACGGCGGCGCCGGGACGAAGAAGTACCCCGACCTGCCCGCCGCCTTCGCCAGGCTGACCCCTCCCGCCGAGTGAGCTCGAAGGCCGCGAACCGCCTCCCCGGGGCGTACTGGCGTCTGTGGACCGCCAGCGCGATCTCGAACATCGGCGACGGCGTGCTCACCGCGGCGCTGCCCATCCTGGCCACCCGCGTCACCGACGACCGCGTGTCCATCGGCCTGATCTCCACGTTCTTCGCGATCCCCTGGTTGCTGTTCGCGCTGCCGGCGGGCGCGCTCATCGACCGCATGGATCGCCGCCACGTGCTGGTGGTCGCCGACTCGTTCCGCGCCGTGCTCGTGGGTGGTCTCGCGCTGGCGGCGGCGTTCTCCGACGTGCAGATCTGGATGCTGTGGGTGCTGGCGTTCGGCCTCGGCATCGGCGAGGTGTTCTTCGACTCGACGTCGCAGACCATCCTTCCGGCCATCGTCGACAGCGAACAGCTCGGCCGGGCCAACGGCCTTCGCTACTCGGCCGAGATCACCGGCAACACGTTCCTCGGCGCGCCACTCGGCAGCGTGCTGTTCGCGGCGGCGGTGTGGTTGCCGTTCGGGGTCGACGCGGCGACGTTCGTGGTGGCCGCCGTGCTGGTGGCCACGTTGCGCGGGAAGTTCCGCGCCACCGAGGTCGTGCCGTCGCGCGGCTGGCGCAGCGACGTGAGCAAGGGCTTCCGGTGGCTGTGGCGCAACACGCTGCTGCGCAACCTCGCCATCGCACTCGGCCTCACCAACCTCGCGTTCGCGATGTGCGAGAGCACGTTCGTGCTGTTCGCCACCGAGGAGCTCGGCGTCAGCGACACGATGTTCGGCGTGCTCATCGCCGTGGTCGGTGCCGGGTCGGTGGCGGCCGGCGTGGCGGGCGGATGGCTGGTCGACCGTGTGGGCCGCCGGTTCGCCGTCCTGGTGGCCGCGTTCGTGCCGGTGCTGACGATGCTGGCCATCGGGCTCGTCGCGGTCACCTGGTGGGTGGTGGTGATGCTCACCATCCAGGCCGTGATGATCACGGTGTGGAGCATCATCGCGGTCACCATCCGTCAGCAGATGGTGCCCGACCACCTGTTCGGACGGGTCAACAGCGTGTACCGCTGGTTCAGCTGGGGCGCGATGCCCATCGGCGCGTTCCTCGGTGGCCTCATCGCCCACCAGTGGGGCCTGCGTGCCCCGTACTACGTCGCAGCCGGCACCATGCTCTGCGCGTACGTGCTCATCGTGGTGCACCTGCGCGAGTCGGCCATACAGGCCGGCATCCGGGCCAACACCCGCCCGACGCACCCCGACACGTCGAACGACGACACGCCGCCACACATCGGCCGCGACCCGCTCGACGACCTGCTCGACCCGCTGCTCTGACGAGCGGTGGTCAGTCGCCGGACTCGGTGGACTCGTCGCTGCCGTCGGGCTCGAGCGTGATCTTCACCCGTCGGATGCGGCGACCGTCGACCTCGGCGGCACCGAACCGCCAGCCCTCGTGCACGACGTACTCGTCGATCTCGGGGACGTGCTCGAGCGTGCCGAACAGGAAGCCGGCCACGGTCTCCCAGTCGTCGTCGGGGATGGCGACACCGAGCAGGTCGTTGATGTCCTCGATGGCCATGCCACCGTCGACCAGGTAGGCGCCGTCGCCGAGGTGCTCGACGTCGTCGTCCTCCTCGTCGTGCTCGTCGATGATCTCGCCGACGAGCTCCTCGAGGCAGTCCTCGAGCGTGATGAGGCCGGCCAGCGCGCCGTACTCGTCGGCCACGAGCGCGAGGTGGAACTTCTCGGCCTGCATCTCGCGCATCAACCGGTTGACCGGCTTGTTCTCGGGCACGAACCGCACCGGACGGATGAGCTCGCTCACGGGACGGGCGCCACCACCCTCACGCTCGGCCTGCATCAGGTCCTTCACGAACGCCAGGCCGACCACGTCGTCGTCCTCGTCGTCGTTGACCACGGGGATGCGGCTGTAGCCGTGCTCGAGCGCGATGTCGAGGCCCTGCGTGATGGTGGCCGTGTGGGCGATGGTGATGATGTCGGGCCGCGGCACCATGATCTCGCGCGCCACGGTGTCGCCGAACTCGATGATGCTCTCGATGAGCTCGCGCTCTTCTTCCTCGATCACGTCGTCCTCGGCCGCGGTCTCGACGATGCCGAGCAGCTCGCTCTCCGACACGAACGGGCCCTGCTCGAGCCCCTTGCCCTTGACGATGACGTTGGTGAGCCCGATCAGACCCCGCGAGGTCCACTTCAGCGGCGGGAACGCCACGAGGGCCGACACCGGCCGGGCCGCCATCAGCGCGGACCGCTGCGGGTAGAGCACCGCGTAGGTCTTGGGCACCGCTTCGGCGAGCACGAAGAACACGAGCACGTTGAGGATGACACCGATCGCGACACCCCAACCGCCGAAGAGGCGGCCGGCCACGATGGCCGTGAGGCTGGTCTGCACGGTCTGGCAGATGTTGACGGTGAGCAGCACCGAGTTCACCCAGCGCTCGGGCTCGTCGACGAGCTTCTTCAGCGCCTTGCCCGCCTTGGAGCCCTGGTCGGCGAGCGACGCGGCGCGGGGCTTGCTCATCCGCGACAGCCCCATCTCGGCGACCGCGAGGAACACGAGCACGACGAGCAGCACCAGGATGACGACCAACATGAGGATGTCGAGGTTGGTCACCGAGGCGGCGATCATTCGGGTTGCTCCTGTCGGAACCCTGCCGGCGCCGGGCCACCCCAGTGGTGCGCCTCGAGCAACGCCAGCTCACGGCCGCGCATCGCGGCCGTCTGGTCGGGTTCGTGGTGGTCGTACCCCAACACGTGCAGCACGCCGTGCACCACCAGCAGGGCGAGCTCGTCGTCGACGGTGCCGGCGTGCTCGGGTGCCTGCCGCGCGGCCACGGCCGGGCAGATCACCACGTCGCCGAGCAGCAACGGCATGTCGCCCGGGTCGGGCGGCGAGCGGTCGGGACCGCGGTTCAGCGGTTGGTTGTGGGCCACGACCTCCGCGTCGTGCGCGTCGATGGGGAAGGCCAGCACGTCGGTGGGGCCTTCCTTGCCCATGTAGTCGAGGTTCAGTTCGGCGATCTCGGCCTCGCTGATGAACAGCAGGGACAGCTCGGCCAGGCCGCGCACGCCCTCGGCACGCAGCACCTCGGTGGCGAGCGCCTGCCACCGGTCGAGGTCGACGGGATGCTCGGCCTGTTCGTCGGCCACGAACACCTCGGGCTCGCCGTCGCCACCGACGCGCTTGGGGCCGTCGACCCTGGGTCGCGACAGGTCAGGCACGTGGGGTGGCCCTTTCGTAGGCGGCCACGATGTCGGCGACGATCTTGTGACGCACCACGTCGCCGGCCGTGAGGTGCACGAACGTGAGGCCCTCGATGCCCTGCAGGGTGCGCTCGAGGCCGATGAGGCCGCTGCGTCCGTCGGGCACGTCGATCTGGGTGCTGTCGCCCGTGACCACGACCTTCGAGCCGAAGCCGATGCGGGTGAGGAACATCTTCATCTGCTCGGGCGTGGCGTTCTGCGCCTCGTCGAGGATGATGAAGCTGTTGTTGAGCGTGCGGCCGCGCATGAACGCGAGCGGCGCGACCTCCACCATCTGGCGTTCGAGCAGCTTCTGCGCGCCTTCGGGCTCGATCATGTCGTACAGCGCGTCGTACAGCGGCCGCAGGTACGGGTCGATCTTGGCCATCAGGTCGCCGGGCAGGAAGCCGAGTCGTTCACCGGCCTCCACCGCGGGGCGGGTGAGGATGATGCGCTGCACCTGCTTGCTCTGCAGGGCGTGCACGGCCATCGCGACCGCGAGCCAGCTCTTGCCGGTGCCGGCGGGTCCGAGGCCGAACGTGATGACGTTCTCGCGGATGGCGTCGATGTAGCGCTTCTGGCCGGCGGTCTTCGGCCGTACGGGCTTGCCCTTCGCGCCGCGCATGATGTCGTCGGTGAGCACCCGGCTGGGGCGTTCGTTCTCGCGCACCATGTCGATGCTGCGTCGCACGTTGGCCTCGTCGAGGTGCTGGCCCTGCTGGATGAGCACGACGAGCTCCTCGCACAGGCGGCCGACGACCTCGGCCTGTGCCCCGGCGATGTGGATCTCGTTGCCGCGGGCCACCACGGTGCAGGCGGGGAACGCCTGCTCGATGAGGCGGAGGTGCGCGTCGCGCGGACCGACCAGGGCGGACATGAGGTGCGCGCCGGGCACGACGACGGAGTACGGCTGCGCGAGTTGGGTCATGTGGCGGGGCCGGTGAGGACGCTCATCTCCCTCCACGGTAGCGAACCCGACGACCATCGGGCGCCACCGCTTCACCGGACCACCCTCACCTGTGCGGCATGGCGGCAACAGGCCGTCGCGATATCGACAAGGAGCGCGCAAGAAATCACCCCTTGCGCGAAACCCCATGTTGTGTCGTATCATTGCATGACGTTTCCCTGCGGGCGGGTCCGATCGACCAACCCCTGGGGAAGGAGGCGAATGAAGCGGGCATCGACACTCCTCAGCTGGTGGTACCTCGCGGTCGGCGGCGCCATGACGGCCGCCTGCCTCGCCGCGGGCCCCCGGCAGGTGCACGTCGCGCTGTACGCCGTCGCCGTCGTCGGCCTCCTCGGGGCCATCGGCCACTGCTGGCGACGGGGCGTGCTCACCTCGCCCATCGCGCTGCTCTCCGCCGCCGCCACGCTCTGCTTCGCCGCGTCGCGCCTGCTCCCGGGCACCGGCGACTCGTCGGCCAACGCCGCCGCGGTCACCGCCGGCATCGCCGCGTACGCCATCGTCGGGATGGCCCTGTTCGTGCTGCTCCGCCGCCGCGGTGTCGCCCCCGGCGACGGCCTGCTCGGCGACACGCTCATCGTCGGCCTCGGCGCCTGGGTGATCAGCTGGACCGCGTTGATGCGCCCGATCCTCGACCAGGAGGGCGTGTCCGGCGCCACCCTGCTGCACGCACTGCACCAGCCGCTCGCCTCCACGGTGCTGTTCCTGGCCCTCGTGCTGCAGTTCGACCACCGCAACCGCTTCCCCGCCACCTGGCTGCTCACCGGGGCGCTCACGTTGCAGGTGCTGTCCGACCTCGTCGACGACCTGCTCGACGCCGGCCAGCTCTCCGGCGGGTTCGACCGCCTGGTGATGCCCCTCGGCCTGGCGGCCATCGCCACCGCCGGTGCCTGCTTCCTCCACCCGTCGCTCGCCAACCTCGGCCGCACGCAGCCGGTCGGCGACAGCAGCAACTCGCCCCGCCTCGTCGTGGTCATCGGTTCGCTGCTCTTCCCCGTCATCGTGCTCGCCGCCAGCACGCCGGTCGACACGGTCGACAAGATGGTGCGCAGCGTGTCGGCCATCGGGCTCGGCGTCGCCGTCACCGCCCGCGTGCTCCAGACCCTCCGGGCGCACGCCTCCGCCCGCTCGGCGCTGCTGCACGGCGTGCAGACCGACCCACTCACCGGCCTGCCGAACCGCGCCGTGATGCTGCAGGAGATCAACGCACTGCTCGGCCGCTCGTGGGGCCACCAGCAGCAGCCGACCATCTTCTACGTCGACCTCGACCGGTTCAAGAACATCAACGACTCGCTCGGCCACGCCGCCGGCGACGAGGTGCTCCAGACCGTGGCGCAGCGCCTCCGCCAGAGCGTGCCGCAGGGCTCGACCGTGGCCCGCTTCTCGAGCGACGAGTACGTCATCCTCGACCCGAACCCCACCTCGCACGAAGCAGCGCTCGCGTTCGCCGCCGATCTGCTGAACCTGTTGCGCGAGCCGCTCGCCCTCAGCCACGGCGACGTGTTCGTCACCGCCAGCATCGGCGTGGCAGCCATCAGCGGCACCAGCACCAAGCCCGAGGACCTCGTGCGTCACGCTGACACGGCGATGTACAGCGCGAAGGAGAAGGGCCGCAACCGCATCGAGCCGTACGACGAGTCGATGCGCGAGCGCGCACGAGAGCGCCTCGAGATGGAGACCGCGCTCCACCGGGCCATCGACCGCAACGAGCTGTGCCTCCACCACCAGCCCATCGTCGACCTCGCCACCGGCCGCGTGTCGGGCTTCGAGGCGCTGATGCGCTGGCAGCGCGAGGACGGCAGCCTCGTCTCCCCCGTCGAGTTCATTCCCATCGCCGAGGAGACGGGCATGATCATGCCGCTCGGCAAGTGGGCGCTCCTCGAGGCGCTGAACCAGCTCCGCGAGTGGACCAAGGCCGGCGTGTGCGGCCCCGACACCACGATGTCGGTCAACGTGTCGACGCCGCAGCTGGCCGACCCAGGGTTCCCCGCTGCCGTGGCCGAGGCGCTGTCGCGCTCGGGCGTGCCGGCGAGCTCGCTGTGGCTGGAGGTCACCGAGAGCGTGATGATGAAGGAGCCCGAGACGTCGCTCGCGACGTTGCGCAAGCTGCGCTCGCTCGGCGTGTGCCTCGCACTCGACGACTTCGGCACGGGCTACTCGTCGCTGTCGCTGCTGCAGCAGTTCCCGTTGCAGCGCGTGAAGATCGACAAGGCGTTCGTGCGCGGCGTGGCCGAGAGCCCCGCCGACCGCAGCCTGGTGAAGACCATCATCGTGATGGCGCAGACCCTGGGGCTCGACGTGGTGGCGGAGGGCGTGGAGACCATCGCGCAGATGCACACGCTGCAACAGCTCGACTGCCAGAAGGCGCAGGGCTTCCTCATCAGTCGCCCGGTGCCGGCCGAAGCGGTGCGCACGACGGTGGCGGCACTCGAGCGGCCTGGCACGTTCCCGGTGATGCAGGCACCGGTGCCGGGCATCACCAGCTCGTCGCGCAACTGACGTCGCGCGACGCCAGGCTCACTGCTTGAGCCAGGCCTTGAACCGGCCGATCGCCGTGTCGGGCGCGGGCGCCGGTGCGCCCTTCTTCGCCGTCGCCCTGGCGGCCTGCTTCGGGGCACCCTGCTCACGGCAGCGGCAGCGCTCGCTCTTCGGGACGTCGCCGAGCACCTGCTCGACGTGAGCCCCACATCCGGCCCAGCTGGGCTTCCCACACTGCTTGCACGTCGTCCGTCGGCACATACCCCCTAGGGTATCAGCCGAACGACGGTTCAGCGACGTCGGAGCTCGGCGACCAGGTGCAGCTGCAACGGCTCCCCCACGGCCGCCATGTGCAGCTCGTAGGTGAGCACGTCGCCACGCACGTGGAGGTGACGCTCGACGGCGTCGACCCGCTTCGCGGACGGCGTGGCCGACACCGACACAGTGCGGAGCAGCAGGTCGAGCCCGTCGTCGACGAGGGTGGCCGATCCGGTGAGCACCTCGATCACACCGGTCGGCGACGCGACCACCCACTCAGGGGCACCGTTGGCCCACCGCAGGTAGCCGCTCTCGGAGTGCAACGGCCTGCCCTCGGGTGCCATGGTGCGCTGCGAGTACGCGAGGAACGGCTTCACGCCGCCGTCGGCGAGGGTGATCTCCTCGCCGTACTCGAACGACTCGATGGTCGGATACACGCCGCGGCCCGTACCCACCCACGTGCCGGTGAGCAACGCGAGCGGGCCGAGCCGCGGATCGAGGTCGGGTGCGGGTGTGCTCACGGCCCCGTGAACAGACGACCCTTGGCCACGTACTGGCTGTCGTCGCCGCGGGCACGGTCGGCCTCGCGGTTCTTCACCTCGGCGCGGGCGACCACCTGGTGGTGCACCTCGTCGGGGCCGTCGGCCAGACGCAGCGTGCGCTGGCTGTGGTACATCTCGGCGAGCGGGAACCACTGCGAGATGCCGGCGGCACCGTGCATCTGGATGACCTCGTCGATGATGTCGCAGCACTTCTCGGGCACCATCGCCTTGACGGCGCTCACCCAGATGCGGGCCTCGGCGTTGCCGAGCGTGTCCATCGCCTTCGCGGCACGCAGCACCATGAGGCGCATGGCCTCCACCTCGATGCGGGCACGCGACAGCACTTCCATGTTCTTGCCGAGGTTGATGAGCTTCTTGCCGAAGCCCTCACGGCTGACGCCACGGTCGACGGCCATCTCGATGGCACGCTCGGCCACGCCGATGGAGCGCATGCAGTGGTGGATGCGGCCAGGTCCGAGGCGCAGCTGCGAGATCTCGAAGCCCTTGCCCTCACCCCACAGCACGTTGCTCTTCGGGACGCGCACGTCGTTGAACCGGATGTGCATGTGGCCGTGCGGCGCGTCGTCGCTGCCGAAGACCTGCATGCCCTCGACGATCTCCACGCCGGGGGTGTTCGTCGGCACGAGGATCTGCGACTGCTGCTTGTAGGTGTCGGCGTCCGGGTTGGTGCGCACCATGACGATCATGATCTTGCAGCGCGGGTCGCCGGCGCCCGAGGCGTAGAACTTCGAGCCGTTGATGACCCACTCCTCACCGTCGAGCACGGCGGTGGTCTGGATCTGCTTGGCGTCGGAGCTCATCACGCCGGGCTCGGTCATCACGTAGGCCGAGCGGATCTCGCCGTTCAGCAGCGGCTCGAGCCACTGCGCCTTCTGCTCGGGCGTGCCGACGCGCTCGAGCACCTCCATGTTGCCGGTGTCGGGGGCCGAGCAGTTGAGGCACTCGCTGGCGAGACGGTTCTTGCCGAGCTCGGCGGCGATGTAGGCGTAGTCGAGGTTGCTGAGGCCCTGGCCGGTCTCGGCGTTGGGGAGGAAGAAGTTCCACAGGCCCTGCGCCTTGGCCTTCTGCTTCACGGTGTCGAGCAGCTCGAGTTGACCCGGGGCCCAGCTCCAGCGGTCGGCGCGGTTGGCGCCGAGGCGGTGGAACTCCTCGGTGATCGGGTCGACCTCGTCGCGGATGAAGGCCTTCACGGCTTCGTAGAGCGGCCGCACCCCCTCCGACATGCGCAGGTCGAAATCGTCCATGCTGGCGCTCTTCAACGCACCACCGGTCATCTGGGTACCTCCTGGTCAGCGATCGCTGTGAGGAACGTAGCCCGCGCCCGCACCCCGCCCACGATCCGGACGCCGCGACGCCGGTGGCCTCGAACGGAGGGCACCGACCGGGGCTTCTGGGCGTCGTTCGTCCCACTTCGCGTCCTGGGTGGTTTCCGTCCCGGATTCCGGGACGGACACCACCCAGAAGCCGTACCGCGCGGCGGGCGATCCCCGTCCTCGTGGCTCGCCGCGTTCTCGCGCCCCTCCAGGACACTCCCCAGGGAGTTTTCGTCACCTCCCGTGATCGCCCTTGCGCAGGGCGCACATACCGGGCATTCGGCACTCCCTCGACGCCCGACATCGGCGCGTCTGTGAATGCACAGACACGCACGTCGCGCTCTGTGAATTCACAGACAGCCCGCCCGACGCAGACCTGCCGCTCTGCGCTGCACGTCGGCGGCGAACTAGGACACGCGCTCTTCGCGCGCTGGGGTTGGGGTCAGGTGGGGGTGCCGGTGAGGTGGCGGATGGCCATCGCCGTGTACACCGACATGCCCTGCACCATCGCGGCCTCGTCGAAGTAGACGCGGTTCGAGTGGTTCGGCGCGGCCTTCGACAGGTCGCGGTCCATCGGGGTACCGCCCAGGAACATCATCGCCCCGGGCACACGGTTGAGCACGTAGCTGAAGTCCTCCGCGCCCATCACCGGGTTCGGCATCTCGACCACGGCGTTGTTGCCGAGCAGTTCGCGGGCGACGCCCAGCGAGAAGTCGGCCGAGCCCGGGTTGTTCACCGTGACCGGATAGCCGTCACGGAACTCGACGTCGACCTGCGCGTCGTGCGCCGACGCCACACCCTCGGCGACACGGCGGATGCCGTCGCGCACCTTCGTGCGGGTGCGTTCGCTGACCGCGCGGATGGTGCCCTCGATGAACGCCGTCTCGGGGATGACGTTGTTGGTGGTGCCGGCCGAGATGCGGCCGACGGTGACCACCGACGGATCGAACACGTCGATGGTGCGGGTGACCATGGTCTGCAGCGCCTGCACGATCTCGCACGCGATCGGGATGGGGTCGAGTGCCGCGTGGGGCTGACTGGCGTGACCGCCGCGGCCCGTGACCTTGATGTGCATCGTGTCGGCCGAGGCCATGATGCTGCCGCCCTTCGCCGCGATCCAGCCGCTCGGCAGGTTCGACGTGATGTGCAGCGCGTACGCACCGGTGACCGGCGACTCGCTGCCGTCGGCCAGCGACGGCAGGTCGAGCAGGCCCTCGTCGAGCATGAACTCGGCGCCGCCGAAGCCCTCCTCACCGGGCTGGAACATGAACAGCACACGGCCGGGCAGGTCGGCGCGCCGTGCGCTGAGCAGCTTCGCCGCGCCGACGAGCATCGCGGTGTGCGTGTCGTGGCCGCACGCGTGCATCGCGCCGTCGACCTTCGACTGGAACTCGAGACCCGTGTCCTCGGGCATCGGCAGCGCGTCCATGTCGCCGCGCAGCAGCACCGTGGGGCCGGGCTTGCCGCCGTCGAGCAGCGCAGCGATGCCGCTGGTGGTCTCGTGGAGCGTGATGCCGAGCGGCAGGCCGTCCAGCGCCGCGAGCACGTTCTCGCGGGTGACGGGCAGGTCGTTGCCGAGCTCGGGCCACTGGTGCAGGGTGCGCCGCAGTGCGACGGTCTCGTCGAGCAGGTCGCGGGCTTCCTCTTGCAGGGTGCTGATCTCCATGGGCGCATGCTAGGCAGGAAGCCATGGCCGGGTCACCAGGCGACGCCAGCGCAGAACTGGTCGACATCGTCGACGACGACGATCGGGTGATCGCCACCGTCACACGCGCCGAGATGCGGGCCGGCCGGCTGCAGCACCGCGCCGTGTCGATCGCCGTGCTCGGCAGCGACGGCCGCCTGCTGGTGCACCGCCGCGCCGACACCAAGGACGTGTGGCCGGGCATGTGGGACCTCGCGGCCGGCGGCGTGGTCGGGGCGGGGGAGACGTACGAGGACGCCGCATGCCGCGAGCTGGCCGAGGAGCTCGGCGTGCACGTCGACGAGATGGAGTGCCTCGGTGAGGGACGCTTCGCCGACGACGCCGTGGCGCTCATCGGCCGCGGCTACCGCTGTGTGCACGACGGGCCGTTCACGTTCACCGACGGCGAGATCGCCGAGGTGCGCTGGGTGGACCGCGCCGCGCTCGAGGCCCTCATGGCGACCGAACGGTTCGTGCCCGACAACGTCGCCCTGCTGTTGCCGTTGCTGCACCTGCCCTGACGGATTCTGCCGATCGGCCGTCGCGGCCGTACCCAGTGTGGGTGAGCGTCGCACCGGGCGACGCACTCGAAGGGACTTCCTCATGACCATGTACGGCGCCAACCCCGAGCAGCTCGCCTCCCTCGGCCGCTCGCTGCAGCAACAGATCCACAGCATCGAGAGCGTGCTCAGCACGGTCAGCTCGGCGCTCGGCGGCACCACCTGGGTCGGCCCGGCCCGCGACCAGTTCGAGGACGCGTGGAACACGTCGTTCCGCAACGCGCTCAACAAGCTGAACCAGGCGTTCGACGCCGCCGGCCGCGACTGCATCGCCCGCAGCAACGACCTCCAGCGGGTCATGGGCGCACGCTGACCGGAACACGGCACGGCTGGAACGCGGCAAGACTGGCCGCATGCACGAGACATACGACGACCTCGCCGAACTGCAGGACCTCATCGAACGCAGCGCGGCGGCCGGCGGTGCGCACCTCAAGCACGTGCTCACCAAGGACCATCGGCTCTCGGCCGAGGCCGTGTGCTCGGCGCTGCAGGGCATGAATCTGCTCGTGCTCGCCACGGTGTCGTCCGACGGGCGGCCCATCGCGGGCCCCGTCGACGGCATCTTCTTCCGCGGCCACTTCCACTTCGGCAGCGACCCGAACAGCCTCCGCTTCCGTCACATCCGCCGCAACCCGCACGTCAGTGCGTCGCACCTGCCGGGCGAGCACTTGCAGATCACGGTGCACGGGAAGGCGACGCTCATCGACGTGATGTCCGACGAACAGACCGCGTTCCGCGAGCACCTGCTGAGCATCTACGTGCCCCGCTACGGCGAGGCCTGGACGGCGATGCTCGAGGGCGGCGCCCAGTACGCGCGCATCGATGCCGAGCGGATGTTCACGTTCTGGATGCCCGAGGAGCACTGACCGCCTGACCGGCCCCGGTCGCGACCTCGCTACCATCGCTGCCGTGCTGCTGCTGGAGTTCACCATCGAGCCCTTCACCGAGGGCAACCCCGGGCCGCACGTGCGCGCCGCGGTGGAAGCAGCCGAAGCACTGGGCGCGACCGTGGAGTTCGGCCCGTTCGGCTCGTCGTGCACCGTGCCCGCCGCACAGGCCGGCGACGTGTCGGGTGCGGTGATCGCCGCGGCGTTCGCCAACGGTGCCACCCACGTCAGCCTGCACGTCGAGCAACTCGGGGACAACGCGTGAGCGGCAAGCTGCCGCGCCATCCGCTGGTGCTGGCGGTGAAGCCCATCGTGGAAGCGCTCGGCGCGTCACTGGTCGCGGCCGACGAACGCGAGCCGGGCGACCTGCCGCTGAAGTGGGAGGGCACCGTGGTGGCCGCCGTGCGTCCGGCGCCGTTGCACGGTGCGCTCGACCGGCTCATCGAATCGGTCGAGCGCGAGCTCGGCGCGCCGCTGCCCACGCTGTCGCGCGAGGACAAGCAGAAGGCCATCCGCCTGCTCGACGAGCGTGGCGCGTTCACGCTGCGCCGCGCCGTGGAGGACGTGGCCGACGCGATGGGCGTCAGCCGCATCACCGTCTACAACTACCTCAACGCGCTGCACCGATGACCGGCGCGCTCGTCGTCGTGCCGTACGACCCCGAGTGGCCGACGCAGTTCGACGCCATCCGCACCACCGTGCTGCCCGCCCTCGCCGGCATCGACGTGCTCGCGATGGAGCACGTCGGCAGCACCTCGGTGCCGGGCCTGGCCGCGAAGCCCGTCATCGACGTCGACGTCGTGGTGCAGCCCGACGACGTGGCTGCCGCGAGCGCTGCGCTCGAGTCGATCGGCTACACCGCGCTCGGCGAGATGGGTGTGCCGCAGCGATGGGCGTTCCGCCCGCCGGCCGGTGCGGTTCGCCAGAACCTGTACGTCACCGTGACCGGCTGCCTCAGCCTGCGCAACCACCTCGGCCTGCGCGACACGCTGCGCGCCGACCCCGAGCTGCGCGACCGCTACGGCGCCGTGAAGCTCGCGCTCGCCGAGCGCACCGACGACATCGACGTGTACATCGACGGCAAGACCGAGATGGTGCTCGAGATCCTCGCCCACGCGGGCATCGATCAGGACGAGCGCGCCGAACTGGAGAGGATCAACCGACTGTGACCGCCCGCGACTTCGACGTGATCGGCTTCGACGCCGACGACACCCTGTGGCACAGCGAGGACTCGTTCCACGCCGGCGAGATGAAGTTCGTCGAGCTCGTGTCGCCGTACGTGTCGGAAGGCATCGACGTGAAGGCCGCGCTCACCGCGGTGGAGCGCAAGAACCTGCACACGTTCGGCTACGGCGTGAAGGCGTTCGGCCTCTCCGCCGTGGAGGCCGCCATCACCATCAGCGAGGGCCGCGTGCCCACCGCGGTCATCGGCCAACTGGTGGAGATGATCCGCGCCACGCTCACCGAACCCGTGCGGCTGCTGCCCCATGTGCCCGAGGTGCTCGCCGAGGTGGGCCGGCACTACCGGATGGTGCTCATCACCAAGGGCGACCTCATCCACCAGACGTTCAAGGTGGAGACCAGCGGCCTCGCGCATCACTTCGAACACGTGCAGATCCTGCTCGAGAAGGACCCGGGTGCGTACCAGCGCGTGCTCGACGACCGAGGCATCGACCCCACCCGGTTCTGCATGATCGGCAACAGCGTTCGCAGCGACATCCTCCCGGTGATGGCCATCGGCGGCACTGCGGTGCACGTGCCGTACCCGCTGCTGTGGGAGCTCGAGCACGTCGAGCACGACGAGCACTTCGCCGAGCTCGCCTCGATCACCGACCTCCCCGCCTGGCTCGGCCTCTGATCGCGCGGCGCACATCGGACCCACGGGTGGGTTTCGTGCCAGATCTGGCGCGATTCGGACCCGTGGGTCCGAAGTGAGTCATCGATGGCGTGAAACGGACCCGACCCCGGGAGGGGTGGTGGGTCAGGGCATCCAGATCTGCTGGAGGCCGACCACGTTGCCGCCGCGCACGGTGACGAGGAACGGGAACGGCTGGTAGGCGAAGCCCTCGGGCGCGCTCGACGAGGGGGCCTCGCCCGCCACCAGTCGCACGAACTCGTCGGCCGGCACGGCGAAGTTCTCCCGCTGCTCGTTCACCACGGTGAGCGGGCTCACCCCGACGGGCGTGACCGTGATCTCGCGGCTCGGGTCGTCGACCACTCCCATCTCGCCGTCGCACGCGTCGGCGCCGAGCTCGGCCTCGCACGTCGGACCGAAGAACGCCTGGGTGAGCACGAACTGCACGGCGTCGCCGTCGACGCCGTCGGCCGTGGCCCAGTACTGGCCGTCGGCCAACGCGTCGGCCGCGGGTGGAATCGGCTGGGTGCGGTCGGGCACGGCCGGTACCGCCACCTTGTCGTACGGGTGCACCACCTGCTCGTCGTCGCCGCACGCGGCCAACAGCAACGCGCCCGCGGCCAGCAACGCCAACGCACTGCGGCGCATCACAACCGCCGCAGCGACACGTCGGTGACCCGATGGTCGGGCCCCTTGCGCAGCAGCAACCCGGCGCGGCCCTTCGTGGGGGCGATGTTCTCGCGCAGGTTCTTGCCGTTGATCTCGCGCCAGATGAACCGAGCGGTCTCGACGGCCTGCTCGCGCGTGAGGTGCGCGTAGTGCTGGAAGAAGCTGTCGGGGTTCTGGAACACCGTGTCGCACAGCGTGAGGAAGCGCTGCACGTAGAACTCCTCGATGTCGAGCTCGTCGGCATCGATGTAGATGGAGAAGTCGAAGTAGTCGCTCACGAACTCGGGGTTCGCCACGTCGCCCGCGCCGCCCACCTGGAGCACGTTCAGGCCTTCGAGGATGAGGATGTCGGGCTGGCGCACGGTGACGTCCTCGCCGTCGACGATGTCGTAGACGACGTGGCTGTACACCGGAGCGCTCACTTCGGCGGCGCCACTCTTCACCTCGCGCAGGAACTGCAGCAGGCGACGCGTGTCGTAGCTCTCGGGGAAGCCCTTGCGGTTCATGATGCCCCGCTCCTCCAACACGTGGTTGGGGTGCAGGAAGCCGTCGGTGGTGACGAGATCGACCTTCGGATGGTCGGGCCAACGCGCCAGCAGCGCCTGCAGGATGCGGGCGAACGTGCTCTTGCCGACGGCCACGCTGCCGGCCACACCGATCACGTACGGTACCTTCGGCGCGAGCGTGCCGAGGAAGGCCGCCGACGCCTTGTGCAGGTTCTGCGTGGCCGCCACGTACAGGTTGAGTAGACGGGTGAGCGGCAGGTACACGGCCGCCACCTCGTCGAGGTCGATGCGCTCGTTGATGCCGCGCAGCTCGTCGAGGTCGGCCTGCTCGAGCGTCAGCGGGGTGCTGGCACGCAGGGCCGCCCACTCGGGCCGGGCGAAGTGCAGGTAACGCTCGTTCGTGGCGAGCGGGTCCGGTGCGGTCACGAGGGCAAACCCTACGCTGATGACGTGAGCGAACCCCAACGTGAGCCGCAACGGCGCAAGCAGTTGGGGGCGTGGTACACCCCGCCCGAGCTGGTCGACGCGGTGGTGCGCGAAGCGGTGTTCCCCGGTGCGGTCAGCGTGCTCGACCCGGCCTGCGGCGACGGCCGCTTCCTGCGCGCCACCGGCCTGCCCGAACAGACGGGCGTCGACATCGACCCCGCCACCGAGTTCGAGCACGACGACGCGCTGCGCCGCGACTGGGGCGACCGTCGCTTCGACGTGGTGATCGGCAACCCGCCATACCTCAACCAGTTGTCGTCGCTCACCCGGCGCGGCGAGAAGTCGCGCTTCGGTGGCGGTCCGTATGCCGACGCCGCTGCCGAGTTCCTCGCGCTCGCCGTCCGCCTCGCGCGTCCCGGCGGGCGAGTGGGGTTGGTGCTGCCGCAGTCGTTGCTCTCCACCCGCGACGCCGCACCCATCCGCGAGGCCGTCGACGGCGCCGCCGCGCTGCGCTGGATGTGGTGGACCGACTCGCTGGTGTTCGACGCCTCGGTGCGCGTGTGGGCCGGCGTGTGGGAGGTGGGCGGCGCGCAGGGTGAGGTGCGTCGCGCGTTCGGCGAGGAGTTCGAATTGCTGCCGCCGATGCCGATGCCGCGCACCTGGGCGGGCCTCATCACCGGCGGCTCCGTCGAACCGTACGACGGACCGGTGCTCGGCGACATCGCCACGTTCACCGCCGACTTCCGTGACCAGTACTACGGGCTCGTCGGTGCGGTGGGCGACGACGTCGACGGCCCGCCGCTCGTGACCAGCGGGCTCATCGACCCGGGCGTGTGCCACTGGGGCACGCGGCCGGTGCGGTTCGCGAAGCAGCAGTACCTCGCGCCGCGTGTCGCGCTCGACCGGTTGACGCCTGCGCTGCAGCGGTGGGCCGAACAGCGGCTGGTGCCGAAGATCCTGATCGCCAACCAGACGAAGGTGGTCGAGGCGGTGCACGACGTGCGCGGCGAATGGCTGCCCGGGGTGCCCGTCATCACCTGCACCACCGACGAACCCGACCGGGTGATGGCCGTGCTGTCGTCGCCCGCGACCACCGAGTGGATCCACCATCACGCGGCCGGCAGCGGGCTCGGGAAGGGCTCGGTGCGGCTCAACGCCCGCCTGCTGGCGAGCGTGCCACTGCGCTGACCTGGGACGATCCGGCAAGAGTTGGTCAATTCGACCACAAGCCAAACAACTTTTGCGGGCACAACGTGTCTGTCAGAACGGTCGTACGACCGTTCCGAATGCACAGAAAGCAGTCTCCCGCGCATGAAACTCTCCCGCCTCGCCGCGCTCGCCGTCGGCTCGCTCGCCGCCGTCTCCGTCGGTCTCACCACCGTCGGCGGCGCCGTCGCCCCGTCGGGCACGGTCACCTTCGACGACCTCGGCACCAGCGTCATCGGCACCCACATGGCCGACGGCTACGCCGGCATGCGCTGGGCCACCAGCGACTGGTACTTCATGTCCGACGCCGCCGGCACCAACACGTACCTCGCCCTCGGCGGACGTGGCACGGCCATCCTCAGCAGCGACGGCTCCGACTTCCTGTTCGAGGGTCTCGACGCGTTCAGCCGCCGCGGCCTCGACGCCACCGGCAGCTTCTACTTCGTGCTGTACCACGACGGCGTCACGGTCTACAACGGCCTGCTCGACAAGGACGGCCGCCAGCGCTTCACCGGTGCGATGACCTCGTTCGTGCCCACCTACACCGGCCCGGTCGACGGCGTCGCCATCGCGTTCGCGCAGGGCGGCGACGACTGGGACCACCTCGCCATCGACAACCTGCGCCTCGAGGCGGTCGCCGCGCCCGTCACCACCACCGCCGCACCGACCACCACCGTCGCACCGCCCCCGCCGGCACCTGGCCCCGCGCCCGCCCCGGCTCCGGCCCAGTCGTTCAAGCTCACGGTGAAGACCAACGGCAAGGGCACCGTCACGGCCAGCCGCGCCGGCAACACGTTCGTCGCCGGTCAGGTGATCACCCTCACCGCCACCCCCGCCGCCGGGTCCACATGGCGGGGCTGGTCGGGCGATGTCACCAGCACCGACCTGAGCATCACGTTCACGGTCACCAAGGACATGGTGATCACCGCGAACTTCCGGTGATCCGAATGGGGTGAACGGTCGGGCGCCCCCGCGCGGCGCCCGACCGTCAACTCCAGTGCGACCGTCAACTCCAGGGCGACTGGGGCCGCGCCTGCGGCACACCGTCGACCACGATGTCGACCTTCTCGTTGAAGAAGCACAGCAGCTGCTCGATCTTCGGGATCTCCGCGATGGGCGCGGGGTAGTACCAGACGATGTCGGTGGCCACCCGGTCGGGGAGCGCCACCGAGTGGTAGTGCGCGACCCCCTTGTACGGACACACGCTCGTCGTGTCGGACGGCCGCAGCAGGTCGACCCGCACGTCGAGCCGCGGGATGTAGTAGCGAGTCGGCAGACCGGTCTCGAACAGCAGCCGCGGCCGCACCGTGTCGGCCACCTTCACCCCGTCGATGAACACCTCGACGTGCCGCGACGACTGCAGCACGTCGATGCGCTTGTACGGGTCGCGCGCGTGCTTGAACACCTCCTCGTCCTCCTCGAACCAGGCGTCGACGCGGTCCCACCAGAACGCCACCAGGTCGGCCAGCTCCGGCACGCCGTCGATCGGTGAGGGGTAGGCCCACACCGCGTCCTCGCGGCGTTCGTCGCCCACCACCACGCTCCAGTACACGGCATCGCCCTTGCGTGGGCAGTGCGACGTGGTGGCGGTGGGCTCGAGCAGATCGAACCGCACGTCCTTGCGCGGGAAGTAGTACACCGGCAGGTGGCCCTTCTCGAACAGGTACACCGCCTCGTTGCTGTCGGCCACGAACTGGCCCGCCACCATGACGCGGATGCGACGCGGGCACGGCTCGAACCGCACCTCGGCGGTGGACCCGGTGGCCACGGCCTGGAGATCGGGGATCGACATCGGGAGCTCCCTTCGTTCACCCCGATGTTGTCACGTCGCGGCGACGACCGGGTCCGGGGTCGAGCGGAAGCTGCGCGCACCGAGGACGGTCCAGCGCTTCCAGTTCACGCCGGCCCGGGTGACCATCCAGCAGCACTGCGCGCCCCACAGCCCCGCCAGGCCGAGGCGTGGCCAGATCACGGTGGCGACGGCCAGCGGGATGAACGCGCCGATGTTGCGGATGGCCTGCCGACCCAGCCACGCCATGTCGTGCGCGCCGATGAGCGCGCCGTCGAGCGCGAACGCCACGGCGCCCGGGAACTGCATCAGCGCCAGCACCAGCAACGCGCCGAACAGGCGCGACCGCACGTCGGGGTCGTTGCTGAACACGAACGGGATGAACGGCGTGAGCACCACCACGATCACGCACAGGAAGCCGGCCGCCCACAGCGACAGGCGCACGCTGCTGCGACCGATGCGATCGGCCTCGCGCGGATGACCCGAACCGAGCTCACCCGCGACCAGCGAGTGCAACGGCACCGCCAACGCATCGAGGATGAGTGCGAGGAACATGAACAACTGCGTCACGACCTGATTGGCCGCGAGGGTGGGTGCGTCGAGGTGCGCGGCGATCACCGTCGACACGTTCCACACCGTGTACATCGCGATGGACCGCACCGCCATGTGCGCGCCGTTGCGCAGCAGTGGTTCATAGTGGCGCCACGCCGGGCGCACCGTGGCCAGGTGCGGGCGCATCGCGACGATGAAGGCCAGCGCGGCGAACGCCTGCACCAGCACCGTGCTGCCGGCCGACCCGGCGATGCCGAGGTCGAGCACGTACACCGCGACGATCTCGAGCACGAGGTTCGCCACGTTCGCGACCACCACGATCTTCAGCGGCGTCTTCAGGTCGTTGTAGCCGCGGAGCACGCCGTGGCCGAGGAACGCGATCAGCACGAACGGCAGCCCGAGCGCCGAGATCGACAGGTAGGTCGTGGCGTGGTCGAGCACGTCGCCGCGCCCACCGATGAGCCAGCAGATGGGCCGCGCCACGAGCGCGAGGACCACACCCGCAGGGATGCCGACGAGTACCGACAGCCACAGGCCGTGCGCGGCCACCTCCCGCGCTGCCGCAGGGTTGCCGGCACCGATGGCGTGCGCGATGTCGGGTGTCACGTACTCGAGCACCGACAGCACGGCCACCATGTTGAGCAGCACGATGCCGGCGATGGCCATGCCCGCGAGTTGCGGCGTGCCGAGACGTCCGACGATGGCGGTGTCGACCAGCACGTAGACCGGCTCCACCGCGAGCGTGCCCAACGCAGGAATCGCGAGCCGCACGATGCGGCGGTCGAGATCGTCTCGCAGGATGGGCACACCGCATGATGGCACCGTCGTGGTTGCCGGAGAACAGAAGTTCATCGGCCGAGAGGGAGGTTGCCGCATGACGACACTGCGCAACTACGACCGGTCGTTCCTGTCGCGCGACGTGATCGCCGGACTGACGCTGTGGGGCATGGTGGTTCCCGAGGGCATCGCCTATGCGGGGCTCGCCGGGCTGCCGGCGCAGGCAGCGCTCTACACGCTGATGGTGTCGATGGTGCTCTACGCGCTGTTCGGTTCGTCGCGGCACCTGGCCGTCACCGCCACGTCGGCCACGGCCGCACTGGTGGGCGGCACGGTGGTGGCACTGAACCCGAAGGACGCCACGGAGTACGCGAAGTACGCCGCGGCACTGGTGCTGCTGGTGGGCGTCCTGTTCCTGCTGGCCGGTCTGGCGAAGCTCGGGTTCATCGCCCAGTTCCTCTCCCAACCGGTGATGGAGGGCTTCGTCTTCGGTCTCGCACTGTTCGTGGGCGTCGGGCAGCTCAACAAGCTGTTCGGCGTGTCGAAGGGCGAGGGCAACACGCTCGAGAAGCTGTGGCACGTCATCACCGAGCTCGGCAACGCCAACTGGTGGGACTTCCTCGTCGGCATCGTCGCGTTGGCGCTGCTGTTCGGACTGCCGAAGCTGTCGAAGACGCTGCCGGCGGGGCTCGTCGTGCTCGCACTCGGCATCGGGCTGAGCACCCTGCTCGACCTGGCCGACGCGCACGGTGTCGACGTCGTGGGCAAGCTGCCGAAGGGGCTGCCCGACGTCGGCATCCCGGGCATCGGCGCATCGGCGCTGTGGATCCTGCTGCCCAGCGCGGCCGGCATCGTGCTCGTCGCCTACAGCGAAGCGCTCGGCGTGGCCCAGTCGTTCGCCCAGAAGCACGGCTACGAGATCGACGCGAACAAGGAGCTCCGTGCGCACGGTGTGGTGAACCTCGCGTCCGGTCTCGTCGGCGGGTTGGTGGGCGCCGGCGGCATGTCGGCGTCGGCCGTCAACGAAGGTGCCGGGGCGAAGTCGCCGATGTCGGGCGTGGTGGCATCGGCGATGGCCGTCGTGACGGTGCTGTTCCTCACACCGTTGTTCACCGACCTGCCCGAGGCGGTGCTCGCCGCACTCGTGCTGCACGCCGTGAGCCACATGCTGAATTGGCGGTCGCTGCAACGGGTGTGGAACGTGTCGCGTCGCGAGTTCTGGCCGGCGATCGTCGCCGTGCTCGGTGTGGTGCTCATCGACGTGCTCCAGGGTCTGGTCATCGCCGTCGCCGTATCGCTGTTGCTCGTGGTGTACCGGTCGAGCCGGCCGGCAATCGTGACGCTCGGCGAGCTGCCGCAGCAGCCGGGGACGTTCGCCGCGGTGTCGCGTCACCCCGACGCCGTCACCGCGCCCGGCGTGGTGGTGGTGCGCCTCGACGCCCCGCTCTACTACGCCAACTCCGCGCCGAACCGCGACGTCGTGAAGGAGCTCGTGACGCAGCGCGACGACGCCCGCGCCGTCGTCATCGACGCCGAGGTGCAACACGACCTCGACCTCACCAGCATCGAGTCGATCGAACAGCTCGTGCAGTGGGCGCGCGGACGCGGCGTCGACGTGCACCTCGCGAGCGTGCACGAGGATCTCCGCGCCCGGCTCGACGCATCGGGCATCGTCGACCTGCTCGGGGCCGACCATCTGCACGCCGGTGTTGCGGACGCCGTGCGCGCCGCCGGCGGGAACCCTTCCTGACGGCTCAGCATTTTCCTGTTCATCTGTCAGCCACCTGACCGACACCGCCGCGACATCTCCGTACCGTTCGACACATCGGTCGGCACCCGACGCCGTCCGACGATCGGGGGGATCGATCATGTTGGAGACCACCACCACCACCTGGACCGCGCCCGGCCCTGGGCCATGGCAGCAGGACAGCGCACACAACCCGGTGGCGCAGTCGCGGCTGATGCAACAGGTGTACCCGGAGGGGTTCAACCGTGGGTTCACCGAGACGTTCGCCCGGTACGGCGTGCTGCTCGACCGGCTCGCGATGGGTGTGGTGAACGGCTTCACCTACCACCAGCCGCAGCCGTTCGACATGCCGGGGCCCGACGGCCCGAAGGACCCCGCATGGATCGGTGCCGAGATCGGCCGCCGCGCGGGTCTCGCCGAGGCCGCCTTCCGCGACCGCATCTGGCGTGAGGCGTTGCGCCTGTGGGACGACGAGCTCAAACCGGCATCGATGCAACGGCACCTCGAGCTCGGCTCGGTTGATCTCACCTCGCTCGACGACGCAGCCCTCACGGCCCATTTCCACGCCTGCGCCGAGCACGTCGCAGCGATGGTGTACCAACACCACCGCTTCAATTCCGACGCGCTCGTGCCCATCGGCGACTTCCTCCTGCACGCAGCAGGCTGGGCCCACCGCGACCCCATCTCGCTGTTCCCCGTGTTCGACGGGTACTCGCCGGTGTCGAACGTGTCGCCGCCCGAGATGCAGGCCGCGCTCGCCGCACTGCGCGCCGATGCGGAGGCACTCGATCTGCTGCTGTCCGACACACCCGCCGCCGACGTCATCGCCGGCCTGCGTGCCCGCCTCCCCGAGGTCGACGCCTACGTCGCCGCGGTGCACTTCCGGGTGCTCGAGGGGTTCGACATCACCAACCCCACGGTGGGGGAGCGGCCCGAGAGCCTGGTGGGCCGGATGCGTACCGCGCTCGGCGTCGACACCTCGTCGGCCACACGGCGCTCCGACCAGTTCGCGGCCGACCTACGCGCCGCCGTGCCCGCCGAGCACCAGGCCGAGTTCGACGCACTGCTCGCCGAGGCGCGGCTGGTGTACCGCCTGCGCGACGAGCGCGGCCTGTTCAGCGACATCTCGGCCATCGGGCTCACCCGTCTGTGTGTGCTCGAGATCGGTCATCGCCTCCAGGCGGCCGGCCGTCTGTTCGCCGCCGACGATCTGCTCGACGCCGACGTCGACGAGATCGACGCGCTCATGCACGGTGCCAACGCACCGACGGCCGGTGAGCTCCGAGCCCGCGCCGAACAGCGTGCCGCGCGCACGCTGGCCGGCGCACCCCGGCATCTCGGCCCGCCCGCGCCGCCGCCCCCGCCGGTCGACATGCTGCCGCCGTCGCTGGCACGAGTGATGTCGGCGCTCGGCTTCACCATCGAGGGAGTGCTCGGGCAGCTCGACGACGCGCAGGGCGACGACGCCACCATCGTCGGCATCGCCGGATCGCCCGGCGTGTACGAGGGCGTCGCCCGGCTGGTGCGTTCGGTCGACGACCTGTTCTCGCTCGAGCCCGGCGACGTGCTGGTCGCGCCGACGACCGGCGAGGCCTTCAACTCGATGCTGCACCTCGTCGGCGCGATCGTCACCGACCACGGCAGCTTCGCCTCGCACGCGGCCATCGTGTCGCGCGAGATGGGGTCGCCGGCCGTGGTGGGCACCGTCGACGGCACCCGTCGCATCGAGACCGGCATGCGTCTGCGTGTGGACGGCACTGCCGGAACTGTCACCATTCTCGGATGACCGTCGTCGAGGGCCGCGCCTCCAACGCCACCATCGTCGGGATCTCGCTCGCATCGTTCCTGGTGCCGCTGAACTCGACCATGGTGGCCGTGGCGTTGCCGCACCTCGCCCGCGAGTTCGACATCGAGAAGGGCCACGCCGGCATCCTCATCACCGTGTACCTGGTGGCGATGCTCATCGGGCAGCCGCTCGGCGGCCGCCTCGGTGACGCCATCGGTGTGCGGCGCCTCGCCGTCATCGCCGTGGCCGGGTTCGGTGTCGCATGCGCGGCCTCGATGCTGGCGGTGTCGTTCACGATGCTGGTGGTGACGCGAACCGCGCAGGCGTTCTTCGCGGCGGCCATCTCCCCGAGCGTGCAGGCGATGATGCGCGTGGTCACCCCGCCCGACGATCGCGGTCGCGCATTCGGCCTGCAGGGCTCCGTCATCGGCGTGGGTGCCGGCCTCGGCCCGGTGATCGGTGGCCTCCTCATCGCCGGGTTCGGATGGCGGGCCATCTTCGGCGTCAACATCCCGATCGTGCTCGTCGTGCTGAGGGTGCTGCACCGCACGGTGCCGGTCGACGCCGTCGTGCCGCCGGCCCGGCGCGCTCCCGACGACGGTTCGAAGGAGCCGGTGGCCAACCGGGTCTTCGTCGGCGCGTTCAGCACCCAGGCCTTCTCGGTGGTCGCGCAGTACGCGCTGCTGCTCGTCACCCCACTGCTCCTCGACGACCGGGGCTGGGGGTCGGGCGCCGTGGGCGCCTCGCTGTCGCTGCTGACGCTCGGCATGATCGTGATGAGCCCGTCCGGCGGGCGCATCGGCGACGTGCGTGGCCGCCGATTCCCGGTCCTGGTCGGGCTCACCATGGCCACGGTCGCCGTGGTGGGGCCGGCCGTGGTGGGCGACGACGTCGCGTCGGCACTGCTGCTGGTGACGCTGGCCGTCTTCGGCGTCGGGCTCGGCATGGCCACCCCCAGCATCCTCACCGCCGGCGTGGAGGCCGCGCCCGAACGCCGGGCCGGGTTCGCCGCCGGCCTGCTGTCGATGAGCCGCTACGTGGGCAGCATCGTGGCCAGCATCGTGCTCACGATGGTGGTCGACGACGACGGCGCCGGGGTCGGCATCATGTTCATCGTCTGCGTGGTGGCGATGCTCGCCGCCATCGCGACTGCCACCTCGCTGCCCGGGCGTCGGGCCGAGGGAGCACCCGTCGTGGCGGCGGCGGCCGGTTAGCTACGTTCGGCCCATGGCCGACTCACCGCGTTCGTTCATCCGCCACCACGTCGACGGCAAGATCGGCGTCATCACCATCGACCGCCCCGAGAAGCGCAACGCGATGACCTACGCGATGCTCGCCGAGTTCATCGAGACCGTCGGCCGCGCCGACGACGACCCGTCGACCGTGGCGCTCGTGGTGACCGGCGTGCCGGGTGCGTTCTGCGCCGGCACCGACCTCGCCGACCTCGCGACCGTGCCGGGGGAGACCCGTGGCCTACGTGGCTCGGCGGAGGAGCGCCACAAGTGGTGGCCGCTCGCGCAGGCGCGGAAGCCCACGGTGTGCGCCATCGACGGCCCGGCCGTGGGCATGGGCGCCGAGTTCACGTCGCAGTGCGACCTGCGCCTCGCCAGCCCGAACGCCCGCTTCGCCTGGAACTTCGTGCACCGCGGCCTCGTGCCCGACACCGGCGCCGGCACCTGGCTGCTGCCGCGCATCGTCGGCCTGCAACCCGCCCTGCGGCTGCTGTACACCGGGGCGATGATCGACGCCGACGAGGCGTTGCGTCTCGGCTACGTGCTCGACGTGGTGCCGAGCGACGACCTGCTGCCCGCCGCGATGGACCTGGCGCGCACCATCGCCGCCGGTTCACCGCACAGCCTGGGCCTCATCAAGTCGCTGGTGCAGCAGGGCCTCACGGCACCGGTCGGCGAGCACATGGAACGCCACACCGCCGCCATGGCCGCCTGCTTCAAGAGCGACGACCACCGCGAAGGCGTCGCGTCGTTCCTCGAGCGTCGCCCCGCCAACTTCACCGGCCGCTGACCCGCCCGCCGAGGGGAATGCGCGCGAACTTAAGTTCGCGGGGTGGGGTCAGCGCCAGGGGGCTTTGGGGCTGACGGCGCCGGGGGCGGTGAGCACGTCGACGCCGTCGTCGGTGACGAGCAGGGTGTGCTCGAACTGTGCGGTGCGCTTGCCGTCGGCGGTGACGGCGGTCCAGTCGTCGTCGAACGCCATCTTGTGCTGCCAGGTGCCGAGTGTGATCATCGGCTCGACCGTGAAGGTCATGCCCGGCCGCATGATCATGTTGGCCCGCTCGTCGTAGTAGTGGAGCACCTGGATGTCGGTGTGGAACTGCTCACCGATGCCGTGACCGATGAACGCCCGCACCACGCCGAGCTTGTGCTTCTTGGCGTGCTGCTCGATGGCGCGGCCGATGTCGCTGAGCGGCCGACCCGGGCGCACGGCCTCGATGCCGTACCACATGCACTCCTCGGTGACCTTCACCAGGTCGCGGCTGGCCGGGTCGACGTTGCCGACCAGGAACGTGGCGTTGGTGTCGCCGTGCACGCCACCGACGTAGCAGGTGACGTCGAGGTTGACGATGTCGCCGTCCTGCAGCGCCCGGCTGTCGGGGATGCCGTGGCAGATGACCTCGTTGACACTGGTGCACACGCTCTTCGGGTAGCCGTGGTAGTTGAGCGGGCTCGGGTAGGCGCCGCGTTCGACCGTGGCCTCGTGCACGAACACGTCGATCTCGTCGGTGGTGATGCCGGGGCGCACCAGTTCGCCGGCCAGCCGCAGGATCTCGGCGGCCATCGCGCCGGCGTGGCGCATGCGCTCGATGATCTCGGGCGACTTCACGCGCGGCTCGGCCCAGCGCGGTGCCTCGCCGGTGAGGGCGTACGGCGGCAGCTCGATGTGCGCGGGCACGCTGCGCATCGGGCTGATGACACCGGGGAGCACCCGGCCCTCGAGCGGCTTGTGGCAGCGCTTGTACTTGCGGCCGCTGCCGCACCAGCAGGCGTCGTTGGCCTGGGGAAGGGTGGCGGGAGGGGAGGTCTGCAGCACGTCGGCGAGTCTAGATCGACCGCCGGAGTTTGTGACCTTGTGACAATGTGACGAAGGTCCCTGACAGGGGTGTGCCGCATGTGATTGCCTTGGTTCCCTATGGATGAGTCTCCCAAGCCCATCACCGTGTTCCTGCTCGACGATCACGAGATCGTCCGTCGTGGTGTGCGCGAGCTCATCGAGGCCGAGCCCGGCCTCACGGTCGTCGGCGAGGCGTCCACCGCCGCCGAGGCGATGCAGCGCATCCCGGCCGTGCGCCCTGACGTGGCCGTGCTCGACGTGCGCCTGCCCGACGGCAGCGGCGTGGAGGTGTGCCGCGAGGTGCGCAGCCAGCTGCCCGGCCTCGCGTGCCTGATGCTCACGTCGTTCAGCGACGACGACGCGCTGTTCGAGGCCATCATGGCCGGCGCCTCCGGCTACGTGCTGAAGCAGATCCGCGGCAACGACCTCATCACGGCCATCCGCCGTGTCGCCCGCGGCGAGTCGCTGCTCGACCCGACGGTCACCAGCAAGGTGCTGCACCGCCTGCGCCACCCGTCGGAGGAGGACGAGCGCCTCGCCAAGCTCACGCCGCAGGAGCGCAAGATCCTCGACCTCATCGCCGAGGGTGCCACGAACCGTCAGATCGGCACCGAACTGCACCTCGCCGAGAAGACGGTGAAGAACTACGTCTCGAACATGCTGATGAAGCTGGGCATGAGCCGCCGCACCGAGGCGGCCGTGTTCGCGGTGAAGGCCGGCGCCGGGCGCAACCCGTCGCAGCAGCAGTAGTCGGCGGGGCCGACCGGCGCGTCAGTCGCCGACCGGGATCTGCCAGCGCACCGTCGTGCCGGCGTGCTCGGCCGACGTGACGCTGCAGCTGCCACCGAGCCGTTCGGCGCGGTCGTGCATGTTCAGCAACCCGCTGCCGAGGCGGTGGCTGCCGGGGATGCCCTCACCGTCGTCGCTGACCGTGAGCAGCAGCTCCTGGTCGGCGTGCTTCAGCGTGACCTCGACCTTGCGTGCCCGTGCGTGACGGGCCACGTTGCTGAGCGCCTCGCGGGTGACCGCGGCCACCTCGGCCGTGGCCTCCTCGTCGATGGTGTCGAGCACGCCCGAGAAGTGCAGCGTGGGCCGGAAGCCGAGCACCCGGGCCGATTCGTCGACGAGGTCGTTCACCACGACGCGCACCGTGCGGCCGGCGCTGCGCTTGCTGGCGAGACCGAAGATGGCGGTGCGCAGCTCGCGGATGGCGTCGTCCTGGTCGTCGAGGATGCGCTCGATCTTCACCTTCGCGGTCTCGGGCACGGTGGGCAGCACGCTCTGCAGCGACAGGCCCGAGGCGAACAACCGCTGGATGACCGTGTCGTGCAGGTCGCGGGCGATGCGTTCGTGGTCCTCGGCGAGCAGCACGCGTTCGCGGGCGGCGGCGAGGTCGGCGTCGGCCTGACGGTTGGCGGTGACGTCGCGCACCGTGGCGATGACCACGCGCATGCCGGCCACCTCGGCCGGCGCCAGCGAGATCTCGACCGGGAACACCGAACCGTCCTTGCGCTGCGCCGCCAGGTCGAGCCCGGCGCCCATGGCGCGGCGGTGCGGGTTGGCGTTGAACCCCTCGCGGTGGGCGTGGTGCGACGTGCGCACCTCCACCGGCAGCAGCACCTCGACCGGCTGGCCGAGCATCTCCTCACGGGTGTAGCCGAGCAGGCGCTCCATCTCGCGGTTGACGAGCGACATCGTGCCGCGGTCGTCGACGATGACGACGCCGTCGGGCATCGCCTCCACGACTTCGAGCAGCCAGTGGTCGTCGTTCGGGTCCCCCACTTCGGACAGTGTCGCAGGTGTGGGGCCGTCGTCACGCTTCTTGTGCATCACCGTGGTCGACCTCAGCCCATCGCCTTCCCGAAGTCGAACGTGCGCCAGTGCTCGGGTCGCAGCTGCACGTCGACCGAATCGGGCCCGACGGGGTTGTGCTCGGCGTACCAACGCCCCAGCTCAGGGCCCAGGTAGCGGGTGGCCATCTCGAGGTTGTCGCCGGTGGCGGGCACCAGCTCGACGGGCCCTTCGACCGACACGTACTGGTACGGCGCGGTCTCGGTCTGCACGGTCATGGTGGCCCGCCCGGCCGCCCGCAGCAGGCGCGCCTTCAGCGAGTCGCCGTCGATGGTGATGTGCACCACACCGTCCCGGTACAGGTACCAGATGGGCATCGCGAGGGGCCCACGGCCCGGTTCGTCGACCGCGAGCACGCCCACGTGCACGTCGGTGAGGAACGCCTCGCGTTCGGTCGTGGTCATCGCCCCGCTCGCCATGGGCCGAAATCGTAATTGAGGTCAGGCCGCGCCGACTGACGGGACGCCGGATTTCGCATCGGCGATCGTCCCCTCGTAGGCGTGGGCCAGGCACAGCACGTCGACGTCGGCGCGGGGCGGCCCGATGAGCTGCATGCCCATCGGCAGGCCACGCTCGTCGAACCCCACGGGCACGCTCACGGCCGGCAGCCCGGCGAACGTGGCGTACGACGTGACCTCCATCCAGCGGTGGTAGGTGTCCATCTCGCGGTCACCGATGTGGGTGGGCCAGCGCTGCTCGATCGGGAACGGCCACACCTGGGCCGTGGGGACGGCCAGCACGTCGAACCGTGAGAACAGCGACACGATCGACGCGTGGAACTCGGTGCGCACCGCACTGGCCCGGCTGACCTCGGCGGCTGACAGCGCGAGGCCGCGGTCGATCTCCCACAGCGCCTCGGGCTTCAGCAGCGCGCGCCGCGCCGGGTCGGCCGCCAGCGGGCCGAGGCCGGCCGACACGAGGAAGTGCCGCCACACCAGCCACGCGTCCCACACCTTCTCGGGCGACATCGGGAACGCCACCGGTTCGACCTCGCAGCCGAGGTGCGCCAGACGCTGCAGCCCGTCGACGCAGCGGTCGAGGATGCCGGGCTCCATGGCGAGGTGGCCGTCGAGGTCGGCGAGCCAACCGATGCGAGTGCCCTCGACGTCGTCGTCGAGCGTGGCTCGGGCGTCGGCCACCGTGGCGAACTCGGGGAGCCCGCCCGACAGGCACAGCGGGTCGCGGCGATCGAAGCCGGCCTGCGTGCCGAGCAGCATCGCCATGTCGACGACGCTGCGTCCCATCGGCCCTTCCGTGGCGAGCTGCGCGAAGTAGTGGTCGCGAGCCGGGAAGCTGGGCACGCGTCCCTGGCTGGGCCGGAAGCCGAACACGTGGTTCCACGCGGCCGGGTTGCGCAACGAGCCCATGTAGTCGCTGCCGTCGGCCACCGGCAGCATGCGCGTGGCCAACGCCACCGCGGCACCGCCGCTGCTGCCGCCCGCCGAACGGGTGGTGTCGTACGGGTTGCGGGTGGGGCCGAACACCTCGTTGAACGTGTGCGACCCGAGCCCGAACTCGGGCACGTTGGTCTTGCCGATCACGATGCAGCCGGCCGACTTCATCCGGCTCACCACCAGCGCGTCGAAGTCGGGCACGAAGTCGGCCAGGAGGGGCGAGCCCGACGTGGTGCGCAGCCCGCGCGTCTCGGCGAGGTCCTTGATGGCCTGCGGCAGCCCGTGCATCCAGCCGCGCGAGAAGTCGGCGGCGAGCTCGTCGTCACACGTCGCGGCCTCGGCCATCAGCACGTCGCGGTCGCGGCGGCTGACGATGGCGTTGAGGTCGGGGTTGCGGAGGTCGATGCGGTCGAGGAACGCGGCCATCACCTCACGGCACGACACCTCGAGCCGATGGATGCGCTCCGACAGGTCGGCGGCGCCGAGTTCGGTCAGGTCCACGCCGTGCACTGTGGCACGTTCAGCCTCCGCACGCCGCACGCGCCGCGGCGAGCGCGGCGTCGACCTGTGCCTGCTGCTGCGGCGATCGCAGCATGGTCAGGAACGGCGCGACCGCAGGGTCGTCGATCACCGTGCGCGCCGCGCACAGATGGGTCGACGCGGCGGCGAGGTCGTTCGCCGTCGGCGGCACGGCCGCGTTCTCGAGCAGCATCGCCGTCGTCGGTTGCACCACGGGCAGCGGCGGGTTGGCGCCGGTGGCACCGCGGGCACACACCTCGAACGTCACCGTGCCGTCGCGCTCGAACGGTCGCGTCGGCGACCCGATGGTGGTCGACCACCACGTGATCGCCGCGATGAACGTGGACGGGTCGCCCTCGAGCGCCGTGCTGACGGACACGCACAACGGACCACCCGGCGCCTTGCGGTACGACGTGTACGCGGCCGCCTGCCAGTGGTCGAGCGCGCTGCGCGCCAGCGTCCACGGCAACCAGGCGTCGAGCATCACCACCATCTCCAGCATCGAGAGCGGTGTGCTGTCCGCGATCACGTCGGCACCCTGGGGCCCCACTGCGGTGATGCCCACCGACGGCTCGTCGCCGTCGGGACGCCACTGCCAGTTCGCGATGAGCTGCTCCTCCGTCGGCGGGTTCGACAGCAGGTCGTCGACGCCGGCGTTGCCGCGGCGGTCGAGCACCGTGCGCAGCAGCGCAGGGCCGAGCACGTACGGCGCGTACTGGAACTCCACCACCGGCCACGGCACGGTGGCCAGCTGCCCGGCCGCCTCGGCCGACATCGTGTCGGCGGCGCGCGCGGCCGCCTGCTCCTCGGGCGGGAGGGTGGCGAAGTACGCCTCCTCGATGCGCATCGCGTCGGCCTCGACGATGCTGCGCATCGGCACGTCGCCCGCCTTGTCGTGCAGGTCGAAGTGCTGGGCCTGCAGCGCGTGCGTCAGCTCGTGCACCACGGTGACGCGCACGCCGGGCGTCAGCTCGTTGCCGCGCACGGTGATGCGGTCGGTCTCGGGCGAGTAGAAGCCGAGTGTGGTGGCTGCCGACAGCGTCGACTGCCCTGCACTCGGGTCGTATCCGGTGGCCAGACCGAACGCGTCGAACAGCTCCGAGGTGTACTCGGCCATCTGGGTCTCGTCGGGGGAGATCGCGGTGGCGTCGGCGCGGGTCTGCGCGAGGAACTGCTCCTCGCTGAGGAAGTCGATCGCGATCGGGTGCTCGAACGTGAGCGCCCGTGTCTGTTCCACGAACGTCACCAGCTCGGCGACGCGCGGGTCCCATGCGTCGGGGTGTGGCGCGTCGAACGGGCGCAGCCGCTGGTACAGCATCACGCCGCCGGCCGCGAGGCCCGACACCACGAGCAGCCCGAGGAACTTCTTCGCGAACGACCCCTTCTTCTTCCGGCGCTTCGGCGGGGGTGCCGAGTCGTTGTTGAACAACAGGTGCATGGGCACGCCCTGCACCTTCGGCCCCGTAGCTGCGGCAGTGGGCGGTGCACCGGGCAGCCCCGGCGACGGCATCGTGGCCACCGAGGTGACCTTCACCTGCGGCGGCAGCTTCGGCACGAACGGCGGGGGGATGGTGGCGACGCGCGCGTCGCGAGGCGGGGCCTCGAACGTGTTCACGGGTGTCCCCCGGGCGCGTGCATGCCCTACTCATCGGCACGCACGGCCGCGAACTTGACGAAACCGTGACGCGTTCTCGTCGACGCGCCGCAGGTCAGGCCGTACAACCGTCGCGTGCCGCGGCGAACAGGGCGTCGTACTGCGCAGCCTGCGCGGCGTCGCGCACGGGCAGCATGACGAGGGGTGCCGCGACCGGGTCGTCGATGAGGGCGGCCGCGGTGCACAGCTCGGTCCGCACGAGCAGGAAGGTGCCGTTGCTCACCGGCGCCAGGCTCCGTTCGAACATCATCGCGGCAACGGTCGGCACCGTCTGCGGTGGCGCGACCGGGGCGCCGTCGGGTCGAGCGCAGAGCTGGATGTGCACGGTGTCGGCCGACGAGCTGCCGGCCGCGGTGAACGTGCCGGCTTCGACCTCCGGTCGACCGGTCGAGCCCATCGCGGTGGCCCAGTACGTGAACGCCACGGCCAGGTCGTCGGAGTAGGTCGACAGCACCATCACCGCCACGGCGGCGCAGAGCGGGCCGTCGGGCGCGGTGCGGTAGGTGGTGTACGTCCCGTCGACCCAACCGAGGAGCGCGTCGCTCGACACGGTCCAGGGCAACCAGGTGTCGATGGCGATCAGCAGCTCCACACCGGTGAGGTCCTTCGCCGTCTCGATCGGCACGGCACCCGCCGGCAACCGCGGGGTGGCCTCGAAGTCGCCCTCCTTCTCGGAGAACGCGGTCCACGGGTTCATCACCGCGTACTCGTCGGGCGGGGAGCGGAGGAGGTCGTGGATGCCGATGACGCCACGCTGGTCGGTGGCGTTGGCCACCAGCGCCTCGCCGAGCGTGAACGGAGCGTGCACGGCATCGAGCAGCGGCCACGGCGCGGCGGGGAGGCCCGCAGTCGCCGGCACCGGGAGCGGGGCGCTGCCGATGGCTGCCTGCGCATCGGGCCGCAGCCGCTCGACGTACGCCGCGGCCGCGGCAGCTGCCGCAGCCTGTTCGATGGCGGCCTCGCTGAGGGCGCTCGACGGGGTGCGGACCCTCGTGCCTGCCGGGGTGGCGGCCATCTGTGTCAGCCCCGCGAGGGTGAGCTCGTGGACGATGGCCACCTCGTCGATCGGGTCGATGTTCTCGCCGCGCATGACGATCACGTCCGAGGTGGGCAGCCAGGCCACGTCGACGCCGACCGTCGACGGTGTCGGGGTGATGCCGAACAGGTCGACCAGGTCGGCACCGTAGGTGGGCCCGGCCGCGGGGTCGTCGAGCGGGGCAGCAGCGAACTCCTGCAGCCGGCTGTCGAACTCGAGCGGGTCGAGGTGCTCGAGGCGAACCGGGTGCTGGAACTCCAGACCGCTCAGGAGCTCGACCTGGGCCACGAGCGGTGCGAGCTCGTCGGACCACTCGCTTGGTGTGCCGGTCTCGTCGTCGCCGAGGATGCGTGTGGCGGCGAACACCCCACCGCCGACGAGGGCGAGCAGCAACACCAGCGACACCAGGCGTGACGTGCGCTTGCGACGGGAGCGCACCTTCCTCGCGGCGGCGATCTGCTCCATCGGGTTGACCGCCCCGACCGACGGCGCGACGACCGGGGGCCGCGTCGGCGCGGCCGCGGGTGCGGGTGCGGGTGCAGGCGTCGGTGCCGGTGCCGGCGGCGGGAGCGACGGCAACGACGGCTGACCGTTGCCGCCCGCGTCGGGAGGCGCATCGAACGGGTTCACCGCGTGCCGCCCACGAGATCGAACATGTCCTCAGTATCGGTCCGATGCGCTCGGCCTTGACGGACCCGCGCAGTTCAGTGTGCGCGTCAGTGCGCGGTGGCCAGCGTGACCTGCACCCGCTCGTAGCGGTCCATCCGCCGCGGGTCGTGCCGCACCTCACCCTCGGCCAGTGCCAACGTGGGGCAACGCCGCAGCAGGTGCTCGACGGCCACCTGCGTCTGCATGCGGGCCAACGGTGCGCCGATGCAGTAGTGCAGGCCCTGGCCGAACCCGAGCGACACCGTCTCGGGACGGGTGATGTCGAACACCTCGGGCGCGTCCCATCGCTCCGGGTCGCGGTTGCCGGCGCCGAGTGCGACGCGCACCGTGCTGCCGGCCGGGATGATCGTGCCGCGGATGTCGATGTCGTCGAGCGCCAACCGGGGTGTGGTGGTCTGCTGGTTCGGGTGGTGGTAGCGCAGGATCTCGGTCACCGCGCCGCCCAGCAGCTCGGGACGTGCGCGCAGCAGCGCCCACTGTTCGGGATGCCGCAACAGCAGCAGCATCCCGCTCGAGATCATCCGCTCCGTGGTGGTGCCGGCCGCGGTGTAGATGGTGAGCAGCGCGGCGAGGATCTCGTCGTTGGTGAGCCGGGCGCCCTGGTCCTCGGCCTGCACGAGCGCCGACACCAGGTCCTGCTGCGGTGCGCGACGCCGCTCGTCGACCACCGCGGCGATGAAGTCGAGCTGCCACACCAGCGCGTCGCGGGCGGCGGCGCGCTGCTCGTCGGTGGCGGTCGGGTCGCCGAGGCGCTCGGTGTCCTCGAACGACGACCGGAACCGGTCGCGTGCATCGGCCGGGATGCCGATCATCTCGGACGCGACGGTGATGGTGAGCGGGAACGCGAGCTCGGTGACCAGGTCGAGCGTGCCCGCCGCGAGCCCGCCGTCGATGCACGCATCGACCAGTTCGGCCACCCGCGCTCGCTGATGATCGACCTTCGCCCGCGTGAACGCCTGCTGCACCAACTGCCGCACCCGGGTGTGATCGGGCGCGTCCTTCATGTTGAACGAGTGCAGCACCACCTGCTGCGCGCGGACGAACGGGTCGTCGAGGTCGGGTGCGGCGCGGTGACGAGCGCTCACCCCCGGCAGCGAGCCCTTCTTCGTCCACTCGCTCGACAGGCGCGGGTCGCGCAGCGCGGCCGCGATGTCGTCGTGCCGTGTGAGCAACCAGTAGCCGTACGCGCTGCGGTGCACGGGGTCGTGCTCGCGCAGCCACGCGAGCGTGGGCGCGGGGTCCTCGAGGAACTCGCGCGAATGCAGGTCGAGCGGGATGTCGATGGGGGCTCCTCCGGTGCCGGCGGCGCCCGGGACCCTACAGGCCGAGGAGCTTGGCCTTCGCGGCCGAGAACTCGGCGTCGCTCAGGATGCCCTGCGCTTTCATGTCGGCCAGCTGCTGCAGCTTGGCCATCGTGTCGTCGCCACCTGCGGCCGGCGCGGCGGGCGGCGGGGGCGGCGGTGCGGCCTGCTGGGCGGCCATCTGCGCGGCGACCTGCTGCTGCACGGCAGCATCGATGGCGGCCTGCTCCTGCTGCTGGCGGTAGGCGGCGGCCTCGGCCTCCTGCTGAGCGGCGGCGGCCTGCTTGTTGTGCATGCCACCGACCACGGCGGTGGCGGTGCCGGCGACGACCGCAGTGCGGGCGGCGGTGCCGATGAGGGAGGGGCGACCGACTCGCCCGATTCCACGACGCATCATGATGTGATCTCCTGTGAGTGTTCGGGGTTGGGGGTGGGTCAGAGGGTGTCGGCGGCCAGCTGGGCCAGCTCGTCCGGGATGCGACCACCGGCGATGAGCTCGCCGCCGGCGTTGCGGATGGCGGCCGCGAACGGCGCTGCCCAGAGGTCTTCCCACACCAGCAGTGCGGCGCTGGAGTTGTTGTCCATCACCTCGGCGGCGGTGAGGATGTCGTCCTCGTTCAGCAGGCCGGCCTCGCCGTCGAGGTGCGCGAAGCCGAAGCCGTCGCCGTTCTCGCCCGCGTCGTATTCGTCCCAGACCACGTTGCCGAGCTCGTCCTTGAGGATGAACACCATGTCGATGATGCGCACCGTCTTGCTCTCGATCAGGTCGGCCAGGGCAGGAGCGATCTCACCCTTGAACTGATTGCCAGGGAACTGGATGATGATGTACTCGACCGGTCCGATGGTCATGAGGGTTCCTCTCTCGGGTCCACGGGGCATCACGAGGGGCCCCGACGGCCTCGCCAGTCTGTCACTCCTGGAGGGGCACGGCATCACCCCCTCCGGGTGAAGCAACCCTCACCCCACGTGGGTGACGTGCAACTGTGCTCGTTCGGCGTACCGTTCTGTCCCATGACCGACGCGTCCGATGCCACCACCACCGCCGAGCCGGCGGCTCCGGCCTCCCCGCAACGCCGCCGCGGCCGCCGCATCGGTGCCGTCGTCGCCACGGTGCTCGCGGTGGCGCTGTTCCTGGTGGCCACCATGGGCATCTGGGCGAAGCGCACCGTGCTGAGCACCGATCGGGTGGTCGCCGCGGTCGACGCCGCCGCCGAGGATCCCGCGGTCATCGACGCGCTGTCGGCCCGCATCACCACCGAGATCGTCGAGCTCATCGACATCGACGGGCTCGTGCAGTCGCTCGTTCCCGACGGCCTCGATCGCCTCGGACCGGTCATCGAGGCGGCCGTCGCGAACGTCATCAAGGAGCAGGTCGCGAACGTGGTCGGCAGCGACCGTGGCCGCGAGCTCATCGAGGGCGCGGTGCGGGTGGCCCACAAGAAAGCCATCGACATCCTCGAGGGCGGCGGCCTCTCGCCCGACTCGGTGTTCTCCATGGTCGACGGTGAGGTGGTGCTCGACGTGGTGCCGCTCATCGTGCGCACCATCGAGCTGCTGCAGGAGAACGGGGTCATCCCCGACTCGTTCGACATCACCGAGGTCGCCGGCCAGGTCAGCAGCAGCGCCATCGTGCAGATCCTCTCCCGCGTGTTCGGCGTGACCGTGCCCGAGAACTTCGGCCAGATCACCGTGCTCGACGCGCAGCAGGTCGAGAAGGCGTCGGCCACGCTGGGCACGGCCCAGCAGGCGCTGTCGATCTTCCAGAAGGCCACGTTCCTGCTCGGCATCGTGGCGCTGCTGTTCGTGGCACTCGCGTTGTACCTCTCGCTCGACCGTCGCCGCACGCTGGCGCAGCTGATGCTCGGCATCGGCATCGGTGCACTCGTGATGCGCATCGCCATCGATCGTGTGGTCGTCGCCATCGACAGCGCCATCGACAAGGCGGGCGCGAAGGCCGCCGCGGTCAACATCACCGAGTCGCTGACCGATTCGCTGGCGCGCACGCTGATGGTGATGGCGCTCGTCGGCATCATGGTCGGCCTCATCGCCGTGTTCCTGCGGCCCGACGTCGACGGCAACCGGTCGAAGCTCGCCGCGGTCATCTCCACCCGTGTCGATGCGGCCCGCATCGCCGTGGTCGGCATGGGCCTCGCGGTGCTCTTCATCACCGGGCTCACGCCGTGGGTCGTGGTCATCGTCGGTGCGTTGGTCGTCGCCGGCATCCTCTTCGTGAACCGCAACGCCCTGGTGGAGTCGGCCTGACCGGCTGACGGACTGCGCGACGTGGGCACCTCTCCCAGCGCCGTGCGTCGGCTCGTGCAGGCGATGCCGAAGGCCGAGCTGCACCTGCACCTCGACGGCTGCCTGCGCCCCGTCACGGCACTCGAGCTCGCCGCGCACCACGGCCTCGACGCGCCGCGCACCTACGCGGGCATGTTCGACGCGCTCGTCGCGCCGGCCCACCCCGGCGCACAGGCCGAGCTGCTGCGCTCGTTCGACCTGCCGTTGCGGTTGATGCAGTACCCCGACGCGCTGACGCGCATCACCACCGACCTGGTGGAGGACAAGGCAGCCGACCGGGTGCGCTACATGGAGATCAAGTGGGCGCCCGCGTTCCACTGCGACGAGGGCCTCACCATCGAGTCGGTCATCGACCTCGTCACCACGGCAGCCGCCGACGCCGCCGCGCGGTGCGAGGTGGAGGTGCGTCTGTGCCCGGTGGCCATCCGCGCCCACGACCGCGACACCAACGTCGCGGTCGCCACCGCCGCCGTGGCGTACCGGCACCGCGGCGTCACCGGCTTCGACCTCGCCGGCTACGAGGCCCACGACCCCGACCCGACGGTGCATGCCGACGCCTTCGCAGTGGCGCGCGCAGGCGGCCTCGGCACCACCGTGCACACGGGTGAACTGCTCGACGACGGTGCGCTGGTGCGCCGGGCGCTCGAGCTGCGACCCGACCGCATCTCCCACGGTGCGTCCGCGGTCGGCAGTCCCGACGTGGTCGCGACGCTGGTCGAACGCGGGGTCACGCTCGACCTGTGCCCCACCAGCAACGTGCAGGCCGGCACGGTGGCCACGCTGGCCGACCACCCGTTGCCGGCGTTGCTGCGCATGGGCGTGCCGGTCACCATCAACACCGACGACACCACCATCTCCGACATCACGCTCAGCGAGGAGTGGGTGTCGTGCATCGAGGTGCTCGGCCTCACGCTGCCCGAGCTGTGGGCGTGCAACCTCCACGCGCTGCGCGTCGCGTTCGTCGACGAGCCCACGCGAGCGCGTCTGCTCGACGAGTTCACCGCGTGGGCGGCACTCGTCCCCGAACTGGCCTGAGCCGCGACCTGCGTCAGGCGGTGGGGCGGATGAGGAACTTCTGCCCGGTGGCCTGCTGCGCGTAGACCGCGATGTTCGCCGGGTCGATCGCGCCGTCGAGCGACACCTCGTGCGTGTAGTGGCTGGCGAACGTGGTGGTGAGCTCGTCGACCACGCGCTGGCGCAGGCGGATCATGCCCTCCAACCCGAGGCGACCGAGGAACGGGGTGAGCAGCCAGCCACCGATGCCCCACGCCATGCCGAACGAGCGGTGGAACTCCGTCGGCCCGCGATCGAGCCCGCCGTAGATGTACACCTGCTTGTGCACGTCGCTGCCGTAGCGGTTGTACTCGGTGGCCGACGCGTTGATGGCCTGCTCCATCGCGGTGAGGATCTGGCCCACCTGGCGACCCCCACCGATCGCGTCGAATGCGAGCGTCGCGCCTGTGTCGACGAGCGCAGCGACGAGGTCGTCCATGAACGTCGGCGCGCTCGAGTCGCACACGTGCAACGCGCCCTGTGCGCGCAGCAGTTCGGCCTGCTCGGGTCGGCGCACCATGTTCACCAACGGCACGCCGTCGGCGAGGCAGATGCGGTTGAGCATCTGGCCGAGGTTCGATGCGGCCGCGGTGTGCACCAGACCGGTGTGGCCCTCCATGCGCATCGTCTCCACCATGCCGAGCGCGGTGAGCGGGTTCACGAAGCACGACGCGCCCTGCTGCGGCGTGGTGCCGTCGGGCAGCTCCATGCACATGAACGTGGCGACATTGCGGTACTCCGCGTAGGTGGCACCGCCCGCCATCGCGACCCGCTTCCCGAGCAGCGCCTGCGCGTCGGGTGAGGCGCCGGCGGCCACCACGATGCCGCAGCCCTCGTTGCCGACGGGCATCGACTCGTCGAGGCGGGTGCGCAGACCGGGGAGCACGTTGGCCGGCACCGGCGCACGCGTGGCCCCGCCGTCGGACACGGCTGCGCTCACGTCGGCCATCGCGAGCAGCAGCCCGAGGTCACTCGGGTTGATGGGCGCGGCATCGATGCGCACGAGCACCTCGTGGTCGGCCGGCACCGGTGTGTCGACCTCGGCGATCGAGAGCTCGAGCGTGCCGTCGGCGGTGACGAGCGAGCGCAGCTGGCGCATGGTGCGGGGAACGTCGGTCATGCGCCGATGGTAGGTGCCCCGGGCCGCCCCCCGATTCTCGTCGCGGGCTTTCCGAGGATTTCCCGGTCGGGGGATGACACGAACGTGGGGTGGGGGCGGTGGGGGTGGGGGTGGGGTCAGGGGCCGGGGGCGTCGACGGGCCAGGTGGCCAGCACGGGTCGGCGGAACGGCTTCTGCCACCACGTCACCGGATCGGTGAGACCGACGATGCGGATCTCGACCGGGTCGACCGGCGTCTGCTCGCCGCGCAGCATCGACGTGACGGCACGGGCCACGATGCGCGCCCGTTCCGTGCTGCCCTCCGGCGTGTCGTGCACGTGGTCGTCCTTCGTCCACTCCGGGTGCTCGGCGGCCACGGCATCCCAGTCGAAGATCATCATGTTCGGGTAGGCGTACGCCACTTCGCGCAGCGCCGCGTTCCACGCCTTCGCGTCGGCGGCCGAGTAGTCGATGTCGGGCTCGGTGAGGTGTGTGTTCACCCACACCACGGGCGCGCCGTCGAGCTCGATCATCATCGACCGGATGAGGTTCACCCGCCACGAGTGCTGTTCGTCGGGGGCGTGCACCCAGTATTCGGTGTTGGCCGTGTCGTTGGTGCCGAGGGCCATGACCCAGCAGCCGTCGAACCCCGACTCCTTGATGAGGCGCACGGCCTCGATGCCCGTGACGTCGATGTACATGAACGTGGCGATGCCACGCCCACCGCGCGCATCGATGCGCACATCGGTCCAGCCGCGGCGCGCGTACTGCTCGGCGAACTGCGCGGTGGCCGCCCACGTGAGCGAGTCGCCGACGTGCGCGATGCCGTTGCAGTCGGCGCCCTGGCCCGCCGGCCTCGGCACCGTGGTGCGGCGATGCGCCGACGCGTGATGCGACGGCACCAGGAGCGCGAGTGCGCCGAGGACCGACCCGGCCACCACGTGCGTGGTGCGCCGCAGCATCGATCGTCGCGCGGTCATGAGGTGATGGTACCCACGGTCGAACCGCCGCCGAACGGGCCGAAGTGCCCTTCTGGGTGTCGGCCCGGTGACGGATCGACGGGGCGCGACGGCGCATGGTGGAAGGGTCCAACTCACGCTGCGTGAAGGGGCGAACGACCCTGTGCGGTCCTTCCGTCACGAGCGCACGATGAGGTCACGACATCGGGAGGTGATCGTCATGGCGGAGCACGGAGCGGGACATCACCATTGGGTGCCGGTGGTCCCGTTCCACCTGCCCCACCACGAGCCGGTCGCCACGGGCTGGGCACAGGACCCGTTCCAGCGCATCGACGGCCTCGACGGGCTGCGCGGTGCCGCCGTGCTCGCCGTGCTGCTGTTCCATCTCTGGCCCGACGTGCTGCCCGGTGGCTTCATCGGCGTCACGTTGTTCTTCGCCCTCTCGGGCTTCCTCATCACCTCGATCCTGCTGCACGAGCTCGAGCACTCGGGCACCATCTCGCTGCGCGGGTTCTACA
The DNA here is from genome assembly GCA_039796575.1 of Actinomycetota bacterium. Lineage (GTDB taxonomy): Bacteria > Actinomycetota > Acidimicrobiia > Acidimicrobiales > Ilumatobacteraceae > UBA668. The sequence goes on from JBDKJP010000045.1 coordinate 118,403, forward strand.
CCCGCCGATTCCGCCGGCTGCTGCCCGTGTCGCTGCTGACGCTCGCGCTGGTGGCGGTGGGCTGGTCGATGGTCGGGTGGCTCGATGGTGCGCTGCGTCGCGACCTGTTCTTCTCGCTCGGGCAGAGCGCGAACTGGGGCCAGGTGCTGCTGGCCGAACGCTACGGGGTCAGCCCCGACGCATCGCCGGTGCTGCACTTCTGGTCGCTCTCGATCGAGGAGCAGCTGTACCTGTTGCTGCCGCTCACCCTGCTGTTGGCGGGCACCCGTCGTCGCGGCCAGGTCGTGGTGGGGCTCGGCATCGCGGCCGGCGTCTACGCCATCGTGCGGTCGAGCGACTCGGCGTCGCTGTCGTACTACTCGTCGTTCACCCGGGCTCCCGAAGTGCTCGTCGGTTCGCTGGCCGCGCTCACCATGCACGGCCGCCACTGGCTGCGACGCAGCAGCCGTGCCGTGGCCGGCGTCATCGTGGCCATGGGCGTCGCCGCACTCACGTGGGTGGCCATCACCTCGAACGTCACCGATGCGGCGTTCAGCCAAGGTGCACTCTTCGGCTGCGCCGTGCTGTCGATGGTGGTCATCGTCGCCGTCGCCGGCTGGCCGACTCTCGGCCGCCGCATCGACTGGTGGCCGCTCGCACGCCTCGGCCAGATCTCGTACGCGGTGTACCTGTTCCACTGGCCCCTGCTGCAGACCCTGCGGCGCACCTCGCTGCAGCCCGAGCTGGTGCCGTGGGCCACGCTCGCCGCCACGCTCGCCCTGGCGCTGTTGTCGGAGCGATGGTTCGAGCGCCCCATTCGTACGGGTGTGGTGAAGGGCCCGTGGCTCGCGGCGGCCGCCCTGTGCACGGCGATGCTCGTGCCGCTGGTGGGCGCCGTCGGCACCGTGCAGGGCGAGCAGACCACCGATTTCGAAGCCGCGGCGGCACGCCTCGACGAGATCATCGACGACTCGACCCGCGAGCCGCTCGCACCGTCCACCACCGCGGCCGGACCGGTGCTGTCGTCGATCGTGGCCGATGCGGAGTCGCGCTGGGACGAACAGGGCCACATGGTGTTCGCGCCCACCACCACCGCGCCGCCCGAACCGTTGCGCATCGGCTTCTTCGGTGACTCGAAGGCGATGACGCTCGGCCTCGGCACGGCGAACTACGGCTTCGACGAGCTGCGCATCGGCACCTCGTACGCCGCACTCGGCTGCCCCACCGGACGTGGGGGCAAGGTGCGCGAGCACGCCGGCGCGGCGGTCTATCCGTTGGCCGACGACTGCGACTGGTCGGCCGGTGTGGCCGCGGCGGCGAGCCGCGACGGCGGTCTCGATGTGGCCGTCGTGTGGTCGGGCACGTGGGACATCAACGACCGCAAGGTGCCGGCCCTGGGCGGCGAATGGACCGGCATGGAGGACGAGGCCTACCGCAACTGGCTCCTCGGCGAGATGCTCGCCCTCACCGACCAGATCGCCTCGGTCACCGGTGCCCGCGAGGTGCTGTGGCTCACCGTGCCCGTCGACCCGGCGTCGAGCCATCCCGAGCGGTTCGCACTCTGGACCGGGCTGGTGCAGGAGCTCGCGCAGCTGCGGCCGAGCCTGGTGCAGGTGGTCGACATGGCCGCATACGTGAACGGCAGCGGCGAGGCCGAACGACTGCTGCCCGACGGTGTGCACCCCAGCCTCGGCGGCGATGCCGCAGCGCCGAACACCGGCGGCGAGCTGACGCGCGACGTCATCCTGCCGATCGTGGATTCGCTGCTCACGCAGTGACCGGGATCGGCCCGACCACGCGGGGATGATTGGCGGAACGGGAGGGATTTGAACCCCCGGGGCTGTGACACCCTTCCGCTTTCAAGGCGGATGCATTTGGCCGCTCTGCCACCGTTCCGGGAGCGAATCTAGCGGCGGGCCGCCCGTGGGCGCGAGGGCGTCAGCGGATGTCGGCGCGAAGGCGCTGCAGCCATTCGTCGGCGTCGCGCCAGCGGGCGTCGACGTCGTCGCGCACCTGCGCCGCCTGCTCGCCGGCAGCGGGGTACGAGCCGAGGAACTTCACCTCGCCCTGCTTGATGCGCAGCGCCCGCATCGCATCGGCCACCAACTCGTCGGCCACGTGCCCGTCGGCGTAGACCACGAAGCAGTAGTCGCCGAGGCCGCCGTCCTTCGTGGGGCGCGACAGCAGGTTCGACAGGTTGATGCGCCGCGCCGCGAACTCCTGGAGGATGGAGATCAGGCTGCCCGGCTCGTCGGCGCGCTGGTAGATGACGAGCGCGGTGCGGTCGTGGCCGGTGGGGGCGGGGATGCCCTCCTTCGCCACCACCACGAAGCGGGTCTGGTTGCCGGGATGGTCGGCGATGTCGGCGGCGATGATCTCCAGCCCGTACAGCTCGGCCGCCGCCCGGGGTGCGACGGCCGCGGCGCCGGCGCCGAGCTCCTCGGCCACGATGCGTGCGGCCTCCGCCGTGGAGTTCGACGCCCTCAGGTCGGCCTGGCCGACGTGGTTGCGCAGGTAGGCGTGGCACTGCGCGCTGGCGACCGGGATGCTGAGCACCACCGTCACGTCGCCGAGCTGCGTGCCCGGCTTCGCCATCAGGCAGTGCTCGATGTTCAGCACCACCTCGCGCTGGATGAGCAGGTCGTGGTTGAACGCGAGCTCGTCCTGGCTGAGGTTCACCGTGCCCTCGATGGAGTTCTCGATGGCCACGAACCCGAGGTCGACCTCGCCGCGCTCGACGGCGTCGAGCACGTCGGGCATGGTGCGGTACAGCACGTGCTCGGCCACGGCCAGGTCGGGCTGGGTCTTCAACGCCTGCTCGGTGAACGTGCCGAGCGGGCCGAGGAAACCGACGCGGGTGCTCGGCGTGGCGGAGGTCATGACCGGCAAGGCTATTGCGCGGACGAGGCCACCCGTCGGTCCCTTTCCCGGCACAATGGTCCGGTCATGGACGAGCAGCAGCTGGCCGAACTCATCGAAGGCGTGCGCTCCGGCGCCATCGCCGCCGACGACGCCGTCGCCGCGCTGCGCCGGCTGCCGTTCTCCGAGGTCGGCGACTCGCTGGTCGACCACCACCGCGCCATCCGCCAGGGCATGCCCGAAGCGGTCTACGGCAGCGGCAAGTCGACCGAGCAGTGCCTCGCCATCGTCGGCGAACTGCTCGAGCACGGCACCGGTCCGGTGCTCATCACCCGTGTCGCCGCCGACACCGAGGCCGCGCTGCTCGCCGCGCACCCCGGGGGCGAGGCGAAGGCCGGTTGCGTGCTCTGGCGCCGCCCGCACCCGTCGCGCATGGCGAAGGTGCTCGTGGTGTCGGCCGGCACCGCCGACGTGCCGGTGGTCGACGAGGCCGTGCTCACGCTGCACGCCTACGGCTTCCAACCCGACCGCCTCACCGACGTGGGTGTGGCCGGTCTGCACCGTGTGCTCGCGCACCTCGACCGCATCACCTCGGCCGACGCCGTGGTGGTGGTGGCCGGCATGGAGGGTGCGCTCGCCAGCGTGATCGGCGGTCTCACCTCGGCACCCGTCGTGGCCGTGCCCACCAGCGTCGGCTACGGCTCGGGGCTCGACGGTGTCACCGCGTTGCTCGCGATGACCGCGTCGTGTGCGAGCGGGGTGACGGTGGTCGGCATCGACAACGGTTTCGGTGCGGGCTGCGCGATCGCGAGGATGTGCCCATGAGTCGCACCGCGTGGTTCCACTGCTTCGCCGGTACGGCGGGCGACATGACGATGGCGTCGCTCGTGCACGCCGGCGCCGACCCGGTGGAGGTGGCGGCCGTGCTCGCCGGCCTCGAGCTCGACGGGTACGCGCTCAGCTTCGAGCCGGTGCTGCGCTGCGGCATCGCGGCCACGCAGGCACACGTCGCGGTGCTCGGCGAGCACCAGCACTCGTTGCTGCACGACGGTGTCGCGCACGACCACCACGAGCACGATCACGGCCACGCGCACCACGACCACCATCACCCGCACGACCACGACCACGACCACGACCACGACCACGACCACGACCACCACGATCACGATCACGATCACGACCACGATCACGGCGGTCATGGTCACCACGGGCACCGGCCGTACGCCGCGATTCGCGACCTGCTGGCCGCGGCCGACCTGCCGCACCGCGTGCGCGACCGCGCCCAGCGCACCTTCCGGCTGCTCGCCGAGGTCGAGGGCGCGATGCACCGCATGCCGCCCGACGAGGTCGAGTTCCACGAGGTCGGCTCGGTCGACGCCATCATCGACATCGTCGGCGCGTGCGCCGCGCTCGAGGTGCTCGGCATCGACCGCATCGTGTGCAGCCCCATCACCGTCGGCCAGGGCACGGTGCACGCCGCGCACGGCGAGCTGCCCAACCCGGCACCCGCCGTCGTCGAGCTGCTCGCTCGCCGCGGTGCGCCCAGCCGCGGCATCGCCGACCGCAAGGAGCTCGCCACCCCCACGGGCGTGGCACTGATGACCGCGCTGGCCGACGAGTTCGGCCCCATGCCGGCGCTCACCGTGCAGTCGGTGGGCTACGGCGCCGGCAGCGCCGACATCCCCGGCCGGCCCAACGTGGTGCAGGTGGTGGTGGGCGTCGAGCCGGTGGCCGACCTCACGCCGCAGCCCGGTCAGCCGGTGCAGCTGTTCGAGACCAACGTCGACGACGCCACCGGCGAGGTCATCGCGCACGCCATCGCGGCGCTCCTGGCAGCCGGCGCGTACGACGCGTGGGCGTCACCGATCGTGATGAAGAAGGGTCGCCCCGCCCACACCGTGCACGCGCTGTGCGACCCGGCGAGGGCCGTCGAGGTCAGCGCCGTGCTCGTCCGCGAGACCGGCTCGCTGGGCCTGCGCGGCACGCTGCTGCAGCGGTGGCCGCAACAACGCGACGAGCACACCGTGCAGGTGCATGGTCACGCCATCGGCGTGAAGGTCACCGCGGGGCGGATGAAGGTGGAGCACGACGACGCCGCCACGGCGGCACGTGCGCTCGGGTTGCCGCTGCGCGAGGTGTTGCGGCAGGCCACCGAAGCGGCCCACCGCGACCTCGATCTCGGCTGAGGCGTCAGCTCGACAGTGCCTGGTCGACGATCTTCTGCAGATCGCTGATCTCGACCTCGCCCGACACCCGCACCTTCACCTTGCCGTCGGCACCGACGATGACGAAGTACGGCCAGCCGCTGGCACCGTAGGCCTGGGCGGCCTTTCCGGCGGCGCCGTCGCCCTGGGCCTCGTCGACGAGCACGGGCCATGCCCAGCCCTTGTTCGAGAACCACTCGGCCGGCGGGAAGTTCACGCTGGTCTCCGACACGGCCGTGGCCACGCCGATGACGCGCAGCTCGGCCGGGATGGCGCCGCTGTTCTTCCAGTCGAGGAGGCGGGGCACCTCGGCGTTGCAGTGGGGGCACCAGTGGGCGAGGAACACCAACATGTACGGGCCCTCGGCCGCATCGACCTTGATGGGCTGGCTGTTGAAGTTGAACCCGTCGAGGATGGGCGCGGTGAGCCCGAGGGCGTCATCGCTGCCGGCGTCGGGGTTGTACGCGGGGAGCGGATCGCCCGTCACCGTGACCGGCTGGCTGGTGGGCAGGTCGTCGAGACCGCCGCTGTCGGCCGCCGTGGTGTCGCTCGCGGCAGGGCTGTCGTCGCCGCCGCTGGTGGCGATGACCACGCCGACCACCGCCACCACGACGAGCACGCCGATGGTGACCCACATCCAGGTCTTGGAACCGCCGCCGTTGGCCGCCTTCGCCGCAGCCTTGCGACGGGCTTCAGCCCGCTGTCGATTCGCCATCTTCTTCAGCCTCCAGTGGTTCGGGAAGGAGCAACAGGGCCAGGATGGCAGCAAAACCGCAGAACGCCATCACGGTGAGGGTGATCGACGGGAAGCCCGCCGGTCGCAGCGTGTCGGGGTCGATGTGACCGAACGACACGTAGTACGGGTTGGCGCAGGGCACCGTGGCGGCGCATTCCTTGCTCTCGCTCACGAAGCCGCGCTCGAGCAGGTTGTGCCAGATGCTGACCAGCAGGCCGATGCTCGCCAGGGGAGCGGCGTACCACTTCACGCCACGATCGCGGCGCACCGCCGCGATGATGAGGATGACCGCCAACGGGTACATGAACACCCGCTGGTACCAGCAGAACCGGCACGGCGCCCAGTGGTTGCCGAACTCGCTGAACCACAGGCTGCCGAGGGTGGCGGTGGAGGCCACGAGCGCCGCGAGCGGCAGTTGCACCTTGTGCACGGCGTCGCTGAACCGCACCGTGGGCACCGAGGGGAAGAGCCGGGCGATGACGAGCGCGACCACGCCGAAGATGGCGACGATCGCGAGCACGGCGAAGAAGTCGTGCACTGCGGTGACGGACATTCCCCCATTCTGACGCGGAATGCCGAAAATGTGATGGCAGGATGCAGCACGTGATCAAACCCGTGGTCGACGCGACCTTCCTCGACGCGCATCCCGAGGCCGTGGTGGCCGACGTCCGGTGGTACCTCGACGGCCGAGATGGGCACGCAGCGTTCCTCGACGCGCACCTCCCCGGTGCCGTGTGGGTCGACCTCGAGCAGGCGCTCGCGGCGCACGACCTGCCGGTCACCGAGGGCCGTCACCCGTTCCCCACCCCCGACGCGTTCGCCGCCGCGATGGGCGCGCTCGGCATCGGCGACGGCTCGCTGGTGGTGGCGTACGACGACGCCGGCGGGATGACCTCCGGCCGCCTCGTCACCATGCTGCGGATGATCGGCGTCGACGCCGCCGTGCTCGACGGTGGCCTCACCGTGTGGACGGCCGAGGGCCGCCCGGTCGAGTCCGGGCCCGTCAGCGCGCCGGCTGCCGCCACGTTCACGCCCCGCCCGTGGCCGGCCGATCGGCTGGCGAGCGCCGACGAGGCCCTGGCCCACGCCGCTGCCGGCGGTGCCGTGCTCGACGCCCGCGCCGCCGAGCGGTTCACCGGCGAGGTCGCCATGATCGACCCGCGGCCCGGCCACGTGCCCGGCGCGCGCAACGCACCCTGGGCGTCGGTGCTCGGCCCCGACGGCCGCATGAAGTCGGCCGACGAGCTGCGCCGCCACTACGCCGAGCTCGGCGCCACCGACGGCCAGGCCATCGCCTACTGCGGCTCCGGCGTCAGCGCGTGCATGAACGTGCTCGCGATGGAGCGTGCCGGCCTCACGCCGCCGCGGCTGTACGTGGCCAGTTGGTCCGGATGGTCGTCCGACCCCGAGCGGCCGGCCGAGCTGGGCCAGAGCCGATGAGCGACCCGGCATGAGCGACACCACCGCGTCCACCGTCGGCTTCGACGCGCTCCGCGACCTCCGTCGCCGCCGCAAGCTCCACCGCCTCGGCAACCTCGACTGGTTCGAGGCCGCCTACCGCGTCTACCTGTTCGGCTTCTTCGGTGGCGGTGCCGTGCTGTGGATCAGCAGCTCGGTCAAGGACACCCCCGTCAGCGACGCCGTCGCGGCCGACGTGCTCACGCACGGCCCGGCGGTGCTCGGTCTGCTCGTCGCGTTCGCGTTCATGGCGGGCGTGCGCGGTGGCGCGCAGGGCGGACCGGTCGCGCTGGAGGCCGCCGACGTGGTCCACGTGATGCTCGCGCCCATCGATCGTCGCCGCGCGCTGTGGAAGCCGGCCGTGCAGCGGCTGCGCAGCGCCGCGTTCTCCGGTGCAATGGCGGGCGGCATCATCGGTCAGCTCGCCGGTCGCCGGCTGCCCGGGTCCACCATCGCATGGTTCGGTTCCGGCGCCCTGTTCGGCGCGAACCTCGCCGCCGTCTGGGTGGGTGCTGCGCTTGTGGCGCACACGCTGCGCGTGCCGCGCTGGCTCGCCACCGCGCTCGGCCTGGTCGGCGTGGCATGGCAGGCGGCTGCTGTCGCATGGGGCGTGGTCGGCCCGTTCAACCTCGACGGCAGCCTCGCGCTGTGGGGCTGGCGCGTGCGCGCCATCGACCTGCTCGCCGTCGCCTGCACGCTCGCGATGGTGGTGGTCGGCATGGCGTTGCTGCGCCGACTGTCGCTCGACGCGCTCGCCCGCCGCAGCGCACTCGTGGCGCAACTGCGCTTCGCCGTCACCATGCAGGACCTGCGCACCGTCATCCTGCTGCGTCGCCAGCTCAACCAGGAACGCGCCCGTTCGCGCCCGTACCTGCGCCTGCCCGGCGCGGGCTCCTCCGTCGGCCTCACCGGCAGCGTGTGGCGCCGCGGCTGGCACGGCCTGCTGCGCTTCCCCGTGCCGCGCCTCGTGCGGATGGCCGCCATCG
>JBDKJP010000046.1:0-168251 GCA_039796575.1 Actinomycetota bacterium
GCCCCCACGGAAACACCCATCACCTCACAACAGGGTGATCTCGACCAGGTCGAGCATCGTGGTGCCGTCGGCCTCGCTGTAGTCGAACACTTGCAGCGTGACCGGACCGACCGTGCCGTCGGGCAGGTCGATCTCGGCGGAGAACCCGCCCCAGCAGCCCGTGCCGCACGTGGCGGTGGTGACACCCTCCACGATCACGGCGCCGGCCTCGTCGAGCACGCGGTAGTTGACCGTGGCCTCGAAGGCGTTGGTCGTGCCACCGATGACGATCGGGTCGGTGAGCGCACTCCGGTCGAACGGCTCCTCGAGCAGGATGCTCGGCAGCAGCCCGTCCTGGAAGCGGTCGCGGGTGGCGGGATCCACCATCACGCCTTCACCGGTGAGCATCTCGCGGGGCTCGCCGTCGATGCGGAACCACACCTCGTCGACGTCGGGCAACTGCGTCAGCGTGAAGGTCACCTGCGCGACGGCGAGCAGCACGGCCAGGCTGCCGCCGCCCGACTCGAACTCGGCGCTCAGGTCGACCGTCGCGGCGTTGCCGTCGATGGTCACGCCGTGCACCTCGGTGCCCTCGGGCACCAGCGACGTCACGCCGGCGGCCCGCTCGGCCTCCGTGGGCCCGGCCAGCAGCGCCTGCACGACCGCCGTGGGCTCCCAGGTGCCGATCGACCGGCCGACCACGGTGAGCACCTCACCGCGCACGAAGTACAGCGCGACGGCGGGCTCGTCGGTGGGCGGCAGCGTGGTGTCGGGCGGCGACGTCGTGTCGGGCACCGTGCTCTCGGGCACCGAGGTGTCCGGCATCGTGGTGGTCACCTCCCCGGTGCTCGGGGCACCCGTGGTGCCCGACGACTCGGTGGTGCTGCCGCACGCGGCGAGCAGCAACAGCGGGATGACGATTCCGGGTAGGCGACGCATCGCACACCTCCTGGTTCACCTTCATGGTGCGCCTTTTCCGAGCGGCGCACCAGGTCAACCGTTGCGGTGTGCCTCCTGCAACAGCTCGAACTCCTCGACGGTCATGTGCACCTCGCGGGCCTTCGACCCTTCGCTCGGCCCCACGACGCCCCGCTGCTCGAGCAGGTCCATGATGCGACCGGCGCGAGCGAAACCGACCTTCAACTTGCGCTGCAGCATGGAGGTGCTGCCGAGCTGGCTGCGCACGACCAGCTCCATGGCCTGCCGCATCAACGCCTCGTCCTCGTCGTCGTCGGCGCCGTTCCCGCCGAAGTTGCCGGCGCCGAGCGGACCGTCGTCCTCGCCCTCGACACCGCTGACGTACACGACCTCGGGTGCCTGACGCCGCCAGTGCGCCACCACCTTGCGCACTTCCTCTTCGCTGACGAAGCAGCCCTGGATGCGTTGCGAGTGGCTGGAGTTGCCGGGCAGCAGCAACATGTCGCCCTTGCCGACCAGCTTCTCGGCACCGGGCTGGTCGAGGATGACGCGGCTGTCGGTGAGCGACGACACCGCGAACGCCATGCGCGCCGGGATGTTGGCCTTGATGACACCGGTGATGACGTTCACCGACGGGCGCTGCGTGGCGACGATGAGGTGGATGCCGACCGCACGCGCCTTCTGGGCGATGCGGGTGATGCTCTCCTCCACGTCGCGGGCGGCCACCATCATCAGGTCGTTGAGCTCGTCGACCACGACCACGATGTACGGCAGGCGCTCGTACTTGGGCTCCTCACCCTCCTCGAGCACGATGATCTCGCCGTGCGCGTCGCGGTGCAGGTCGCCACGGTCGAACGCGGCGTTGTAGCCGAGGATGTCGCGGAACCCGACCTCGAACAGCAGGTCGTAGCGACGCTCCATCTCCTTCACCGCCCACCCGAGCGCGTTGGCCGCCTTCTTCGGGTTGGTGACCGGCGCGGTGAGCAGGTGCGGCAGCTTGTTGTACTGCCCCATCTCGACCTGCTTCGGGTCGACCAGGATGAGCCGCACCTGGTCGGGGGTGGTGCGCATGAGCAACGACGTGATGATGCAGTTGATGCCGCTCGACTTGCCAGCGCCGGTGGCACCGGCGATGAGCAGGTGCGGCGTGGTGGCGAGGTTGAGGAAGATGGACCGACCCGCGATGTCCTTGCCGATGGCCACGTCGAGCGGGTTGGTGGAGGTCTTCGACTCCGCCGAGGTCATGATGTCGCCGAGGCTGACGAGCTGGCGGGTGTGGTTGGGCACCTCGACACCGATGGCCGATCGGCCGGGGATGGGCGCCAGGATGCGCACGTCGGTGGCGGCCATCGCGTACGCGATGTCGCGGTTGAGGCTGGTGATGCGGGCCACCTTCACGCCCGACCCGAGCTCGAGCTCGAATCGCGTGACGGTGGGGCCGACGGTCATGCCGACGAGGTTGGTCTCCACGCCGTGCGAGGCGAGGCTCTCGACGAGCGTGCGGCCGCGGGCTTCGATCTCGGCCTTGTTGACGGCCTGCGCGGTGCTGCGCTCGAGGTAGTTGACCGGCGGCAGGGTCCACTGGCCGCGCTGCGCGCCGGGCCCGAGGTCGAGCTCGACCTGCTCGGTGGGGCCGAGGGCGGGCGGGGGCAGCGGCTTCGGGCTGCGCGCCTTCTTCGGCTTCGGCGGCTCGGTGGCCTCGGCCCAGTCGTCGTCCTGCGCGAAGTCGTAGATCTGCGGGGTGGCATGCTCGCCGGTGGCCTCGCGGTCGCTCTTCAGCGTGCTGATGTCGCCGAACGCCTTCTTGATGCGCCGGCCGACGGGCACGGCCACCGCGGCGGCCGCGTTGCCGGCGTTGCTGGCCGCGGTCTTCACCGAGGAGCCGGTGATGAGCAGCACACCGCCGAGGAACATGAGGCCGAGCACCACGATGGCGCCCGCCGAGGCGAGGAGGCTGCGCAACGGCTCGCCGATGAGTGCGCCCAGCCAGCCGCCGGCGCGGCCGAGCGTGTCGAACCCACCCCAGATCTCCTCCGGCCCGCGCACCACGTGCAGCACGCCGAGCACCGAGAGCCCGGTGAGCGCCCAGCCGAGCGTGAGCCGCAGACGATGCTCGCTGCGCCCCTTGCGCACCAGGGCCACGCCCACGCCGACGAGGATGACGGGCACCAGGTAGCGGCCGACGCCGGCGAACCAGCCGACGACGGTGTTGGCCCCACGGCCGAACGGGCCGGCGAGCGACAGGTAGATGGCCAGGCCCAGCAGCACACCGAGGGCGATGAGACCGAGGCCGAGGAACTCGTCCTCCCGGTCGCCCATGGCCTCCTTCAGACCGGCCGAGGCCTGGTCACGCTTGCGCGGCGGGGCCGACGACCCCTTCGCGGGCGCGGTGGCGCGCTTGCCGGAGGCGGTCGAGGACGACCGCGACGAGCGCTGGGGCTGGGTTGCCATTCATCTCACGGTACCAAGGGGGCGCGCGTGAGTGGAGGCAATCAGTTCACGGGGTCGACCGACTTCACGCTGCCGTCGGCACCGATGACCACGTCGAGGCCGCCGCCGCACTGTGCCGAGCTGAGCAGGCTGTACTGCACGTTCCCCTCCCCGTCGCCGTGGATGTAGAACGTCTCCAGGATCGCGTCGGGCACCTCCGCCCGCACCGGGTCGAGGATGGTGCCGGCGTCGAAGTCGACGTCGGCGGCCGTGAACGTGCCACCGCCGGCCGCCTGCCCCTCCTCCGACGAGAGCTCACCGTCGACCCACACCCACGGCTGCGCCAGCGCACCGTCGTTGAGCGCCACCCACAGGTTCACCAGGCGCGCCGTGGCATTGACCTCGAAGTACTGCTGCGGCGCACCGAGCTCGGCCTCCAGGTCGGCCATCGCCTGCGCCACCGAGCCCACGGCGGGCAGATCGGCCGTGGCCTGCGCGGTGCCATCGGGGTCGCAGATGGTGACGGCCGTGCTGTCGCCCGCCGAATCGGCGTCGTCGCTGCAGCCGGCCAGGAGCATCAGGCCCACCGCGACGAGCGCGGCAGCCGGGGCACGGGAGATCATGGCCCGCAGGCTACGGCTGGACGTCGTCGGTGGACAATCGCGCCCGGGCCCGACGGGTGATGAAGAACAGCCCGATCAGCTGGAGGCCGCCGAACGCGACGAGCCACCACGCGCCGTTGAAGCTGGAGCCGGCAGTGGGCACGAGGATGGGACCGATGCCGGGCGCACGCGCACCCGACTCGGGCTTGGCCTCGGGCACCGGGCCCTCCGACGCGACGATGGTGGTGGAGGTGGTGTTGTCGGCCGAGCCGTCGGCGATGTCGGTCTGCACCTCTTCCGCCACGGCAGCAGGCACGACCGGCGACGCGTCGGCGCGCGCGACCGACGGTGCGGCACTCACCGACACCAGGGTCAGGAGCACGCAGAGAACGAGGCGGCGCGCGGTTGCCATCGATCCACACCGTACGCCGCGGGCACCCACCCGACCACGGACCATCCGACCCATTCACGAACAGTGCCGAGCCGAGCACCCTCCGCCGGATGGGTGATGCTCACGCCTCCATGACGACGGGCACGATCATCGGACGGCGCTTGGTGCGCTCGTTGACGAACTTGCCGGCTGCACGACGCACGTCGCGCTCGAGCGACTCGACGTCGCGCACCCCGTTGGCCAACGACTTCTCGACGGCCTCGGCCACGCGGTCGCACGCTTCGTCGAGCAGGTCCTCGGCCTCGGGTGCGTACACCCAGCCGCGCGTGATGATCTCCGGCCCGACGAGCACCTTGCCGGTCTCGATGTCGACCGTGACCACCACCACGACCACACCCTCCTCCGCCAGCACCTTGCGGTCGCGGAGCACGCCCTGGCCCACGTCGCCGACGATGCCGTCGACGTACAGGTAGCCGGCCGGCACACGGCCCACGGCCTGCAGGCCGTCGTCGCTCAACTCGAGCACGTCGCCGTCCTCGCACACCAGCACGTGGTCGCGCGGCACGCCCATCAGGGAGCCGAGCTTCGCGTTGGCCACCATGTGGCGGTACTCGCCGTGGATGGGCACGAACCACTCCGGCCGAGTGATGGAGAGATAGGTCTTCAACTCGTCGGCCTGCGCGTGCCCCGTGGCGTGCACGTCGGCGACGCCCGAGTGGATGACCTCCACGCCGGCGCGCAGCAGATCGTCGATGACGCGGTTGACGGCGCCCTCGTTGCCGGGGATGGCGTGGCTGCTGAGCACCACGGTGTCGTGGTCGCCCGCCTTCACCCACTTGCTCTCCCCGCGTGCGAGCAGCGCGAGCGCCGACATCGGCTCGCCCTGCGAACCGGTGGACACGATGCACACCTGGCCGGGCGGGTACTTGTCGACCTCCTCGATGTCGACCAGCGACGCGTCAGGGATGCGCAGCACGCCGAGGTCGCGCCCCATGCGCACGTTCTTCTTCATGCTCAACCCGAGCGTGGCGACGACGCGCCCGTTGGCGATGGCGGCGTCGGCGATCTGCTGGATGCGGTGCAGGTGGCTGGCGAAGCTGGCGGTGATGATGCGCCGGCCCTTCTGCTCCGCGAACACGCTGCGCAGCACGGCACCCACGCTGGTCTCGCTGGGTGCGTGACCGTGCTCCTCGGCGTTGGTGCTGTCGGCCATCAGCAGGCGGATGCCTTCGGTGCTGGCGATGGCGCCGATGCGGCCGAGGTCGGTGCGGCGGCCGTCGACCGGGGTGAGGTCGAGCTTGAAGTCGCCGGTGTGGAGGACGACGCCCTGCGGCGTGTGCAACGCGATGGCGTGCGCGTGCGGCACCGAGTGGGTGACCGGGATGAACTCCACGTCGAACGGACCGATCATCAGCCGCTCGCCGTCGCGCACCGTGACCAGTTCGGTCTTGCCGAGCAGGCCGGCCTCCTCGATGCGGTTGCGGGCCAGGCCGAGCGTGACCGCCGAGCCGTAGATGGGGAAGCTGAGCTCGCGCAGCAGGTACTGCAGCGCGCCGACATGGTCCTCGTGGCCGTGCGTGGCCACCACGCCGACGATGTCGTCGCCGCGTTCACGCAGCCACGTGAAGTCGGGCAGGACCAGGTCGATGCCGTGCATGTCGGCGTCGGGGAACATCAGGCCGCAGTCGATGAGCAGCACCTTGCCGTCCTGCTCGACGGCCATGCAGTTGCGGCCGATCTCACCGAGACCGCCGAGGAAGACGATGCGAACGGGCGACGCCATCACGAACCGCGCCGTGCGAGCAGGTTGGCCATCACCTGGGGTGCGCGCTCGTCGACGAAGGCCGGCGCCGGGCCCATCGGCAGGCGGGCCTGGCCCACCGCGAAGCCGAGGTGGCGCATCATCGCCTTGGTGGGGATGGGGTTCGGGGCGTCGTCGCCCGTCTCGAACGCGAAGCTCTCGAGCAGACGGGCGTTCACGGCGCGAGCGCCCACGACGTCGCCCTTCTCCCACAGCCCGAACATCTCCTGGTGGTCGACACCGGTCCAGTGGGTGGCCACGCCGATGACACCGACGGCGCCGCACGCCAGCAGCGGCAGGGTGAGCCCGTCGTCGCCGCTGTACACCTCGAAGCCGTCGGGCGCGTTGGCGACGACCACCGCGGTCTCGCCCGGGCTGCCGGCTGCATCCTTCAGCGCCACGATGTTGGGCACCTCGCGGGCGAGCTTCAGCAGCAGCGCGGTGGAGATCTTGCGGCCGGTGCGCACGGGGATGTCGTAGACCACCTGCGGCAGCGGCGAGGCCTCGGCCATCGCGCGCAGGTGGCCCTCGATGCCGGCCTGCGACGGACGGTTGTAGTACGGGCAGACCGCGAGGATGCCCGACACGCCGAGCGCCGTGGCCTCCTTCGTGAGGTGCACCGCGTGGGCCGTGTTGTTGCTGCCGGTGCCGGCGATGACCGGGATGCTGACGGCCTCCACCACGGCGGCGAACAGCGACAGCGTCTCGTCCTCGGTGAGCGCCGGGGCCTCGCCCGTGGTGCCGGCGATGACGAGGCCGTCGTTGCCGTTGTCCTGCAGCCACCGCGCGAGCGTGCGCGCGGCGTCGAGGTCGAGCGCACCCGACTCGTCGAACGGCGTGATCATCGCCGTGAGCACCTTGCCGAACCGTGCCATCAGAACGAGCCCTCCGCCGTGCGATCGATGCCTTGCGTGAGGATGAGGTCTTCGTGGAGCTCCATCCACACATCGTGATAGCTGCCGCACATCACGCCCGTGAACATTTTCGTTTCACCGTCGACCACCTTCTGGCACGTGCGTGCCAGCCGGGGGCCGTACGGCGCGAGCCGCGCGAGCACCTCGCCCATCTTCGCCACCACCGGCGCGGCGTCGCGGTCGATGGCGACGAGCCGCTTCACGACGGCCTTGTCGTACTTCGTGTCGCTGTGGTCGTTCGGCTGTCCGTCGCGGAGCTGCCAGTCGCCGCACAGTGCCTTGAACCGGTCGTTGAGCGCGAGGAACGCCTCGTACTGGTCGTGGAGCTGCGCGCTGATGTGCGAGCCACCGACGTCCTCGGTGAGCGCGATGTGGTGCTCCTCCCGACCGACCGTGGTGAGCTGCCAGAGCTCACGTGCCTCGCGGTACTGCGCCCATTCGCGCGCCTGCAACCCTTCGAGGTGCTCCTCGACCAGTGTCAACGGCAGGTCGGCCACTTCGGCGATGGTCTCCGCCTTCGCGAACCCCTTGATGCGGAGCGCGTGGAACGTGCGGAAGAAGGGGTCGGAGGCGTTGGACATCGCGGGCCAGCGTAGTGGACGGCCGGCCCGCGAGGTCCGCTTCGACGGCGTGGACGAGGGTCAGCTGCCGGCGGGTGCCGGCATCTGCTCGCCGATCTCGAACGAGGTGTACTCCTCGCCGGTGTCGGCCCAGTCCTCGAACTGGATGACGTTCATCTCCTCGAACCGGCGGCGCAGCCACTGGCCGTTGCGGTCGAGCAGGCCGAGCTTCTTGCAGTTCGGCACGATCTTGCTGAACAGCATGCTCTGGAACATCACGCGGGTCGGGTCGGCGAGGATGACGGGGAGGATGTCGCGGGTGTTGATGCCCATGCGCTCCCACACTTCCTGCTGCATGAAGCGGTCGCGCATGCGCAGGGCGGCCTCGAACGCGAACTCCTGACGATCGGCGATCTCCTTGTCGCTCATCTCGTCGTAGCACTCCTTCAGCGACAGCACGCCGAAGGCCACGTGGCGGGCCTCGTCGCTCATCACGTAGCGGAGCAGCTTCTTGAGGAGCGGCTCGGTGGTGAGCTCGTGCTGGAAGCCGAACGCGGCGAGGGCGAGGCCCTCGACCATGACCTGCATGCCGAGGTAGGTCATGTCCCAGCGGCTGTCGTTGACGATGTCGTCGAGCAGCATCCGCAGGTGCATGTTGATCTGGTACTCGCCGCCGAGCTTCTCCTGCAGGTAGCGGGCGAACACCTCGACGTGGCGGGCCTCGTCGACGACCTGGGTGCTGGCGTAGAGCTTGGCGTCGTACCACGGCACGGTCTCGACGATCTTCGCGGTGCAGATGAGCGCACCCTGTTCGCCGTGCATGAACTGGCTGAGGCTCCAGTTCTTGCCCTCCATGTTGAACTCGAGCCACTCCTTGTCGCCCCACTTCTCGACCGGGGTGCCGGCGAGGCGGCTCGGGTCGAGGCCGACACCGATGAGCTCGCGCTCCTCGATGGCGATCTTCTCGGGGTCGACGTCGATGGACCAGTCGAGGTCGGTGGTGGCGTTCCACTGGCCGGTCTTGGCCTTCTCGTACAGCTTGCGCAGGGCGGGGCGCTGGAGGCTGTAGTCCCAGGTGAAGATGGTGTCGGCGTTGTTCTTCACCACGTGCTCGATCTCGTTCGGATCGGCGTTCGGGATGGCGAGGATGGCGTCGATGTCGTTGATCTCGGCGCGGCCGATGATCTCCTCGTTGCTGTTGTGGGTGACGGTCATGATCGGGGCTTGCTCCTGTGTGGCTGGCTTCGGGTCAGGGTCGGATGAGTGACGGCTGGAAGGTCGGGAGGATGAACGCGCCGATGAAGGCGCGGGCCGACGACGGGTCGCCGAGGTCGACGTGGTCGGAGGGGGCGAGGAAGTAGCTGATGACGAGGCGGGCGAGCAGCTCGACGAGGCGGGCGCTCTCGCGGCGCGGCAGGTACTCGTCGACGAGCGGCACGAGGAACACGGTGGCGACGCGGATGATGCGCGGCAGCCCGTCGACGGTGAGCGAGCCGAGCGTGTCGCCGGGCTCGCTGGCGAGCATGGCCGCGAGGTGCTGGTCGTGGCGGAGCTCCTCGGTGGCCGACACGACGGTGCGCACGAGGAGGTCCTCGAGGTCGTCGGCGTGGTCGAGGTGTGCGGCGAGGCGGGTGAAGAAGTCCTCGAGCTCGCGCACGCGCAGTGCTTCGAACAGCACGTCCTTGCCGCCGGGGAACATGCGGTAGAGCGTCGCCCGCGACACACCGGCCTCGGCGGCGATGTCGTCGATGGTGAGCTTCGCCATGCCCCACCGCTCGACGCACGCCTTCGCGGCGTCGAGCACGCGTGCCTCCACCGAGGTCGCGGCGACGATCGGGGTGGTCGACGACATGGGCTGAGACACTAAGACGGATTTCGTCTCAGCGTCAACACCCTGGGGCCCGCGTTCTCCGATCGAGATACCCGACTGAACTGGTCAGGATTGGGGGTCCGCTGCTATCCTCTCCGGGTCCGGTGTGCCCGCACACCGGCTCGTGAACACCCCAACAAGGAGCCCCCTTCCATGAAGCGACAGATCCTCGCGCTCGTCGCGGCCGGTTCGGTCCTGTTCGCCGCCTGCGGCGACGACAGCGAATCCGGCAGCAGCACCCCCGAGACCACTGCCGGCTCGGAGACCACCGCCGGCGGCGCCGAGACCACGGCCGCCAGCACCGGCGGCGACGCCAAGGCCTGCGCCGAGGGCAAGACCCTCGAGGCCGGCGGCCTCACCATCGGCACCGGCGACCCCGCCTTCCCGCCCTACGTCATCGACGACGCCCCCGAGTCCGGCCAGGGCTTCGAGGCCGCACTGGCCCTCGCCGTCGCCAAGGAGATGGGCTTCGAAGGTGACGCCGTGAAGTGGGTGCGCACCTCGTTCGACACCGCGGTGGCCGGCAGCGACACCAACTTCGACTTCAACCTGCAGCAGTTCACCATCAACGAGGAGCGCGCCAAGGTCGTCTCCTTCAGCGACCCGTACTACACCGCCAACCAGGCCGTGCTCGGGTACACCGACGGCCCGGGCAAGGACGTGAAGAGCCTCGCCGACCTCAAGACGCTGAAGCTCGGCGCCGCGGCCGGCACCACCAGCCTGCAGTACGTGCTCGACGTCATCCAGCCCGACGTGGAGCCGTTCGCGTTCAACAGCAATGCCGACGCCAAGACCGCGCTCGACAACGGTCAGATCGACGCCATCATCACCGACCTCCCGACCGGCCTGTTCATCTCGGCCGTCGAGATCGAGGGCACCACGGTGTTCGGTCAGTTCGCGCTCGGCGAAGAGGGCGGCGACCAGTGGGGTCTGCTGTTCACTCTCGACAACCCGCTCGTGGAGTGCGCCAACATCGCGCTGGCCAACCTCACCGCCTCGGGTGAGCTCGAGTCGATCACCACGCAGTGGATGGGCGACTACGTCGAGGCACCGCTGCTCCCCGAGAGCTGACCTCTAACCTCATTCACATGACTGAACTCGACGAGGGCGCCGGCAACGTGTCGGCGCCCTCTCGCGTTCCCGGTGCCCCCACGCGACGCGAGCTGTGGTTGCGCCGCCAGCGCCGCCGCTCCACCACCATCGCACTGGTCTCCACGGTCCTCACCTTCACCGTGGTGTTCCTGGTGGTCACCAACTCGAGCGGCTGGCCGAAGGTGAAGGACATGTTCTTCAACGCCGAGCGGTTCAAGGAGGACTTCCCGAAGATCGTCGGCTACCTGTGGGTCGACGTGAAGCTGTTCCTGCAGTGTGCGCCGCTCATCGTCATCTGGGGCATGGTCATCGCGCTGTGCCGCAACACGCGCAACCCGGTGCTGTTCCCGCTGCGCATGTTCGCCGCGGTGTACACCGACTTCTTCCGCGGCGTGCCCGTCATCCTCACCATCTACCTCATCGGCTTCGGCATCCCGAAGCTCGGTCTGCTCGAGGGCGAGTTCCACTTCCTCGGCTTCGGCGGCTCGTGGGTGTCGCCCTACCTGTGGGGCCCCGTCGCCCTCGTGCTCGCCTACTCGGCGTACGTGGCCGAGGTGTTCCGCGCCGGCATCGAGAGCGTGCACGAGAGCCAGCGCGCCGGCGCCCGTTCACTCGGGCTCAGCCAGACGCAGACGCTGCGGTACGTGGTCATCCCGCAGGCGACGCGCCGTGTGATCCCGCCACTGATGAACGACTTCCTCTCGCTGCAGAAGGACGTTGCGCTGCTCAGCCTGATCGGCATCATCGAGGTGTTCCGCCGGGCCAACTCCATCAAGGACAGCACCGCGAACTTCACGCCGATCGTGGTGGCCGCGGTCATCTTCCTCGCGCTCACCATTCCCGAGACGCGGTTGGTCGACTGGTACACGGCACGGCAGCGCAAGCGCACCGGCGGGTCGGTGATCGCATGACCGTGAAGCTGTCGATCCGCGACGTGGAGAAGAGCTTCGGCCGCAAGCACGATCGCAAGGTGGTGCTCGACCACGTCAGCCTCGACGTCGAGGAGCACCAGGTGGTGTGCCTCATCGGCGCCAGCGGCTCGGGCAAGAGCACGCTGCTGCGCTGCATCAACCTGCTCGAACCCATCGACGACGGGCAGATCCTGCTCGACGGCGTCGACATCAGCGAACCCGGCCTCGACACCGACCCCGTCCGCCGCCGCATCGGCATGGTGTTCCAGAGCTACAACCTGTTCCCGCACATGAGCGTGCTGCGCAACATCACGCTCGGCCCCACGAAGGTGCTGCGCCGCGACCGCGACGAGGCCGAGGCCGCGGCCCGCGAGCTGCTCGGCCGGTTCGCGCTCGCCGACAAGGCCGACGCCTACCCCGACCAGTTGTCGGGCGGTCAGCAGCAGCGCGTGGCCATCGTGCGCGCGCTGGCCATGAAGCCCGAGCTCATGTTGCTCGACGAGGTCACCGCGGCGCTCGACCCGGTGCTCGTGGGCGAGGTGCTCAACGTCATCCGCGACATGCGCAGCGAGGGCATGACCATGGTGCTCGCCACGCACGAGATGGGCTTCGCCCGCGAGATCAGCGACCGGGTGTGCTTCCTGAAGGACGGCGTCATCCTCGAGAGCGCCCCGCCCGATCAGCTGTTCACCGATCCGCAGCGCCCCGAGACGCGCGAGTTCCTTGAACGCGTCATCGCCAGCGGCCGCCTCTGACCCGCGCCGCCGCGGGCGTGCATGCCGGCGCGGGCAGAGATTCCGGCCGATACGGCCCGATTCCCTGCCCACGCCGCCGAACCCACGAGCGTGGGCATGGAATGTTGCGCTGTGCGCAACATTCCATGCCCACACCGAGCCGACCACACTCCCCAGGGAGTTTTCGCCACCACCCGTGGCGCCCCTTGCGCAGAGCGCACATACCGGGCATTACGATCGGGTCAGTGGGAAGTGTTGCCAACGGGCTTAGCGACCGGGTGAAGGCCCGCGATCGTCACGTCGTGTCTCTCGTGGTCGGGTTGTCCGCCTGCCTCCTGGTCGTTCTTTGGGGCGCTGCATTCGCCACTGCGACGACGTGTACCAACGGCGGGGGTGCCAACTGCGACCGGGTGGACCTCGCTGCGTACCTCGGCATGGGCGCAGGGCTGATCGCGGGGCTGATGGCGCTGTTCGGTCCGTGGCCCCGACGCGCCCGCCGAATCACCTACGCAGTCGTCATGGTCGAGATTGGGTTGCTTGCGTTCATCCTGATGAACGTCTGGAGCGCGTAACTGCCGATCTGGGCGCATTTGTTGCTGACAGACTTGCCTGATGACCGAACAACGATCGTCAGGCCGGGGGTACAGAACGGTCGCCGTTGTCGTCGCTGCCCTCACAGCGGCCGGGCTGTCGTTCGGCGTGGGCTGGTGGGCCGGGTCATACGGCGACTCGGACGTTCGGAGCTACTGCTTCGTCACGGCAGAATCCGCCAGCAAGCGTCTCGCTGAGGTAGGCGACTTCGTGTATGGCGACTCTGGGTGCATCGGCGACGAGTACCACATCTGCTTCTCGACCGATGAGCTCTATCCGTGGCAGTGCGAGGAAGGGCGTCCATAGCTGCCGCTCTGCACGCAGGCCCCGCAGTTACAGTCGGCTCATGCCGCCCGAGGACGTTGCACGCGAAATCGCAGCCGAGGCTGTGCGCTTCCAGGCGGGAGACTCTGACCTCATCGCGTTCCGGGCGAAGTTCATGGGCGCCTTGCATGACCTGTGTCGCGATGAACCGTTGTCTGGTGACCACCTCGAGATGTTCTTCGCTCTGGAGGCGTGGGAGGAATCTGTCGGGGAGGATCGCCGCAGCGCCGCAGAGCGCGTGGCCGGGCTTGCCGGTCGTCTTGCGGTCGGCGCATAGCTGCCGCGCTGGGCGGCTCCCGGAGTTCGCGTTCGCGGAACGACAACTGGCGTTGTCGGGGTGACAACGTGAGTTGTCACCCCGCCATCCGACACCCGGATGCCCCACGGTCGCCTCCGCCGAACGAGCACCGGCGTCGGCCGGGTCAGCCCTTGGAGGTGTCGACGATGAGCAGGTTGCAGTTGCAGTGGTGCGAGATGCGGTTCGGCACGCTGCCGAGCATGAACCGCTTCACGCCCGACATGCCACGGTTGCCGACCACGATGAGGTCGGCGTCGACCTGACCCGCCACGGTGAGCAGTACATCGGCCGGCTCACCCGTCACCACGTGCGGCACCACGGCGACGCCGCCGCGCTCGCCCTCGGCCACCACCGCGTCGACCACTTCACGGCCACTCTCGCGCAGGCCCTCGTTGAGGCGCTCGAGGTCGACGGGCGGGCCACCCGAACCGGCGGCGGCGGCCGCGAGGCCGAGCGACACGTTCTCACACGCGTGCACCACGTGCAGCGTGCCACCACCCGCCTGCGCCAACGCCATGGCATGCCGCACGGCGACGGCCGCCGTGTCGGATCCGTCGGTGCCCACCACGATGTTCTGATACATGGTGCGGGAGCCTGCCATCTCCGAACTGGGCACTCAACTGTGTGCGGCGACCACCGGAGCGAAGTGGCTGCGCTTCACGGTCTTCATCGCCAACTGCGACGTCAGCGTCTGCACGTGCGGCAGGCGGGCGAGGTGATCCATGTAGAGCACCTCGAAGCTCTCGGCATCGGTGGTGGCGATGCGCAGCAGGTAGTCGGGCTGACCCATCATCCGCATCACCTCCACCACGTCGTCGATGGCTTGCACCGCCGACTCGAACGCGGTCATCGACTCGCGGGCCACCTCCGACAGCGTCACCCACACGAGCGGTTCGTACGAGCGGCCGATCGCCCGCCGGTCGACGAGCGCGGTGTAACCCTGGATCACGCCGTCGGCCTCGAGCTGGCGCACCCGGCGCAGGCAGGGCGACGGGCTGAGGCCCACCCGGTCGGCGAGCTCGAGGTTGGTCAGCCGCCCCCGCTGCTGCAGTTGGTCGATGATGGCGCGATCGATGGCATCCACGGCAGAAGATGCTACGCCACGTGACGCAGCAGGCGATCTTCACCATCCTGTGCCGTTCGCGCTGCGGCATACTGCCGTCCATGGAACCGCACTACGACGTCGTCTGGCCGAAGTCGCCCCGTGGGGTGCAGCGCCGCCGAGCCGCCGAACGCCTCACCACGCTCGAGGGCGCTCGCATCGGCTTCGTGTGGGACTACATGTTCCGCGGCGAGGAGATCTTCCCCGTCATCGCGTCGGAGCTCGCCACCCGCTTCCCCGGCCTCGAGGTCGTCGGGTACGACACGTTCGGCAACATCCACGGCGCCGACGAAGTGGCGCTCGTGGAAGCAATGCCCGGCACGCTCGACGAGCACTCCATCGACGCCGTGGTGGTGGGCAACGGCTGTTGAGGCAGCTGCACGCCCGCCGTGTTGCGGGCATCCGTTGCTGCAGAAGCCGCCGGCGTGCCGTCGGTGTCGTTGGTGTGTGAGGGCTTCGAACGCCAGGCCTCGGCCACGGCGCGCGGGCTGGGGTTCGACGGCCTGCCATTGGCCGTACTGCGCGGTCACGTCGACGCGCAGACCACGGCCGAGATGGTGGCCGCGGTGATCGAGCACACCGTGCCGCAGGTGATCGCAGGGCTCACCACCACCATTGCCGACGACGCTGCCGTCGACGAGGAGCCGGCCGCGCTCGACGTGGCGGTGCGTGGCACGTTCGACGAGGTGCAGCGCGCGTTCGTCGAGCGCGGCTGGACCGACGGCCTGCCGGTGGTGCCACCCACCCGCGACCGCGTCGAGGCGTTCATCATCCCCTCGGGCCACGACCCGTGGCGCGTCATCGGCACCGCCCGCCCCTCGGGCCGGGACATCACGGTGTGGAGCGTCGCGGTGAACGGCGTGATGTCCGGCTGCCGACCCGAGGACCTGCCCGTGCTGCTCGCCATCGCCGAGGTGCTCGCCGACCCCGCGTACGGCGTCGAGCACTCGGGCAACACCACCGGCGCCGACGCCCTCGTGGTGCTGAACGGGCCCATCGTGCGCGACCTCGGCTTCAACCACGGCCCCGGCGCGCTGCGCGAGGGCGCCGCCCCCAACACCACGGTCGGCCGGTGGGTGCGCCTGTTCCAGCGCAACGTGTGCGGCTTCACCGCCGACGAGCACGACAAGGGCACGTTCGGCAACAGCACCCGTGTGGTGCTCGCCGAGGACGAAGCGGCGCTCGCCGAGATCGGCTGGACGAACCTCGCCACCGACCTCGGCGCGGTGCCCGGCGGCGACGCCGTGAGCGTGGTGCGCATCAACGGTGGGCTCATCGTCGGCAGCGTGTTCGGTGCCACCCCCGACGAGGTGCTCCCCTACCTGGCCGACGGCCTCGTGCGCGTCACCGGGTGGGAGCTCACCCACGTGTACGGGCTGGGCCAGGGCCACTACCGCCCGCTGCTGGTGCTGTCACCGTTGCTGGCCCGCGTGTTCGCCCGCGCCGGCTGGTCGAAGCAGGAGGTGCGGGAAGGGCTGTTCCGGCACGCCCGCATCACTGCCCGCCGGTTCGAGCAGTACATCGGCGAGTGGTCGAACCTCACCGCCGGGCGGCGCACGCTGCTCGACCTGGCGGCCGCGGGGCTCGTGCCGCCCGTGTACGCCGAGAGCACCGGCCCCGAACGTCTGGTGCCCATCGTGCCGTCACCCGACGACCTGCTCATCGCCGTCGCCGGCGACTCGAACCGCGCGAACGCCTTCGTGATGAGCAACGACGGCCAGCACGGGTGGTGGACCACCAAGCCGGTCGACCGCAGCTACAGCGCCGACCTGGTCTGCCGGGTGGACAACCGCGACGCCTGCAGCTGAGTCAGCCGCTGGTGCGCCCGCTCGCGATACTGCACACCACTTCGCGGTGCAGGCACAGCCGCACCTCGCGCTCGAGGCGCTCCTGGTCCCACCCGTTCATGAAGTCGGCGTGGCCGCTCAGCAACCCACCGCTTGCGAGCAGCAGCCCGTCGGTGGAGCCCGAGTGCGGGTACTCCACGCTGAACTGCAGCTGCGGCACCGGCACCGGATGGCTCTCGGGGCACACGCCCTTCGAGCTGTACGCGACGTGCGCCTTGTGGTTGTCGCTGTCGAGGTTCACGCCGTCCCAGCAGTCGGGGAACGTCACCAGCAGGCGCAGGTTGCGCGTCTCGCCGCACGTCGGCGGCAGCACCTCGCGGGTGATGCCCGTGCCGCACGACCACGCGACGATCGACACCGGCTGCTCCGACTCGGCACCGGCGTTGCCCGCGATCATCACCAGCCCCTCGGGGAACGGCTGCACGATGGTCGGGTCGACGTCGACACCCGGCCGGTAGTAGGCGACGCTCTTCACCGGCTCGAGCATCTCGCCGTCGCGCAGCAGCGCGGGCGCCCAGTAGGCCGCCTTGTCGAGCTGCTGATCGCAGGTGGTGCCGTGGTCGGCGAGCGACTCGACGGTGGTGTCGGCGTCGACGCCGTCATTCCCGAAGAAGACGTGGAGATGGCTCGCGCCCGCCTCGCCCGGGTACACGATCGGGTCGTCCATCGCCGAGTGGCTGAACCCGCACTCCACCACGAACTGCGGGATCGCGCCCTGCGGGCCCGCGATGGGTCGATCGGGCTGGCCGAGCGACGTGGCGTCGGTGTGGTGGTGCTGGTGTTCGGTCGCGTCGCTCGCCGTGTCGTCACCGGTGCTGCTGCACGCGGTGAACGACACGCCGAGCAACCCAGCGGTCAGCGCGGCGAGCGCATGGTGTCGCATGCGAGCCGATCAGGACGACTTGGCGGGCACGTAGATGGCCGCCACGTCGACCTCGTAGGGCACGTCGGTGGCGGGCTTCGCCGGCGCCGTGTCGGCGTCGGGCATGTTCTCCTGCGGCTCCAGTTCGGGCAGCGGGGCCGTCTTCCAGTCGACCGACGGCGGCGCCGTCTCCACGTCGACCAGCCACTGCACGATGTCGTACACGCCGGCCGTCCAGTCGCCTGTGCCGGTCGCGTCGCACGGGGCCAGGGTCTGCAGGTCGGTCGGGCTGGTGGTCTCGGCGGTGTTGCCGCTGAAGCAGTTGCCGAGTGTCGACAGGTCGCTGCCCGCCGAGGCGACCATCAGGTCGAACAACCGGTTGCCACCGACCACGTTGCCGATGATGCGGTTCTGCTGGCCGTCCCACAGGATGGGGCCGCCCGGATCCTCCGGCAGCTCCTTCTTCTGGTCGACGCACGGCGTGTCCCACTCGTCCTCGGTGGGCACCGCGTCGTTGGGATCGTCCTCCAGGAACGGCACCGAGGCGATGCCGGTCTTGTCGTGGTCGTACACCAGGTTGCGTTCGATGTCGTTGCGCACGCCACCCGCCACGAGGATGCCGTTGCCCATCGCCAGGATGGCCACGTCGATGGCCGGGGTGTCGGCCTGGTTGTTCGAGTACACCTCGTTGCCGACGATGGTGGTCTCGCGCTCGGGGTAGCACAGCTCGTAGCTGCCGCTGTTCGGCACGATGCCCGCACGGTTGAAGCGGAAGATCGAGTTGACGATGAGCAGGTTGCCGCCCGAGTTGGTGCCCGAGTACCCGAGGCCGTTGTGCTCGCTGACCGTGTCGTCGATGACGGCGTTGCACGGGTAGCACTCGCCGATGTACACACCGGCGTCGGGGCTGCCCGCCGCGTAGATGTGCTCGAGCTGGCCGTTCATGCTGTCGAACGCGTACACGCCGTAGTCACCGGTGCGGTACGCCGTGAGGTACGAGCCGCGGTAGCCCTCCACACCGGTCCAGAAGAAGCCGTTGTGGGTGTAGTTCATCGCGGTCATGTTCTCGACCGTCACGCCGTTGGCGCCGAGGATGCGGATGCCGTTCTCGAGCTCGAAGTTGCCGTCGAGGATCACCGTGTTGCGGTCGAGGCCGCGGATGGTGAGCTCGTCGGTCTCGACCTGCACGGCCTCCTGGTACGTACCGGGGGCGACGAGGATGAGGTCGCCGGGCGCGGCCGCGTCGACGGCCTCCTGGATGGTGGCGAACTCGTCGGGCACGTCGAGCGTGCCGTCGGACGCGGCGGTGGTCTCGGGGGCCGACGTCGTGTCGGCGCCGGCGGTGGTCTCCGCCGCGACGGTGGTGGAGGTCGACTCGTCGCCACCACCGCAGGCCACGAGGACCAGTGCGGTGGCCGCGAGGCCGGCGAGCAGACGACGATGCATGTGAGAGTTCCCCTGGTTCATGGTGCGGTGACGACGATGGTGCCGAACATGCCGGCGGTGGCGGAGCCGTGGATGCTGCAGTAGTAGACGTACGTGCCCGGCGTGTCGAACACGTGCGAGTACGTGTCCTCGGGCAGGAAGTCGGCCTCGAGCACACCCCACGTGGTGGCCTTCGGGTCGTCCTCGGGCAGCACGTTGTGCGGGTTGCGGCCGTTGTTGGTGAACACGACCTCGGTGCCCGCCACGATCTCGAGCGGCTGGGGCAGGAAGTTGTTGTCGATGGCCAACACGTCGGCCGTCTCACCGTTGGCGGGATACGTGACGGCGTCATCGGTGACGGAGTCGGCCACGGTGGTGGAGGCCGACAGGCTGTCGTCGCCATCGGCCCCACACGCTGCGAGCGCGAGCACGCACGCGGCGACGGCCGCCATCTTCGATTTCCGCACGGATGTCCTCCCCCGAGGTGCCCGCCCTGTTGGGTGCAGTCGGCGCACGGACTCTAGTGTGCGCCGGGTGACGGATGACGAAACGGTGGCCCCCGAGACCACCCCCACCACCACCCCACGGACGGGCCCGATCTGGATCGTGCTGTTCGTGGCCCTGGTGGTGTGCACACAGTTGTCGAGCATCATCACGTCGTTGGCGAAGACCCACCCGCTCCTGCTCGTCGGCCTTTCCGCCCGGAACCGCAACATCGTCCTCACGGCCCCCGTGCTCCCGGTCTGGCAGTGGATGCTCGTCGCAGGGTTGCGGCTGGCTCTCTCCGCAACGGTGTGCCACATGATCGGCCGCGTCTACGGCGATCGGGCACTGCGCTGGTTCTGGCGGTTCCTCGGCATGCCGCAGGAACAAGTGGCGAGGTTCGAGCAGCAGATCGCGAAGGCCGAGTGGATCGTGGTGCCGTTCTTCGTGGGCAGCAACATCGTGTGGGCGCTCACCGGCGCGGCGGCCACGACGTGGAAGCGTCTCGTGCCGATGTTCGCGGTGGGCATCGTCGCAAGGTTCCTCCTGCTGTGGTGGCTCTCGAGGGTGTTCCGAGAGGAGCTCCTTCGCATCACCACCTGGATGAGCGACAACCAGCTGTGGCTGATCCTGGTGTCGCTGGTGGTCGTGGTGCTGGTGAACGTGCGCAACTTCCGCAACGGTCGGTGACGCGGGCATCTGCGGAGGCTGCTAGACACTGGCCCCATGGCTCAGACTGCACTTGGGGGCAACCCCGTCAACACCGTCGGCGACCTCCCCGCGGTCGGCGCGCCGACTCCGTCGTTCACGCTCGCGAAGGGCGACCTCAGCGACCTCACGCCGGCCGACCTCGAGGGCAAGCGCGTCGTGCTCAACATCTTCCCGAGCATCGACACGCCCACGTGCGCCACGAGCGTGCGCCGGTTCAACGAGATCGCGTCGAGCCTCGACAACACCGTGGTGGTGTGCGTGGCCGCCGACCTGCCGTTCGCGATGGGCCGCTTCTGCGGTGCCGAGGGCCTCAGCAACGTGGTCACGGCGAGCACGTTCCGCAGCGACTTCGGCGACGCCTACGGCGTGAAGCTGGCCGACGGCAAGCTCGCCGGCCTGATGGCTCGCTCGGTCGTGGTGCTCGACGAGCACGGCACCGTCATCCACAGTCAGCTCGTGCCCGAGATCGCGCAGGAGCCCGACTACGACGCCGCCATCGCCGCCCTCTCCTGACCCTTCGGGTCAGATGCCGAGGAGGGGGTCGAGGCCGAGGGTGAGGCCGGGGTGCTCGTGCACGTGCTTGCACGCCAGCACCACGCCCGGCATGAAGCTCACCCGGTCGTAGCTGTCCTGGCGCAGCACCAGGGTCTGACCCTGCGCGCCGAGTATCACTTC
Source organism: Actinomycetota bacterium (assembly GCA_039796575.1). GTDB lineage: Bacteria > Actinomycetota > Acidimicrobiia > Acidimicrobiales > Ilumatobacteraceae > UBA668. The sequence continues at coordinate 20,521 of JBDKJP010000046.1, forward strand.
CTGGTGCGCCACCATGCCGCGCATCCGCACCGAGTGCACACGGATGCCGGCTGGGCCTTCGCCGCCGCGCGCCCCGGCGTACACCTCGTGCTGAGTGGGGTCGGCCGCCCACTCGCCCGAGGCCGCCGCCATCCGCTGCGCCGTGACCACGGCGGTGCCCGACGGGGCGTCGATCTTGCGGTCGTGGTGGAGTTCGATGATCTCGGCCGTGTCGAAGAACGGCGCCGCCAGCTCTGCGAAGCGCATCATCAGCACGGCACTGATGGCGAAGTTCGCGGCGACGATGCAGTTGCTGCCACTGAACTCGCTGCGGAACGCGGCGAGGTCGTCGTCGGTGAAGCCGGTGGTGCCCACCACGGCGTGCATGCCGTGCATCGCCAGCCACGGCAGCGTGACCCGGGCCGCCGATGCGACGGTGAAGTCGACCACCACCTGGCAGTCGGCGTCGGCGAGGGCGCGCAGCTCAGCGGCGATGGTCACCCCGTGCACCTGCTGGCCGGCGGCGTGCGGATCGACCGCTGCCACCAGCGCCAACGCCGGATCGGTGGCCACCGCATCGCACACCGTGGCACCCATTCGGCCGCCGGCACCCACCACACCCACTCGGATCGCGCTCATGCTGTGACGGTAGCCCCTGGTTGCGTCCCGACACCGATGGGATAGAACAGTCACATGAGCAGCTTCTTCGACAAAGCCAAGGACAAGGCCACCCAGCTGGCGAACCAGGCCAAGGACAAGGTCGACGAGACGCAGAACAAGCGCAAGGCCGACGACCTCCTCGACGACATCGGCCGCATCGTCTACCGCCAGCGCACCACCGGCGTCACCGAGCCCGGTGACGCCGCCGCCATCGACGCACTGGTGGCCGAGCTGAAGGCCCTGGCCGACCTGGGCACCGACATCCTCGGCACGAAGCCCGAGGCACCGGCCGCGGCACCCGCCAGCAACCTGCCGCGGCCGCCCGCGCTCGGCGGTACGCCGATGCCGGCTCCCGCCGCCACCCCGATGCCCGAACCGATGCCCACGCCGACGCCCGAGCCGGGCAACGGCTGACCGCCCGACCCGCGGGTCAGTCGGGGCCGACCGTCACGACGATCGGTTCGGCCGCGAGCACCTCGGCGATCACGTCGCGCACCGCGTCGTGATCGACGGCGGCCCAGCGCGCCACTTGATCGTCGATGGCGCGCACCGTGCCGGTGGTGATGAGCTGCCCCGCGGTGCGGGCCATGCGCGCGCCCGTGTCCTCGAGGCCCAGCTCGAACGCGCCCGTGAGGTAGCCCTTGGCCACGTCGAGCTCGTCGTCGGTGATGCCGCCGGTGATGAGCTTGTCGATCTCGGTGCGCAGCAGCCCCTGCACCTCGTCGGCGTGCTCGGGCTGCGTGCCTGCGTACATCTGGAACACGCCCGCATCGGCGTAGGCCGACACGCCCGAGTACACGGCGTAGGCCAGACCGCGGCGCTCACGGATCTCCTCGAACAGGCGACTCGACAGGCCGCCGCCGAGCACGTGGTTCACCACGTCGAGCGCCTCGCGCCGCGGGTCGAGCCGGGCGAGCGAACGGCCGCCCATCACGATGTGCACCTGCTCGGTGTCGTCGGGCACGGCCTCGCCGCTGCCGATGCCACCGGGCGCCTCGCGCACGGGCCGCGTGCCGCCGGGCGCGACGTCGGCGAAGGCGGCCTGCACCAGACCGAGCAGCTCGTCGTGCTCGAGCGGGCCGACGGCGGTGACCACCATGTTCTCGGCCCGGTAGTGCGTGCGGAAGAAGCCGCGCACGTCGTCGGGTGTGATGGCCTGCACGTGTGCACGGTCGCCACCCGGGTCGCGTCCGAGCGAATGGCCGGGGAACACCCGCGCCGCGAACGTTCGGTGCGCGACGTCGTCGGGTGAGTCGTCGTCCATGGCCAGCTCTTCGAGGATCACCTGGCGCTCGGCGTGCACGTCGTCGTCGCGCAACGCGGGCCGGGTGAGCACGTCGCCGAGCAGCTCGATGCCGAACTCGGCGTGCCGGGCCGGGAGTCGGCAGTAGTACGCCGTGTATTCCTTCGACGTGAACGCGTTGAAGTCGCCGCCGCGGCGATCGACGCCACGGGACAGCTCCTGTGCGGAGCGGGTGTCGGTGCCCTTGAACAGCAGGTGCTCGAGGAAGTGGCTGACGCCGCTCAGGGCCTCGGGCTCGTCGCGCGAGCCGACGCCCACCCAGACACCGGTGGCCACCGACAGCGTGCCGGGCACGCGTTCGGTGGCCACCGTGAGGCCTGAGCTCAGTTGGGTGATCCGAAGATCGGTCATGCGAGACGGAGGACCGGTTCGGTCACGGACGTCGGATCAGCGGTGACGACGACGGCCGCCACGGTCGCCGCCGCGACCACCACGGTCGCCGCCACGATCGTCGGCGTTGCCGCCGCTCTCGCCACCGGGGCCGAGGTCGCCGAGCTCGCCGGCGAGCTCTGCGTCGAACGCGTCGTCGAAGCTGACGGCGACGGCACCGTCGACCGGCGGGGCGCTCTCGCGCGGCGCACGGTCGCGGTCGCGGCCACCACGGTCACGGTCGCGGCCACCGCGGTCACCACGATCACCACGATCGCCGCGGTCGGACGACGAGGCAGCGCCCTCGGGGATCACGGGGTCCCAGCTCTCACCGGGGGTGAGGCTGACCTTGCCCTTCTCGTCGATCTCCTCGACGAGCACTTCGATCTCCTGGCCGAGCGTGAGCACGTCCTCCACGTTGTTGATGCGCTTGCCCTTGCCGAGCTTGCTGATGTGCACCAGGCCGTCGCGGCCAGGGAGGATGTTGACGAACGCACCGAACTTGGTGATGTTCACGACGCGACCCTGGTAGCTCTTGCCGAGCTCGGCCATGGGCGGCGACACGATGGCCTGGATGCGGGCCTTGGCCTCTTCCATCCGCCACGCCTCGACGGCGCCGATGGTGACGATGCCCTGGGCGCCGTCGTCGTCGACGGCGATGTCGGCGCCGGTCTCCTGGACGATGGTGTTGATGACCTTGCCCTTCGGCCCGATGACCTCACCGATCTTGTCCATCGGGATGGTGATGGTGATGATCTTCGGCGCGGTGGCGGCCACCTCGTCGCGGGGAGCGGCGATGCAGGCGTTCATGTTGTCGAGGATCTGGGTGCGGGCTTCCTTCGCCTGGTCGAGCGCGGCGGCCAGCACGTCGGCGGGGATGCCGTCGATCTTGGTGTCGAGCTGCAGGGCGGTGATGGCGTCGGAGGTGCCGGCCACCTTGAAGTCCATGTCGCCGAACGCGTCCTCGGCACCGAGGATGTCGGTGAGGGTGGTGTACTTGCCCTCGGCGTAGACGAGGCCCATGGCGATGCCGGCCACGGCCGCACGTACCGGCACGCCGGCGTCCATGAGTGCGAGCGAGCCCGAGCACACCGAGGCCATCGAGGTGCTGCCGTTGGAGGCGAGCACTTCGGCCACGAGGCGGAGCGTGTAGTTGAACTTCTCACGGTCGGGCAGCACGGGCAGCAGCGCACGGGCGGCGAGCGCACCGTGACCGATCTCGCGGCGCTTCGGCGAACCGACGCGGCCCGTCTCACCGTTGGCCCACGGGGCCATGTTGTAGTGGAACAGGAAGTACTTGTTGGTCTCCGGGCCGAGCGTGTCGAGCAGCTGGTTCATGCGCGGCATGGCCATGGTGAGCACGTTCATCACCTGGGTCTCGCCACGCTGGAACAGGCCGGTGCCGTGCGCGGTGGGCAGCACGCCGGTCTCGCTGCTGAGCGGACGCAGGTCGCGGGGACCACGACCGTCGATGCGCTTGCCCTCTTCGACGATGCGCTTGCGGACGAGCTTCTTGGTGAGGCTGCGCACGGCTTCCTTCACCTCGCGCTCGCGGCCGGCGAACTCGGCGCCCTCGGCGCAGAGCTTGGCGACGGCGTCGGCGGCCACGGCGTCGGTGGCGGCGTTGCGCTCGGCCTTGCCGGCGATGGCGACGGCCTTCGACAGCTCGGGGGTGGCGATGGGCTCGACGGCGGCGAACACCTCGGGGGCGTAGTCGACGCTGACGGTGTACTCCATCGGCACGATGGGGCCCTTCGCGGCCACGACGGCGGCGACGAGCTCCTTCTGGAGGGCGATGCTCTCATTGATCCAGGTCTTGCTGGCCTCGAGGCCGGCAGCGAGGGCCGCTTCGTCGACCTTCGGGGCGCCCTCGGCGTAGTAGTCGAAGCTCTTGGTGGTGCCACCGGCCTCGACCATCATGATGGCGACGTCGCCGTTGTCGAGCTGGCGACCGGCGACCACGAGCTCGAACGTGCTGTTCTGGCCCTCGTCGTAGCTGGGGTGCGGGGTCCACTCGCCGGCCTGGCTGTAGGCCACGCGCACGGCACCGATGGGGCCGTCGAACGGGATGCCGCTGAGCATGAGCGAGGCGGACGCGGCGTTGATGGAGAGCACGTCGTGCGGGTTCTCCATGTCGGCGCCGATGATGGTGAGGACGACCTGCACCTCGTTGCGGAAGCCATCGGGGAACGCCGGGCGGAGCGGGCGGTCGGTGAGACGGCAGGTGAGGATGGCGTCCTCGGTGGGACGGCCTTCACGACGGAAGAACGAGCCCGGGATCTTGCCCGCGGCGTACGCACGCTCTTCGACGTCGATGGTGAGGGGGAAGAAGTCCGCACCGGGGCGGGCTTCCTTGGCGGCGTTGGCCGTGGCCAGCACCGTGGTGCCGCCGAGCGATGCCACGACGGCACCCATGCTCTGCTGGGCCAGCTTCCCGGTCTCGAAGGACAGGGTCTTGTCGGTGCCCGACACGGGGACCGACACTCGGATGGCATCTGCCATGACGAGCTCCTTTCACGCCGCGCGCATCCACGCCCGGCACTTGGAGCGGAGGTCGGTTCCCAGTCGTCAACACCGAACGGCGGCCCCGGAGGATCTGCACGGAGGGTTCGGTGCTCGCGACTGACAACCGATCCAGAGGTTCCGCTCGGTTGATTTGTCCTGGAAAGACTACCAGGGGATCCGTCCGGGGACGCGGCAAGGGGCCGGCCCCGAAGGACCGGCCCCTCACGAGTTCGGGGTGCTCAGCGGCGCAGGCCGTTGGCGGCGACGATGGCGCGGTAGCGCTCGACGTCGATGTTCTTCACGTAGTCGAGCATGCGACGACGGCGACCGACGAGCTTCAGCAGGCCACGACGGCTGTGGTGGTCCTTGGCGTGGGTCTTGAAGTGCTCGGTGAGGTGGTTGATGCGTGCGGTGAGCAGCGCGATCTGCACCTCGGGCGAGCCCGTGTCGGTTGCGCTCAGCTTGTGCGCGTCGATGGTCTCTTGCTTCGGAGCGAGGGCCATTGCCTTCCCTTTCAGACGGAGGTCGCATCCGGCGAGGTGCCGCATGCATCGGACGGAGGTGGAGCCCCGTCGGACGTCGGAAAGACTAGCGGGCAGCAGCGCCGAAACCATCCGGCGTGCCGTCCGACGACCCGGTGCCTCGTACACTCCCCTGCGATGAGCCGGATCGTCGTACGCGACCTCACCAAGGTGTACGGCGACCTCGAGGTGCTCAGCCCGATGTCGCTCGACATCGCCGAGGGCAGCTTCGTCAGCATCATCGGGCCGTCGGGGTGCGGCAAGACCACGCTGATGCGCATCGTCGCCGGGCTCGAGCCCGCCACGTCGGGCGTGGTCGAGCTGAGCGGCGGTTCCCCCGCCGAGGCCCGCCGTCAGAAGCGGGTGGCCATGGTGCCCCAGCAACCCGGCCTGCTGCCGTGGCGCACCGTCGAGGCCAACGCCCGGCTGCTCCTCGACGTGCACACTGCGGCCAACCCCAGCGACGCCGCCGACCCCACCGAACTGCTGCGCGAGGTGGGCCTCGGCGACTTCCTCGACGCGCACCCGCACGAGTTGTCGGGCGGCATGCAGCAGCGTGTGGCACTCGTGCGGGCCCTGGCGTTGCACGCCCCGCTCGTGGTGATGGACGAACCGTTCGCCGCACTCGACGAGATCACCCGCGCCGAGATGCGGCTGCTGCTCGCCCGTCTGGTGGAGGGCCGCGGCGCCACCGTGCTGTTCATCACGCACAGCATCTCCGAGGCCGTGGCGCTGAGCGACCGGGTGCTGGTCAGCAGCAGCCGTCCGGGCCGCATCGTGGCCGACATCGCCGTCGACCTGCCCCGGCCCCGCCCGGCCGACGTCGAGGACGACGCCCGGTTCGTGGCACTGTGCGCCGAGGTTCGTCACGCGCTGCACGGGGGCCGGTCGTGAACAAGCGCTTCCTCGCCCCGGTGGTGGGCATCGCCTCGTTCCTCCTGCTCTGGGAGCTCGTGGTGCGGGTGCTCGACGTGAAGCCCTTCATCCTCCGCGCGCCGTCGCGCATCGTGCGCCACCTGGTCGAGCACGCCGGCACGTTCGCGTCGGCCGCGTGGATCACGGCGATGCACGCCGTCGGTGGCCTGCTCATCGCGCTCGCCGTCGCCCTCGTGGTCGGGTCGCTGATGGCCGCCTCGGAGTTCGTCGAGCACGCCACCGGCCCGGTGCTCACGCTGCTGCAGGTCACCCCGTTCGTCGCGTACATCGCGTCGGTGGTGCTGTGGCTCGGGTCGGGCACTCCCCCGGTGCTGTTCATCACCGGGCTGGTGTGCATGCCGGCGTTCGCGTTCGCCACCGTCGACGGCATGCGCGGCGCCGACCCCGCCGCCCGCGAGCTGCTCGCCTCCGTCGACGCGTCGCGGTGGGAGGTGCTGTGGCGGCTGCGGCTCCCGAGCGCGCTGCCGTCGCTGTTCACCGCCGCCCGCTACAACGTCGGCCTCGCGCTCATCGCCGCCTACCTGGTGGAGGGCGGCAACTTCGCCAACGCCGGCCTCGGCGCCATCGGCCGCCGCGCCGCCGCGTTGAACGAGGGCGACACGCTGTGGGCCGCCATCTTCGCGATGGCGTTGCTCGGCACGGTGCTGCTCGTGTTGATCTCGCTGCTGCAGCGGGTGGTGCTGCACTGGCACGTCTCGCAGCGCACTGCGCGCACGTGAACCGGCCGGGCCCGACGCTTCGCACCTGAATCCGGGCCGCTCCAGCGGATACCGTGCACGACGATGACCGAGCCCGCCGCGCCCACCCCCGCCGCACCCGACCTGTCGGGCCTGCGCGCCCGCATCGACCAGCTCGACGCCGCGCTCATCGCCATCGTGGCCGAGCGGCTCGCCGTGTGCCGCGAGGTGGCCGCCGTGAAGCAGCACTCCGACACGCCGGTCATCCAGCCGAACCGCGTGCGCGACGTGGTGACCTCGCGGCGTCAGCAGGCCATCGAGGCGGGCGTCGACGCCGACTTCGCCGAGCAACTGTTCCGCGTGCTGCTCACCGAGACGCACCGCATCGAGGTGGCCGGCCACCGCCCCGACCCCGCCCCCGACAAGCAGGCGGCCGGCGCCGGGTCGTCGGGCCTCGACACCGTGGCCAGCCGCGTCGACCACGTCGTGGTCGCGGTGCCCGATCTGGCCGAGGCCACGGCGTCGCTGGTCGGCCGGTTCGGCTTCCACGAGGTGCCGCTCGCCGAGCCGCATGCCGGCATGGCCGCCATCGCCGCCGGTGGCGTCACGTTCGTGCTCGTCAGCCCCGAGGCGTCGCCCGCGGTGGCGCAGTACGTGGCCGAGCACGGTGGCGGCGTGCAGCACGTCGCTCTCGAGGTGCTCAACGCGGGCTACGCACGGGCCTGCCTCGCGGAGGCCGGTGCGCCACTGTTGACCGACGTGGTGGTCGACGCCGACGGTCACGAGCAGTTCTTCGCCGCCGACGACCCGGCCACCGGTGTGCAGCTCGGCTTCATCTCGCGCACCGGCCACCGCGTGGGTGTCGGTTCGGCCAACGTGCTCGCGCTCTTCGACGCGATCCACCACGATCGGTAGGCTCGTTCCTATGTCTCCCCGACGCAGCGCCATCCTCCTCGCCGCTGCCGCGCTCGTGTTCGCTGCGTGCAGCGACGACGCCGGCACCGACGGCACCACGGCAGGTCCCGACACCAGCACCGCCGACACCACGGCGACGGTCTCCGAGGTGGTCGCGGGCGAGGCGTTCCCCGCCGATCGCTGCGAGGCCAACAAGGCCGCCGGCCCCATCGTGTACCTGTCGAGCTTCGACTTCTCGGCGTCGGCGTCCATCGTCGAGGTGCTCGTGGCCGAGAGCAAGGGCTACTACGACGACCTGTGCCTCGACGTGCAGCTCACGCCGAGCTTCTCCGTCGACAACTACCCGCTCATCGCCGCGAACGAGGCGCAGTTCTCGTCGGGTGGCTCGTTCAGCGAGATGGTCGACTTCGCCGACGCCAACGACGCCGGCTTCGTGGCCCTGGCCGTCGACGGCCGCACCGGCATCGACGCCCTCATCACCAAGGACGGCGAGGTCGCCGACCTCGAGGCGCTGCGCGGCACCAAGATCGGCGTCAAGGGCGCCATCACGCCGTCAGTGAAGGCGATGCTCGCCAAGGCCGGCCTGGTCGAGGGCACCGACTACGAGACCGTGCTGCTCGAGGGGTTCGACCCGAAGGTGCACATCGAAGTGCCCGACATCGTCGGCTTCCCCGGCTACAAGAGCAACGAGCCCAAGCAGCTCGAGGCCGCCGGCATCCCGTTCCAGATGTTCGACCCGAGCGACGACGACATCCCGGGCAGCTTCGGCATCATCTACACGAACAGCACGTTCCTCTCCGAGTTCCCCACCGCGGCCGACGACTTCATGCGCGCCACGATGAAGGGCCTCGCCGACGCCATCGCCGACCCGGCCGCCGCGTCGGCCATCGCGGTCGAGGCCATCAACGCCAACGGCAACGCGCTGTTCCTGTCGCCCGAGGGTGAGACCGCTCGCTGGGAGGTGGAGAGCCAGCTCGTGGCCGACGGCGCGTCCGCCGAGCAGCCGGCCGGTCTGCCGCTGGTCGACCTGCTCACCGCCGAGGTCACCGAGTACGCCGCCATCGGCCTGTTCGACGGGATCGCCCCCGACATCTCGACGATGGTCGACGCCGGCGTGCTCGACCGCATCTACGACGACGCCGGCCAGGTCGTCTGGCCGTCCTGACCTCTCGCCGGGCGCCGCGCCGGTGACACATCCCGGACCCACGGGTGGCGTTCACGCCATCTCTGGCGCATCTCGGACCCGTGGGTCCGAATCACGCCACCGATGAACCGCCGGGCGGTTGGTCAGGCGAGGACAGTGCGGGCGTGGTCGATGTCGTTCTTCAGCTGCCCGATGAGGGCGTCGATGCCGTCGAACTTGCGCTCGCTGCGCAGGAAGTACGTGAACTGCACGCGTGCGTGCTCGCCGTAGAGGTCGCCCGAGAAGTCGAGCAGGTGCGCCTCGAGCAACGACGAGTCGGCGTGCTCGTAGAACGTGGGGCGACGGCCGAGGTTGATGGCGCACGCATGCCGTGAGCCATCGGGCCGCAGGTACCACCCGGCGTACACGCCGTCGGCCGGCAGGCAGGTGACGTTGGGGACCTCAACGTTGGCCGTGGGGAACCCGAGCAGACGGCCGCGCTGGTCGCCCTGCACCACCTTGCCGCGGGCCTCGAACACGTGACCGAGCATCGCGGCGGCCAGCTCGACCTGCCCGCCCGCCATCGCACGGCGGATGGCCGTGGAGCTGACCGGTTCGTCGGGGCCGTCGGTGCGTGCGACGAGCGTGAGGGGGTGCACCTCGAAATCGTGGGAGGCACCGAACTCGCGCAGCGTGGCCACGTTGCCGCCCCGGCCGCGACCGAAGTGGAAGTCGTCGCCGACGACGATGGCCTGGGTGGCGAGGCAGTCGACGAGGACGCGCTGGGCGAACGCCAGCGGCTCCTCCTTCGCCTGCTCCTGGTCGAAGCGGATGACGACGGTGGCATCGACGCCGGTGAGCGCGAGCAGTTCGAGCTTCTGGTCGAGGTCGGTGAGCAGCTTCGGCGCGCTCTCAGGTCGCACCACCGACGCGGGGTGCCGGTCGAACGTGATGACCACCGAACGCGCACCGGTGGCGGCCGCACGCCGACGCACCTCGGCGATGACCGCCTGGTGGCCGAGATGCACGCCGTCGTACGCGCCGATGGTGACCACGGCGCGCTCGCCGGGGAACGGGGCCTCGTTGAGATCGGTCACCACTCGCACGGCCCCCGACGCTACCCGCTGGCGGTGGGCGAACCGGTGGTCAGCGCGGGATCACCACGGCCGGCTTCGCCTGCGCGCCGTGGGCCTCGTACATCGCGAGCAGGTCGCCGTCGGGGCCGATCACTGCCCACGGCCCTTCACCCTCGAACCCGTTCGCGGCCCGTTCGAGCACTCGGCCGTTGCCAACCAGCGTCGCGGTGGCGGCGTCGACCGACACCTGCGGGTAGTCGCGCATCGCCTGCGGCAGGGTGAGCAGCTCGACCGTGTCGGGCGAGGCCGCCTGGTCGACCGTGAACCCACCCACCGCGATGCGGCGCAGGCCGTGCAGGTGGGCACCGCCACCGCAGAGCCGGCCGAGGTCGTCGGCGAGCGTGCGGATGTAGGTGCCCTTCGAGCAGTGCACCTCGATGTCGTACACCAGCGGGTCGGCCGTCGGCTCGACGTCGAAGCGGTAGATGCTCACCGGACGGGGCTCGCGCTCGATCTCCACGCCCTCGCGGGCCAGCTCGTGCAGGCGCTTGCCGTCGACCTTCACCGCGCTCACCATCGGCGGGATCTGGCGGATGGCACCGGTGAGGTGCTCGGCCACCGCCGCGCGCACCTGCGCCTCGGTGAGACCCGACATGTCGAACGTGCCCGTGACCACGCCGGTCGAGTCGAGCGAGTCGGTGGTGCTGCCGAAGCGCACCTGGCCGCGATAGGTCTTGCCGAGGTCGGTGAGGAACCGCAGCAGACGCGTGCAGTTGCCGACACCGACCAGCAGCACGCCGGTGGCGTCGGGGTCGAGCGTGCCGGCATGGCCGACGCGCCGCTCCGACAGGCGACGGCGGAGCATGCCCACCACGTCGTGGCTGGTGACACCGGCAGGTTTGTCGACCACGGCGAGGCCGTGGACCGTGGGCGGCCTACGCCGGGCCATCGGTGTCGGCGAGCTCGGGATCGGCCGGCCGCTCGGGCAGCGTGTCCTTGTCGCGCAGCACGCGCTCGATGCGCTCGGCGGCGCGGATGGCGTCGTCGGGCTTGAAGCTCAGGATGGGCGTCTTCTTCGCCCGCACCTGGCGGCCCACCGCGCCCTGGATGCGCACGCGGTGCTCGGCCAGCGCGGTGCCGATCTCGTCGTCGCCGTCCTCACCGACGAGCGAGTCGTAGAACACGATGGCGCGGTTCATCTCGGGGTCGACGTCGATGGCGGTGATGGCGATGAGCGAGAGCCGCTCGTCGTCGATGCGGATGAGCTCCTCGGCGATCACCTCGCGCAGCGACTCGTTGAGTCGCGCGGTGCGGGGATAGCGGTGGGTGGAGGGGGCGGCCGTGCGGCGGGGCTTGGTCATGGGGACCACGTCCTTTCTGGGCTGGAGACGATCAGTCGAACTGCAGCGCGTCGCGGTTGGAGCGCTTCAGCTCGGCCATGCCGGTGGTGGTGGCGATCACCTCGACGGCGTCCCACAGGCGCAGCGCCTCGGCGCCGCGAGGGACCACCGAGATGACCGGCCCGAAGAAGCTCGCTTCGTTGGCCGCACCGGGATGGAACGTGATGATGGGCGTACCGACGTCCTTGCCGGTGCGTTCGAACGCGAGGTCGGTGTCGGCCTTCACGTAGGCGTCGTGCTCGTCGTTCAACGCTTCGGCAGCCCACTCGGTGGGAAGGCCTGCCGTGTCGAGCATCTCGCGCATGAACGCGACCGGGTCGTCGTTGATCTCGGGCCGGCGCTGACCGGGGTGGAACGCCGTGCCCACCGCGGTGTACAGCGAGTCGATGGCCGAGGGCTCGCCGTGCAATCGGGCGTGGTCGGCCACGCGGTGCACGTAGAGACCGGCCATGTGCGCGGCGCGGTAGTTGGGCGTGTACCACTCCTCGGTGCGGTGCTCGTTGATCATCTTCAACGAGATGAACCGCCACTCGACCGTGTAGTCGCGCTGCTGCTCGACCTCCTTCACCCACCGCGAGGTGACCCATGCCCAGGGGCACACGGCATCGAAGAAGAACTCGAGATCGGCCATGACGCGACCCTATCCGCGAGGGGACAGGCTCAGACTCGTGCGATTTCGCGCTCTTCGTAGGTCTCGATGAGGTCGCCCGGCTTCAGGTCCTGGAAGTCGCTGAGGCCGATGCCGCACTCGAAGCCCTCGCGCACTTCGCGAGCGTCTTCCTTGAAGCGCTTGAGCGACTGGATGGAGCCCTTCCAGATGATGGAGCCGTCGCGGAGGAAGCGCACCTTCGAACCACGCGTGATGACACCCGTGCGCACGTAGCAACCGGCGATGGCGCCGATGCGGGGCACACGGAAGATCTCGCGCACCTCGGCTTCGCCGGTGACCACTTCCTCGAACTCGGGAGCGAGCATGCCGACCATGGCGCGCTCGATGTCCTCCAGCAGCTTGTAGATGATCTCGTACGTACGGATCTCCACACCCTCGGAGTCGGCGAGGTCGCGGGCCTTGCGGTCGGGACGCACGTTGAAGCCGATGAGCGTGGCGTTGGTGGCCGCGGCGAGGCTGATGTCGTTCTCGGTGATGCCACCGACACCGCGGTGCACGAACGCCAGCTTGACCTCGTCGCGCTCGAGGCGACGGAGGCTCTCGGTGACGGCTTCGAGCGAGCCCTGCACGTCGGCCTTGATGACCAGGTTGAGGGTGGCCACTTCGCCGGACTGGATCTGGCTGAAGATGTCCTCGAGCTTCACGCCACGCTGGACGCGTGCGTCGCCGCGCTGGTTCTTCAGGCGCTGACGCTGCTCGCGGGCCTCGGCGACGGTCTTGGCCGTCTTCTCCGTGTCGGAGGAACGGAACTCGTCGCCGGCGTTCGGCACGCTCTGCAGACCGAGGACCTGCACCGGGGTGCTCGGGCCGGCGGTCTTCACCTGCTGGCCCTTGTCGTCGATCATGGCGCGGACGCGGCCCCACGCGGCACCGGCCACGATGGGATCGCCGACCTTCAGCTCGCCCTTGTCGACGAGGATGGTGGCCACCGGGCCACGACCGACGTCGAGGTTCGCTTCGAGCACGACGCCCTTGGCGCGGCCGCTCGGGTTGGCGGTGAGCTCTTCGAGCTCGGCCACCACGAGGAGCTGCTCGAGCATCTCGTCGACACCGATGTTCTGCTGCGCGGCCATCTCGACGACGATGGTGTCGCCACCCCAGCTCTCGGGCACCAGTTCGTGCTCGGCGAGCTGCGCGTACACGCGCTGCGGGTCGGCGTTCTCCTTGTCGATCTTGTTGAGCGCCACCACGATGGGCACTTCGGCGGCCTTCGCGTGGTTGATGGCCTCGATGGTCTGCGGCATCACACCGTCGTCGGCCGCCACCATGAGCACCACGATGTCGGTGACCTGCGCACCACGGGCACGCATCTTGGTGAACGCGGCGTGGCCCGGGGTGTCGAGGAACGTGATCTTCCGACCGTCCTTCTCCACCTGGTACGCACCGATGTGCTGGGTGATGCCACCGGCCTCGCCCGACACGACGTTCGCGTTGCGGATCTTGTCGAGCAGTGTGGTCTTGCCGTGGTCGACGTGACCCATGACGGTGATGACCGGCGGACGCCACTCCTGCAGCGTCTCGTCGTCGTCGTCGCTGTCGTCGAACAGCGCCTGGAGCTCCATCTCCTCCTGCTGGCCGGCTTCCACCAGCAGCAGGTCGGCGCCCACCTCGAGCGCGAAGAGCTCCATCTGCTCGTCGGTGAGCGTCATGGTCGCGGTGACCATCTCGCCGTTCTGGAGCAGGAAGCGGATGACGTCGGCCGCGGTGCGGTTCAGCTTCGGAGCGAACTCCTGGGCCGACACGCCACGCTCGACGATGATGGTGCCCTCGGGCACCGGCGCGCTGTTGGGCGTGTACGACGAGTTGTAGTTGGGCTGCAACTCGTCGAAGTCGCGACGCCGACGAGCACGGCTCTTCTTGCGGGGCGCACGGCGCTGGCCGTTGGGGCGAGGACCGCCACCACCGCCACCGGGACGCGGGCCACCACCGGGGCCACCGGCGCCGGGACCGGCACCGCCACCGGGGCGAGGACCACCGAAGCCGCCACCGGGACGCGGGCCACCGAAGCCACCGGGGCGAGGGCCGCCGGGACCACCGGGACGTGGGCCACCGGGACCGCCGGGACGAGCGCTGTAGCCGCCGGGACGCGCACCGGGCGCGCCGGGACGGGCGCCGGGGCCCTGCGGGCGGGCGCCACCGGGCGGCGGCGGGATGGGCTTGCCGGACGCCGACAGCGGACGACCGGGGGGCGGCGGCGGGATGGGACGACCGGACGCCGACGTGGGGCGACCGGGCGCAGCGGGCGGCGGGCCGGCAGGGCGCGGCGCCGCAGGTGCACCGGCACCGGGCGCGGCCGCCGCGGGCGGTGCGCCGGCAGGACGAGTGGGCGGCATGCCGGGGGGCGTGGGGCGTGCGGCGGGCGGCGGGCCGGCCGGCGGACGCGGTGCCGTGGGCGCCGGACGGCTGCTCACGATGCGGGCAGGGGCGGGCTCGGCCGGCGCGGCGGGCTCGGCGGGGGCCTCGGGCTCGGCGGCGGGCGCCGCCGGGGCCTCGACCACGGGGGCGGGCGCCGGGGCCTCGACCACGGGGGCGGGGGCTTCCGGAGCGGGTGCAGGTGCCGGGGCCGGCGCGGCCTCGACCGGGGCCGGGGCCTCGGCGGCGGGTGCGGCCGGTTCGGCGGGCGCCTCGGCCGGCGCCTCGGTGGCCTTCGGGGCGGCAGCCTTCTTGGCAGCAGCCTTCTTCGCCGGCTTCGGGGCGTCGCCCTCGGCAGCCGGCTCGGCCTTCGCCGCGGCCGTCTTCTTGGCGGCCGACTTCTTCACGGGCTTGGGCTCTTCGGGCTGTTCGGGGCGCGTGAGACCCTCACGCTCGGCGCGACGACGGAGACGATCGGCCTGCGCCTCGATGAGCGTCGAGGAGTGACTCTTCACACCCACACCCATCACGTCGCAGAGCGTCATCATCTCTGCATTCGTCATCCCGAGCTCCTTGGCGAGCTCGTGCACCCTGAGATTCTTCGCCAAACCCTTGTCAGCCTTTCGTTGGCGCCGGCTCACCGGGGGACCCGGCAGTCGACCATTCTTCCATGTTGGTGATAACGGGTCCGAATGCGTTCTGCAACGCATCGTGGAACCCTTCGAACGCAGTGGCGGGCACTGCCCGCCGCCATGCACGGTCGAACGCCTTGCGGCGGATCGCGGTGTGCAGGCAGTCCGGTGAGCACAGCCAGGCACCTCGGCCCGGTGCGGTTCGGCTGACGGCGGGGCCGTCGGGGCCGAGCACGCACCGCACCATCACGTGTTGCGGTTGCTTCTGACGGCAACCCACGCAGGTGCGCAGCGGCGCTGCGGTGGACTCAGGCGTCGTCACCACCTTCTTCCGTCCCGGCGGCCTCGGCCTCCGGCTCGTCTGCGGTCTCGGCCGGCTCGTCGGCGGCCTCGGCCACCGGCTCGTCGGTCTCGACCTCGGCGGCAGCAGCCTGCTGCGCCTGTTCGTTCCACTGCTCCTGGGTGAGCACGGTGCCGTCGGCCGCGTGCCACTCCATCGCACCGGTGTCGGCGTTCTGGACCCACTCGCCCTCTTCGTAGTCGCCCTCGTCGTCGAGGCCGTCGACCGGCTGGGTCTCGCCACGGATGTCGATGCGCACGCCGGTGAGGCGGGCCGCGAGGCGGGCGTTCTGGCCCTCCTTGCCGATGGCGAGGCTGAGCTGGTGGTCGGGCACGATGACGTCGGCCTGGGTGAGGTCGTCACTGATGATGACCTCCTTCACCTTGGCCGGCGAGAGCGCCTTGGCGACGAAGTCGGCCAGGTCCTCGCTGAACGGCACGATGTCGATCTTCTCGCCGCGGAGCTCGTTGACCACCATGCGCACGCGGCCACCGCGAGCACCGACGCAGGCGCCGACCGGGTCGACGTTGTGGTCGTTGCTCCAGACGGCGATCTTGGTGCGGTGACCTGGCTCGCGGGCGCAGGCCTTGATCTCGACGATGCCGTCGGCGATCTCGGGCACCTCGAGCTCGAACAGTCGCTTGATGAGACCCGGGTGGGTGCGGCTGACCACGATCTGCGGGCCCTTGGCGGTCTTGCGCACCTCGACGATGTACGCCTTGACGCGGTCGCCCGGCACGGGACGCTCGAACGGCACCTGCTCGGCCTTCGGCAGCAGGCTCTCGACGCGACCGAGGTCGAGCAACGTGTAGCGGTCGTCGGCCTGCTGGATGATGCCGGTGACGATGTCGCCCTCGCGGTTCGCGTACTCCTCGAACTTGCGGTCGCGCTCGGCCTCGCGGATCTTCTGGCTCATCACCTGGCGGAAGGTCTGCGCGGCGATGCGGCCCATCTCCTCGCGACGAGGCGTGTCGTCGCGGGGGTTCACCCAGTTGCCGTCGTCGTCGACGTCGTAGGCGGTGAAGGCGAACTCCATCGTCTGCGGGTCGACCGACACCTCGACCTCCTGGGCGGCACCGGGACGGCGCTTGTAGGCGAGGACCAACGCATCGGCCAGCACCTGCAGGAGTGCGTCGACCGAGATGTTCTTCTCGTTCGCCAGCATCTTGATGGCTTCGGACATGTCGAGGTTGCTCATGCTGAGGGTTCCTTCTTTGCCACGGGCTTCTTCTTGGGAGCGGCGCTCGGCTTGGGCTGCGGGCCCCAGACGAACACCGTCTTCGCACGGTCGATCTGGTGGTAGGCCACGACGCGCTCGGGGAACGTGCCGTCGGCGGCAGGCTCCTCGGCGCGGATGGTGGCCTCGGTCTCGGTGGCGGCGACCAGGATGCCCTGCACACGGCGGGCGTCGCTGGTGGTGTCGCGCAACCGGATGGCGACGGTCTTGCCGATCTCGCGCTGGAAGTGCGCCGGCAGGCGCAGCGTGCGCTCCAGGCCGGGGCTGGTGACCTCGAGCGTGTAGTGACCGGGGACGGGGTCCTCGTGGTCGAGCTCGCGGGAGATGAGGCGGGTGGCCAGTGCGATGGACTCGAGGTTCACGCCACCCTCGCTGCCGGGCAGGGTGTCGATGGTGACCCGCAGCGTGCCGCCGCGGAACTCGAGGTCGTAGAGATCGAGCTTGAGGTCGGCGATGATGGGCGTGACCAGGGCTCGGACGCGTTGCATCGTGCTGTTGTCGCTCATGATCACCTCCTCATCGCTGGCGTGTTCGCGGCCGTGTTCGCGGCCTTTCAGACAAGAAGGCGTGGACCCGAGGGGCCCACGCCTTCAGTTCCGAGAACTTCAAAGACGGCTCAAGCATAGCGGACGACCGGTAGTGTTCGGCCGCGGCGCACCCCTCGGCGCGCCCGACCCAGCCAACCAACCCCCGTGAGAAGGTGTCCCGTGCTCCGAATGTCGACGTTGTTCCTCCGCACCCTGCGCGAGGACCCCGCCGATGCCGAAGTGGCGAGCCACCGCCTGCTGGTGCGGGCGGGCTACATCCGCCGCGCCGCCCCCGGCGGGTTCACCTGGCTGCCGCTCGGGTGGATCGTGTTCCGCAACGTCGAGCGTGTCATCCGTGAGGAGATGGACCGCGAAGGCTTCCAGGAGGTGCACTTCCCGGCCCTGCTGCCCCGCGAGCCCTACGAGGCCACCGGCCGCTGGACCGACTACGGCGACAACCTGTTCCGGCTCCAGGACCGCCGCGGCGCCGACATGCTGCTCGCGCCCACCCACGAGGAGATGTTCACCCTGCTGGTGAAGGACCTGTACAGCAGCTACAAGGACCTGCCGCTGGTGATCTACCAGATCCAGAACAAGTTCCGCGACGAGGCCCGCCCGCGCGCCGGCCTGCTCCGCGGCCGCGAGTTCACGATGAAGGACAGCTACTCGTTCGACATCGACGACGCCGGCCTCGACGCCAGCTACGCCAAGCACCGCGTGGCCTACCAGCGCACGTTCGACCGCCTCGGCATGCCCTACGTCATCGTCTCTGCGATGAGCGGCGCGATGGGCGGCTCGAAGAGCGAGGAGTTCCTCGCGCCGATGAGCGTCGGCGAGGACACCTACGTGCGCTGCTCGGCGTGCGACTACGCCGCCAACACCGAGGCCGTCCAGGTCGCGCCGCCCGCTCCCCTGCCGTTCGACGCGTCGCCCGCCGCACAGGTGATGGACACGCCCGACACGCCCACCATCCAGACCCTCGTCGACCTGTTCAACCAGCGCGAGGAACTGCGCCGCGCCGACCGCGACTGGACCGCCGCCGACACGCTGAAGAACCTGGTGGTCAAGCTGCGGTACCCGGACGGCACGGTCACCCCGCTGGCCATCGGCGTGCCCGGCGATCGCGAGGTCGACATGAAGCGCCTCGAAGCGCAGGTCTCGCCCGCCGAGATCGAGCCGTTCAGCGAGGACGACTTCGCCAAGAACCCGCATCTCGCCAAGGGCTACATCGGCCCCGGTGCGCTCGGCGAGGACAAGCCCGCCGGCATCCGCTACCTGGTCGACCCGCGCATCGTCGACGGCACGGCCTGGATCACCGGCGCCGACCAGCCCGGCAAGCACGTCATGCACCTCGTCGCCGGTCGCGACTTCGTGGCCGACGGCACCATCGAGGCCGCCGAGGTGCACGGCGGCGACCCCTGCCCGAAGTGCGGCAACGCGCTCGAGATCGCCCGTGGCATCGAGATCGGTCACATCTTCCAGCTCGGCCGCAAGTACGCGGAGGCGCTCGGCCTCACCGTGCTCGACGAGAACGGCAAGACCCGGGTGGTCACCATGGGCTCGTACGGCATCGGCGTCTCACGCGCCGTGGCCGCCATCGCCGAGCTCAACTGCGACGACAAGGGCCTCGTGTGGCCCCGCGAGGTGGCGCCCGCCGACGTGCACATCGTCGCCACCGGCAAGCCCACCGACCCGCAGCTGCCCGCCGCCGAGGCGTTGGCCGCCGAGTGCGAGGCCGCCGGTCTGCGCGTGCTGCTCGACGACCGCGTGGGCGTGTCGCCCGGCGTGAAGTTCAACGACGCCGAGCTGGTGGGGGTGCCCACCGTGGTGGTCGTGGGCCGCGGTCTCGCCGACGGCGTGGTCGAGGTGAAGGACCGGCGCACCGGCGAGCGCACCGACGTGCCGCTCGCCGACGTGGTCGCCCACCTGCGCGGCTGACGTTCCGCCCGGGGTCGCCCTCCTCCCTCGTGACCTTGGTCCCTGGTTCGGCGCGCGCCGAGGCGGTGGGATGAGCGACATGAAGCTGCTCCTCATCGAGTCCACCCCCGGGAACGCCACCGCCATCCAGTCCGATCTGGTGGCCGACGGGCACGAGATCATCAGTTGCCAGGACGACAAGGGCGGCCCCTGCAAGGGCGTCGGCGACCATCACGAGTGCCCGATGGAGCAGCACATCGACCTCGCCATCGTCACCCGCGAGCCCAACGCCACGCACACGCTGGCCGAGATGGGCTCGGTGTGCGCCACCCTGCACCGCGTGCCCATCGTGGAGGTCGACCCGTCCGACGTCGCCGACGACCTGCCCAGCGTCGCCGTCGCCAACGCCGTCGCCACCCGTCGGGTGGAGGCCGGGTTCGCCGCCGCCATCCGCCAGCACCTCGCCCATCTGCCCGTCATCGTCGACGTGCGTCGCGAACCGAACCGCATCCACGCCACCGTGCAGGTGCCGGCCGGTCAGGCCACCGCGGCGAAGCTGTCGTCGATCGCCGACAAGACGCGCCACGCCGTACGCGAGCACGACCCGTACGTCAGCGGCATCGACGTGGTCGTGGTGACGTACCCCGACCCCGTCGACTGACCGCCGCCGTACGGGCCGCGCTGCAGTTCGACGAGCGTGTGGTGGATCGGCGTCAGCCGAAGCGCACCAGCCCCTGATCGATCACCACACGGTCGCCGACCGACGTGGTGAACACCGCTTCGCCGTCACCGGTGCGCCACATGCGCACGGTGAGGGCGTCGCCCGGCATGACCG
The DNA here is from genome assembly GCA_039796575.1 of Actinomycetota bacterium. Lineage (GTDB taxonomy): Bacteria > Actinomycetota > Acidimicrobiia > Acidimicrobiales > Ilumatobacteraceae > UBA668. The sequence goes on from JBDKJP010000046.1 coordinate 40,495, forward strand.
GCGACGAGAAGCGACCCTCGACGTGGTGGAACTTCGTCACGTCGTTGCCGCACATCTCGGCCAGGAGCGCACGGCCGGTGAAGCCGTACGTGCACAGGCCGTGCAGGATGGGCCGGTCGAAGCCGCCGATGGCGGCGAACGACGGGTCGGTGTGCAGCGGGTTGCGGTCGCCCGACAGGCGGTACACGAACGCCTGGTCGGGGCTGGTCTGCAGGGTGACCTCGTGATCGGGCGCCGTGTCGGCCGGGGGCTCGTTCTGCGGGCCGGACGGGCCGCGGTCGCCACCCCAGCCACCCTCACCGCGGATGAACACCGAGGAGCGGGTGGTCCACAGCGGCTCGCCGCTGGCGAGCTTGACCTCGTTCTCCATCACCACGACGGCGGCCTTGGTCTTGTCGTACATCGCGACGACCTTGTCCTGCACCGTGGCCTCCGCCTCCACCGGGATGGGGCGGTGCAGCGTGATGGCCTGCGAGCCGTGCACGAGCAACGCGAAGTTGAACGAGCCGATCTTGCTCATCGCGCTGGCGCCGGGCGACTGCGTGCCCGCACCCGCGACCACGGCGAACGTGGGGTAGACGACCTGCTGGACGTCCTTGGTGTTCTCGGTCGAGAACGGCAGGTCGGCCTGACCGGCGCCGATGCCGACGGCATAGAGGAGTGCGTCCTTCGACGTCCAGCGCATCGTGCGCACGTCGCCGACGGAACCGACGGAGTTGGGATCGAGTGCCATCAGTGGGTCCTCACTTCTTCAGGGTGGTCTGCGGCCAGCCACCGGGATCGCCGTTCATGCCGCTGTTGGGGCGGGCCTGCGACAGCAGGTCGGCGACGACCGGGCCGAGCTGGGTGGGATCGTCGATCGGCTGCGTGCGCGGACCGCGCACCCAACCCTCGGCCACCGCGAGCACCTGGCCGCTGGCCTCGAACACGCGGCCGGTGACGTCGGCCGACTGCTCGGAGGCGAGCCAGGTGACGATGGGGGCGATCCAGCGCGGCGAACGGGCCTCGCGCTCCTCGTCGGTCTCGGGCGCCGGGCCGAGGCCCTCGGTCATGCGGGTGAGGGCCACCGGGCCGACCGCGTTGACGGTGACGCCGTAGCGGGCCAGCTCGAGCGCGGCGATGTTGGTGAACGAGGCGATGCCGGCCTTCGCCGCGCCGTAGTTGGTCTGGCCCGGGTTGCCGTAGATGCCGCTCACCGAGGTGGTGTTGATGATGCGACCCGACACCGGCTTGCCGGCCTTGCTCTGCTCGCGCCAGTAGGCGGCGGCCCAACGGCTGGGTGCGAACGTGCCCTTGAGGTGCACGTTGATGACCGCGTCCCACTCCTCCTCGGTCATGTTCACCAGCACGCGGTCGCGCAGGATGCCGGCGTTGTTGACCACGACGTGCAGGTCGCCGAACGTCTCGATCGCTGTGTTGATGAGGCGCTGCGCGCCTTCCCACGACGACACGCTGTCGCCGTTGGCAACGGCCTCGCCGCCCATGGCCTTGATCTCGTCGACCACCTGCTGCGCGGGCGAGGCGTCGGCGCCCGTGCCGTCGGTGTTGCCACCGAGGTCGTTCACCACGACCTTCGCGCCGTGGTACGCCAGGCTCAGGGCGTGTTCGCGGCCGATGCCACGGCCGGCTCCGGTCACGATGGCCACGCGGCCTTCACACAGTCTGCTCATCTGCACTCCTCGAGTCGGCGGGGTGCCGTGACGTGGGCTCCCCGGTCGCCCGCATCATAAGGTGGCGGACGTGTGCGACTCCCAGCCGACGAGACGCGAAGTGCTCATCAATGCCGGGCTCGCCGCGTCGGCCCTCGCGGTGGCGGGTGCGCTCGTCGGCCGCGACCTCACCGACGTCGACGCTGCCGGCCCTGCGGTGCCCGCCGTCGAGGTGTTGCCGGGGCTGAGCATCTACCCGCGTGACGCATGGGGTGCCGACCTGCCGCCGAAGGGGCCGATCGTCGCCGAGACCCCGAAGTACCTGCTCGTGCACCACACGGCCTCGCCGAACAACTATCCGAGCGCGCGGTCGCTCATCCGCACCACCTACTTCTGGCACACCAGCAACGACCCGTCGAAGGGCTGGCCCGACGTGGCCTACGAGTTCTTCATCGGCCGCGACGGCGACGTCTGGGAGGGCCGCCAGGGCGCGCTGGCCGGCCCGGTGCGCGCCGACGCCACCGGCGGCAACCAGGGCTTCTCGCAGCTCGTCTGCCTGCTCGGCGACTTCACGTCGGTGCAGCCGACGGCGGCAGCGAAGGCGTCGCTGGTGAAGGTGCTGGCGTGGCTGGGCGATCGGCACCGCATCCCCACCGCCGCCGGGTCGACCACCTCGTTCGTCTCACGCGGGTCGCAGCGCTGGGCGCCTGGCGTGACGGTCACGACGCCGACCATCGCCCCGCATCGAACGATGTCGTACACCGGATGCCCGGGCGATGCGTTCCACGCGTCCACGTTCGCCAGCCCCACCGGGTTCGCCGCCCTGTGCTCGGCGGTGGAGGCCCAACGGGCGGCGTGGGCGAACGTGCTCAAGCCCGCCGTGCGCCTCGGGCGGGTCACGCCGTAGCCTTTCACGACGTGCTCCCCGCCGATCCGCTCACCGTCGACGTCCTCGTGGTCGGTGCGGGCCCGGCGGGCGCCACGGCCGCGGCGCTGCTCGCCCGGGCCGGCCAGCGGGTGCTGGTGGTCGACAAGGCGGAGTTCCCTCGCGACAAGTGCTGCGGCGACGGCCTCACCACGTTGGCCCTCCGCGAGCTCGAGTCGCTCGGCCTGCGCCCCGAGCGCGTGCCGAACTGGCAGACCGTCGACGCGGCCTGGCTGCGATCGCCCTCTGGTCGCGAGGTCTGCCTCCCGATGCCCACCGACGGCATCTACGCCGCCACCACGCCGCGCCGCGAGCTCGACGCCGCGCTGGTGCAACTCGCCCGCGACGCCGGCGCCGACGTGCGCGAAGGTCACGCCATCGCCGGGCTGCGGCAGTTCAGCGATCGGGTCGAGGCCGACATCGACGGGCTCGGCACCGTCGCCGCCGCGTACGTGATCGCCGCGGACGGCATGTGGTCACCCACCCGCAAGCTGCTCGGCCTGGCGGAGCCCGGCTACCTCGGCGAGTGGCACGCGTTCCGCCAGTACGCCCGCAACGTCACCGGCCCGGCCGCCGAGCGCCTGTACGTGTGGTTCGAGCCCGACTTCCTGCCGGGCTACGCGTGGAGCTTCCCGCTGCCCGACGGCCGGGTGAACATCGGCTTCGGCGTCATGCGCGACGGCACCCGCACCGGCAAGGCGATGAAGGCCGACTGGGACGGCCTCCTGCACCGTCCGCACATCCGCGCCGCGCTCGGCCCCGACGTGGAGCTCGAGGACCGGCACACCGCGTGGCCCATCCCCGCCGGTGTCGACCGTGCCGTGCTCACCGCAGGCCGGGTGCTGTTCGTGGGTGATGCGGCTCGCGTCACCGACGTGATGACCGGCGAGGGCATCGGCCAGGCCGTGCTCACCGGCCGCCTCGCCGCCGAGGGCATCGTCGCCGGCCACGACGCCAACGACGTACGTGCCGCGTACGAGGCCGCCGTTCGCCACCACCTCTTCGCCGACCACCGCATGTCGAAGGTGCTGAACCGCATGCTCGCCAAGCCGGTGCTCGCCCGCGGTGCCGTGCGCATCGTCGGCCTCAACGACTTCACCCGTCGCAACTTCGTGCGCTGGATGTTCGAGGACGAGCCGCGAGCCGTCGTGGTCACGCCGAAGCGCTGGCACCGCCGCTTCCTCCGCCAGCACGGCACCTACCGCTGACGTCGCGCCCGTCCCACCGGAACGGTGGAATCCGCGCGACGTCGCCGCCGCGCCGCCGGGCCGCGTGAGGTCGCGCCCGTCCCACCGGAACGGTGGAATCCGCGCGACGTCGTCGGGACTCGGGCGGGTTCGGCGGGCGGGAGTACGTTGGCCCGCATGGCACTGCACACGCGACTCACCGACCTGCTGGAGATCGAACACCCGGTGATGCTGGCCGGCATGGGTGGCGTGAGCTACCACCGGCTCGTCGCCGCCGTCAGCGAGGCGGGCGGCATCGGCACCCTCGGCGCCAGCACGATGAGCGCCGAGGAGCTGCCCGAGGAGATGGCCCTGGTGCGCGGCCTCACGTCGAAGCCGTTCGGCGTCGACCTGCTCACGGCGATGCCGGGTCAGGTGGAGCGCGGCATCCAGAGCGTCATCGAGGGCGGGGCGCGCATCTTCGTGGCCGGCCTCGGTGTGCCGCGCGAGGTGATCGACCTGCTGCGCTCGCACAACATCCTGGTCGGCAGCATGTGCGGCAAGGTGCGCCACGCCGTGGGTGCCGTCGCGAGCGGTGTCGACTTCGTGGTCGCGCAGGGCACCGAGGGCGGTGGGCACACCGGCACCGTGGCCACAATGGCACTCGTGCCGCAGGTGGTCGACGCCGTCGGCGAGAAGGTGCCCGTGGTGGCAGCCGGTGGCCTGTTCGACGGCCGCGGCCTCGCCGCGTCGCTGGCACTCGGCGCCGACGGAGTGTGGATCGGCACCCGGTTCATCGCCACGCCCGAGGCCCGCGCGGTCAAGGGCTACAAGGAGACGCTCGTCGGCATGCGCGAGGACGACACGGTCATCAGTCGCGCCTACACCGGCAAGACCTGCCGTGTGGTGCGCAACGACTGGACCAACCACTACGAGCAGAACCCGCAGGACCTGCAGCCGTTCCCGGCGCAGGCCATCGCGTCCACTCGCGCCGGTGTGAACCACCTCGGCGCCGAGGACGGCACGGTCGTCGAGGTGAACAAGGAGTTCATGCCCGCCGGCCAGGGCGTCGGTGCCATCACCGGGCTCATCCCCGCGGGCGAGCTCGTCGCGTCGATCGTGCGCGACGCCGAGCGCACGCTCGAGCAGATCGCCGCGGTGCGTCGATGAGCGCCGCCGAGGTCGTGCAGCAGCACGTGGAGTCGGTGTGGGACACCGACGTGCTGCCGTCGCTGATGGACTACATCCGCATCCCGTGCGTGTCGGTGCACTTCGACCCCGACTGGCGGGCGAACGGCCATCTCGACCAGGCCGTCGAGCACATCCGTGCGTGGTGCGCCGGCCGCGACATCGCCGGCATGACCATCGACGTGCTCGAACTGCCGGGCCGCACGCCCATCATCCTCGTCGACGTGCCCGCGTTCATGCCCGAGGTGCACACGGCGCCCGAGGGCGACACCGTGCTGCTCTACGGGCACTGCGACAAGCAGCCCGAGATGGTGGGCTGGCGGGAGGATCTCGGCCCGTGGAAGCCGGTCCTGGAGGGCCACAAGCTGTACGGGCGCGGCGGCGCCGACGACGGCTACGCCGCCTATGCCGCGCTGCTCGCCATCGAGAGCGCGCAACTGGCCGGCCTCCCCCACGCCCACTGCGTGGTGCTCATCGAGGCCGCCGAGGAGAGCGGCAGCCCCGACCTGCCGGTGTACATCGAGCAGTTCGCCGAGCGGTTCGGCAACCCCAGCCTCGTGGTGTGCCTCGACTCGGGCTGCCTCGACGACAAGCGCCTGTGGGTCACCACCTCACTGCGCGGCCTCGCCGCGGGCACGCTGCGCGTCGACGTGCTGCGCGAAGGCGTGCACTCGGGAGCGGCGAGCGGCGTGGTGCCGTCGTCGTTCCGCATCATCCGCCAGTTGCTCGACCGCATCGAGGACGCCGAGACGGGGCGGGTGCTGCTCCCCCGGCTGCACGTCGACATCCCGCCCGACCGGCGCGCGCAGATCGAGGAGACCGCGTCCGAGTTCACCATCGGCGACGACTTCCCCTGGGTGCACGACCACGTGCAGCCGATGGAGACCGACCCGGTCGAGCAGCTGCTGGCCACCACCTGGCGTCCCACCGTGAGCTACATCGGCAGCGAGGGCATGCCCGACGTGGCGAAGGCGGGCAACGTGCTGCGTCCGCAGACCACGCTGCAGGTGAGCGTGCGCCTGCCACCGACCTGCGACCCGAACGTCGCGCTCGAGGAACTGACGAAGGCGCTCACCGACGACCCGCCGTACGGCGCAAAGGTGGAGTTCCTCGACGCACACGCCGGCCCCGGCTGGAACGCTCCCGAGTTCGCACCGTGGCTCGACGCAGCGCTCACCGAGGCGTCGATCACCGCGTTCGGCGAGCCCCACCGCGCGTTTGGCGAAGGCGGCTCCATCCCGTTCATGGGCATGCTCGGCGAACGTTTCCCCGAGGCGCAGTTCGTGGTCACCGGTGCGCTCGGCCCCGACTCCAACGCGCACGGCCCGAACGAGTACCTCGACGTCACCACCGCGCGCCGCATCACCCGCGTCGTCGCCCACCTCCTGCATTCGCACGCGACGCGCTGATGTGGCAGATGCTGCGCACGAACCGCGACCTGCGGTGGCTGTTCCTCGCGCAGGTCGTGTCGTTCATGGGCGACTGGTTCACGTTCGTCGCGCTCGCCGGGCTCATCAAGGACGCGACGGGCAGCGAGTTCCTCGTGTCGCTCGCGTACGTGTCGTTCAGCCTGCCGGCGTTCCTCGCATCACCCGTGGCCGGTCCAGTGGTCGACCGCTTCGACCGACGCCGCTTGCTGGTGTTCGTCTCCGCCGCGCAGGCCATCGCCGCGATGGGGCTCCTCACCGCGAACACCGACCGCATCTGGCCGCTGTTCCTGTTCCAGGGCACCATCAGCGCACTCGCCGCATTCGTGAAGCCCGCCATCGACGCGGGTGTGCCGAACCTGGCACGCAGCCCGGAGGAGTTCCGCAAGGCGAACGCGTTGTTCGGCAGCACGTGGGGCGTGATGCTCGCCGTCGGCGCCGCGATGGGTGGCGCGTTCAGCGAGGTGTTCGGGCGGCGCGCGTCGTTCATCGCCGACGCCGTCTCGTTCGTGATCGCGCTCGGGTTGTTCGCCCTCATCCGCACGCCGATGCAGGAGCCCCAGCACGGTCACCGCGGTCGCGTGCACGTGATCGACGACATGAAGGAAGCGGGACGGTACGCGCGCAAGGACCACGTCGTGCTCGCGCTGCTGGCCAGCAAGGCCACGTTCGCCATCGGCGCCGGCACGGTGAGCCAGTTGCCGGTGCTGGCCACCGAGGTGTTCGGCTGGGGCGACGGCGGCACCGGCATCCTGCTCGGCGCACGCGGCCTCGGCGCGGGGCTCGGACCACTCGTCGCGTCGCGCTTCACGAGGGGACAGCTCTCGCGAGTGCTGCGCGTCTGCGGTGTGTCGGGCCTGTTGTTCAGCGGGTTCTACATGGCGGGCACGTGGGCGCCGGTCATCTTCCTCGCCGCCGCGGCCATCGCCGTCGCGCACCTCGGCGGCGGCTCGCAGTGGACCCTCAGCACGTACGGCCTGCAGGTGCGCACGCCCGATGCCATCCGCGGCCGCGTGATGGCGGGCGACTTCGCGATCGTCACGCTCGTGATGAGCATCAGCAGCCTGCTCGCCGGCATCACCAGCGAGGCGATCGGCGTGCAGTGGACCATTACCGCGTTCGCACTGGCCGCCGGGCTGGCGAGCATCGTGTACATCGCGATCACGAAGCCCATCGTCGACCGCCTCCTCGCCGAGGAGACCGGCCTCGTGGAGGTCAGCTCGGGCGGCGCATGAGCGACCGGTCGAGACGGATCGGCAGCTCGCTGCGGATGAGCTCGTCGGTGGCCTCGGGGATGTGCGACGGGTAGTGCGTCGCGAGCACGTCCTTCACCGTCTCGATGGCACGGTCGAGCACCTTCGGACGACCGAGCTCGGCCCACTCCTTGTGGCTCAGCCGGTCGTGCATCTTCGGGTAGATGTACTCGGTCTGCATCATCTCGAGCGTCTGCTTCGAACCCAGGTAGTGACCCGGTCCCCCGATCACCGCGTCGCGGATGACGTCGATCGACATCGTCTCGTCGCTCACCTCGATGCCCTTGATGGTGCGCAGGCACGAACCGATGACGTCGTTGTCGAGCACCACACCTTCGAGCGAGAAGCCGAGCAGGCTGGCGTGCATGCCGGCCGACTCGTAGATCAGGTTGGCGCCGGCGTTGCCGACGAGCGCGTGGTTGTAGCCCTTCTCGGCGCCCGCCTGCACGTCGGGCATCTTCGCGTCGCTGATGCCCGACGACGTGCCGCCGGTGAGGTCGTAGAAGTGCGCCATCTGCGCGCACGCCGAGGACAGCAACGCCTGCTCGGGGCTGCCACCCGACATCGCACCACTGCGCAGGTCGCTCACGAACGGCCACAGGCCGAAGATGGCGGGCGCGCCCGGCTGGATGGCGTTCACGTACACGAGCCCGGCCAGCACCTCGGCCACCTCCTGCACGAGCGAACCGGCGAGCGCGGCAGGCGCGGTGGCGCCGGCCTGACCGGCCGACAGCAGCAGCACCGGCATGCCGCCGCGCACGGCCACCTCGAGGCACTTGCACGCGTCGGCGGCGAACTTCAACGGCGGCACGACGAAGCAGTTCGACTGGCTCACGAACGGCCGCTCGCGCCACTTGTCCTCGCCACCGGCGATGTGGTGCAGCATCTGCAGCGACGCCTCGAGGTGGTCGGGGTGCACCCACGACGTGCCGACGTGCTTCGTGGTGCCCGACACGCTGAGGTAGCACGTGTTGATGTCCATCTCCGCCGGGTCGGGCAGGTCGCGGGGCACGACGGTGCGTTGGTAGAAGTGGATGTGCTCCATCGTGTCGACGAGGCGCGCGATGTCGTAGCAGTCCTGTGCGGTGCTCTCGCGGTACGCACCGGTGACCGGATCGATGATCTGCACCGCGGCGCCGGCGGTGCCGTAGTAGACGTTCTTGCCCCACGGCTCCATGTCGTACTGCGGGTCCTGTGCGTAGAGCGGGAAGCGACGCGCCGCGATGGCGAGCGTGTCCTCCACGAGCGAGCGCGGGAACAGCATGCGACCCTCGGGCGTCATCGTGCAGCCCTTCGCCGTGAGCAGTTCGATGCACGACGGGATGGCGTCGGCCATGCCAATGTGCTCGAGCACGTTCAGCGCCGCCTCGTGCACCTTCAGCACCTCGGCGTCGGTGAGCACCTTGTAGCGCCCACCCTCCATGCCGGGGTTCACGGGGCGCACGTCGCGCGCCAACGGCGCCGCACGCAGGGCCTTGCGCGCCTCACGACCGCCACGGCGCGCCGGTGCTTGAACGTCACTCATCGATGATCCTCCACACGACAGATGGACACAGTCTGAACTGCGGCGACGCGCACGACAAGCGATTCCCACTCATGGATCGATGAGCCGTTCTCATGTACGCTCGGCCCATGACCGCACTCCCGCCGCTGTCCGCGCTGCGGGCGTTCGAAGCGGCCGCCCGGCACCTCAGCTTCCGTGCCGCGGCCGAGGAGCTGAACGTCACCCAGTCGGCCATCAGCCACCAGGTGGCCGAGCTCGAGCGACGCCTCGGCGTGCCGCTGTTCCACCGCCACAGCCGCCGCGTCGAGCTCACCGACGCCGGCGCCACCTACCAGCCCTACGTGCGCGACGCGTTCGACCGCATCGCACAGGGCACGGCGTTGGTCACCCGTGGCGCGTCGACCCTCGACGTGCAGGTGTACGTCACCGTCGCGGTGCGGTGGCTCATCCCCCGGCTCCACCGCTTCAACGCCGCACACCCCGACACCAAGGTGCGGCTCAACACCAGCACCTTCGACTGGGAGTTCGACGACGCCGCGGGTGACGTGGCCATCGTGTGCACCGACCGACCGGAACGCCCCGGCCTGCACGCCACCCACCTGTTCGACGCGCAGTTGGTGGCGGTGTGCAGCCCGACGCCCGCCTCGGCCGACCCGGCGAGCCTGCCGCTGCTGCAGCTGTACACCGCACCGGAGGAGGCCGACGCGTGGCGCCGCGCCGCCGGCCTGCCCGACACCGCCGTCACCGCGACCACACGGTTCGACTCGTACCTGTTGGCCATCGAGGCCGCGATCGAGGGTCAGGGCATCGCCGTCGTGCCGAGCTTCCTGGTCGCCGCCGACCTGCGCAGCGGCCGCCTGGTCGCGCCGTTCGACGTCGAGATCCCCCAGCTTCGCCGGTGGTACCTCGTCTGCCGCGCCGGCCAGCAGCAACTCCCCCAGGTCCGCGCCTTCGCCGACTGGCTCCAGACCGAGGTCACCACCGCGCCATAGAGGGCTTCTGGGCGTCGTTCGTCCCAGAACGGCTTCTGGGCGGTTTCCGTCCCGGAAACCGGGACGAATCCCACCCAGAACCACCACCCGCCCGGCACGGGGACACTCCCCAGGGAGTTTTCGCCACCACCTGTGACGCCCCTTGCGCAGAGCGCACATGCCTGGCACCCGACGCCGGCTGCCGCTCGAGCGCGGTGAGGTTCGACAGAATGATCACCGTGATCGTCGCAAGCTCCGAGATACCCGTCGCGGTACCACTCGCCTTCCTCGCGTTCGGCATCTTCTTCGTGATCGTGAATCGGCGCATGTTCACCCACTTCGACGGTGAACTTCATCGGATGGCCGAGAGGCGGGCGAACAGCAACATCGTGCGCGCCCTCGGCGGCTCCGGCGATGCGGCGAAGGAGTACGAGAGCCTCCGCAGGTCGCGATGGATCGCTTCCGTGACCCTGGTCGCGTACTTCACCATCGCAGTCGTCGCGCTCGTCAAGGCGTTGACCGAGTAGTGCCTCACTGCCGATGGCGGCGTCGGGGCCCGACGTAGCCTGCGTCGATGGAGGTGACCCAGTGGCGGCCCGTCGAAGAGCCACAGAGTGGTCTCGGGCGCCTCGGCGTGGCCGTCACGGTCGTGATTGCTGCCATCACCATCCCGATGCTGCTCTTCGGTCTCCTCGTCCTCGACGACAAGGACGCCACCGCTCCCGGCACCAGCGCTGTTCCGTTGCCCGACGGCTGGCAGCGTCGCGAGCTCCTCACTGATCGCTGCTCCGCGACCGGGGGCGAGTTCTGCACGTTCGCCGTGCTCACACCGGCCAACGGGCTGACCCGCTCGGAGGCCGAGACCGACTATCGAACCTTCCTCGCCGATCAAGGTTGGAGTCCGAGCCTCCGCGACGGCGACAAGGCATTCACCACCGGTCGCATCGGCCAGGAGATCATCCTCACCGTCGGCTCCGACGGCAGGGACCTCTACAGCACGGAGACCTACGGGGATCCTCCCGCCCCGAACGACGTCGTGGTCGAGGCGTCGTACGCGGATCTCGGCCGAGCGCGCCAGGAGAGGCTCGGCCGCCGGTTCATCACGGCCGCGACAGCGATCATCGTCGCCGCGGCCCTGATCGTTCTCGCCGGCGTGCTTGTCGTCGAGCGCCGACGCCGGCGGTCCCATCCGGAGGACGTTCCGAGGTGATGGCCGGAACCGTCCACACCTGCCGATCGGCGCAGGCTCGATCCGAGTTCAGCGTTGAAGAACTTCGGTCGCTGGTAGCGCGATGAGCCCGGTGGATGCGCTTCTGTCAGTAGGAGGCAGGGGTGGACCGGGACGATTTCGAGCGCTTCGCAGCTGACGCAGCTCCGAGGCTGCGCCGCGCACTGCTGGGTGCCGTCGGGGTCGATGCCGTCGAGGACGCAGTCGCGGAGGCGTTGGCATACGGGTTCGAGCATTGGACGCGGATCCGCGAGATGGACAACCCGGTCGGCTACCTCTACCGCGTCGGCCGCTCCCGTTCTCGCGACCGGCGGCGTGCGGTGCGGCTGTTCCGTGAACCGAACGTGGTGATTCCGGAGGTGGAGGACGGTTTGGTCGAATCGCTGCTCCGGCTACCGGAGTCGCAACGAGTTGCCGTGTGGTTGGTGCACGGTTGCGGTTGGTCGCATCGCGAGACCGCGGATGTGCTCGAGGTGAGCACGTCGACTGTTGCCACGCACGTCGCCAGAGGCTTGCAGCGTCTCCGTAGCGAAATGAGGGGAACCGATGTTGTCGCTTGAGGAACAGATCGAACGCATCGCTGACAGCGCGGTGCACGCCATCGCCGTCGAGCACCCGGTCGGCTCCACACACGAGAGGAACTCGCATCGCCGGCGGGCTCCGCTGATGTCCGCTGCGCTCGTCGCGGCGGCGGTGGCGCTCGTCGTCGTTGGGCTCCTCCTCGGCGGCGAACCATCACGGGACACCGAGGCGACGACACCGACGAGTGCCGCGCCGACGATCGCGTCGTCGACCTCGGCGGCCGATTCGATCCGGCCCACGGTGTGGTGGAGCGGCCTTGGCCAACTGCCCGACGATCTGGCCACGATCCCGCTGCCTCCCCCGGGCACGATCACCCTGTTGGCCGTGGACGGGCGACCTGTCCTCGTGGAACGAACTGGTGACCAGTTCTGCATCCTCGACGGCCCCGCTGGAGGCGGCAGTTGCACGCAGATCACCGAGAACGCCACCACCGTCGAACTGCAGCACGGCGGCATCTCCGGGCTCACCGCCGATGGCACCGCCCTCCCGAAGTTCAGCTACTGGCTGACGAGCGATGCTCTCACCGTGGCCTACGTGGACACACACGGCGCCGCCGCATGCGACGAAGGTCCGCAACCGGTCCCTGCGTATTCGGGCGTCACCCTGTGGACCTGCATCTCGAGCGGCACCACCCCGCCCGGAGAGACCAGGAGCATCTACCGAGCCGACGACATCGACTACCTCGCCGGCCCGGACTGACCAACGCGCCACCACTTCCACGCGAGCACCGCCTGACGAAGTGCAGCAAGAGCGATCGCTCGGCGTTCGGGGGCACGGCGAAGTCGGGCTGCCAGCCTCATCGCGGGCAGGAAATCGGGCCGATACGGCCGGATTCCGTGACCGCGCTGCAGCGGAGCGCTGACGGGGCCGCGCAGGGTCAGTAGTGCGGGGGCGTGATCACCCAGAACACCTTCACCGGTTCGCTGCCGCGGTTGGCGCAGCGGTGCGGCTCGGTGCTGGTGAAGGCGAAGCTGTCGCCGGGTTGCAGCGTGAACGCACGGTCACCGATCCACAGTTCGAGCGTGCCGCTCATCACCAGGCCGGCCTCGGCGCCGTCGTGCGCGTAGAACTCGCTGTCGGCACCGGGATGGATGGTGCTGATGAGCAGCTCGAGCGGGCCACTGAGGTTCGGTGACAGCAACTCCTCGGTGATGCCGAGCCCGGTGAACGTGAGGTTGCGGCGGTTGGCCGCGCGCACGATGACGTCGCGTTCGTCGGCCGGCCCTTCACCGCCCTGGTGGAAGAACCAGTGCATGTGCACGCCGAGCGTGTCGGCGATCTGCTGCAGCACGCCGATGGGCAGGCGCGACACGTCGCGCTCGATCTGGCTGAGGTAGCTGACCGAGATGCCCACGGCCGACGCCACGTCCTGCAGTGTGCGGCCCTGTGCCTTGCGCAGCTCACGGATGCGACCACCGATGGGCGCGTCGGTGTCGAACTGCTCGTCACCCTGCGGTGCAGTTGCCTCGTCGGCCTGGCTGAGCGCCCGGATCGCCATGGTGCCTAGGTTCGCACACGCGCGCTCTTCGGGTCGTAGAACGGGTCGAGCGACACGGTGGCGCCGATGCGCTCGCCGGCCACCTCGATCTCGTAGTTCCCCGACAGCACCCAGTCGCGCTCGCACAGGCCGTCGGGGTGGCCGACGTAGCCCATGCCGAGCGACGCGTCGATCGTGTGGCCGTACATGCCCGACGTGATGTGCCCGACGATGACGCCATCGCGCCAGATCGGCTCGTTGTGGTACAGCAGGCGCTCGCCGTCGTGCAGGCGGAACTGGGCGAGCCGCTTGCGCACGCCCTGCTCCTTCTGCGCGAGCAGCGCCTCGCGCCCGATGAACCCGCCGGCCTTGTTCCAGGCGACCACGAAGCCGAGCCCGGCCTCGAGCGGCGTCTCGTCGGGCGAGATGTCGTGCCCCCAGTGGCGGTAGCCCTTCTCCAGCCGCAGCGAGTTGAGCGCGTGGTAGCCGCACAGCTGCAGACCGAACTGCGGGCCCGCGGCGACGAGCACGTCGAACACGTCCCGCATGCATTCGGTGGGGATGTAGAGCTCCCAGCCGAGCTCACCCACGTACGTGACACGGCTGGCGCGCACACGGGCGTAGCCGAGGTCGATGATCTGCGACGTGCCGAACGGGAACGCCTCGTTCGACAGGTCGTCGGTGGTGAGCGACTGCAGCAGGTCGCGCGAGTTCGGGCCCTGCACGTTGAGCACGCCCATGGACGACGTGATGTCGACGGCGATGCAGCGCGCGTCGGCCGGGATGTGGTCCTTCAGCCAGCTGAAGTCGCGCACCTGCGTGGCGGCCGCGGTGACCACGAGGTAACGGTCGTGCGCCTCACGGGTGACGGTGAGGTCGGCCTCGATGGTGCCGCGCTCGTTGAGCCACTGCGTGTAGACGAGCTTGCCCACCGGCACGTCGACGTCGTTGGCGCAGATCTGGTTCAGCACGGCCATCGCGTCGGGGCCCTCGACGAGGTACTTGCCGAACGACGACTGGTCGAACATGCCCACCGCCGTGCGCACTGCCGTGTGCTCGGCACCCGAGTACGGATGCCAGTTCTGCTTGCCGTACGTGTACTCGTACTTCGCCTCCACACCCTCGGGCGCGAACCAGTTGGCCCGCTCCCAGCCGGCCACTTCGCCGAAGCAGGCGCCGCGTGCCGCGAGGCGGTCGTGCACCGCGCTGCGCCGCGCGCCGCGGGCGGTGTCGGGCTGGCGGTACGGCCAGTGCATCGCGTACAGCAGGCCGAGCGACTCGACCGTGCGGTCGTGGAGGTACTGGCGGTTGCGCTGGAACGGCATCACGCGGCGCACGTCGACGTCCCACAGGTCCATCGGCGGGTGGCCGTCGATGATCCAGTCGGCGAGCACCTTGCCGGCACCACCCGACGACTGGATGCCGATCGAGTTGAACCCGCACGACATGAACAGGCCCTTCACGTCGGGCGACTCGCCGAGCAGGTAGCGGTCGTCGGGCGTGAACGACTCGGGGCCGTTGAAGAACAGGCGGATGCCGGTCTCGGCGATCAGCGGCATGCGGTTCGCGGCGCTCTCCATGAGCGGCGCGATGTGCTCGTAGTCCTCCGGCAGCGAGTCGAAGCAGAACGACTCGGGGATGCCCGACTTCCCGCCCCGCTGAGTCATGCCCCACGGCTTCGACACCGGCTCGAACCAGCCGACGAGCAGCTTGCCGGCGTCCTCCTTGAAGTACCCGCAACCGTCGGGGTCGCGCAGCACCGGCATGGTGGGCGAGATGCCCTCGACCGCTTCGGTGACGATGTAGAAGTGCTCGGCGGCGTGCAGCGGCACGGTGGCGCCGACGGCGTCGCCGAGCTCGCGGCCCCACATGCCGGCGGCGTTGACCACCGCGTCGGCACGGATGACACCGGTGGTGCCGTCGCCGCCGTCGAACGAGTACTCCACGCCGACCGCGCGGCCGTGCTCGGTGAGGATGCGCTCGACCTTCACGCCTTCGCGGATGATCACGCCGCGAGCGCGGGCACCTTTCGCGAGCGCCATCGTGGTGTCGATCGGGTTGGTGATGCCGTCGCCCGGCAGGTGCACGCCGCCGACGATGTCGTCGACGTTGGCGAGCGGCACGAGCGCCTTCACGTCGGCGGGCGTGATGATGTCGACCGGCAGGCCGAACACACGGGCCATCGACGCGCCGCGCTTCAGCTCCTCGAAGCGTTCCTCGTTGGGGGCGACGCTCACCGAGCCGCGCTGCTGGAAGCCGGTGGCCTGCCCGGTCTCCTCCTCGAGCGTGGCGAACAGGTTGGTGGTGTACTGCGCGAGCCGGGTGAGGTTGTGGGTGGCGCGGAGCTGACCGACGAGGCCGGCGGCGTGCCAGGTGGTGCCGCAGGTGAGCTGCTTGCGTTCGAGCACGACCACGTCGGTCACGCCGCGCAGGGCGAGGTGGTAGGCGACGCTGCATCCCACGATGCCGCCGCCGACGATGACGACTCGAGCGCTGCCGGGCAGGTCGGCCATTGGGTCCTCCACGTTGTGAAATTTTCGCCGACTTTACACAACCCGGTCCGACCCGTCGACGAGAAAATTGTTAGGTCGGCTTTACATCTGGGGTGAACCCTCGCTACATTCACCGCACCCCCGACACCGAAGGACCACTTCATGCGCCGAACCTCCCGACTCCTCCTCGCCGGCACCGCCGCCGTTGCGCTGCTGCTCAGTGCGTGCGGCGACGACGCGACCGACACCGCCGCCGACGACACGACCGGCACGCCGAGCGGCACGATCACCGTCTACAGCGGCCGCAGCGAGGACCTCGTCCTCCCGCTGCTCGAGGAGTTCACCGCCGCCACCGGCATCGAGGTCGAGTTCCGCGCCGGCGACAGCGGCGAGCTGGCGGCGCAGCTCCTCACCGAGGGCGACGCCTCCCCTGCCGACGTGTTCTTCTCGCAGGACGCCGGCGCCCTCGGGGCCGTCGCCAACGAGAACCTGTTCACCACGCTCGACGCCTCGCTGCTCGACGTCGTGCCCGAGGCCTACCGCTCCGCCGAGGGCACCTGGGTGGGCACCAGCGGCCGCGCCCGCGTGTTCATCGTCAACCCCGACCTCGTGCCCACCCCGCCGACCACGATCGACGAGCTGCTCGACCCGCAGTGGAAGGGCAAGATCGGCTTCGCACCCACCAACGCGTCATGGCAGTCGTTCGTCACCGGCCTGCGCGTCCTGCGCGGCGACGACGGCGCCCGCGAATGGCTCACCGCCTTCGCCGCCAACGAGCCGGTGCCGTTCGAGAAGAACGGCGCCGTGCGCGATGCGGTGAACGCCGGCGACGTGGCCCTCGGCCTCGTGAACCACTACTACCTCTACGAGAAGATCGCCGCCGAGGGCGCCGAGAACGTGGTGGCCGTCAACCAGTTCGCCGCTGCCGGCGACCCGGGCGGCCTCGTCAACGTGGCCGGCGTCGGCGTGCTGAAGAGCTCCGACAACAGCGCTGCAGCGCTCGCCCTGGTCGAGTTCCTGCTCTCCGAGCGCGGCCAGACCTACTTCGCCGAGACCACCTACGAGTACCCGCTCCGCAGCGGTGTGCCCGTGGCGGCCGAGCTGCCGTCCCTCGACGAACTGCAGCCGCCGGCGATCGACCTCTCGGATCTCGAGAGCCTCGCCGAGACGCAGCAGCTGCTCGACGACGTGGGGCTGCTCACGCGATGACCCGCCGACCGCGGCCACCGCTGGCACTGATGGTGCCGGCGGTGGTCGCCGCGCTCGTGGCCCTGCTGCCCTTCGTCCACCTCGTCGATCGAGCATTGGCCGAAGGGCTCTCGCGCGTCTGGGACGAGGTGTGGCAGCGCCGCACGCTCGAACTGTTGCTGCGCAGCACCGCGCTCACCGCCACCGTCACCGCGGCGTGCGTGGTGATCGGCACGGTGACGGCATGGCTCGTGGTGCGCACCGACCTGCCCGGCCGACGCATACTGCGCGTCGCGCTGCTGCTCCCCCTCGCAGTGCCGTCGTACCTGTCGGCGTTCGCCTGGGTGGCGTGGCGTCCCGATCTCGCCGGGTTCACCGGCGCGGCGCTGGTGCTCACCTGCACCAGCTACCCCTACGTGATGCTGCCCACCTTGGCGGCACTCGCACGCCTCGACCCCGCGCACGACGAGGTGGCGCGCAGCCTGGGCCGTGGCACGTGGGCCGTGCTGCGCACCGTCACGCTGCCGCAGCTGCGCACCTCCATCTCGGCCGGCGCCCTGCTGGTGGCGCTGTACGTGTTGAGCGACTTCGGCGCCGTCGCGGCGATGCGGTACGAGGTGTTCACGTGGGTCATCTACGGCGCCTACCGCGCCGGCTTCGACCCCACTCGCGCAGCCATCCTGTCGTCGATGCTGGTGATGGTGGCGCTGGCATTGGTGATCGCCGAGGATCGTGCTCGTGGCGCCGCCACCGCCCGCGTGGGTGGTGGCTCGGCCCGGGCCGCGCGACCCGTCCGCCTCGGCGCAGCACGGTGGCCGATGTTCACGGCGATGGTGGCCGTCGTCGGCGGCGCGCTCGCGTTCCCGTTGTGGCGGATCGGCGTGTGGGCCGTGTCGTTCGACGGCGCCGACGCGGCGCGGCGGCCGTTGCTCGCACCGCTCGCCACCACCGTCGGGCTCGGCCTCGCCGCAGCCGCGGTCACCGTGCTGCTCGCCATCCCCGTCGGCGTCCTCGCCGCGCGACACCGCGGGCTCGCCGTACGTGCGATCGAACGCTCCACGTTCGTCGCGCACGCGCTGCCGGGCATCGTGGTGGCCATCTCGCTCGTGTTCGTCGGCACGCGCCTGCTGCGCCCGATCTACCTCGAGACGCCGCTGCTGATCCTCGGCTACGTGGTCCTGTTCCTGCCGCTCGCCGTCGCGTCGGTGCGCAGCTCGGTGGAGCAGTCGTCGGTGCGAGCCGAGGAGGTGGCCCGCTCGCTCGGCGACCCGGCGTGGAAGGTGGCGTGGCGCGTCACCACGCCTGCCGCGCTGCCCGGCATCGCGGCGGGCGCAGCGATGGTGATGCTCGCGACGATGAAGGAGTTGCCGGTCACGCTGATCCTGCGGCCGACCGGTACGGAGACCATGGCCACGATGCTGTGGCGGTTCACGTCGGTGAGCGACTACGGCGACGCTGCGCCGTACGCGCTGGGGTTGGTGCTGTTCGCGGCCATCCCCACCGCGGTGCTCACCGCACAGCACGCACGCGAGCATGACCGGAGGACCACGACATGACCCCGTTCGCACCGCCCTCGGGCGTGCACGACCTGCACCGCCGGTTCGGCACCGTCGAGGTGCTGCGCGGCACGAACCTGTCGATCGCACCCGGCGAGGTGACCGCCGTGCTCGGCCCGTCCGGTGGCGGCAAGACCACGTTGCTGCGCCTGATCGCCGGCTTCGACCGGCCCGATGCCGGCGTGGTCGAGATCGACGGCGTGCGCGTCGCGGCGCCCGGCACGTTCATCGCCCCCGAGCACCGCCGCGTCGGCATCGTGCCGCAGGAGGGCGCCCTGTTCCCGCACCTCGACGTTGCCGGCAACGTCGGCTACGGCCTGCGCCGCGGCCCGGACCGGTCGGCACGGGTGCAGGAGATGCTCGAACTCGTCGGCATGGCCCACGCCGCGAGCGCGAGGCCGGCGCAGTTGTCGGGCGGCCAGCAGCAGCGCGTCGCACTCGCCCGTGCGCTCGCCCCGCGCCCCGCGCTGCTGTTGCTCGACGAGCCCTTCGCGTCGCTCGACGCGACCACGCGGGCACAGGTGCGCGACGAGGTGTTCGAGATGGTGCGCGCCGCCGGTGCCACCGCGGTGCTGGTGACCCACGACCAGCAGGAGGCGATGTCGGTGGCCGACACCGTGGCCGTGCTGCTCGACGGCCGCGTGGCGCAGCACGCCGCCCCGTCGGAGCTGTACCGGCACCCGGTGTCGCTCGACGTGGCCCGGTTCGTGGGTGATGCCGTGGTGCTCCCGGGCCGCCACCTCCGGGGCGACGTCAGCACTGCGCTCGGCACCACCGCGTGCTCGACGTCGTTGCCCGACGGCGACGTCACGGTGGTGGTTCGCCCGGAGCACGTCGCGCTGCGCGACGACGACCATGGCGTCGCGGGACGGGTGGTGTCGCGGGCCTACTACGGGCACGACGGCACGGCCACGGTGCAGCTCGCCGACGGCACCGAGGTCACGGCGCGCGTGCCCGCCGATCGGCTGCCGGGCCGGGGCAACGAGGTGACCGTGGCCGTGGACGGACCGCTCCTGGTGTTTCCCGCCGCACCCGTGTGAGGCATGCCCCAGGGTTGTGAAATTTTCGCTATGTTTTCACGAGCCCATCGGCGCACCACAGGGGGAACCATGAACGAGCAGGCTCGGATCGTCGTCATCGGCGGCGGCATCGCAGGCGTGAGCACCGCGTACCACCTCGCGCTCATGGGCTGCACCGACGTGCTGCTGCTCGAACGCGACGAGCTCACCTCCGGCTCCACCTGGCACGCAGCGGGCAACGTGCCCACCTACTCCACGTCGTGGAGCGCCATGAAGGCCCAGAGCTACACCGCGCAGCTGTACCGCGAGCTCGCCGCCGACCCTGAGTTCTCCATCAACTACCACGTCACCGGCTCGGTGCGTCTGGCCCACAGCGAGGAGCGTCTGGCCGAGTTCCGCCACGTCACCTCGATGGCCAACGCGCAGGGCATGGGCTACGACATGCTCACGCCGGCGCAGCTGAAGGAGATCTACCCGCTCGTCGAGACGCACGATCTCGTCGGTGCGCTGTGGGACCCGCTCGACGGCGACATCGACCCGTCGCAGGCCACGCAGGCGCTGGCCACGCGCACCCGCGCGATGGGCGGCCGCATCCGCCGCTACGAACGTGTCGTCGCGCTGGTGCAGCACGCCAACCACCACTGGACCGTCACGAGCCGCACGAAGGACGGCGCCGAGCACGTCATCGACTGCGAGATCGTGGTCAACGCCGCCGGCTACCGCGCCGGCGAGGTGATGGCCCTGCTCGGTCGCCACCACCCCATCGCGCAGATGTCGCACCAGTACTACGTGACCGACGAGATCGCCGAGCTCGCGGCACGCGAGACCCCGCTGCCGCTGCTGCGCGACCCCGACACGAGCTACTACCTCCGCCAGGAGCGCAACAGCTACATCCTCGGCCCGTACGAGTGGAAGAGCACGGCGATGTGGCTCGACGGCATCCCCGACGAGTTCGCCAACATGCTGTGGCCGGAAGATCTCGAGCGCCTCGAACCGCAGATCCTCGACGCCGGCGAACGCGTGCCGGTGCTCGGCGAGGCCGGCATCGCCCGCGTGGTCAACGGCCCCATCCCCTACGCCCCCGACGGCTACCCGCACCTCGGGCCCGAGCGCGGGCTGCGCAACTTCTTCCACTGCAACACGTTCAGCTTCGGCATCGCCCAGGGTGGCGGCGCCGGCCTGCTGATGGCGCAGTGGATCCTCGAGGGACGTCCGGGCTTCGACGTGTGGGGCTGGGACCGCCGCCGCTACAAGGAGTACGCCACCACCGAGTACACCATCGCCAAGGCGCTCGAGTTGTACCAGCACGAGTACGCGATGGGCTTCCCGTTCAAGGAGTGGCCGGCCGGTCGTCCGGGCTGGACCTCGCCGCTGTACGACACGCTCGCGGCGAAGGGCGCGCACTTCGGCGCGCGTGGCGGCTGGGAGCGGCCCACGTGGTTCGACCCCACCGGCACCGTGCCCGTCGACGACTACTCGTTCTTCCGCACCCAGGCGTGGCGCGGCCCCGTGGCCGAGGAGTGCGACGCGGTGCGCAACCGCGTCGGCGTGCTCGACATGCCGGGCTTCACCAAGATCGAGGTGAAGGGCCCCGGCGCCGCGGCGTACCTCGACCACCTGCTGTGCACGAAGCTGCCCCGCCCCGGCCGCATCACGCTGGCCTACGCGCTGCTGCCGGACGGCAAGATCCTCAGCGAGTTCACCGTCGCGAAGCTCGCCGACGATCACTTCTACCTCGTGGGCGCGGCGGGCGCCGAGTGGCACGACCTCGACGTGCTCGAGGCGGCGCTGCCCGACGACGGCTCGGTCACGCTCACCAACATCAGCAAGGACTTCGGCTCGCTCGTGGTGGTGGGTCCGCACGCCCGCGACGTGCTCAAGCAGGTCACGTCCACGCCGCTCGACAACGCGAACTTCCCGTGGCTCAGCGTGCGCGACATCGACACCGCGGTGGGCAGCGTGCACACCCTGCGCGTCGGCTACGTGGGTGAGCTCGGCTGGGAGCTGCACGCCGCGAACGACCAACTGATCGCGCTGTACGAGGCCATCTGGGCGGCCGGCGAGCAGTACGGCATCAGCGACTTCGGCATCTACGCCGTCGACAGCCTGCGCCTCGACAAGGGCTACCGCGGATGGAAGGGCGACATCGAGATCGGCTTCTCGCCGTTCGACGCGTCGCTCGACCGGTTCGTCGATCTCAGCAAGCCCGACTTCGTCGGCAAGGACGCGCTCATCGCGGAGCAGTCCGTCGGCTCGGCATGGCGGTTCGTGTCGATGACCCTCGACGAGCCCGGCGTCGCCGACGCGCCGGCACTGTCGAGCATCTTCGACGGCGACGAGCGCGTCGGTCTGGTCACCTCCGGCGGCTGGAGCTTCACGCTCGGCCAGAGCATCGCCATCGGCTACGTGCGCCCGCAGTACGAGGCGCCGGGCACGAAGCTCACCGTGCTCGTGCACGGCGAGCGCTGCGCCGCCACCGTCGGCACCGAACCCCTCTACGACCCCACCAACGCCCGCCTCCGCGCCTGACCCGCGAACTTAAGTTCGCGGGGAGTGCTGGGAGGACTGGATGGCCTCGATCACTTCGCCGGCGCGGACGTCGAGCTCGATCTCGGGCATGGGCAACCACTCGTCACCCTCGATCCGGTAGGGCACGGCCACGGTCGACACACCCGACGGGCGGATGAGCAGCGCGAACACCGCGCTGCTCTGCTGCCCGTCGGCCTCGAGCACGAAGCTGCCGTCGTGCAGCAGGATGGCCCAGTGGTCGTCGCGCAGCGGCGGCAGCTTCTGACGGATCAACTCGGTCGCCTGGTCGGTGTTGAGCAGCTCGAACCCGGTGTGCGGCGTCTGCATCGCCATCCACGGCAGCACCCGCGGCCGACCGGCCTGCACCCCGTCGGCCTTCAGCGCCACGAACGCGTCGAGCCATTCACGACGACGGTCGACCGGGTCGAGGTCGAGGCTCATCAGTCGGCTGACGACGCCGTCCTGGATCTGCTGCAGCGACGCGACGAGCGCGTCCTTCTCGGCCGCGAGGTCGTCGAACCCTGCGTCGTCCTTCCACTGCACTGCCACCCGTACGCCTCCCGATCGATCAGGAGTTCATCGGCACCACGGGCCCTGAGGATGAGCCGCGTCAGCGCGAGAGCGAGACGGCCACCGGTGTGGCCACGGCGTCGGCCGCTTCCTTCGCGTGGTAGCTGCTGCGCGTGAGCGGGCTGGCCTCCACATGGCCGATGCCGAGCTGCTCGCCGAGCTCGGCCCACCGCTCGAACTCCGCGGGCTCGGCCCACCGCGCCACCGGGAGGTGGTTCGACGTGGGCCGCAGGTACTGGCCGATGGTGACGATGTCGACGCCCACGGACGCGAGGTCGGCGAGCAGCCCGTCGACCTCGTCGGAGGTCTCGCCGAGGCCGACCATCAGACCCGACTTGATGGTGAGGCCGGCCGCCTTGGCCCGTGCGAGCACCGACAGACTGCGGGCGTACCCGGCCGACGGCCGCACGGCCCGCTGCAGGCGGGCGACGGTCTCGATGTTGTGGTTGAACACGTCGGGCCGCGCGTCGAACAACAGCTGCAGCGACGCGTCGTCGCCCTTCGCATCGCTCACGAGCGTCTCGACGGTGGTGCCGGGCCGGGCGTCGCGGATGGCCGCCACACAGGCGGCGACGTGCGCGAACCCGCCGTCGGCCAGGTCGTCGCGGGCCACCATGGTGAGCACGGCGTGCTGGAGGTCGCTGAGGGCCACCGCTGCCGCCACGCGCGCCGGTTCGTCGGCGTCGGCCGGCTGAGGCTTGCGCGTGTCGACGAGGCAGAAGCCGCACGCACGCGTGCACCGCTCGCCGAGCACCATGAAGGTGGCCGTGCCCGCTGCCCAGCACTCGCTGAGGTTGGGGCAGCCGGCCTCTTCGCACACCGTGACGAGGCCGTGGTCGCGCACGGTCTTCCTCATGGCCAGCACGTCGGTGCCGAGCTGCACCTTCGGGCGCAGCCATTCGGGCTTGCGGGCCGAGATGGCCAGGCCCTCGGCCACGCCGGCCGCTTCGAGCCGCACGAGCGCACGGCCCATCTCACCCGGCCCCTCCCCGCGGGAGAACGGCGCGAGGTCGGCGGGCGTGTGCTTCCACGCGACGTCCTGCCGCTCGACGACGCCGTCGCCCCACATCGCTGCAGCGCGGCGGGCCACGATGGCGGCCACCTCCTGCATCGACGCCTGCACGCCCTCCTCGGCGAGCGACGTGACCGGCTTGTGGCCGATGCCGCACGGCACGATGTACTCGCGCAGGTAGCGCATGTCGGTGGTGACGTTGAGGGCGAACCCGTGCATCGTGCGGTTGTTGGCCAGCCGCACCCCGATGGCGCAGATCTTGCGCGGGTTCGGACCACTGACCCCCACCCACACGCCGGGGTACTCGTCGAGGCAGCCGACGTCGGCCACACCGAGCTCCTCGAGGGTGCCCACCACCAGCCGCTGGATGGCGCACACGTGATCGCTCGCGCCGAGCGAGTTCGGCACCGACACGATGGGGTACCCGACCAACTGGCCGGGACCGTGGTAGGTGACGTCGCCGCCGCGCTTCACCGACACCAACTCCGCGCCCACCGATTCGGGGTCGACGAGCACGTTGGCGGCCAGGTCGGCACGGGGACCGTGCGTGAACACATGCGGATGCTCGAGCAGCAACAGGTGCTGCTCGGTGCCGTGCAGGAACAACGACGTCTGGAGCGCGAGGGCCTCCCGGTACGGCACGCGCCCGAGCCAACGGACGCGCAGCGGACGGGCGGCGTGCACGACTAGAGCTCCTGACCCCAGTCGCGGGTCTCGAGGATCTCCTTGACGCGGGCGAGGAAGTTCGCCGCGTACGCACCGTCGAAGCCGCGGTGGTCCCAGGTCATCGCGAGGTGACCCACCGGGTGCACCACGATGGCCTCGGTGCCGTCGGGCAGCACCGCCACGACCGGCTTGCGGACGATGGCATCGGTGGAGAGGATGGCCACCTGCGGCTGGTTGATGATGGCCATCGTGAGCACGCTGCCGGACGAGCCGTTGTTGGTGATGGTGAACGTGCCACCGCTGATCTCGTCGGGGCTGAGCTTGCGGTTGCGGGCACGGTTCGCGAGGTCGGAGATCTCGCGGGCGATGGCGCGCAGGCGCTTGGTCTCGGCCGACCGCACGACCGGCACCAGCAGGCCCTGGTAGTCGAGGTCGACGGCGATGCCGATGTCGATGTAGTTGTGCACCACGAGCTCGTCCTCGCCGACGCTCGCGTTGAGGTGCGGGAACTCGGCCAGCGCGTCGACCACCGCACGGGTGATGAACGGCAGGTAGGTGAGGCTGAAGCCCTCGGTGGACTTCCACTCCCCCTTCACCTTGCCGCGGGTGGCGTCGACGTTGGCGTAGTCGACCTCGACCACGCTGAACGCGTGCGGGCTGACCGACTTGCTCATCACCATGTGGCTGCCGGTGAGCTTGCGGATCTTGCTGAGCGGCACGACGGTGTCGCGCTCGCCCGAGTGCACGACCGGTGCGGCTGCGGGTGCGGTGACGGCCGGCGCCGGGGCGGGGGCCGGCGCCGCGGCGACGGGTGCCGGGGCGGCGGGGGCAGGAGCCGGAGCCGGGGCGGCGGCGATGGGTGCCGCGGCCGGGGCCGGTGCGGCGGTGGACATGCGGTCGATGTGGTCGAGCACGTCGTCGCGCGTGATGCGGCCGCCGGGGCCCGTGCCGTTGATGGTGTCGGGGTCGATGCCGTGCTCGGCCACCAGGCGGCGCACCACCGGCGAGAGCAGTCGGTTGTCGCCGGTGAGGGCCTCGACCGCGGCGGGCGCTGCGGGCTCGGCGGCGGCCACGGGGGCAGGCGCAGGAGCGGGCGCAGGAGCAGGAGCCGGGGCCGGCGCAGGTGCCGGAGCAGGCGCCTCGACCACCGGAGCCGGGGCCGGTGCCGGAGCGGGCGCCGCCGCGGCGTCGCCTGCACCCACGACCGCGATGACCGCGCCGACCGGCACGGTGTCGCCCTCGTTGGCACGGATCTCGAGCAGCGTGCCGGCCACAGGTGACGGCACCTCGGTGTCGACCTTGTCGGTGCTCACCTCGAACAGCGCCTCGTCGGCGGCGACGGTGTCGCCGACCTTCTTGAACCAGCGCGTGATGGTGCCTTCGGTGACGGTCTCGCCCAGTTGCGGGAGGGTGACGTCGGCCATGGTGGGAACTCCTCGTGAGGTGGTCGGTCGGGTGTCAGGCGTTGAGGCTGCGGCCGGTGAGCGACAGCACGGTCTCGCCGAACAGTTCGGAGAGGCTGGGGTGGGGCTGGATGAACTCGGCCACCTCGGCAGCGGTGGCCTCCCAGTTGACGGCAAGGTACCCGCCGCTGAGCTGCTCGGTGACCCACGGGCCCACCATGTGGACGCCCAGGATCTGGCCGGCGGTGCCGTCGGCGTTCTTCTTGGCGATGATCTTCACCAGGCCGTCGAGCTCGCCGAGGATCTGCGCACGGCTGTTGGCGCGGAACTGGTGCTTGGCCACCACCACGTCGTGGCCGGCCTCGCGGGCGGCTTCCTCGCTGGGGCCGGCGAACGCCACCTCGGGGTGGCAGTAGATGGCCCACGGCACCCGGTCGTACGCCACGGGCACCGGCGACTCGCCGAGGAGGTGCTTGGTGACCAGGATGGCTTCGGCGTAGCCGACGTGGGCGAGGGCCGGGGTGTTGATGAGGTCGCCGATGGCGTACACGCCGGGCTCGCCGGTGCGGCAGTACTCGTCGACCTGCACGAAGCCGCGCTGGTCGACCTGCACCGCGGTGCCCTGCAGGCCGAGCTGGTCGGCGAAGGGGCGACGGCCGATGCTGACCACCACGGCGTCGACCTCGAGCTGCTGCACCGCGCCGTCGGGGCCGCTGTACTGCACCACGGTGCCGCCGTTGCCGTTGGGCGTGTGGCCGAGCACCTTGGCGTCGGTCTTGATGTCGATGTTCTTCTTCTTGAAGCTGCGCACGACCACGTTGGCCACGTCGCCGTCGAGCCCGGGGAGGATCTTCGGCAGGCCTTCGAGGATGGTGACCTGCGAGCCGAGGTCGGCGAACGTGCTGGCGAACTCGCAGCCGATGGCGCCGCCACCGATGACCGCCACGCGGGCGGGCAGCGACTGCAGCATGAGCACCTCGTCGCTGGTCATCACGGGGCCGGCCGGCTCGAAGCCGGGGATGCTGCGCGGCACCGAGCCGGCGGCGAGCAGCACGTGCCGACCCGTGAGGGTGGAGGTGCTGCCGTCGGGGTGCTGCACGGTGACGGTGCGGTTCGGGCCGAGCTGGCCGACACCGTCGAGGATGGTGATCTTCTTCGACTTCATGAAGCCGCCGAGGCTCTTCACGATGCCGTCGACGATCTTCTGCTTGCGGGCCTGGATGGCGCCGAAGTTCACCACCGGCGCCGACGACTCGATGCCGAAGTCGGCCGCATGGGCGACGTGCCGGTTGACGGCGGCCGACTCGAGGTACGCCTTGGCCGGGATGCAGCCACGGTTGAGGCAGGTGCCGCCGAGCGAATCCTTCTCGACGACGGCCACGTTGAGCCCTGCCGAGGTGGCGTACAGGGCTGCCCCGTACCCGCCCGGGCCGCCGCCGATGACCACGAGGTCGAACTGCTCTTCCATCGATGCCTGCTCCACTTCTCCGCGGTGCCGTTGATCCGAAGGGGAAACGGTACCGCTTCCCGGCGCAGGTCAGCGCAGGTGGTGGTGATTACACCAGTTTCCAGCGCACCGTCTCGGCCGCCCGCGAGAACACGAGCAGCCGGTCGCCCTCCTGCACCTCGGCGGTGCCGAAGGTGAGCGTGCACGTGACCGGCTCGACGGTGAGGCCCACGCAGGCGTCGTCGCCCCGCTGATTCGGCGTCACGGTGGCGCCGGGGCCGACGAGCGTGAACCCGTCGAGCCCGTCGGCGTCGTCGACACCCGAGATGGTGACGGTCACCACCGCCACGCCGTCCTCCTCACGGAAGCCGTCGACCCGCACGTTGGCGTCGCCCGCGCCGCCCGTGCCACCCACGGTGAGCAGCGGCGCGGTCTCCTGGCCGGCGAGGCGCAGCAGCTGCACGGTGCCGGCGATGAGGATGGCGAGGCCGCAGGTGACGGCGAGCAACAGAAGGGTGCGGGTCCGCATGGCGCGCTCAGGCTACGGCCGGTAAGGTCCGCCTCCATGCGCCGCATGCTGCTCCCCGTTGCGCTCGCCGCCGTGCTGCTCACGGCCTGCGGCGACGACGCACGCACGGGCAACGCCGGCGCCCCGGTCGGCACCGACGCCACGCAGCCGTCGGCCACGGCCGCGCCCGTCAGCACCGCATCGCCCGAACAGGCGGCCACCGCACCCGAGGCCCTGCAGTTCAGCGCGCCGCTGGTGGGCGGCGGCGAGCTCGACCTGCGTTCGTACGCGGGGCAGACGGTGGCGTTCTGGTTCTGGGCGCCCACTTGAAGCACCTGCAACCGTGAAGCCCCCTCGGTCGAGGAGGCCAGCAAGCAGTACGCCGGCAAGGTGCAGTTCGTCGGCGTCGCGTGGTTCGGCGACGACGAGTCGTTCCAGGGCTTCATCGGCAAGCACGGCCTCACCTTCCCGCAGGTGAGCGACGACCCGGGCGACGTGTTCGCACGGTTCGGCGTGCCGTCGCAGCCGGCCCTGGTGGTGGTGCATCCCGACGGCACCGCCGACCAGCTGCTCGGCGCGGTCGACGAGGACGTGCTGAAGAACGTGCTCGGCGACCCGTCGGCGTAGGCTCGCCCGCATGGGCCTCCGCGACCTCGCCAAGCGTCTCACCGCCACTGTCGAACAGATCGACGACGAGCGCCTGCAGGACCGGTTCTCCGGCCTCGCCCTCACCGCGCTCGGCGACCTCGAGCCGCGTGTCGCGGCACGCGTGGGTGGCGAGGTGAGCCGCACGCGCATCGTGCCGCGCTCGGGTGTGCCGTCGTTCGAGATCACCGTCGCCGACGGCACCGGGAGCGCGGTGGCCGTGTTCACCGGTCGACGCTACGTGGCCGGGCTCGAGCACGGGCGTGCCGTGGTGCTGGAAGGCGTGGCGCGTTCGGAGCGCGGCCGCCTGGTGATGCTCAACCCGGCCTACACGCTGCTGCCGTGATCGGGCCCACCCGGGTCAGCCGACCAGGAGGTCGCGCACCACGTTCTCGCTCTCGGCGGTGACGAGCACGAGCACCTCGTCGCCGACGCGCAGGATGGTGTCGCCGCGAGGCACCACCACCTTCTCGTCGCGCAGGATGGCGACGACGGTGGTGTCGCGCGGGAAGCCGATCTCGACGATCTCCTTGTCGAGCGAGGGCGAGCCCTCGGCCAACGTGACCTCCGCCAACTTCGCGCGACCGCCCTCGAACGACAGCAGCCGCACGAACGAGCCGACGCTCACGGCTTCCTGCACGAGGCCGGTGATGAGGTGCGGCGTGCTGACCGACACGTCGACGCCCCACGTCTCGTTGAACATCCACTCGTTGTTCGGGTTGTTCACGCGGGCCACGACGCGCGGCACGGCGAACTCCTGCTTGGCGAGCAGCGACACGACGAGGTTGTCCTCGTCGTCGCCCGTGACCGATGCCATCACGTCGGCGGTCTCGAGGCCTGCGTGCTTCAGCACGTTGATGTCGCACGCGTCGCCCTTCACCCAGTGCGCCGCCTCGATGGTCGCGTCGTGACGGCTGACCACGTCGGCATCGTTGTCGATGATGGTGACCCGGTGACCGCTGCCCACGAGCTGTTCGGCGATGAAGCGGCCCACGCTGCCGCCGCCGGCGATGATGATGTTCATGGCGGGCTCCTAGTGACCGCTGCCCGCAGCCGGGCCGGCGGTGAGTTCGTCGAGTCGGGACATCGCGTCGTGCGCGACCGCGAGGTACACCACGTCGCCCTCCTGGGCGACGAGCTGCGGAGTGGGCAGCATGGCGCTGCCGAGCCGGCTGACGGCCACGATGCGCACGCCGTCACCCTCCACGTCGAGCAGGCGGTGACCGGCCCACGCCCGGGCGAGCGAGCGTTCCACGAGCGACACCTTCGCACTCGGGTCGACCCACTCCACCGCGGCGGCCTCGGGCAGCAGACGGCGCAGCACCCGCTCGGTGGTCCACAACGCGGGGGCCACCGTGGCGATGCCGAGGCGTTGGTAGATGGCCGCGCGGCGCGGGTCGTAGATGCGGGCGACCACGCGCTCGATGCCGAACGTCTCGCGGGCCACGCGGGCGACGAGGATGTTCGAGTTGTCGCCGTTGGTGACGGCGGCGACGGCCTCGGCGCGCTCGATGCCGGCGCGCACCAGCAGGTCGCGGTCGAACCCGATGCCGGCGAACGTCTCGCATGGGAAGTCGGCCCCCAACCGTTCGAACGCACTCTTCTTGCGATCGACGACGGACACCGTGTGCCCTTCGTCGAGGAGGTTGCGGGCCAAGGACGACCCAACTCGTCCGCACCCGACGATCACCACGTGCACGATTGCTCCTCTCGGCATTGCCGTTCGGCACTGTAACCGGGCGTAGGGTACGCCTCACTATGTTCCAGTCGCTCAAGCGTCTCTTCATCGGCCGGCCCATCGCCACCGCCGATGAGGGCCACCATCGTCTGAGCAAGAAGATCGCACTCCCGGTCTTCGCCAGCGATGCAATCTCGTCCACCGCCTACGCCACCGACGAGATCCTCGTGGTGCTGCTGCTGCAAGCGCAGGTCGGCGCGAAGGCGTGGGGGCCCATCACGCCCATTGCGATCATCGTCTGCGTGCTGCTCGTGATCGTGGTGGCCAGCTACCGGCAGACCATCCACGCCTACCCGAGCGGCGGCGGCAGCTACATCGTGTCGAAGGAGAACCTCGGCAAGGTCCCGTCGCTCATCGCGGGGTCGTCGCTCCTGGTCGACTACATCCTCACCGTCGCCGTGTCGGTGGCGGGTGGCGTGCTCGCCATTCGCACCGCCACCGGGCTCGGCCACGAGTGGGCGGTGCCGCTGTGCCTCGCGTGCGTCGTCATCATGACCCTCGCGAACCTGCGCGGTGTGAAGGAGTCGGGCGCCCTCTTCGCCGGTCCCACGTACTTCTACATCCTGATGCTGATCGTCCTCATCGTCACCGGGTTCTACCGCATCTTCGTGCAGCACGTCGGCCCGATCCCCGAGAGCATGCTCTCCGAGGAGGCCATCGAGGCCAGCAAGGCCACCGGGGCGCTCAGCATCTACATGCTGTTGCGGGCGTTCTCGAGCGGCGCGGTGGCGCTCTCGGGCGTGGAGGCCGTGAGCAACGGTGTGCCGGCCTTCCAGAAGCCCGAGTCGAAGAACGCATCGAAGACCCTCGTCACGATGGCGGTCATCCTAGGCACCTGCTTCTTCGGCGTCAGCGTGCTCGCGTCGCACCTCAAGCCGTACCGCGGCGAGAACGACGGCAACGGCCTCGGGCTCATGGCGGAGTACCTGTACAACGGCAAGGGCGTGATGTTCTGGCTGACGATGATCGGCACGTTCAGCATCCTCATCCTCGCGGCCAACACGGCGTACGCCGACTTCCCCCGGCTGTCGAGCATCATCGCGAAGGACGGCTTCCTGCCCCACCAGTTCGCCAACCGCGGCGATCGACTTGTCTTCTCCAACGGCGTGCTGTTCCTCGCCGGCGTGGCCAGCATCCTCATCATCGTCTTCAACGGCGACATCTCGGCGCTGATCCCGCTGTACGCGTTCGGCGTGTTCACCGGCTTCACGTTCAGCCAGGCCGGCATGGTGATGCACCACATCAAGCTGAAGGAGCCTCA
Source organism: Actinomycetota bacterium (assembly GCA_039796575.1). Taxonomy (GTDB): domain Bacteria; phylum Actinomycetota; class Acidimicrobiia; order Acidimicrobiales; family Ilumatobacteraceae; genus UBA668. Next base: position 71,899 of record JBDKJP010000046.1, read on the forward strand.
TTGGCGGGCGAGCCTCGTCATCAACGCCATCGGCGCCACCACCACGGGCATCATCGCCGGCATCGTCGTCTACTCGAAGTTCGCAGAGGGTGCGTGGATCCCCGCCGCGCTCATCCCGATCATGGTGTTCATCTTCTATTCGATCGGGAAGCACTACCAGCACGTCAAGCAGGCGCTCGTGGTGCCGCCCGGCTACCGGGCCAAGCGACACACCCACTACGTCGTGGTGCTCGTCGGCAAGGTGAACCGCGGCGTCATCGACGCCATCTCCTACGCACGCAGCCTGTCGCCGGAGCGCATCATCGCCCTGTCGGTGGTGCAGGAGCCCGAGGAGGAGCGGCGTCTGCACGAGCAGTGGGACGAGTACGACATCCCCATCGAACTGCACACGGTGTCGTCGCCGTACCGCGAGCTCACCCGCCCGGTGTTCGCGTTCCTCGACGAGATCGACCAGGAGCGCGACGACGACATGATCACCGTCGTCATCCCCGAGTCGGTCACGAAGGTGCAGAGCCAGTGGCTGCACAACCAGTCGGCGCTCGCGCTCAAGGCACGCCTGCTGTACCGCCCGCACACGGTGGTCGTGAGCGTGCCCGTGCACGTCGACTGACGTCACACCCGAACTTCGGAGCCGGCCACGACAGCGTTCGCGCTGTGGGCGTACGGTGACCACATGCGAGTCATCATCTCCGGCGCCAGCGGTCTCATCGGTGGCGCGCTCTCCCGCCACCTCCGCGCCGAGGGGCACGACGTGGTGGCGCTCGTGCGCCGCACCGCCGGCAGCAGCGAGATCCAGTGGGACCCCGCGAAGGGCGTGCTCGACGCCGAGGCGCTCGCCGGGGCCGACGCCGTGGTGCACCTCGCGGGTGCCGGCATCGGCGACCACCGCTGGACCGACGACTACAAGCGTGAGCTCCTGGAGAGTCGCACGAAGGGCACGCTGCTGCTGGCCGAGCGCATCGCCGAGTGCAGCCGGCGACCCGGCGTGCTGCTGAGCGGCTCGGCCATCGGCTACTACGGCGCCACCGACGACCGCGAGCTCGACGAGCAGTCGCCGGCGGGCACCGGCTTCCTGGCCGATGTCTGCGTGCAGTGGGAGGCGGCCACCGCGCCCGCTGCAGCCGCCGGCGTGCGCGTCGCGCACCTGCGCACCGGCATCGTGCTGACGAAGGAGGGCGGTGCGCTGAAGAAGATGCTGCCGCTGTTCAAGCTCGGCGCCGGTGGCAAGTTCGGCAAGGGCGACCAGTGGCAGAGCTGGATCTCGCTGCCCGACGAGGTGGGCGCCATCACCCACCTGCTGTCGGCCGACGTGCACGGCGCGGTGAACCTCACCGCACCCGCGCCGGTGCGCAACCGCAACTTCGCGACGACCCTCGGCGAGGTGCTGCACCGGCCGTCGTTCGTGCCGGTGCCGGCGTTCGGGCCGAAGCTGCTGCTCGGCGGCGAGCTGGCCGACGCGCTGCTGTTCACCGGCCAGCGCGTGCTGCCCAAGGCGCTCCAGGCCTCGGGCTACGCCTTCCAGCACGCGACGCTCGACGCGGCGTTGCGCGCCGTGCTGGCCTGACGGGTCGCCCCGCCGGAGTCACTGCATCGCGGTGTCGACCCCGGGCCAACGCGCGAGCGCGGCATCGAGGTCGAGCCGCCAGGTACCCACGTCGGTGGGCCAGTCCTCGCGTGGCACGGCCCACATCACTTCGAACTCGATGCCGTCGGGGTCCTTGGCGTAGAGGCTCTTGCTCACGCCGTGATCGCTCTCGCCCACGAGCGACCCCACCTCGAGGAGGCGGGCGCGCAGCGCGGCGAGCTCCTCGATGGTGTGCACCTGCCAGGCGAGGTGGTACAGCCCGATCGAGTGGGGGGCCGTGGGCCGCGGGCCGACCTGCATGAGCGCGAGGTCGTGGTCGTTCTCGGACCCGTCGGCCTGGAGGAAGAACGCCTGATCACCCAACGCCGCGCGCACGGTGAACCCGAGCACCTCCGTGTAGAAGGCGGCACTGCGTTTCGCGTCGCTCACGTAGAGCACCGCGTGGTTGAGTCGCTTGATGGTCATGACGTTCTCCCTCCGGCACGTTCGGGATCAGGCCTTCAGGGCCTCGATCTCGAGCACGATCTTCACCTTGTCACCGACGAGCACGCCGCCGGTCTCCAGTGCAGCATTCCACTCCATGCCGAAGTCCTTGCGGTTGATCTCGCCCTCCGCGGTGAAGCCGGCCTTGGTGTTGCCCCACGGATCCTGGGCGACGCCGTCGAACTCGAGGTCGAAGTCGATCGCCTTGGTGATGCCGCGGATGGTGAGGTCGGCGTGGAGCACGTAGTCGGCGCCGCGCTGCTCGATGCCCGTCGAGACGAGCGTCATATTCGGGTGGGTCTCGGCCTCGAAGAAGTCGGCGCTCTGCAGGTGGCCGTCGCGGCCCTCGTCGTTGGTGGTGATGGACGCCACGGCGACCGAGGCCTCGACCTTGGACTCGAGCGGGTTGTCGCCGACGGTGATGGTGCCGGTGAACTCGGTGAACCGGCCGCGGACCTTGGCGACCATGAGGTGACGGACGACGAACCCGACCATCGAGTGGCTCGGGTCGACGGTCCAGGTGCCGGCGGTGAGTGCGGCGAGGGCGGCGTTGGGGGTGGTTGCGGTGGACATGGGGGTTGCTCTCCTGGGTGATGACCGCCCGGGACGGGCGATTGCTTGCGGGTGCAACAAACCATAGCGAGGATTATTTCCCTTCGCAACATTTCCTTCTCGCAACTCATCGGATACCCTGGCGGACATGGCGACCGACTGGCTCTCCGAGCCCGAGCAGCACTCGTGGCGGAACTTCATCATGACGGTGCACGACCTGATGGCCGCGCTCGAGATCGACCTGGCCCCGCACGGCCTCACGATGGGCGACTACGAGGTCCTCGTGTGGCTCAGCGAGGCCGAGGCGAACCGCATGCGCATGTGCGACCTCGCCGGCGCGCTGCAGCTCTCCCCCAGTGGCCTCACCCGCCGCCTCGACGGCATGGTGAAGAACGGCTGGGTCGAGCGCGCGTCGTGCGAGTCCGACCGTCGCGTCATGTGGGCACACCTCACGCCGGCGGGCCTCACGAAGATGAAGACCGTCGCACCCGATCACGTCGCGAGCGTGCGTCGTCACGTGCTCGACCCGCTCGGCCCCGACGGCGTCGTGCAACTCGGCGAGATCTTCGGCCGCATCGGCCACCACCTGCACGACGCGCAGCCCGCCTGACCATGGCGCTCTCGCTCCCCAAGGGCTTTCGCGCGCACGTCACCAACGTGGGCGTGAAGGACGACACCGACGACTTCACCGTCGTCGCCGCCGACCAGCCCTGCGCGGTGGCCGGCGTGTTCACGCAGAGCTCGTTCGCCGGGCCGAGCGTGGTGGTCAGCCGCCGCAACCTGCAGCACGGGAGCGCCCGCGCGATGGTGGTCATCTCCAAGAACGCCAACGTCGCCACCGGCGAGCAGGGCATGCGCGACGCCGAAGAGGTCGTCGCCGGGGTCGCCTCAGCGCTCGGCTGCGCACCCACCGAGGTGCTCATCGCCTCCACCGGCGTCATCGGTCGCACCTACCCCATCGAGCGCATCCGCGCCGGGCTCGCCGCCATCCCCACCCCGCTGCCCGGCACCGACGCCGATGCCGTGGCCCGCGGCATCATGACCACCGACACCGTGCCGAAGACCGCCAGCGCCACGGCCGGCGACGCCACCGTGGTCGGCGTGGCGAAGGGCGTCGGCATGATCGAGCCGAACATGGCCACGATGATCTCGATGGTGTTCACCGACGCCGAGCTCACCAGCGCGCAGCTCGACGCCGTGTTCCGCCGCGTCGTCGACCGCACGTTCAACTGCGTCTCGGTCGACACCGACACCTCCACCAGCGACACTGCCGTCGTGCTCGCCAGCGGCGCGGCCGGACCCGTCGACGAGGCGGCGTTCGAGTCGGCGCTGTACTCGGTGTGCGAGTCGCTGGCGAAGCAGATCGCCTACGACGGCGAAGGCGCGTCCACCCTCATCGAGGTGGTCGTCGACCAGGCGGCGTCCCCCGAGCAGGCGAAGCGGGTGGCGAAGGCCATCGTGAACTCGCCGCTGGTGAAGACCGCCATCCACGGCGCCGACCCCAACTGGGGCCGGGTGGCCATGGCCGTCGGCAAGAGCACCACGACCGACGAGGTCGACCAGGCCGCGGTGGTCATCCGCTTCGGCGCGATGGAGGTGTACCCGGCGCAGCTCGGCGAGGGCGACCTCGCCGCCCTCGCCCAGTACATGCGTGGTGCCGAGGTGCGCATCCACGTCAGCCTCGCCACCGGCGGCTCGGCCGCAGCCACCGTGTGGGGCTGCGACCTCACCGACGGCTACGTGCGCATCAACGCCGACTACACCACGTGACGCGACCGGACTGACGCCCGTCAGCGCTGCAGCTCGTCAGCGCTGCACCACCAGCGGCGACATCATGTCGTTGTCCTCGTGCTCGAGGATGTGGCAGTGGAAGACGTAGTTGCCGGTGAAGCGCTGCACCGTCGCGCCGACCTTGTCGCCCACGTACGGCGCCGGGATGCCGGCCGCCGTCCCGCCGAAGGGCACCACGATGCGGGTGACCGTGTTCGGGAGCGCGATCACGGTGTCCTTCCATCCGGCCTCGTTCGCTGCCGGTGCCCACGGGTCGCCCTCCACGTACGGCGACGCCGACGGCGCGGGCCACGGCCCATTGCCGGCCGCGGCCGGGAACGGGAGGCCGGTGCCGGCCAGCGCCTCGGTGAGGTACACGGTCTCACCCGACTCGGGGTCGACCGCGAGCGCCTGCCGGCTGAGCACCCGGAACTGTGTGAGGTGCAGGTGCACCGGGTGCGCGTCGCCGGTGGTGTTGACGATGACCCACTCCTCGACCGTGTTCACCGACGGCGACTCGACCTGCTGCGTGCGCGGGGTCATCGTCGCGTCGTCGGCGTAGAACTGGTTGCCCATCATCACGTGCACGGGCTCGCCGTCCACGCCGGCACCGAGCGTGTCGTCGTTGACGATCTCGTTGAGGAAGATCGTGCGACTGGTGGTGGCGTGCAGCGAGCCCTTGGTCGCGGCGTCGTCGACACCGGCCACCGCAGGCAGTCGGGGCGGGCGGTTCTTGCCGCCGCGCAGCGTCGTCGGCACACCGGTGGTCGGGCCGGTGTGGCGGCCGACGGTGAACTGCATCACCTGCGGCAGGTCGCCGTCGCCACCGTCGGGGTACGGCGCGAGGGCGTCGTTCAGCAGTCGCCACGACGAGCCCACCGGCAGCGAACGGAAGTCGATCAGCACGTCGGCGCGCTCACCCGGCGCCATCAGCAACTCGTCGACGGCCACCGGCGCATCGAGGAGGCCACCGTCGCTGCCGATCTGGTGCATCGAGGCACGCACGCCGGTCGGGTTGCCCGACGCGTCGACCTGCACGAGCGTGAAGTCGTAGAACCGCGCGTTCGAACCGTTGAGCATGCGGAAGCGGTACACGGCGCGTGACACCGTGAGGTTCGGCTCGATGACGCCGTTCACCGTGGCGACGTCGCCGAACGACTCGGGCGACCACTGGTTCGGGTGCCCGGCGGGCAGGCCCTCGAGGCCACAGTGCGGGCCGACGGGGTACGCGAACGACCCGTCGGCGGCGAACGTGCGGTCCTGGAACGTGAGCGGCACCTCGTAGCGGCCGGCGGGCAGGTGCAGCGGGTTGTCGGTGTCGCCCGTGTCCCACTTGTCGCGCAGCCAGAGCTGACCGGTGAGGCCCGCCACCACCTGGAGGCGGGTGATGCCCCACGAGTGGTCGTGGTACCAGAGCCCGGTCGCGTCCTGGTCGTTGCCGTACACGTACGTGTCGGCCTCGCCCACCGCGAACGTCGAGTCGGGCAGGCCGTCGTACTGCGGCTCGCTGTGCGCGCCGTGCAGGTGCACGGTGCCGCGCGGCGCCGACGCGTCGGTGTACTCGGTGCCCATCACCGTGGTGTCGATGACCCCGGCCAGCGGGTGGTCGCCGAGGGCGTTGACCACCTCGACGCGCAGCGGCACGCCCTTGCGCGCCTCGATGGTGGGCCCGCCGTAGACGTCGGTGGCAGTGGCATCGAGCGCATACCCGAACGTGCGGGTGGAGGGCAGGTCGGGGCTGAAGCGGTGCCAGCCCGACTTCATCACCAACTGCACGGGTGTGGTGCGGTTGCGGCGATCGACCTTCGGGGGAATGGCGAGCGGCGAGGTGAACGACGAGTGGGCCGGCGTGACGCCGCCCGCGTCGCAGTCGACGAGCGCGGCACCGTCGACGGTGGCCATGCCCGACGTGTGGAAGTGCGTCTCGCCAGTGGCATGCACCCACCCGGCGATGGCCGGCACGGCGAACGCCGTTCCCGCCATCGCGGCGCACACCCCCACGCTGACACCGAGGTATCCCCATCCACGACCACGCCCACGAACGCGCTGCGCGCTCGTCGAGGATGCCGGAGCAACCCGCTTCGCCATGACTCTCCCTTTGGCGACGCCCTCCCGTCGGGCGTCCCCCGTCATCACGAACCGTAGTCCTACGACCTTTGGGAAACCTTCGGAAACCAGGGTTGAGTCGATCGACCTAGTTCGCTGTGTGGTTCTGTGCGACCACGAGTGCGAACGCCGTCGACGCGTCGTCCGCCGGCGCGCCGGTGTCGTCGACCACGCGTCGCACCACCAGGCCCGCCTCCTCGGCCATCGTCACCAACCGGGACGGCGAGGCCCAGTGGATGCACCAGTCGCGCTCGAGGCGCTCCACCTCGTCGCCCCGGCGTCGCTCGTACCGCAGGCGGGTGATCTCCGTGCGGCGTTCCTCGTCGCGCTCGACGGCCAGCACCTGCACCGCGATCACCGTGCCGTCGTCGAGCTCGCGCTCACGACGCCACCCCGTCGCGTCGGGCCCTCGCTCGGGCACGAAGAACGTGAGGAGCGCAGCGCCGTCGGGCCGGAGGTGCGCACACAACGCCCGGAAGGCAGCCAGCAGGTGGTCGTCGGTGGGCAGCAGGTTCCAGTTCGACGTGGCCGCGTAGATCGACCGGTACGTGTGGCCCAGCGCCATCGACTCGAAGCGGGCATGGTGCAGCACCACGTCGAGGCCCCGCCTCCGGGCCGCGGCCGCGCACCGGGCCAGCATGTCGCCCGACGCATCGAGGCCCTCCACGTCCAGCCCGAGCGCACGCAGGTCGAGCATCGGGTCACCGTCGCCGCAGCCGAGGTCGAGCGCCGGCTCGCCGTGCCGCCGCACGAACCGCTCCACCATCGCCACGTCGGGCCGTTCACGGCGCAGATCCGCGTAGAGGTCGGCGACGAGGCCGGTGTAGAAGTCGGCTGCGTCAGCCACCGCGCCGCCGCGCCACGTCGTCCCACACCGCGCTCACGTCCGACACCTCGGTGCGCAGCCCGCGGTGCCCGAAGCGCATCACCCGGAGGAACTCCTCGGCCTCGCGCATCGCGCGCGCCGCGGCCTCGGCGTCGTCGGCGGCGCCGCGCACCTCGTAACGGAGGTTGAAGAACGCGATGCGGTCGTCGTAGGTGAACGTGCCCTCCTCGGTGAACGCCGAGAGGAAGATGTCGTGCTCGGGCTGCGCCGCCACGAGGCCGCGGCGCGCCGCATCGGTGAGCTCGTGGAAACGGCCGCGCACGGTGACGCGGTGCACTCGTGCATCGGACATGACGCCGACCCTAGGCGGCTGCGACGGCAGCCTGGTCGGGTTTTCCGGTCAGGCCGCGACGACGTAGCTGGTCATCGACAACGAACCGAAGTCGTACCCGCCCACCAGCACGTCGGCCGTGGTGCCGGCGGCCGCCGCGAGGCCTGCCGTGTACAGCAGCGGCACGAAGTGGTCGGGCGTGGGCGCGGCCCGCAGGAAGTGCTCGTGCGACGCCAGCTCGCCGATCCGTTCGGGGGCAGTGGTCATCAGCGCGCGACCGGCGTCGTCGAGCTCGTGCGCCCACGGGGCACCCTCGCCCGGCGCACCCCAGTCGATGAGACGGAGGTTGTGCACCACGTTGCCGCTCGCGAACACGAGCACCCCCTCGTCGCGCAGCGGTGCCAGCGCGGCACCGAGCGCGAGGTGCTCGTCGAACGTGCGGCGGGCATCGATCGACAGCTGCACCACGGGCACGTCGGCCTCGGGGAACATGTGCACGAGGATCGACCAGGTGCCGTGGTCGAGGCCCCACTGCGACTCGTCGAGGTGCACCCCGACCGGCAGCAGGTCGGCGACCCGACCGGCCAGGTCGGGCGAGCCGGGGGCCGGGTACTGCACCTCGTGCAGCGCCTGGGGGAAGCCGCCGAAGTCGTGGATGGTGCGCGGCTGCGCCATCGCGGTGACCGCGGTGGCGTTCACGTACCAGTGGGCCGAGATCGCGAGGATGGCGGTCGGTCGCGGGATGGACCGGCCGAAGTCGTGCCACGCCTCGGTGTAGCGGTTGTGCTCGAGCGTGTTCATCGGGCTGCCGTGCCCCACGAACACCGCAGGCATGCGGGTGGTCATTGCGCCTCCTGGCGTGCGGTGAGCCACCGGCCGAGTGCGTCGACCGTGGCGGGAGTGAGATGGTGGCCGGCCGACTCCTTGCGGGCCAGCACGTCGGCACCCGCGTCGCCGGTGAGGTAGTCCCAGGTGCGGGCCTGCAGATCGAGCGGGATCACGGTGTCGTCGGTGCCGAGCGTGAGGAACACGGCCGCGCCGTCGAGTCGGCCGGGCCCCGTGGGCACCCCTGCGTCGAAGGGCAGGGTGCCGTGCAACACCGCGACGCCCGAGAACCGGTCAGGGTCGTCGAGCAGCAGACCGCCGGCGAACGCCGCACCGCCGCTGAACCCGACCAGGTACACGGGTGACCCGACGGGCTCCTCGGCGTCGAGCCAGGTACGGAACCACGCCATCGTGTCGGCCAGCGACTCGGCCACGGGTCGCCCGATGCCCCGGTTCGCGAACCATGCGTACCCGCCACCCTCGGCGATGGGTGCCCGTACTGCGGCGTAGCGGGAGCCGACCGGCAGGTGGTCGGCAAGGCCGATGATGTCGCCGGCGTCGGAGCCGCGACCGTGAAACAGCACCACGAGCGGGCCGTCACCGTCGCCGTGGCGCACCACCGTCGGAGTCAGAAACGTTGTCACCGCAATAGTTTACCATCTCCAGCTTTCCGCACCACCCGCCGCCCGAGGTCGCGCGGATTCCACCGTTCCGGTGGGATCCGTGTGACGTCGCCCGGGGCCGCGAGGTCGCGCGGCATCCACGGTTCCGGTGGGATTCGTGTGACGTCGCCCGGGAACGACGAAGGGCCGGGGCCACCCCGATGGGTGGCGCCCGGCACTCGTGCCGACTGGTCAGTGACCCGACGTCACTTCGGTGGCATGCGGATGCCGCCGTCGACGCGGATGGTCTCGGCGTTCATGTAGCTGTTGGTGACGCACTCGACCACCATCGACGCGAGCTCGCTCTGGAAGCCGAGGCGCTGCGGGAAGAGCACGCCCTTCTGCAGCTGCGCCTTGAACGCCTCGCTGTTCTCTCCCTCACCGTAGATGGGGGTGTCGATGAGGCCCGGGGCGACGGTGTTGACGCGCACGCCGATGGCGGCGAGGTCGCGAGCGATGGGCAGGGTCATGCCGACCACGCCACCCTTCGACGCCGAGTAGCTGGCCTGGCCGATCTGGCCGTCGAACGCCGCCACCGAGGCGATGTTGACGATGGCGCCGCGCTCGCCGTACTCGAGCGGCTCGGTGGTGCTCATCGCGGTGGCCGCGATGCGGATGCAGTCGAAGCTGCCCACGAGGTTGATGGCGATGACCTTCTTGAAGGCGTCGAGGTTGGCGGCCGAGTCGTAGCTGCCGTCCTTGCCGACCGTGCGCTGCGCCCAGCCGATGCCGGCCGAGTTCACGAGCACGCGGAGCGGGCCCATGCTCTTCGCCATCTCGACGGCGTTCTTGATGTCGTCGGTGTTGGTGACGTCGACCGCGCAGAACGCGCCGCCGATCTCGTCGGCCAGCGCCGACCCCTTCTCCTGCTGATGGGGAAGGTCGGCGACGACGACCTTCGCACCCTTCGATGCCAGAAGACGTGCAGAGGCGGCCCCGATACCCGAGGCACCACCGGTGACGATTGCGCTCACTCCATTGATGTCCATGGGGCGCGACCCTACGCGGACGCACGGGGCGAGCACCAAGCGGAGGGGCGGCTACGGTGCGCCCTCATGTCGGGTCCGCTCGAGGGAATCAAGGTCGTCGAGGCGTGCCAGATGGTGGCCGGGCCGATGGCGGCGATGCTGTGCGCCGACCTCGGGGCCGACGTGGTGAAGGTGGAGCAGCCCAAGGGTGGCGACCGCATGCGCCTGCTCGGCCACCGCGTCGGCGCCATCGGCGCGCTGTGGGCGGGCGTGAACCGCGGCAAGCGCTGCCTGGTGGCCGACCTGCAGCAGCCCGACGGGCTCGCCGTGGTGCGCGACCTCGTGGCCGGCGCCGACGTGTTCATCCAGAACTTCCGCCCCGGCGTGGCCGAGCGCCTCGGCATCGACGAAGCGACGCTCCGCGCCGACAACCCCGGCCTGATCTACGTGTCGGTGAGCGGGTTCGGCGAGAGCGGTCCGTACATCGACCAGAAGAGCTACGACTACGTGGTGCAGATGCTGTCGGGCATGGCCGCGCTGCAGGGTGGCGACGGCACGCCGCAGCTCATCCGCAACATCGTCATCGACAAGGTGACGGCGATGACCGCCACACAGTCCATCCTCGCCGCGCTGGTGGCCCGCGACCGTGGTGCCGGCGGGCAACACGTGCGGCTGTCGATGATCGACACGGCGCTCGCCTTCCTGTGGCCCGACGGGATGATGCAGCACACGCTGCTCGCCGACGACGGCCGCGTCACACCCGGGCCGCACATGGCCGACAACTACATCGTGCGCCCCACGCGCGACTCGTACCTGGCGATGATCGCCACGTCGAACTCGCAGTTCCCCGGCCTGTGCGCCGCGCTCGGCAAGCCCGAGTGGCTCACCGATCCGCGGTTCGTCACCCTGGCCGACCGCGAGGCGAACCACGTCGCGCTCGACGAACTGATCTCGGTGGAGGTCGCGCGACACGAGGGGCGAGCGCTCGTGGATGCGCTGCACTCCCACGACGTGCCGTGCGCGCTCTCGAACCCGCTGCACGAGGTGCACCTCGACCCGCAGGTGCAGCACAACGGCATCCTCGTCGAGCACGACCGGCCGTGGCTGGGCCCGGTGCGCGAGCCGAAGCCGCCGGCGCGGTTCTCGGTGACGCCCACGTCGCTGGGCCGGCACGCACCGAAGCTCGACGAGCACACCGACGAGATCCTGGCCGAGCTCGGCCGCGACGCCGACACCATCGCCGCGCTCCGCGCCAGCGGCGCGGTGGGACCGAGGAGATGACCATGAGCGAGTCCATCCGCATCGAGCACGACGGCGTGTCGTTGCACGCCGTCGTCGACGGCCCCGACGACGCGCCCACCGTGGTGCTGCTGCACGGCATCACGTCGTCGGTGCGCACCTGGGACTGGCTGGTGCCGCACCTCACCCCGCAGCACCGCACCGTGCGCCTCGACTTCCGTGGCCACGGCGGCAGCGACCGCACCCCGGGCGCGTACGAGATGGCGGGCTACGTGGCCGACGCGGCCGCGGCGTGTCGCACGTCCGATGCCCCGTGCATCGTCATCGGTCACTCGCTCGGTGGCGCCACCGCCGCCGGTCTGGCACAGCGCCACCCCGACCTGGTGCGCGCGGTGGTGCTCGAGGACCCGCCCATCGGTGCGCTCCGCTCGCTCGAGGGCAACTCGTTGAAGGACGCGTTCGCGCTGATGCGCCAGTCGGTGCCCGTGATGCAGGCCAACAACGTGCCGGCCGACGTGCTCGCCGGCATACTCGGCAGCGCGCCGAGCGCCACGGGCCCGACGTTCGCCGAGTTCCTGCACGCCGACGCACTCGCGGCGATGGCGGGCGGGTTGCTCGAGCTCGACGCCACCGTGCTCGACGCCGTGGTGGAGGGCCGACCGATGACGCCGGTGTTCGACCCCGAGCAGCCCATCACCCAGCCCGTGCTGCTGCTCGCCGCCGACCCGAGCAAGCCCGACTGCGTCGCCCGCGCCGCCGACACCGAGCAGTTCGCCCGCGTGTCGCCGCACGCGCAGGTCGTCACGATGACCGGCGCGGGCCACCTCGTCCACGACGAGCTCGCGCACCGCGACGAGTTCCTGCGGCTCGTGCAGTCGTTCCTCGCGTCGCTCGGCTGAGCCCCGCCGATCCGGGGCCGAACCTCAGAGCTCGAACAACCGGTCCTGCTGCGGCGGCTCGGGCGCCTCGTCGCGGTCGGCGGCGAACGGGCCGTTGGCCGCGGCGACGGCGAGCCGATCGACGAGGTCGTTCATCGGGTTGCCGCTGTGCCCCTTCACCCAGCGGAACGCGGGCTTGCGTTCGAGCACCAACTCGATGAGCGGCTTCCACAGGTCCGCGTTCGCGACGGGTTCCTTCTTCGAGTTCTTCCACCCGTTCGACTGCCACTTCACGTACCAGCGGTCACGGAAGCAGTGCACCACGTACGTGGAGTCGCTGACGATGGTGATGTGCTCGCCCTCGACGGTGCGCAACGCCTCGAGCACGGCCTGGATCTCCATCCGCTGGTTCGTGGTGTGCGCGGCGCCGCCGCTGCCGCACGGCGTGCCCTCCGGCGCCACCGCCCATGCCCAACCACCGGGTCCGGGGTTGCCCTGGCATGCGCCGTCGGTGAAGACCTCGATCATGTGAGCGCCGCCCGCAGGAGCGCCTGACCGAGGAACTCGGTGGCGATGAACGTGGAGGCGTCGGTGGTCCAGTGCACGTGGTCGGGACGTGCGGCCTCGTCAGCGGCGAGCGCGGTCGAGTCGACGATCCACGCGTCGAGGTCGATGACGCGCACCTGCGGGCGGGTGGTGGCGACCTCGTCGATGATGCGGTGCAGCACCTCGTGACGCGGGCGCTCGGCCTGCTGATCCTGCGGCGCCGTGGGTGTGGGGATGGGCACGGGCTCCATGATCCACGCCACCCGCGGCACGCCCTGCGCGATGAGCTCGTCGGTGAACGACGCGAGCGAGTGGCGCATCATGGCCTCCAGTTCGGGGTCGGTGGGCGCATAGGCGGGACCGCCCTGCACGAGGCTGCGGTCGAGCACGTCCCACACCGTGGTGATGACCATCACCAGGTCGGGTTGCAGCGCGGCGATCTTCGACGGCACGACGTCGTTGCGGTACGCGCCGCACGTCTCGTCGACGTCGCGCGGCCCGAACGCGAGGTCCTGGTAGCCGCCGAGCACCAACCCGCATCCGGCACCCGCGACGACCTCGACCTGGGCGAGCGTCGGGTTCGCCGCCGCCCACGCCACCACACCGGCACCGGTGGCCTCGGCGGTGGAGTCGCCCACCACCACGATGCGCACGGGTCGCGGCGGCACGAGCGCCGCGGTCGTGGTGGTGGCGGGCAGCGTGGACGTGGTGGCCGCGACGGTGTCGTCGACCGAGGTGCTCGGCGCCACGGTGGACGGCGGCACGGTGACCAGCGGCGCCACCGAGTCGGTGCCGATGGAGGCTGCCTCGGCCTGCCCTTCGTCGACGCCGTAGAACTTGGTGGTGGCGGGCACCAGGAGCACCATCGCGGCCACCAGTGCCGAGCCCGCCAGTGCACCCACGAGCGTGCGGCTGGGCACGAACCAGTCGCTGCGCCGCACCGGACGCTCGACCAGGAAGTAGCTGAGCAGCGCGACCGCCAGCGTGATGGCGAACTTCAGCGCGAAGTCGACGGCGGCCGGCAGCTCCCAGGCCTCGCGGTCGATGAGCACGAACACCGGCCAGTGGAACAGGTACACGCCGTAGCTGATGCGGCCGAGTGCCACCAGCGGCCGCGCCGAGAGCGCGGTGACCATGGGGCCGCTCACCTGCAGGCCGTAGATGGTGGCGGCGCTGACGACCGCGACGAGCGGCAGGAAGCCCTCGTACGCCGGGCCACTGCCGTCGGGGAACAGGACGCACGCGACGAGCAGCACGACGAGGCCGATGGGCGCCAGCACGGCGGCGCGGTCGCGCACCGGACGCTCGGCCACGACGCACGCGACCAGCGCACCGAACAGGATCTCGCTGATGCGCGCGGGCGTGGCCCAGTAGGCGGCGTCCGGGCCCCACACCTGCGCGATGACGGGCGCCGCGATCGACGACACGAGGGTGAGGCCGAGCACGAACCGCAACGGGCTGCGGCCACGGCGCGCGCTCCATGCGACGATGCCGAGGAACGCGACGGGCCACAGCCAGTAGAACTGCTCCTCGATGGCGAGCGACCAGTAGTGGTCGAGCGGTCGGCGCAGCCCGGCCTGCGCGGCGGTGAGGTCGGCGTAGCTCTCGCCGCTCGCGAGCTTCACCCAGTTGAAGACCTGCAGCAGCGCACCGAGCACGTCGCGGCGCAGCTTGGTGATGCCGTCCCACGCACCGAACGCGGCCAGCACGCACACCACGGCGAGGCACAGCAGGCTGGCGGGCAGCAGCCGGCGGGCGCGGCGCGTGTAGAACGCCTTCGCGTCCACCGTGCCCGAGTTGCGGTGCTCGGTGAGCAGGAGCGACGTGATGAGGAACCCGCTCAGTGTGAAGAACACCGACACGCCCAGGTAGCCGCCACCCATCCACGAGAAGCCGGCGTGGAACAGCAGCACGGCCAGCACGGCGACGGCGCGCACGCCGTCGAGCGCGGGCTGGTACGTGATGGTGCGGCGATTCACCGGAGCGAGGTTAGGGCGCGGCGGGGCGTTCGCCCCGGCACCGGCTCAGCCGGTGACGACCGGCAGGCCGGCGGCCTGCCAGTCGACGATGCCGCCGAGGTCGTACACGGTGGTGAACCCGGCGTCGATCATGGTCTGCGCGGCGATCGCGCTCCGGCGGCCGGAATGGCAGTACACGATGTACGCACCGTCGGTCGGCAGGTCGGCGATGAGTGCGCTGAACTGACCACCCTCGATGTCGTAGTTGACCGCGCCGTCGAGGTGACCGGCGGCGAACTCCTCCGGCGTGCGGACGTCGATGATGGTGAGCTCGGCACCCATCGAGTCGATGAGTGCGGCACCGTCGGCCGGGGCCACCTTCACCGCGCTCGTGGCGCTGCCGCCGGCGGAGTCGGCGACCGCCGCGGTGGTGTCGGCGGAGGACGAGTCGTCGCCGCACGCCGCTGCGCCGAGGACGAGCAGGCCGGCGAACAGGGCCCGGAATGCGTGCGTTCTGGTCATGGGCACAGCGTAGTACCCCAGGGGGTATCACGCCATGTCGCCCGCGATGGCGTGTGGCACACTGCACCCATGCGGATGCGATCCCTCCTCGCAGCTGCGCTCGCGGCGTCGGCGGTGCTCACGTCGCTCGCGATCTCGGCCGCTCCCCCGCCGGTGCAGGCAGCCGGCAACGCCCCTGCCTGCCCGTTCACGAACAGCAACCTCCGCTACTGCAACCGCGTGGTCAACGCCGCGGGGACGCGCGGCTCGATCGGGCTGGTGGGCGATTCGGTGCTGCTCGGCTCGGCCAACGGCGCCAGCAACCCGGGCCTGCCGACGATCCTGTCGCAGCAGGGCTGGTCGCAGGTCAGCCTCGTCGCCACGCTCGGCATGCGCACGTTCACGTCGTCGGGCAACAACGGCGGCGACTACTGGGTGAACTGGTGGAAGACCAACGGCTTCCACCCCGACGTGGTCGCGGTGAACCTCGGCGTCAACCAGCTCGGCACGTGCACCACCGCGAACACGGCCCCGTGCGAGGCGCGCATCATCGCCCTGCGCGACGCGATCTTCGCGGCGTGGCCCGCAGGAACCGACGGGATCACCACCACCATCTGGTGGGCGAAGATCCGCCACCTCAACTACCCGAGCGGCACGCCATCCGCCGCGATGCTCGGCTGGAACCTCGCGCTCGACCGTGTCGCAGCGCGTGCCGACTCGGGCGGCCGCCTGGTGCTGTGGGACTGGCCCAACAACGTGTCGGGCATCTCGATGGACCTCGGTGGCGTGCACCCGGTGTCGGGTGCCGAGTACGTGAAGCGCAGCACCCGCATGGCGGCGCACCTGAACGCGAGCATGCAGGCCGGCCGGCAGGGCACCGACGTCGCCCTGCCGGCGGCCGGCACGCCCGCCGCGTACCAGCCGATCGACGAGACCATCGTGTACGACACGCGCACCCCCGAGGTGCCCGCGTACCGCATCAACGAGTTCACCGAGGTCGACGTGTCGGCCGTCGCCCCGGGGGCGACGTCGGTGGCCATCACCATCTCCGCGCTCAACGCGGTGAAGGCCGGGTTCCTCCGCGTCTACGCATGCGGCGACTCCGTCCCGGTCACCTCGGCGGTCAACTTCCGGGCCGGCCAACAGGCCAGCGCGCAGGTCATCACGAAGGTGAGTCCGACGGGCACGGTCTGCTTCGGCAACGGCAACCCCCTCGACCCACCGAAGGACGACGAGACCGTCGATGTGGTGATCTCGGTCGAGGGGTGGTTCGGCCCCGCCGCGGACGACGGCTTCACCCCCATCACCCCGCTGCGCGCCTACGACCCCCGGGTCAACGGCACGCCTCCCGCGCCGTTGCTGCGCCCGACCGACGTGATCGTCGACCTCCCGACGGTACCCGCCGACGCGACGGCCGCGGCCATCATCCTCACCGCGGTGTTCCCGGCCGGCGAGTCGACCGCCACGGCACATCGCTGCGGTGCCACCCCCGGCAGCAACCCCGACGTGTCGCTGGTGCTCGGTGAGACCACGGCGGGCGCGTCCTACGTGCCCATCACTCCGGCGACGCTCGACAACCCTGCGAGCATCTGCGTGCACATCGAGTCGACCACCACCCCGCCCATCGTGCTCGTCGACGTGATGGGCTGGTTCCGACCCGGCATCGGCCTGCAGTTCGCCACCACCACACCCACCCGCATCGCCGACACCCGTTCGGCCGCCGGAGTCGGCCCGTGGCGTCCGAACCTCGGCCCCGTCCAGGTGATCGACCTCCTCGGTGGGGTCACCGGCGCCCAGGCGGTGAGCGGGACCCTCACGATGGACAAGACGCAACGGGCGAACGACTTCACCGCGTGGAACTGCGCCGGGGCCGCACCCTCGGCCTCCGCCGTCAACGCTCGAGCCGGCACGTCGATGGCGAACAACGTCACGGTCGGGCTGAACGGCAACCGCCGATTCTGCGTTCGCAGCAAGGCGTTCACGCACCTCGTCTTCGACGTGGTCGGTTACTGGATGGTCGTGCCGACATGAGCCGACGCATGTGGCGATGGGCGACCGCCGCATGCCTTGCCCTCACGGCGACGGGCACGGCGATCGGTGCCTCCCCGCGCGCCGACGCGGCGGCGCGGCCCGCGGTGTTCCCCGCGTCGAACCGGTTGTTCATGATCAGCGATTCGGTGGGCCTCGGCGCCATCCCGCAGATGAAGGCCGCGTTCGGTGCCGGCTGGCAGGTCACCGTCGCCGGCAAGGCCGGCCTGTTCACCGAGCAGCTCGTCAACTACGTCAACACGCAGCCGCTGTCCGTCTTCGGCGACAGCGCGGTGGTGGCCACCGGGTACAACTACCCGTACTGGGATCCGCCCCGCTTCGAACGGTCGATCGACCTGATGGTGAACGCGCTGAAGGCGAAGGGCGTGAAGCGCATCTTCTGGGTGACGGTCCGCGAGGTGAAGCCGCCGTACTACCGGTACTGGAACTCGCTCACTGCCGCCTACAAGTCGCTGTACCTCGGCTACCCCACGGCGAACAACCAGATCCGCAAGGCGCTCGACCGGCACAAGGAGCTGTCGATCGTCGACTGGGCGTCGATCGCCGACCAGTACGGCATCACCTACGACGCCATCCACCTCAACCCGGTGGGCGCCACGAAGTACGCCGCACTCACCAAGGCGATGGTGCTCACCGCCACCACCCGCCGGCCGGCCGGCACGGTCACCACCATCCAGGTCGCAGGCACGCGCGACATCCCCGCCGACGCGGCCGCCGTGTCGCTCAACCTCACCACCGTCAACCCCCGGCGAGGCGGCTACCTCACGGTGTGGCCGTGCGAGGAGGCCCGTCCCCAGGTGGCGCACCTGTCGCACGCGCCGGCGCAGACGGTGAGCACGCCCACGCTCGTGCACCTCGGGCCGTCGGGCACGCTGTGCCTGTACCAGTCGGCCGACGGCCATGCGCTGGTGGACCTGAACGGCTGGTTCCCGGCCGGCAGCGGGTACGTGCCGATGGCGTCGCAGCAACTGTGGGACACCACCCGCACCGGCGCGCCGGCCCCACGTGCCGTCACGGAGATCCGCGTCGCCAACGCAACGGGTGCTCCTGCGCCGCCGTTCGACGCGGTGGTGAACCTGCGCACCACGGCGGTCACGGCCGGCGAGGTGCGGATGTACACCTGCGGCACCACCCCGCCGCTCGTGCCCGGCCGCACGCTCGAAGCCGGACAGACCATGACGCTCACGCAGGTGGTCACCACCGACGCCGAGGGCGACGTGTGCGTGCAGTTCACCGGCGTGGGGCACGAATGGCTCACCGTCGTCGGCGGATTCGACGCCACCGCCGACCTGACCCCGTTCACCAACCGGCGCATCGTCGACACGCGGTTCACCGGCGGCGCACTGCAGCCCGGTCAGGTGCGCACCGTGACCGTGGCAGGTGCCGTCGGCATCCCCACTGCGCCGGCGCCCACCGGCGCATGGCTGAGCGTCACGATGGTCGATGCCGCCGACTCGGCCTCGGTGAAGGTGTGGCCGTGCAACGACCCGACACCCGGTCAGGTGTTCCTCTACACGTTGCCCAATCACGCGAAGTCGAACGTCGGGCTCATCGGGCTCGGCCTGTCGGGCGCGGTGTGCCTGTCGACCAACGTGGCCGGCAACGTGCTGGTCGACGCGAGCGGCTGGACCGGGACGTCGTTCGTGCCGAGGGCCTGGACGCGTCTGCTCGACACCCGCGCTTGACCCGAGGGTCAACGAGTTACCCGCGGGTAGCGGTGGCAGACTGCTGCCCATGATCTTCGACGGTTACGTCAATCAGCTCCCCGACACCGATCCCGGCGAGACGCTCGAGTGGCTCGACAGCCTCGACGCCGTGATCGACACCCACGGCAAGACCCGTGCCCGGTTCCTGCTCAGCAAGCTGCTCGAGCGTGCCCGTGAGTCGCAGGTCAGCTTCCCCGCCACGGTCAGCACGCCGTACATCAACACCATCCCGCGCGAGGCAGAGCCGTGGTTCCCCGGCGACGAGTACATCGAGAAGCGCATCCGCCGCTTCGTGCGCTGGAACGCAGCCGTCTCCGTCGTGCGTGCCAACAAGTCGGCCGACGGCATCGGTGGCCACCTCAGCACGTTCGCCTCCAGCGCGTCGCTGTATGAAATCGGTTTCAACCACTTCTTCCGCGGCAAGGACGACGGCAACGCGGGCGACCACGTCTACTACCAGGGCCACGCCGCGCCCGGCGTGTACGCCCGTGCGTTCCTGGAGCGCCGCCTGCAGGAGACCGACCTCGACCACTTCCGTCGCGAGATCGGCCGCAACGGCCAGGGCCTCAGCAGCTACCCGCACCCGCGCCTGATGCCGAACTTCTGGGAGTTCCCCACGGTGAGCATGGGCCTCGGCCCGCTCACCGCGCTGTACCACGCCCGGTTCAACCGCTACCTCCTCAACCGCGAGCTCGACGACACCAGCCAGAGTCGGGTGTGGGCGTTCCTCGGCGACGGCGAGTGCGACGAGCCCGAGACCCTCGGCGCGCTGTCGCTGGCCAGCCGCGAGAAGCTCGACAACCTGATCTTCGTGGTGAACTGCAACCTGCAGCGCCTCGACGGTCCGGTGCGCGGCAACGGCAAGGTCATCCAGGAGCTCGAAGCCGTGTTCCGCGGCGCCGGCTGGAACGTCATCAAGGTCATCTGGGGCTCGAAGTGGGACGAGCTGCTCGCGAAGGACAAGGACGGCGTGCTGCTCAACAAGATGGGCACCACCGTCGACGGCGAGTTCCAGCGGTACGCGGTCGAGAACGGCCAGTACATCCGCGACAACTTCTTCGGCCCCGACCCGCGCCTGCGGCAGATGGTGGCCCACCTCACCGACGACGACCTGGTGAACCTGCCCCGCGGCGGCCACGACTACCGCAAGCTCTACGCGGCGTACAAGGCGGCCACCGAGAACCTCGGCTCGGGCGCCCCCACGGTGATCCTCGCGAAGACCATCAAGGGCTGGACCCTCGGCCCCGGCCTCGAGAGCCGCAACGCCACCCACCAGATCAAGAAGATGACCACCGAGCAGTTGCGCGACCTGCGCGACCGCCTGCACCTGCACGACGAGATCCCCGACGAGGCGCTCGACGGCGACCACATCCCGTACTACCGCCCGCCCGAGGACTCCATCGAGTACCAGTACATGATGGAGCGTCGCCGTGCGCTCGGCGGTTCCATCCCGAAGCGCATCGTGCGGCCGCGCCGCACGTTCGGCCTTCCCGCCGACAGCACGTTCGAGGAGCTGCGCAAGGGCTCGGGCGACCAGGCCGTGAGCACCACCATGGGCTTCACGCGCCTGCTGCGCAACCTCGCCCGCGACGAGCAGATCGGGCAGCACGTCGTGCCCATCATCCCCGACGAGGGCCGCACGTTCGGCATGGACTCGCTGTTCCCGGCGCTGAAGATCTACGCGTCGCAGGGCCAGAAGTACTCACCGGTCGACCACGACCTGTTGCTGTCGTACGCCGAGTCGGCGAAGGGGCAGATCCTCGAGGAGGGCATCACGGAGGCGGGCTCACTGGCGAGCTTCATCGCGGCCGGCACCGCCTACGCCACCCGCGGCGTGCCCACCATCCCGTTCTACACGTTCTATTCGATGTTCGGGTTCCAGCGTGTCGGCGACCTCATCTGGCAGGCGGCCGACGCCCGCACGCGCGGCTTCCTGATGGGCGCCACCGCGGGCCGCACCACGCTGCTCGGCGAAGGCCTGCAGCACCAGGACGGCCACTCGCTCGTGCTCGCCAGCGTGGTGCCGCCGTGCCAGGCGTACGACCCGGCGTTCGCGTACGAGGTGGCCACCATCGTGCAGGCCGGCATCGATCGCATGTACTCGCCCACGAGCACTGATCCCGACGTCTTCTACTACGTCACGCTCTACAACGAGAACTACCCGATGCCGGCGATGCCCGAGGGCCTCGACCCCGCCCACATCGTGCGTGGCCTCTACCGCTGGGCTCCTGCCCCGGAGGGTGCCGAGCGCCGCGCCACGGTGCTGTTCAGCGGCTCGGCCAACGGCGCGGCGCGGGCCGCCGCGCAGGAGCTGCTCGAGCAGCACGGCATCGGTGTCGAGCTGTGGTCCGCCACCTCGTACAAGGCGCTGCGCGACGAGGCCATCGCCACCGAACGCTGGAACCGTCTGCACCCGCACGAGCAGGCGCGCACGCCGCTCGTGGCCCAGGTGCTCGGCGAGGCCCAGGGCCCCATCGTGGCCGTCACCGACTTCATGAAGATCGTGCCCGAGCAGGTGGCCCGCTTCCTGCCCGGCCGCACGTTCGTGCCGCTCGGCACGGACGGCATGGGCCGCAGCGACACCCGCGAGGCGCTGCGACGCTTCTTCGAGGTCGATGCGGGCAACGTGGTGGTCGGCGTGCTCAGCGCGCTCATGGCCGACGGCAAGGCCGGTGCCGACGAGGTGCGCGCCGCGATGGAGCGTCACGGCATCGACCCCGAGACCGATGACCCCACGCACACCTACTGAGACCGGTAGCCTGGCTGCCCGATGAGCGCAACGGTCGGGAACACGGGCGAGTTGCGCGTCATCGCGGCTCGCCGCAGCAACATGCAGCAGCTGCGCGAGATCTGGCAGTACCGCGAGCTGCTCCTCGGCCTCATCCGCAAGGAGCTCAAGGTCCGCTACAAGAACTCGGTCCTCGGGTTCTTCTGGTCGATGGCCCAGCCGGTGTTCCTGCTGTGCATCTACTCGCTGGTGTTCTCCATCCTCGGTGCCGGATTCGACGACTTCCCCATCTGGATCCTGTGCGGCCTCGTGGTCTGGACGCTGGTCAGCACCACGCTGTCCACCTCGGTGCAGGCCATCACCACCAATCAGCACCTCGTGTCGAAGGTGGCGTTCCCGCGTGCGGTGATGCCGCTGGCCACGCTCGGCAGCGCACTGGTGCACTTCGTGCTGCAGAGCATCGCGTTCGCCATCGTGCTCGTCGTCGTCCGCCACGACGTCGACTGGGAGTTCATGTGGCTGCTGCCCATCGCGGTGGCGGTGCTCACGCTGTTCCTCGCGAGCCTCGCGCTGCTGTTGAGCACCATCAACGTGTACGCACGCGACACGCAGCACCTGCTCGACCTCGCCCTCGTCGCGATGTTCTGGGCCAACCCCATCGTCTACGAGTACCAGCTCGCCAGCACCTGGTTCGTCGACCACGGCTGGCCGTCGTGGACGCCCCTGCTCAACCCGTTCACCTCGGTCATCATCGTCTTCCAGCGCGCCATCTACGGGTCGGCCTTCGTCGGCGACCGACAGCTGCTGCCCGACGAGGGGCCGCTCTGGTACCTCGGCAATCTGGGCATCCTGTTCGTCGTCGCCGTGGTCTGCTTCGCCGTCGGCCTGCGCATGTTCGACAAGGCCGAAGGCAACTTCGCCGAGATCCTGTGAGCCACATGGACGCCATCGTCGCCGACAACATCTCCAAGGTCTTCCGCCTCAACGAGGACCCGTCGCAGTCCATCAAGGAACGCATCGTCCGCATGGGCCGGTCGCGGTACCGCGACTTCGTGGCGCTCGAGCCGCTCGACCTCACCATCGCGCAGGGCTCCACGATGGGCATCCTCGGCCACAACGGGTCGGGCAAGAGCACGCTGCTGAAGTGCCTGAGCGGCATCCTCAAGCCCACCACCGGCACCATCCAACTCCGTGGCCGCCTGGCCTCGCTGCTCGAGCTGGGCGCCGGCTTCCACCCCGAGCTCACGGGCCGCGAGAACGTGTACATCAACGCCGCGTTCCTCGGCATCCACCGCCGCGAGATCGACCGCATCTTCGACGACATCGTCGCGTTCGCCGACCTCGCGCAGTTCATCGACGAACCGGTGAAGCACTACTCGAGCGGCATGTACGTGCGGCTCGGGTTCGCGGTCGCGGTGAACGTCGACCCCGACATCCTGCTCGTCGACGAGGTGCTCGCGGTCGGTGACGAGGTGTTCCAACGTCGCTGCCTCGACCGCATCCGCCACTTCCAGCAGGAGGGGCGCACCATCGTGGTCGTCACCCACGCCGCCGACCTCGTGCGGCAGGTGTGCGACCGGGCCATCGTGCTGCACCACGGCAAGCTCGTGGCCGACGCCCGGCCCGGCGAGGCCATCCACGTGTTCCGCGAGCACCTGCAGGGCACCATGGTGGAGGGCGGCGCCGCTGCCCCGCCGCCGTCGGGCGCGCTGCGCATCGTGGGCGCCGAGGTCGCGCACGCGAACCAGGGCACCCGCCGCTACATCGAGCCCGGCGAGGCACTCGAGGTGAGCGTGATGTACGAGAGCGACATCGACGTCGACTCCCCCACGCTCGAGATCGTGGTGCACTCGAAGGACGGGCAGACGGTGTTCGCCGTCGATCTCGACCTCGCCACCCACGGCGTGCCGCCGCTCGGCCGCGCCGGTCGCATCACGGTGCCGTTCACGTCGGTGCCGTTGCTCGACGGCACGTTCACGGTCGACTTCGGCCTCACCGACCGGCGCAACCCGCAGCACACCGCACAGCGCCAGGGCCGCGACGAGTTCGACGTGCTCAACCCCGGCGACAGCCGCGGCGTCGCGGCGGTCACCGTGGGCGCACTGCAGCACCGCGCCGGCTGACTCGGCCGACACGTCAGGTCGTCGACCGCACCTCGTAGACGATGAGGTCGTAGTCCCACCGGAAGGCCTCGTCGGGCCGGTAGTCGGTGGTCTCCTCCCACACCGGGATCTGGCCTGTGATGCGCGTGACCGGCGTGAACGACAGCGAATCGGGCAACCACGGCGGCACCGGGTCGCTGCCGTCGAGCACGACGTACACGGGTTGGTCGAGCGGCACCGCGGCGTCGAGCACGCCGTGCAGGAACTCGCCCCAGTCGTCGTGGCGATCGGGCAGGTACGCCGAGTCGGCGTGTCCGATCAGCCAGGTCGTCGACCCGAACAGCAACACCGGCGAGAGGCAGCACGCGCTGTCCTCCCACAGGTACACGCCGCGACGATCCCCCGCCGTGGCCGCCACCGCGAGCGCCACGCCGCGCGTGCCGCCCTTCTCGTCGTGGCCGCGAAGACCCCACGACTGCATCGTCTGCATCACCACGGTGAAGGCCAGCACCAGCGCCACCGCGACGGTGCCCGCGCGACGCCAACGCGGCCGCAGCAGCACGACGGCACACAGCGCCATGGCGGCGAGCAGCACGATGGCCGGCACCGCCGACGGGATGAACCGCCGACCCCACCACATCATCTGCGGCGAGTTGCGCGCCTTGTAGAGGAACAGCACCAGGAACGCGGTGGCCGACGCGACCACGATGGACCGCAGCGCCGACCACTTCGCCCACACCGCCCACACGAAGCCGATCAGCATCAGCACCAGTGCGGGCCAGCCGAAGAACAACGCCAGCCGGTGCAGCGAACGCTCGTCGAACGTGCGGATCGATTCACCGTTGCGGTCGCCGTACGCGAGGCCGAACAACGGACGGAGACCACCGATCACGAACAGCACCACGGCGCCACTGCTCACCACCACACGGATCCACCACGACACACGAGGGCGAGCCACCCATCCGGTCAACCGGTCCCACTGACGCGCGCCGAGCCCTCGCCAGCTGCCCACCACACCGAGCCCTGCGCTCAGCACGAGGACCGCCACGAGCGTGCGTGCACCGGGCACGCCGTTGTTGAGCGAGTACCCCTTCGCCACCACGTAGGCCTGGTACACCGCCAACGGCAACGGCCACACCACGCCGGCCGCGAACCAGATGGCCACACGACGGTGCAGATCGGCGGCGACCGCCACACCGGCGGCGAGGAGCGTGAGCATCACCAGCAGCACCCCTTCGCCACGGGTGAGGAACCCGGCGGTGACCAACGTGCCCGCCACCAGCGCGAACGGCACGGCACGCGTCTGCACCGCCACGACCACCGCGAACAACGACCCGACGAACAGCACCTGGGCGAGCACCTCGGTGGACGGGTAGCGGGCCTGCCACACCTGCATCATGTTGGTGGCGAGCAACAGGGCCGACACGCCCGCCACCCACGACGGCACCAGCCGGCGGGCCAGGGTGAAGATCAACAACACCCCCAACATCGCCAGCAGTGGCACCGCCACCGACAACGCGCGGAAGCCGACCACGTCGAACGCCGTCGCGAGCAGTGACGGCCACAGGTGGTAGAAGCTCGGGATGATGCTCGACCGTCCGGGCGCCGGCTCGAAGCCGCGCCACTGGGTGCCGGTGGTGTCGTCCTGGGTGAACACGCCCGCGAGTTGCAGCGCACTCTTCTCGATGCGCAACTCACCGGAGTCGCTGATGGCCTGCGCGTGGAGCACGTAGATGCCGGGGTCCTTGTCGCCGGCGGCGTACCGGAACCCGGGGAACACCAGCACCGCAGCGATGGCGAGCGCGGGCAGCACCATCCACCAGCCCTGGGACGGACGACTGATCCGCACCCCGGCCATCCGCCCACGGGCGAGCAGCGCGCCCACTGCGAGCAGCAGCACCACGCCACCGAGCACCACGGGCACCGAGTGGACGCCGAGGTTCGCGGCCAGCAGTGCCACGCCGCCCGCCAGGGCCACCACCAACGTGGTGCCCAGCGCTGCCGCGTCGAGCACGTCGAATCGCTGGTCCGCCTCTGTCACGACGGACCAGGCTACCCAGGGCAGCCCACGGCGGGGACGATGGGCCGGGTAAGTTCAAGGCGTGCCGTCCTCCCCCCGACCCACCAAGCTGATCATCCAGATCCCGTGCTTCAACGAGGAGGCGACGCTGCCCGAGACCGTCGCCGACCTGCCGCGAGAGGTGCCCGGGTTCGACGTGGTGGAGTGGCTCGTCATCGACGACGGCAGCAGCGACCGCACCAGTGAGGTGGCCCACGAGCTCGGCGTGCACCACGTGGTGCGCCACCGCCGCAACCGTGGTCTGGCCGCCGCGTTCCTCACCGGTCTCGACACCGCGCTGAAGCTCGGCGCCGACGTCATCGTCAACACCGACGCCGACAACCAGTACGACGCGAGCTTCGTGCCCGCCATCACCGCACCAGTCCTCGACGGGCGCGCCGACATCGTGGTGGGCGAGCGTCCCATCGAGTCGGTGCCCGAGTTCTCCGGGTTGAAGAAGCGCCTGCAGCGACTCGGCAGCTGGGTCGTGCGCCGCTTCAGCGGTACCGAGATCCTCGACGCGGCCAGCGGCTTCCGCGCCTTCGACCGCGAGGCGGCGATGAAGCTGCACGTCTACGGCCGCTACACGTACACGCTCGAGACCCTCATCCAGGCCGGCGCCGAGGGGTTGAAGGTGATGTCGGTGCCCATCGCGGTGAACCCGCAGACAAGGCCCTCGCGGCTGGTGAAGAGCTCGGCGCAGTACGTGCGCCGATCGGCCAGCACCATCGTGCGCAGCTACGCCATCTACCGACCGTTCCGTTTCTTCGCCACGATGGCCATCCCGCCGGCGCTCATCGGCGCGGCGCTCGTCGTGCGCTGGCTCGTGTACTACTTCGTCGACGACGTGTACGCACCGCGGCTCCCCTCGCTCCTCACCGGTGTCACCGCGCTGCTCGTGGCCGGTCAGTTGCTCGTGCTCGCGTTCCTCGCCGACAATACGGCCACCTCGCGCCGCCTGCTGGCCCAGGACCGGTTCGAGAACCGCCGCGCCGAGCTCGACCGCCTGCTCGGCGACGACGCGGCCGCAGCCTGACCTCCCATTAGGCTGCGTCGATCATGAATGCACGAGTAGGCGTCATCGGCACCGGTTACGTCGGTCTTTCCACCGGGGTCTGCATGGCGCACCTCGGCCACGACGTGGTCTGCGTCGACCTCGACGAGGCGAAGATCGAGAAGCTCCAACGTGGCCAGGCCACCATCGTCGAGCATCGGCTCGACGAGCTGCTGTTCGAAGGCGTGGAGGCCGGCCGACTGCGGTTCACCACCGACGCCGCGGCCGCCGTGGCCGACCGCGACGTGGTGTTCCTCTGCGTGCAGACCCCCCAGGGCGACGACGGCGCCGCCGACATGCGCCACGTGCACGCCGCACTGGCGAGCCTCGAGCCGCACCTCAAGGAGGGCGCGGTGGTGGTCAACAAGTCGACGGTGCCGGTCGGCTCGGCACGCTCGATGATCGCCACGCTCACCCGCACCGACATCCGCATCGCCAGCAACCCCGAGTTCCTCCGCGAAGGCACGGCCATCGACGACTTCCTCTCCCCCGACCGCGTGGTCGTCGGTTGCGACGACCTCGCCGCCGCCGAGAAGGTGGCCGCCCTGTACGCGCCGCTCGGCGCCACCACGCTCGTCACCGGTCCCGAGACCTCGGAGACCATCAAGTACGCGGCCAACGCGTTCCTGGCCACGAAGCTGAGCTTCGTCAACGCCATCGCCACGCTGTGCGAGGAGGTCGGTGCCGACATGCTCGACGTGGCGAAGGGCATGGGGCTCGACCGCCGCATCGGCGCCGACTTCCTGAAGCCCGGTCCCGGCTGGGGCGGCAGCTGCTTCCCCAAGGACTCGCGGGCCCTCGTGCACATCGCCGAGGAGAACGGCTACGACTTCCAACTGCTGCGCAGCGTCATCCACAGCAACGACCAGCAGTTCGACCGAACCGCGGCGAAGGTGCGCGACGCAGCCGGTGGTTCGCTGCAGGGCGTCACGGTCGCCGTGTGGGGGCTCACGTTCAAGGCCGGCACCGACGACCTGCGCGACTCACCGTCGCTCGAGATCGTGCGCCGACTGCTCGCCGACGGTGCGGTCATCCGCGCGTACGACCCCACCGTCTCGGGCCCCCGCCCCGGGCTGCCCGACGGCATCGAGTGCTGCTCCACCAGCCTCGAGGCGTGCACGGGTGCCGCCGTGCTGGCCGTGCTCACCGAGTGGCCGACGTTCGCCAAGGTGCGACCCGAGGAAGTGGCCGCGCTGATGCCCGGCCGCGCCGTGGTCGACGGGCGCAACCTGCTCGACCGCCAGGCATGGACGCATGCAGGGTTCCGTCACGTCGGTGTGGGACGCTGATCCGATGAAGTGGTTCCGCCGCCGTCCCGCTGCCCCGCCCGCCGAGTGGTTCGTCGACGCCCCGTCGCCGTGGACCCTGCAGGTGCCCACCACCGGCGTGTTCTGCCCGATCTGCCGCTGGAAGGGCAGCGCGTTCGAGGGCGTGCCGCACTCCGAGTCCGCCATCTGCCCGCAGTGCGGGTCGGTGTCGCGCGACCGTTTCCTGTTCTGGTCGTTCGTCAGCCGCACGGAGCCGCACCTCGGCCGACGCGTGTGGGAGACCAGCCCGCGTCTGGCCGAGCCGTACCGCGAAGCGATGCGCAGCTGGTTCCAGTACACGTGCAGCGACTACGACGAGCGCCACCACAAGGGCACCGTGCGCATCGACCTCCAGCAAATCGACCTCCCCGACTCGTCGGTCGACGTGCTCCTCACCCCGCACGTCCTCGAGCACGTCCCCGACACGGCTGCGGCGCTCGCCGAGATCCGTCGCGTGCTCGCGCCGGGCGGCCGCATGTACCTCCAGGTGCCAGTGCTGCAGGGTCGCACCGCACCACCCGTCGAGCCCGAGTTCCATGGCGACAACACCCCGGTGTTCTGGCGGTTCGGCCCGGAGCTCACCGACGCGCTGCGCGCCGCCGGGTTCGCCACCACGCTGCTGTGCACGCTGCCGTGGCTCGACGCCGTCAGCGAAGGCCGCACCGAGTGGCCCACGCCGGCGTCGCCCGAGTTCGACGTGGCGTCGGTGCTGCAGGGCTCCACGGCCGCCGATCTGGTGAGCATCGCCACCGGTCCGCAGGCGTCGGTGCTCGGCATCGAGCCGGCGTATCAGTTCCTGACGTGGGAGTGCATCAACCCGACGTGACGTCGCGCACCAGCGCGCGCACGTCGTCCTCGAAGCGCTCGCGCCGGTAGTGCTGCGCCGACGCAACGGCACTCGTGGCGAGCCGCTCGCGGAGCTCGTGGTCCTCGATGAGGCGCCGCGTGTGGGCGACCAGCTCGTCGAGCGTGTGGTACACGAGCCCGTTCACGCCCGGCTGCACCACCTCGGCGGGGCCGGCCGCGTCGAACACCACGGGCACCGCACCGGCCGACATCGCCTCGATGGGTGCGATGCCGAAGTGCTCGGCGCGATCGGGGTTGGCCTCGAGATCGGAGCCGTACCCGGCCGCGTGCCAGTAGATGGACGCTGCGGCGAAGTTCGCGTCGACCACCGAACCGGGCGCGCTGATGCGCACCTCCACCGGTAGGCCCTCGGCGGCCTTGCGGACGGCCATCGCGTACTCACGGTTGTCGGGGTTGCACCCGCCGATGAGCACCAGCCGCCATCCCTGCAGGCCCTGCTCCACCATCGTGCGGAACGCGGCGACCAGATCGAGCTGCCGCTTCGAGTGGCCGCTGTCCTCGTCGAAGAAGCGACCCACCGACACGATCAACTGCTCCTTCGCCCCGGGCGTCCGCAGGTTGACCGGCGGCGAGATGACGTTGCTGTCGCGTCCCCACCACCGGTGGGTCCAGCGACGCGTGTACTCGCTAAGCGACACGAAACGGTCGTACGTGCCGATGAACTCGTGCGTGCGCACCGCGGTGAGCCGCTGGGCGAGCGAGTGCGGCGACGCCTGCACGTCGCGACCATCGACCCTCAACCCGGTGATGCACATCGCGTCGGTGAGGGCGAGGTCGTCGGCCATCACCGACGGGCTGAGAATGACGTTGCGCGCTCCGGCCGGCAGGCGCAGCGTGGTGACACCACCGACCTCGTGCACCGTGACGGGGGCGAGCGGGTGGGTCTCGGCCATCGAGACCACCTCGGGTCGCCGCGCCGTGACCTCGATCTCGACCTGCTGCACGCCCTCGGCGATCTGCACCTGCACGGGGCCCACCATGAGGTCGCGGCCGTGCCGGTGGAAGATGCCACCGAGCAGCCGCACCGGCGACGCGAAGCGCCCGGCCACCTTGCGGGCGGCGTCACCCCTCGCGGTGCCGTCGAGCGGGTGCGGGAACATCACGAAGTAGATGCCCTGCGCGGCCAGGCTGGGCGCGGTGCTGCGGTACGTGTGGTTGATGAACAGGTCGTACTCGGCCGACACGAGGGTGGCGTTGAGCTGCTCGCCGCCGACCTCACGGAACGACACACCGTCGAGCCGCAGCCCGAGGCGTTCCCGCGCCCGCCCGAGATCGAAGGCCTCCGGTCCGAGCATCGTGACGTCGTGCTCGGCCGACAGCGCGTCGACCACACCGCCGGCCTGTTGCTCGCCACCACCGAAAGTGGACCAGTACGCGTTGTAGACGGCGATCTTCATTTCGTGATGGTCCAGCGTTCGATCTCGGCGTGTGACACGGTGCGACGGCGCGCCAGGCGACGGCGCTCGCGCAACGCCGACGGCAACGCACCCGCGAGCGACACGACGGGCTTCACGATCTCGCGGGTGGCGTCGGGCGACGGCGGTCGCAGCCGACGGGCCTGGTGGTACACGTGCTGCGCGAGGTCGAACGTGGCCTCCTTCACGGCGCCGACGCATGCGCGGACCGCCACCTTCGCCGGCGCGTTCTTCACCAGCGTGAGCCGACGGTTGCGGTCGACCCAGAAGCGGAAGAACGAACTGCCGGCCTTGCTGGAGTACGCGTGCTCGTGGAACACCACCGACGACGGCTCGTACCGGTAGGTCCAACCGCTCGAGTGACCGCGCCACGACAGGTCGAAGTCCTCGTAGTAGAGGAAGTACGTCGGGTCGAACAGGCCGACGTCGCGGAGGTACGCGGTGCGCAGCAGCACGGCACCGCCGCACCACGCGAACACCTCGGCCGGCTCGTCGTACTGGCCGAGGTCGGGCTCGAGGAACCCGCGGTCGCCACCGAACCAACCCTTGAACAGGCCGCCGCCCGCGCTGTTGACGATGCGCACCCGCTGCGAGGTGACGCACGGCAGCGTGGTGGGCTCGCGACCGACCGAGTGCGAGACGGGCTCGGTGGGCGTGCCGAGTTGCACCTCGACGTCGGTGGCGCCGACCACGGTGAGCCGCACGTCGCGCGGCTCGTCGGTGGCGGGCCACCACACCGAGGCGAAGCCCTTCGACCAGCGACCGGGGTCGTCGGGGTCGTCGGGCCAGAAGCGCTCGTCGAACCGCACCCACTCGGTGCGGTCGACACCGTCGATCTCGACGCGCAGCACCCGCGCACCGACGAGACGGTCGTCGGCCAGGCGGTGCAGGCGGTCGGTGCGCAACGTGACCGCGTGGGCCCACACGTTGAGCAGCAGCTTCGGCACGACCGCACCGACGGTGGGGTCGGCCATCGGCACGAGCAACGGCTCGAGCCAGTCGGGGTCGACGAGCGCGTCGTTGTTGATGAGTGCGACGTGGTCGATGCCGTCGAGGTCGCGCATCGCCAGGTTGCACCCGCGGGCGAAGCCCTCGTTGGTGTCGGACTGGATGAGCCGCACCTGCGGGTACTCCTCGCGCAGCACCCAGTTGAACCCGTCGACGCTGGCGTTGTCGACCACCACGATCTCCAGGCGATCGGCCGGGTAGTTCGTGGCGAGCAGCGAGTCGATGCATCGCCGCGTGACGTCGCCACCGTCGAAGTTCACGACCACCACCCGCACCATCGGGCGCGTGGAGTGCTGCGGCGCCGACGAGGTCATCGGCTGGATGCTACCGGCCACCCGACGGCGGCGAACGGCAGCGGTCAGTGGCCGGCCAGCTCCTGGCGCGCCGCGTCGACCATCACGGCCAGGCCGTCGGTGAGCGACACCCCGGGTCGCCATCCGCACTCCGCCGACGTGCGTGTCAGATCGGGCTGACGGCGCTGCGGGTCGCCGGTGCGTTCGGCGGGCAACGGCATGGTGACGATGGGCGACGACGATCCGGTGACGGCCACCACCAGCTCGGCCACCTCGCGCACCGTGTACTCCTCGGTGGAGCCGACGTTGTACGGCCCGGCACCGCCCGACCGCACCGCGGCGAGCAACCCCTCGACCTGATCGTCGACGTAGCAGTAGCTGCGCGTCTGCGAGCCGTCGCCGTGCACGGTGAGCGGCTGCCCGGTGAGCGCCTGGTGGATGAACGTCGACAGCACGCGCCCGTCGTCGGGCCGCATGCGCGGACCGTAGGTGTTGAAGATGCGCACGATGACCGTGTCGAGGTCGCGCATGCGGCGGTAGGCCATGGTGAGCGCCTCACCGAACCGCTTCGCCTCGTCGTAGCAGCTGCGCGGACCGATGGGATCGACGTTGCCGTGGTACGTCTCGGGCTGCGGGTGCACCAACGGGTCGCCGTAGACCTCGCTGGTGGAGGTGATGAGGAACCGGGCGCCCTTGCGCAGCGCGAGGTCGAGCATGCGGCGCGTGCCGGTGGAGCCGACCTCGAGGATCTCGATCGGGATGCGCAGGAAGTCGCTCGGCGAGGCCGGGCTGGCGAGGTGCATGACCAGGTCGACCGGGCCGTCGACGTCGAACGGCTGCACGATGTCGTGCTCGAGCAGGTGGAAGTCGGGGTTCGCCATCAGCTCGGCAACGTTCTCGCGCCGCCCGGTGACGAGGTTGTCGACCGCCAGCACCGCATGGCCCTCGGCCAGCAGTCGTCGGCAGAGGTGCGACCCGATGAACCCGGCCCCGCCGGCGACCACGACCCTCATCCCCGCCCCCGACGCATCACGGGCGACATGGTATCGGCGGGTCAGTTCACCCAGCCCATCAGGTCGACGGTCATCACCGTGCCGCCGGCGGCGAACAGGTTCACCGTGCCGTCGGCACCGATGGGCACGAACGCGAGGCTCGCCACCGGCGCGTTGACCACCCAGTTCACGTTCGACGAGGTCGGTCGTTGCGCACCCGAATAGACCGTGATGTGTGCGCTCGACGTCGTCGAGTTCGAGGTGACGAGCAGGAACGCACCCTTCGCTCCGCTGGCCGGCACGCCACCCACGCCCGCCACCTTCAGCGACCGTGTCGTGCCCGCCGGCGTGGACGTGGGGTTCAGCAGCCGCGTCGCGGGCAGGGGCGTGGTGACGCCACCCGACCCGGCCGCCGCCGTGGCGTACCCCGCGACGTCGAAGATCACGTTGCCGTTGCCACCCGCGTGCAGCACCGACCAGTCGCCGTTCGCATCGGTCGGCGCCGACGCCATGTTCGAACGTGCCGTACCGACCACGGTGTTGATCGACGACGCGGCCGGTCGTGCGAGACCGGCGGGCCACACGACGTCGAACCCGGGCGACGAGGCGTTCACCGACGTGAGCACACCGAGCACCGCCGTCGCGTCCGCGGGCACGGCCACACCGTCGGCGGCGGGCAGCAGTCGCTGCTCGCCGTTGGCCATCAGGGCGGCCGTGGTGTTGGTGCCGTTCCTGGTGTCGAACACGCGCGCCGGGCTGACCGGCACGAGGCGCGAGCCGCCCTGCGACGGCTGCGTGGAGTCGACCCAGCCGACCACGTCGACGATGACGTGCACCGCGGCGAACGAGACGTTGTCGAGGCGGATGCGGCCTCCGACGCCGACCTTCAACAACTGCATCGACGCCCGCGTGTCACCTGCCCTGAAGTACACGCCGGGTGACTGGCCGTTCGCCGCAGGGAAGGAGCTCTGGTCCTGGAACACCGACGTGCGCGGTGGCTTCGGGAACAGCCGCAACGACCCCGCGGACGCGCCGCTGATGACGGTGACATTGGCCAGCACGGCGCTCACGCCGGTGGTGGGCACACCACCCTTGCCGGTCACCATGAACTCGTGGTTCACCTTCGCGGCGAGGCGGTTCACCGGGTTCGGGTCACCGAGGCGACCGTCGCCCGGCTTCACCGCGGTGGAGATGCCCACACCGCGGCGGGTGTCGACGATGCGCGACGGCGACAGCGGGTGGAACTTGCCCGACGGGTTCTGCAACGAGCCCGAGAACTGGCATTCGTCCATCCCGAAGCACCAGGCGTCGAGATCGATGTCGTACGTGGTGTCACCGGACAGGTTGAGCAGACCGATGGCCTGGCGCCCCGTGGTCTTGTCGGTGATGAACAGGATGTACTGGCCGTTCCAGAGCGGCCCGGTCGCGTACGACGACCCGGAGCTCGCGCCCGCCGTGAACGCGTCGAGCAGGTAGCCCGTGTTGGTGCGCTGCTGACCGGTGGTCTGGAAGATCTCGAACCCCACCCGGCCCGACGTGACGGCCGAGCTCGACAGCACGCGGCCGAGGAACCGGCCACCGTTCACCGACGGCACCGTCGGGAACTGCACCATGCCGATGTTCTGCCCGGCGAACGGCGGGTTGATGCGGATGGCCACACCGGCCGTCATCGAGCCGGTGCCGCAGCCCCACACACCCTTGTAGAACTCCAACCGCACCTGCGTGAGGTTGTACGGCGACGAGATGCCCACCGGGTTCGGCAGGATGGGCTGGTTGTTGCACACCGAGCTGGGGTACTCGTAGAAC
This sequence comes from Actinomycetota bacterium, assembly GCA_039796575.1. GTDB lineage: Bacteria > Actinomycetota > Acidimicrobiia > Acidimicrobiales > Ilumatobacteraceae > UBA668. The sequence goes on from JBDKJP010000046.1 coordinate 106,515, forward strand.
TGCTCGTAGTTGCCGCCCGCCGTGGTGGGCGACACGTGGTCGACACCCAGTCGGAACTGACCGGCCGGCAGCTGCCAGCTGATCGAGAACGACGTGGCCGCCTCGACGCGCACGGCCGGGGGCACGACGATGCCCAACACGACCGCGAGCGCGGCGAACAGGACGGTGCGCAGGGGGGATCTCGACGTGGACTTCATCTCACTTCAGTATCGGCGCGGAACGTGCCGATCATGAGGTCGTTACCATGCCTTGGCAGAACCTGCGACGTGTACAGGAGACGAGAATGAGCGTGTTGGTCACCGGCGGCGCCGGCTACATCGGGTCGCACACGGTGCGCCAGCTGGTCGCACGCGGCGACGACGTGGTGGTGCTCGACTCGATGGAGTACGGCAACGAAGCAGCGCTGCTGGGCACCGAGCTGGTGGTGGGCGACATCGCCGACCAGGCCCTCGTCACCGACCTGTGCCGGCGCCGAGGGGTCACCCAGGTGGTGCACTTCGCCGCCTACAAGGCCGTCGGCGAGTCGATGGAGCAGCCCGGCCGGTACTGGCGCAACAACGTCAGCGGCTCGGTCGCCCTCGTCGAGGCGCTGCTCGCGGCCGATGTGCGTGAGCTGGTGTTCTCGTCGTCGTGCTCCGTGTACGGCACGCCGCCGCGGGTGCCGGTCGACGAGACCGCGCCCATCGCCCCCGAGAGCGTGTACGCCGAGACCAAGGCGATGGTCGAGCGGGTGCTGTTCTGGTACGGCCAGACCAAGGGCCTCCGTTCGGTCAGCCTGCGCTACTTCAACGCCGCCGGCGCCAGCACCGACGGCGTCATCGGCGAGGACTGGGCCCGGTCCCAGAACCTGGTGCCACTCGTGATGAAGGCCGCGCTCGGCAAGGCGCCGGCGGTACAGGTGTTCGGCACCGACTACCCCACCCCCGACGGCACCTGCATCCGCGACTACATCCACATCGAGGACCTCGCGGCCGCGCACCTCAAGTCGCTCGACCACCTCGCAGCCGGCGGCGACACCGTGGCCCTCAACGTCGGCACGGGCGCCGGCAGCAGCGTGCTGCAGGTCATCGAGGCCACCGAGCGCATCAGCGGGCGCGAGGTGCCGAAGGTGCTCACCGACCGCCGCGCCGGCGACCCCGTCGTGTCGTTCGCCGATCCGGCCACGGTGCAGCGCGTGCTCGGCTGGACCGCAACCCGCGGCCTCGACGACATCATCGCCAGCGCGTGGCAGTGGCACTCCACGCACCCCGACGGCTACGCCTCCTGACTTCGCGGTCGCGACTCAGGCCTGTTGCACGCGCTGACGGTCGAGCCAGCCCAGCAACACGGCCGTGGCCCGCGGGTCGTGCCGCAGGCGGTGCCCCGCGCCGTTGATGACGCGCAGCTCGGCCGAGCCGTGCGCCTCGGCCAACTGGCGCGCGTCGGCCGTCGGCACGCTTTCGTCGTCGTCGCCGTGCATCACCAGCAGCGGCCGCGGGGCGAAGCGGCGGGCGGCGTCGGCGGGCCGGAAGCGGCGAAACTCGCGCGCCCACTCGTCGAAGTTGCGCGGGAACCCGGGTGTGCGGATGGCGCCGATCTCGCGGGCGTGCTCGAGGAAGCGGCGCGGTTGCGCGGCCCAGTCGTCGAAGTCGGCGCGCGGGCTGAGCAACGCCGCCCCACGCACCCGCGGGTCGTCGGCGGCGACGCACGTGGCGATGGAGCCACCGGTGTTGGTGCCCACCAACCAGATGCTCGCCGGCGACGTCTCCTCGATGAGGTGATCGATCGCGGCGCGCAGGTCGTCGACCCACCCCTGCAGCGAGAAGTCGCCCTCGCTGGTGCCACAGCCGCGGAAGGTGAACGTCATGGCCACCCAACCGAGCTCGTTGGCGACGCGGTCGACGAGCTCCGGGAAGGTGCCGGCGCTCTGGCGCGCGTCGAGCGGGCCGATGGGGAAGCCGTGGCAGAGGATGAGCCCGGGCAGCGGACCGGCGTGACCGGACGGCACCGACAGGTACCGCGCGAGCTGCAGCCCCTGCGACTGGAAGCTCCCGTTCACGTCGCGACGGCCAGAGGGATCAGGCCCGCGGCTTGCGGTTGCGGCGCGTGACGCCCGGCTCCGCCAGCGTGTAGCCGCGGTTGCGGGCCTCGGCCAGGGTGTCGGGGCCGAAGCACAGGCCCACGTCGGCGCCGACGACCTCGTCGATGACGGCCTCGTCGGTCCACGTGTCGAGGTCGTAGACCAGCTGCGTGCGCTTGTCGCCGATGAAGCGGGAATGTTCGAAGCGGGAGGGCCGTTCCATGGCCGCCGACGCTACTCGCCCGACCCCGACGGCGGGAAGACCGGTGCGTCGTCGGGCGGTGCCATGGGGCCGACGGCACCGATGGCCTCGAAGTACGCGAGGTGCGCGGTGACCACGTTGACCGCGTCGACGTCGTCGAGGATCTGCACGCCGTGGGCCTCCGCCTCGCCGAGCAGATAGGCCGTGAGGTTGTCCTCGCTGATGACCACGGGGTCGAGGATGTCCTGTCGACGATCGACCACGTTGGTGGGCTGCAACCCCTTCGAGTGCAGCCACTGCATGTGGAACGTGAGCAGCAGCTCGAGCTCGTCGGGAGTGAGGCGCGCCTGCGTGGACTCGGGCATGTACTCGGCGACGAACTCCATCGCCTCCTCGGGGATGTACACCGAGCGGGGCGCCACGGCGTCGAGGCGGTGGGCTTCGCGCCCCACCACGACGGCGGCCAGGACGAACACCAGGACGGCTGCGACGAGCAGGTACACGAGCACCGTGGAGGACACGTCCGCCACCCTACCGGTCCGGAAAACGCGACGAGCGGTGCAGCGCCGAGGCACTGCACCGCTCGAAGCGACGTTCGATCAGCGTGATCGGCGGATCAGATGCCGATGCGCTGCGCGAGGAGCTCGCGGTGGTAGGTGGGGTCACCGAACAGCAGCTCGCTGCTCTTCGCACGCTTGAAGTACAGGTGCGCCGGGTGCTCCCAGGTGAAGCCGATGCCACCGTGGATCTGGATGTTCTCGGCCGTGGCGTGGAAGTACGCCTCGCTGCAGTAGGCCTTGGCGAGCGACGCCACCGAGGGCAGCTCGTCGTTCATCTCGGCCGCGCACCACATGCCGTAGTACGCCGCGCTCTTGGCCGACTCGACCTCGAGCAGCATGTCGGCGCACTTGTGCTTGATGGCCTGGAACGAACCGATCGGACGGCCGAACTGCACGCGCACCTTGGCGTACTCGACGGCCATCTCGAGCACCTTCTGGGCGCCACCGACCTGCTCGGCGGCGAGGCCGACGGCAGCGAGGTCGAGCACGGTGTTGAGGACGGCCCAGCCCTGGCCCTCGGCGCCGAGGAGCGTGGCGGGCGTGTTCGAGAACTCGAGCTTCGCCTGCTTGCGGGTCTGGTCCATGGTGCTGAGCGCGGTGCGGGTGAGGCCCGCCGCGTCGCCGGCCACCGTGAACAGGCTCACACCACCGGGGGTGCGGGCGGCCACGATGATGAGGTTGGCGGTGTGACCGTCGAGCACGAACATCTTCGTGCCGTTGAGGGTCCAGTCGCTGCCCGAGCCCGAGGCCTGCATCGTGATGCCGGCTTCGTCCCACTTGCCGCTCGGCTCGGTGAACGCCACGGTGGCGATGGTCTCGCCGGCGGCGATGCCGGGGAGGTGCGCGGCCTTGGCGGCGTCGTCACCCGAGTGGATGAGGGTGTTGGCGGCGAGCACCACGGTGCTGAAGAACGGGGCGCACAGCAGCGAGCGGCCCATCTCCTCGAGCACGATGCCGAGCTCGACGTAGCTGTAGCCGCTGCCGCCGAACTCCTCGGGGACGATGAGGCCCTGGAGGCCCATCTGCTCACCCATCTGGCTCCAGACGGCGGCGTCGAAGCCGGCCTCGGTCTCCATCTGCTCGCGCACGGCTTCCTCGGCGCTCTTGGCCTCGAGGAACTGACGCACGGTCTTGCGGAGTTCTTCCTGTTCTTCGGTGAAGGCAAAGTTCATGGCGGTGATCGTGGCGCGCTCGGCGGGGACCGCGCCACTCGAAGTGTGTACACTTGCGTACACATGGTGGGTGTCCGCGAGCTCCGGGCCGATCTGGCCGCACACGTCCGTCGGGCGGGCGCCGGTCAACGCGTCGTGGTCAGCATCGGCGGTCGCGACGTCGCCCAGCTCGGCCCGGTGCAGGCCACCGACGGGCAGACCGTGCTGGCCGACCTCGTCACCGCCGGCCTCGTCATCGCGCCACGCCGCACCGATGCCGCCCGACCGGCGACGGCCATCCCCGTGTGGAGCGGCGTGCGCCTCGACCGCGCTCTGAAGGAGCTGCGCGGATGACCGTGTTCTTCGACACCAGCGCCGTGATGGCGCTGCACATCGAGTCGCCGCTGCGCGCGCTGGCGGCGGCCGAGCTGGCGCAGCCGACGTGCGTGAGCGCGATGGCGCTCACCGAGGCGCTCGCCCTCATCGCCAAGCTCACCGACGAACCGGTGGTGCAGGCCGATCTCGAGGACGTGCTGCGCCTGCAGTGGGACCGCTACGCGGTGGTGCCCGTCGACCAACGCTGCCTCGACCGCGCGGCCCAGCTGCTGCGCGAGCAACCCCTCCGACTGGCCGACGCCATCCACCTCGCCGCCGCTGACCGGCTCCCCCGGCCCGTCACCTACGTCACGTTCGACCCGGGTCAGATCCCGGTCGCGTTGAGCATGGGCTTCGACGTCGTCTCGTCGTGAGGGGCTTCTGGGCGTCATCCGTCCCACATCCGCTTCTGGGCGGGATGCGTCCCGGAAACCGGGACGCATCCCGCCCAGTTGGGCAGTTCGACCCTGGCGACCGCCGACGACAGGCGGTCAAATGAGCGTGACCCGACCAGAGGGGGAGCCACCATGCGTCGCCGACATCGCACGATCGCCGCTGTCGTGTCGCTCCTCGCGGGGCTGACGGCATGCGGCTCGTCAGCCACCCTGACGGAGGCGACCACCGCGTCCGCCGTCGAGACCACCATCACGACGGCGGCACCCACCACCACTGCTGCGCCGACGACGACGGCGGCTGCCACCTCCACCACCATGCCGGCGAGCGAGGCAGGCTGGACGGCGTTCGACCCCTACGACATCGGCATGCCGGTCGCAGTGCCGTGCTGCGCCTCGAACTGGTACGACATGGCGGCCTCGCCTGCGTTCCCGACAGCCGGGGCACCGCTCGCCGACGGCGTGTACCGGATCGACTGGGAGTGGCCGGTTGCGCCGGCCACCACGGTGACCGCGACGCTGCGCCGGTTCGCACCGTGCAGCGACCTGCCGGAGACGGCGTGCGAGGCGCCACCGGAGGGGATGGCGTTCGAACCGACGGACGTCGGGGTCGACCCGACGGACGAGTACGGCGTCACCCTGCAGCTCGACGCCTCACTCACGGTCGTGCTGGGCGGTTTCAACGGCTGGGAGGCCGACGGGAGCTACGCCGTCGGCAACGGGCTCGACCTGCTGGACCTGGTCACCGCCATCGACGCCGACTTCGAGGTCGCGATCATGCAGCCCCACCTCGCGGGTGTCGCCGACGGTGACATCGCCGCCGGGCTCGTCGCGGTCCCCGCACACGGGTTCGGGCCGGCACCGGACGACGTCATGCTCCTCGCCGATTCCCACGCGGATGCGCCGCCGCTGCTCTTCCAGACACTCCTCTACAACTGGGATGCACCCGACGCGTCGCGCGGTAGCGATGTCCTCGGCCCGATCGCACTGAAGGTCGAGGGAGGCGAGTACACGGTCACCGTGTACGCCGGCTTCTACAGCTGATCGCTGTCAGGTGGTGTGCACGACGTAGACGTTGCACGGTGCGTGCTTCGCCACGTCGAGCGGGATGCTGCCGAGCACACGCGCCGCGCTCTGCACGCGCTTGTTGCCCACCACGATGATCGACGCGCCGAGGCGCTCGGCCTCCTGGCACAGCGCGTCGGCGGGCTCGGCCACCACGGCGGCGTGCGTGGCCTCGATGCCACCCGGCAACGAGCCCTTCAACGACCGCAGGAAGTCCTCCGCCAGCGACAGCGGATCGATGACCACACGCTCGGCACCGGCCTGCACCGACTGCCCCTTCGCCCGCTTCAGCGCGGTCACGAGGTGCAGCGGCCGGCCGAGCTGCTGCGCCAGCAGCGCAGCCTCCTTCGCTGCGACGCGCGCCGTGTCGCTCTCGTCCACGCCCACGATGATCTCGTCCATGCTCGCTCCCTCGATGGCTCGTCGGGCAGGACTGTACAACGCGGCAAGTGAGCGCTCGTCACACCACCAGCAGGGTGATGGTGGCGAAGTGGCACGACGCCGCGGCGACGGTGAACGTGTGCCACACCTCGTGGTAGCCGAACGTGCGCGGCCACGGGTCGGGCCGTTCGAGCACCAGCACCGGGATGCCCACGGTGTACAGCAACCCACCGGCGAACAGCAACGACAGCTCGGTGGTGGAGAGCCCGTCGAACAGCGCCGGCATGGCCACCACGACGATCCAACCGAGGATGGGGTACAGCGCGATCTCCAACCAGCGCAGCCGGTCGAACGCGACCTGCTTCAGCACCACGCCCAGCGCGGCGCCGAGCCACACGACGCACAGGATGGGGATGCCCCACGCCGGCGGCAGCCCGAGCAGGCAGATCGGGGTGTAGCTGCCGGCGATGAGCACGAAGATCATCGAGTGGTCGAGGCGCTGCATCAGCGCCTGGGTGCGTTCGCGCTTGGCGAGACGGTGGTAGCCGGCGGACGTGCCGAAGCCGAGCAGCAGGCTGGCCATGTAGATCGTGGCGCCCACCTTCGCCTCGGCGGAGCGACCGAGGACGATGAGCAGGATGCCGCCCGGAATGGCGAGCGCGAACGCCGCGACGTGCATCCACCCCCGCCAGGAGGGGCGCTCGTGGGCGGGGGTGACCGACGACGAGGGCATCCGGGCACCCTACGACCACTAGGGCCGAAGGTCACTTCGCGGCGTGACCCTGGACGGTGAGAGACGTTGAGACAAATTTGATCTGATCGTCTCAATACCTCGGCGGGGGCCGAGGACGGAGGGGATCCGCAATGACGATCATGGACCATTCACCCGCCGACGCAGGTCGTTACGACAACCTGCCCGACGTCTCGCCCATCGGCGCACCGCTCGACTGGAAGTGGCTGCGCGGCGCGAAGAGCGAGTGGGGTGTGAAGCCCACGCCCGGCCCGCGCGGCCTGACGATGATGGACATCGCCGTCGGCTCCTACGGCGACGTGCCCGAGAACCCGCCGCGCCGCTCGATGGCGCCCCGCGGCGCCGACGTCGACCCCGATACGCCGGACATGGGCTACATCCTCAACAAGAAGAGCGACGTGTGGGCCGAGAACGTGGTCGAGCTCTACGAAGAGGCCGTCGCCCGCCAGTGGAGCGCCACCCGCGACATCCCGTGGAGCGAGCTGCCCGAGCTGCCCGCCGACATCGAGCACGCGATGTGCCAGGTGTGCACCACGCTCACCGAGGTGGAGATGATCGCCAGCGACCTCCCCGCGAAGTGGATGTGGCGCATGAACCACGACTTCATCGAAGCGAAGATGTTCCTCTGCACCCAGATCATGGACGAGGCCCGCCACGCCGAGGTGTTCCGCAAGCGGGCGCTCGCCAACGGCGGTGGCCTGCTGATGTCGCGGGGCTCGAGCGAGGGCCTGCTGCGCACCATCATCGAGGCGAAGACCTACACCCAGGCCACGGCGCTCATGCACCTGCTCGGGGAGGGCTTCATCCTCGACATCTTCCGCATGGGCGAGCTCATCGCTCCGTCGGCCGTCGAGAAGCGCATGTTCCGCATGGCAATGCAGGACGAGGCCCGCCACGTCGCCTACGGCACGATGCACATCCGCTACGCCGTCGAGCAGGACCCCGACGTCGTCGAGGAGATCCACGAGGCGCTCGACCACGGCGAGGCCGTGCTCACCGCGTTCGGCACCAACCAGGACTTCGGCTCCGCACTGGCGGTGCTTCTCGGTGGCGGCGTCGACCACGTCGAGGACAAGGGCTTCCCGCTGCAGATGGAACTGCAGAAGAAGCAGTTCACCTCCTACCTGGCGCGTTGCGAGCGCGCCGGCATCAGCCGCCTGCACCGCACCACGCTCCCCCTGGAGCTGATGGGCATCGACCCCGAGACCGTGCTCGCGAACTGAGGAACGACATGCACATCGACACCGACACCTTCTTCGCCGGCCTGGCCGACGAGATGAATGCCCACCCGGAGCAGTTCCGGGTGCTCGGCGACTGCGACATGGTCGCCGCGCTGGTGATGCGTCGCGACAGCGGCGACTTCGCCGTGCGCATCACGTTCGAGGAGCTCCGCTGCGTCGAGGCCGTCGAGATCCCGGCGGCAGAGGCCCGCCAGGCCGACTTCTACCTCGACGGCCCGTACGAGATGTGGCAGACCATGTTCGACGACATCCTCGAGCACGGCACGGCGAGCGGCCGCCTCACCATCAACAGCCTGGCGTTGCTCGGCACCGACATCCGCCTGCGTGGCGACGACCCGATGGGCGTCGACAAGTTCTCGCGGTTCAACCAGACCCTGCAGGAATACCTCGACGGCGCGGCGCGCATCGCCGCGGCGGCGTGAATCGGAGGACCACATCATGAACGCACCGAGCTGCCCGAACTGCGGCGAGCCCATCGACAAGGTGGTCGACGTGCCGTACGGCTGGTGGGAGTGGAACGGCACCAAGTACGTGCTGAAGACCGCCGCCTCTCGTGTCGACGTTGCACCGTGGGTGCACATCGGTTGCATGGGGGAGCTGCGCAAGTTCCACCCGCAGAACCCGGTCACGTCGGAGGCCACGACCGCATGAGGTGTGCACGATGAGCCTGTTGGTGCGGCAGGACCGCTGCATCGGGTGTGGCGCGTGCGACTACTCGTGCCACTCCCAGGCATTGACGAAGACCGACGAGTTCCTCGGCCTGTTCGAGATCGACCCGTTCACGTGCGACGACTGTGGCGTGTGCGTCACGAAGTGCCCGGAGAACGCGATCGTCGTCGACGAGCGCTTCCCGGTGTGCCACGGCCACGGTTGCCCGCTGCAGTCACAGCGGTTGGCCGACACGACGTGCGCCATCTGGCAACAGACGTGCACGTCGTGCGGCACCACGATGTGGCGCGAGCCCGACGGTCACGAGTGGTCGTGCCCGAAGTGCGATGCGGGCCGCAAGGTGAGCTGCCCGAAGACGAGGTTGCTGCAGATCGCCCCGACTCAGGGCGCCGCGAGGTCCATCGTCCAGTAGAGGACGCCGTTGCTGCCCTTCGCGGCAGCGACCCCGATGTGCACCATGTTGGCGTTGAGGATGTTGGCCTTGTGGCCGGGGCTGTTCATCCATGCGCTCATCACCTGGGTGCAGTCGGCCTGGCCGGCCGCCACGTTCTCGGCCCACGTGCGCCAGCCGTAGCCCTCGGCCTTGATGCGCGCACCGGCGTCGGCACCGTTGGCGCTCTTGTGCGTCATGGTGAGGATGCTCGCCTGGTAGTTCGAGTGCTTCTGTGCCGCGGTCTGCACCCGCGACTCGATGGCGACGGCCTTGATGCCACGCGCCGCACGTTCCTTGTTGACCAAGGTGGTGCACGCGTTGGCGACCTTCATCACGTCGTTGGTGGCCGTCACCGGTGATGGTGCCGGCGCCGGCGCCGGGGCCGGTGATGCGCAGGCGCGCACGAACCCCGCCGCTCCGAAGAGCCCCAACACCACCGTCACGCCGTACGCCCCGAAGGACCGAGGGAATCGCATTCTGTTGTCCGTTTCGTCCAAGCCCGCTCGGTTGATATCGGTCGATCAAGACCCGTCCCTTCTTGATCGCAATCAGATTGTAACACCACCGCGCGTGACGTGCGGCACTCGGACGCCCCCTCCCAGCTCACGGCATGCGTCGGCGACCAGTCCAGCCACTCGGATGGCCCGTCGATCGTGAAGAAACGGTGTCACCACCTGCATGCCCACCGGCAGGCCGTCATCGGTGACGCCCACCGGCGTGGCCGTGCTCGGCAGATAGGCGGCGCCGACGAGGGCCGGCCATCCCTCGAGATCCAGGTACGGACGCTGAACCCCGTTCACCTGCACGACACGGTCGCCCCAGTAGCCGGCCTGCAGATGCGGGAACGCGGGGAGCAGCGTGATCGGGCACAGCACGACGTCGAACCGTTCGAACAGCTCGGCCCACGCGGCGCGCAGCACGGCGCGCCGGCGGTGCGCGAGCAGCCAGTCGCGGTGCGAGCGCGTGTGATCGACCTCGTCGCTGACCGACACGGCAGAGCCGATGAGTCGCGCCCCGTCGCGCCAGGCAGTGGCGACGTCGATGGCCGGTCGCGCCGAGCGGTCGACCCGCGCACCGGCTGCCTCCACCGCGTCGACCGCGTCGTGCAGCACCCGCGCCATCACGGCGTCGATCTCGAGCTCGGGCTCGTCGATCCAGGCGGCCACGTGCAGGCCGCGCAGCGAGTCGACCGACGACTCGGGCAGGTCCAGCCGCCACGCGACCGCACGCTCGGGCGTCGGCCCGGCCAGCACGTCGAGCAGCAGGCGGAGGTCGTCGGCGCTCCGGGCGATAGGGCCGAACGTGTTCACGTCGCTCTCGACCATGGCCCTCGGGTCGGTGGCGCCGACCGCGTCGAGGTAGCCGAGCGTGGGGATGATGCCGAAGCTCGGCTTGTGCCCGAACACGCCACAGAACGCCGACGGGACGCGCACCGAACCACCGATGTCGGTGCCGAGCTCGAAGCTCGTCATGCCGCACGCGACCGCGGCTGCCGCACCGCCCGAGGAGCCGCCGGGCGTGCGGTCGAGCGCCCACGGGTTGTTGGTCGTGCCGAACATCTCGTTGAAGCTCTGCCAGTCGCCCGACCACTCGGGCAGGTTGGTCTTCCCGAACACGATCGCACCGGCGCCCTTCAGCGCCGCCACTGCGGGGGCATCGGCGGCGGGCACGTGGTCGCGCAGCGCCACCGCCCCACCGGTGGACCGCACCCCTTCGGTGGCGATCGCGTCCTTGACGGTGATGGGCAGCCCGTGCAGCGGCCCCCACGACTCCCCGCGCGCCGTGGCCTCGTCGGCCTCCTGGGCGCGGCGGCGAGCGCGGTGTGCGTCGAGGGTGCACACCGCGTGCACGTGCCGATCGACGTCCTCGATGCGGTCGAGGAACAGGTCGAGCAGCTCCTCGCTGCCGAGACGGCCGGCCGCGATGGCGGCCGCCTGATCGGTGGCGCTCCACATCGTCGGATCGGTGATGCTCATCGTCATCCTCCTTCGTCGTGGACAGGTGCGCCGAGCGCGTCGACGCGGACCTCGATGCCGAGGCCGGCACCGTGCGGCGGGCGCAGCAGGCCGTCGTCGGTGTCGGGCAGTCCGGTGCCGTTCGACACGGTCACCCAGTGGTGGAAGTCGACCGTGTGCGCGCGACGTGCCGCCGGTGTGCTGATCGACAGGTGCGCCATGGCCGCGGTGTCGATGTCGGCGCCGCCCGTGTCCTCCACGGTGACCATCATCCCGAGTGCCACAGCTGCGTCACGGATGGCGCGCGCGGCCGTGACACCGCCCACGCGGGCGATCTTGATGGTGATTCCATCGATGCCGGCCGTGGCCGCGTCGACGGTGTCGGCGAGCGTGGCGATGGACTCGTCGAGCACCATCGGTCGCGCGGCGTGCGGCCGCAGCAGCAGGTTCTCGCGCAGCGACGCGCACGGCTGCTCGAGCACATAGGGAAGGTCGTCGGTGGCGGCCAGGAATCGGCGCGCCGCCCCGGTCTGCCACCCGCCGTTCGCGTCGCAGTACAGCTCGGCATCGGGCACCGCGGCAATCACAGCGCGCAGGCCGGCTTCGTCGGCGTCCGGGTCACCACCGACCTTCACCTGCAGCCGCCGGTACCCGCGTGCCCGGTACTCACGGGCCTTCTCCGCCATGACCGCGGCGTCGCCACGCCCGATGGACCGGTAGAGCGTGGTGCCCTCACCGTCGGCACCGCCGAGCAGGTCGTGCAGCGGCAGCCCGGCGGCGCGGCCGAGCGCATCCCATGCCGCCATGTCGAACGCCGACTTCGCGTACGGGTGGCCCTTCAACGTGGCGTCGAGCGTGCGCGCCACCGATGCCACCGGGGTGCCGATCAACGCGCCGGCCAACAACGGTGCGGCAACGAACGCGCCGTCGGCGAACGCCGGGTCGTACATCGTGCCGAGCGGGCTCATCTCGCCCCACCCCTCCACCCCGGTGTCGGTGAAGAGGCGCACGACGAGGCTGTCGAAGCCGAGGTCGACCCGACCGCCCGACAGCACGTAGGGGCCGTCGGCGAACGGTTGCAGTTGTCGGAAGCAGGAGACCCGGGCGACGTGCACGGGCCCAGAGTAGGCTGACGCCCCGTGACCGACGACGAGGCGCCGCCGATCGACCGCCCCTCGTGGATCCGCCGCCACTGGCACGAGCTGAGCGCCGTCGTCGTGGCCGCCGCGCTGCGCCTGCCGGGCGTGTTCAACGGCCTGCCGTACGTGAACCACCCCGACGAGCCGGTGAACTACGACTACTTCCACCGCATGGTGTACACGCCGACGGTGAAGCCCGGCTTCTACGTGTACCCGTCGCTGCAGTACGACATCCAGGCCGGCGTGCACTGGGCGGTCGGGCACGTCGGCAAGTGGTTCGGGCAGTGGAACTCGATGGCCGACCTCGGCTACCACCCCGGCCGCGCCGACGGCTCGGCGTTGGTGATGCAGAGCGAGCCGTGGGTCGCGGCGCGCCTGGTCACGCTCGCGGTCACGTGCGTCGCGGTGGTCGTGGCGGTGCGCATCGCCACCCGGCTCACCTCGTCGCAGTGGTGGGGCTTCGGCGGTGGCCTGCTGCTGGCCGTCAGCACGATCGGCATCGTCAACGGCAAGCTCATCACCCCCGACGCCCTGGCCGGCACCACGGCGCTGCTCGTGCTCGCATGCCTGCTGCGCCTGCTCGAACCCGGCGCCGTCGTGCCCAACCACCGGTGGGTCATCGGCGCCGGCGTGGTGATGGGGCTCGCGCTCGGGTCGAAGTACAACAACGGCCTGCTGTTCGTGGCGCTCGGGTTGGCCGTCTGGCTGGCCACGCCCGACCACCGACCGACCCTGCGTCAACTGCTGGCGCTCACCGGCATCGCCGGGGTGGTGTTCCTCGTCACCACGCCCGCGGTGTTCCTCGACACGAGGCTGTTCATCGACGACGTGAAGTCGTTGCTCGACCACTACGGCTCCAGCCACGCGGGCGCCGACGACAACGCGCTGCTCGCGCAGGGTCGATACCTCTGGCCCGGCGAGGCGATCACGCTCGTCGGCGCGGCGGCCGCGGTGCTGTGGAGCCGCCGACGGCCGGTGTGGCTGCTCGCCGGATGGGTGGTTGGCTACGTGCTGCTGCTGTCGGTGCCGAACGTGCACTTCGCCCGCAACCTCACGCCCGTGCTCGGCGCCCTCGCGGTGTTGGGTGCCGTGGGTGGCCAGCAACTGTGGTGGCGTGTGCGCGCCGTGGCGGTCGAGCGGCGCATGCCGTCGGCCGTGCAGGCACTCCTGTTGGGCGCGTTCGTGGTCGCCACGCTCGTGGCCGCCGGCACGCAGCTGTGGCGCACCCAGCACGAGGTACGCCACGACCTCGTCAACCATCAGGCGCTCTCACGCGACTGGCTGGAGGGTGTGGTGCCCACCGATGCGGTGGTGCTCGCCGAGGCCTACTCGCCGTGGCTCGATCGCAACGTGTGGACGGTCAACAACGTGCGGACCATGCCGTACGCCGATCCCGAGGCGGTGGCCGGCGCCGACGTGATCCTCATCACCTCCACTGCCTCGGGGCGCTTCGAGGGGCGCGACGACAAGTACCCGGGCGAGGTGGCGTTCCTGCGTGAGGTGCGCGACGGCGCCTGCGACATCCAGCGATTCGACGACGGATGGGGCTACTGGGTCGAGGTGGTCTTCCAGCGCTGCGACTGATCGGGCCGCAGTAGCGTGGCCTGCATGACCACGCTGCACTGGGCCGACAGCCGCTTGGAGATCCACCGCCTCGTGGTGGGCTCGTACGACAACAACGTCTTCGTGCTGCGCTGCCGCGACACGGGCGAGGCGGTGCTCATCGATGCGGCGAACGAGCACGAGAAGCTGCTCGACCTGTGCCGCCGCACCGGAGTGCGGCGCGTGCTCGAGACCCACGGCCACTGGGACCACATCGGCGCGGTCGCCGAGATCCGCGACGCCGGCTACGAGGTGGGCGTCAACAGCAGCGACGCACCGATGTTGAAGGACGTCGGGTACGACGTGTTCATCGACGACGCCGAGGTCATCGAGGTCGGCCGCCTGCGCCTCCATGCCATCCACAACCCGGGCCACACGCCCGGCTCGGTGAGCTTCCTGGTCGACGGCGCTCCCCTGCTGTTCAGCGGCGACACGTTGTTCCCCGGCGGCCCGGGCGCGACGAAGTTCGAGGGCGGCGACTTCGCCACCATCATCGACTCCATCGACAACAAGCTGTTCACGTTGCCCGCGCACACCGTCGTGATGCCCGGGCACGGGGTGAGCACCACCATCGGCAACGAGCGCCCGCACCTGCAGGAGTGGGTCGACCGTGGCTGGTGAGGCGCTGCCGTACCACGAACGACCTGCCGACCACCGCCCCGTCCACACCGCCGAACTGCCGGCCACGCCCGTGCGCGACCGCAACATCGTCGCGTCGGCGTGGGTGGAGGCGCCCGATGAGCTGCGCCGGCTCGGTGACGACCTCGACGGCCGACCCGAGGCCGAATACAAGCGGCGCATCGGGCGCTGGTTGCTGTGGCGTGCCGGACCCGCCGTGGGCGATGCTCGGTACTGGGCGTGCGACGCCGACGACCTCGCCACGCAGCACACGTTCCGCCTGCGACCCGAGTCGGGTGAGGGCGACGACGCCACCAACGGCGAAGGGGAGGGGCCGAGCGGTCGCACCGCGCACCGGTTCCGGGCGTGGAAGGAAGACCTTCTCGCCCACCGGTGACCCGCGGATAGCGTGACCGACATGGCGGTCGCGCTCGGAGGAATGGTGCCCAGGCAACTGCCGGTGTGCCGCGAGACCGAGCGCATCCGGGCCGACGGACGGCCCACCCCCGCCTTCCGTGAACGGCTGCGACGCATCCCGTCGTGGCGCAACCTCGGCTCGGTGGTGCTGCTGTACGTGCAGACCGGTCTCGTGCTGTGGGCGACGGTCGCCTGGGGTCCGTGGAGCTGGCCGGTCACGTTCGTGCTGATGGGCCGCGCGTTCGCACAGTTCGCGTCGCTGATGCACGAGGCGGCGCACCGCCTGCTGTTCTCGCACAAGCGTGCCAACGACCTCGTCGGCCGATGGCTGCTCGGCTACCCGTCATTCACGTCCACCGATGCGTACCGGCGTGTGCACATGGCGCACCACCGCGACGAGTTCGGCCCCGACGAGCCCGACATCCCGCTGTACATCGGCTACCCGGTGGGTGCGGCGAGCTTCCGGCGCAAGCTGGTGCGCGACGCCACCGGCCGCACCGGCATCAAGCTGATGCGCGGGCTGCTGCGCAACGCCCGGAGCACCGACCAGCGGGTGCGCCGCACGTTCTGGAAGATCATGGCGGTGCAGGTGGTGCTGCTGGCCGGCGCCGTCGCCGCCGGTCACTGGTGGTTGTACCCGTTGTTCTGGCTGGCCCCGTACCTCACGGTGTGGCGGGTCATCAACCGCCTGCGGTCGGTGGCCGAGCACGGCGGCATGCAGCGTTCGCCCGATCGCCGCGAGAGCACGCACTCGGTGCGCCAGCATCCGGTCGCCCGGTTCCTGCTGGTGCCGTACCGCATCGGGCTGCACCTCGCCCATCACGTCGATGCCGGTGTGCCGTTCCGCAACCTGCCGATGCTGCACGACGCGCTGCGAGAGGCCGGCTACGTCGACGACACGTTCGAGTACGCGTCGTACCCGGTGATCTGGCGTGCGCTGCGGGCCGAGCCCGCCGCGGCGTAATCTTTCGGCTCCGAAGCATTTCTCGAGGAGCGACCGATGGCCCCGTCCATGCACGAGTGGGACGCCGACACCAACCTGTTCGCGCACTCGGTCATCGGGTACGCGATCGAGCGCCTGCAGTTGCCGAAGGACACCCGTTGGGGCGCTCACCCGGCCGACGAGCTGGCGGCCGCACTGGCCCCCACCGTCACCGCCGACGGCGTTGGCGCGCTGGAAGCGCTGCGCGTGTTCCGCGACGTGCTGATGCCCGCGTGCCGCCCGATGGACTCGCCGATGAATCTGGCCTACGTGCCCACCGCGCCGTCCATCGCCGCGACGATGTTCGACCTGGTGGTCAGCGCGTCGTCGATCTTCGGTGGGGCGTGGGAAGCGGGCGCCGGTGCCATCGCCGCCGAGAACCAGGCCATCCGCTGGCTGGCCGACCTGGCCGGCTTCCCCGACACCGCGGGCGGCGTGTTCGTGAGCGGTGGCTCGGCCGCCAACCTGAGTGCGCTCGTCGCGGCACGGCACCAGCACGAGCAACGCCACGGCCGCCCGACGCGATGGGCCATCGCTGCCACCGACGAGGTGCACGCCTCGGTGCGCGCTGCGGCGCGTGTGATGGACGTCGACGTGGTGGGCGTGCCCGTCGACGCGGCCGGACGCCTCACGGGCGCGGCGCTCGAGCAGGCGCTGCGCGAGCACGGTGGCGACGGCGTGTTCGCCGTGGTGGCCACCGGCGGCACCACCAACGCGGGCGCCATCGACGAGCTCGACGCGATCGCCGACGTGTGTGCGGCCCGCGGCCTGTGGCTGCACGTCGACGGCGCGTACGGGTTGGCGGCGCTGTGCAGCGACATCGCCCGCCACCAGTTCCGTGGCATCGAGCGGGCCGACAGCTTCGGCGTCGATCCGCACAAGTGGCTGTTCGCCCCGTACGACTGTGCCGCCCTCGTGTACCGCGACCCGGTGCCCGCTGCGCAGGCGCACGCGCAGCACGGCAGCTACCTCGACCACGTCGACCGCGACGAGTGGAACCCGAGTGACTACGCGTACCACCTCTCGCGACGCGCCCGTGGCCTGCCGCTGTGGTTCAGCCTCGCCACCTACGGCACGCGGGCGTACACGGAGGCCGTCGACGCCTCCATCCGCACCACCCGTGCGCTGGCCGACGACATCGAGGCACGACCGGGGTTCCGCCTGCTGCTGCGGCCCGAGCTGTCGGTGCTGCTGTTCACCGTCGACGGCTGGACCCGCGAGCAGTACCTGGCGTGGAGCCGCGAGCGCGCCCGGGCCGGCGTTGCCCTGGTGGTGCCCACCTCGTGGCAGGGCGAGCCGTGTCTGCGGCTGTGCATCGTCGATCCGCGCACCCAGCTCACCGCGGTGACCGCCCTGCTCGACGATCTCGCCGGAACATCCTGGTGATCAGGGTTTCCACTATGGCCGTAGTGGAAATACACTGGCCGACGTGAGCGAGCTCTTCCGCATCGACGACCTGCACGCCCGACCCGTCACCGACGAGGGCGGCGCCGCCGACATCCTTCGCGGCCTCTCGCTGTCGGTCGCCGACGGCGAGGTGCACGCCATCATGGGCCCCAACGGCTCGGGCAAGAGCACCCTGGCCAGCACCCTGCTCGCCAGCCCCGAGTACGAGGTCACGGCCGGCCGCATCCTGTACCAGGGCGACGACATCACCGACTGGCCCACCGACGTGCGTGCCAAGGCCGGTATCTTCCTCGCCTTCCAGTACCCGCAGGAGATCCCCGGCGTCTCGGTCATCCAGTTCCTCCGCCAGGCGCTGTCGGCCCGCAAGGGCATCGACCTGTCGGTGCTCGAGCTGCGCCTCGCCACCATGGACTGGATGAAGCGCCTCGGCATGGACAGCTCGTTCGTCGACCGCTACCTCAACGAGGGCTTCAGCGGCGGCGAGAAGAAGCGCAACGAAGTGATGCAGATGGCCATCCTCGAGCCCGAGCTGGCCATCCTCGACGAGACCGACTCCGGCCTCGACATCGATGCGCTGCGCATCGTGGCGAAGGGCATCCGCGAGATCCGCGTCGACCGCCCGAACATGGGTGTCGTGCTCATCACCCACTACCAGCGCCTGCTCGACGAGCTGCAGCCCGACCACGTGCACATCATGGTGCAGGGTCGCATCGTGGCCCGCGGCGGCATGGAGCTGGCGGAGCAGCTCGAGCGCGACGGGTACGAGGCGTTCCGTTGAGCACCTCGCGGCTCGACGTCACCGCCATCAAGCGGCAGTTCCCGCTGCTGCAACGCGAGCTGAACGGCGCACCGCTGGTGTACCTCGACTCGGCCAACACGTCGCAGAAGCCGCAGGTGGTCATCGACGCGATGACCACGTTCATGGAGCACTCGTACGCGCCCATCAACCGCAGCGCGTACCAGCTGGCCGCCGAGGCCACCGACGCGTTCGAGGGTGCCCGCACGAAGGTGCGGAAGTTCATCAACGCCCGCCGCGACCACGAGGTCGTCTTCACCAAGAACGCCACCGAGTCGCTCAACCTGGTGGCGTACTCGTGGGGCCGCGCCCACCTGCGCGCCGGCGACGTGGTGGTGCTCACCCAGATGGAGCACCACGCCAACATCGTGCCGTGGCACATGCTGGTGCAGGAGAAGGGCATCGAGCTGCGCTGGGTGCCGCTCACGGCCGAAGGCGAGCTCGACCTCACCACGCTCCCCCAGCTGCTCGACGGCGCGAAGGCGTTCAGCTTCACCGCGATGAGCAACGTGCTCGGCACCATCACCCCGGTCGAGCAGCTCTGCCGCGCTGCGCACGACGCGGGCGCCATCGCCATCGTCGACGGCTGCCAGTACGTGCCGCACAACGTCACCGACGTGCAGGCCTGGGGCGCCGACCTGTTGGCGTTCAGCAGCCACAAGCTGTGCGGCCCGTCGGGCATCGGTGTGCTGTGGGGCCGCGAGGCGCTGCTCGACGAGATGCCGCCGTTCCTCGGTGGCGGCAACATGATCGCCGACGTGCGTTTCGACGGGTTCACCACCGCCGAGCTGCCCGCGAAGTTCGAGGCGGGCACGCCGCCGATCACCGAAGCCGTCGGCCTCGGCGCGGCGATCGACTTCCTGTCCGGGCTCGGGATGGCCAACATCCGCCAGCACGAGATCGACGTCGCGCAGTACGCCATCAGCACGCTCACCGAGCGGTTCGGCGACGACATCACGCTGCACGGTTCGCGCAACGTGGAGGTGCGCGGCGCGACGTTCAGCTTCGCGTTCCGCGACATCCATCCGCACGACCTCAGCCAGGTGCTCGACCAGCGCAACGTGTGCGTGCGGGCCGGCCACCACTGCGCCAAGCCGCTGATGCGCCTGCTCGGCGTCAACGCCACCGCACGCGCCAGCTTCTACCTCTACAACGACACCGACGACGTCGACGTGTTGGCCGATGCGCTCGACGGCGCAACGGATATCTTCGGGTTCTGAGAGGAGCCTCACATGCCCGGCTTGGAAGACCTGTACCGCGAGATCATCCTCGATCACCACCGCAACCCGCGCAACCGCGGTGAGCTGCCGCCGCCCGCGTCCCACGCCGTGGGCCACAACCCGCTGTGCGGCGACGAGATCGACGTCTACCTCGAGGTGAGCGACGGCGTCATCAGCGACGTCAAGGTCGGCGGCCAGGGTTGCAGCATCTCGCAGAGCTCGGCGTCGATGATGAGCCAGGCCGTGAAGGGCAAGCCGGTCGAGGAAGTGCGGGCCCTGGTGCGTCGCTTCAAGGGCATGATGAGCATCCCCGACGACGACGGCAACCCCATCGAGCCCGACCCCGCCGTGAAGCTCGGCGACCTCGAGGCGTTGCAGGGCGTGGTGAAGTTCCCGGTGCGCATCAAGTGCGCCACGCTCGCCTGGAACACGCTGCTCCAGGCGCTCGACCAGGACTGAACAGGGCCACCCGCGTACGCTCGACGGCGTATGCAACCCTTCTTCGACGACATCGCCCCGCACCCCGAGGGTGTCGACCCCGAGTCGCAGATCATCCACGAGCGGGCGTACGTGGTGCGGGCGTACCGCCAGGACGCCGAGACGCTGCTGCTGCGCGGTGCGGTGCGCGACCAGAAGCCGCCGGGCCTCTACGTGCCGAACGACCCGGAGCCGCTGACGGTGCACCACATGATCGTCGACCTCACCATCGCGGTGCCGTCGCTCGAGATCATCGGCGCGAACGCCGCGCTCGAGACGCATCCGCACGAGGCGTGCCCGCGCATCGAGGATCACTACCAGCACCTCGTCGGTCTCTCCATCGCCCGCGGCTTCACGCACAAGGTGCGCGAGCTGTTCGGCGGTCCGCGCGGGTGCACCCACACCACGGCCCTGCTGCAGGCGATGGCGCCGGTGGCCATCCAGTCGATGTGGTCGTTCCGTGTCGCCGCGTCACGCGAAGGCGCACAGAGCGGCCCGGGCGGGCCCGACTTCTCGTCGCCCGAGTCGCGCCGTCAGGCGATGGCGATGAACATCAACACCTGCCACATCTGGGCCGAGGACGGCGATCAGGTGCGCAGCATCCTCGCCGGCGAACCGATGGAGGTGCCGGTCTGGATCGTCAAGCGGTTCAACCAACTCGGTCTCGATCCGTCCTCGTGGCGGAACTCCGACTGAGTGACGTCCTGTCCGACCTCCACCACCGCTGCAACCCTCGCCGATGAGCGCGTCCGCGGCGCGTCGTGGACGGTGGTGGAGCCCGCACGCGCGCTGCACTGGCCCGAGCCGGTGTGGGTCGGCGCTCAACACCTCGACCTGCGTCGCTGGTTGGCACCCGCTCATCCCGATCTCGGCGTGCTGTCGGTGCCCGGTGGCGTGGTGCACGGGCGGTCCGGTTGGGTGTGGGCGCCCGACGGGCGGCTGGTCGACGACGTGTCGTGGCATGCCGGCGGTGTCGCCGCGGCCGACGCCGCGGCTCGCCTGCACTCGCACCCGGAGGAGCACCTGCACGGCACGGTGCTCAGCCTGTTGACCGACTGGGGTGGCGAGAACCACGCGCATCTGCTGTTCGATTCGTTGCCGCGCCTCGATCTGTTCGAGCGGTCGGGACGATCACTGTCCGACGTGTCGACCGTGCTCGTGCACGAGCGAGCCGTCACGCACGGCTGGTACGACGAGCTCGGGTTGCCGGCCGATCGCTGTCGCGTCGCGACGCCCGACGTCCGCTACCGCTGCGACGAGCTGCTGGCCGTCAGCTTCCCCGGTACGTCGA
This sequence comes from Actinomycetota bacterium, assembly GCA_039796575.1. Classification (GTDB taxonomy): domain Bacteria; phylum Actinomycetota; class Acidimicrobiia; order Acidimicrobiales; family Ilumatobacteraceae; genus UBA668. The sequence continues at coordinate 127,698 of JBDKJP010000046.1, forward strand.
AGGCGCTGATGCCGTGGGCGGCGGCATTCCTCCGCGCCCGACTGCCAGCCCACTCGACCGCTCCCGGGCGGCGGCTGTACGTGCCGCGCACCACGACCCGCCGGCTGCGCAACGAGGCCGACCTGCTCGACGTGGTCGTGCAGCACGGCTACGAGATCGTCGATCCCGAGTCGGCGCCACATCGAGAGGTGCGCGGCTGGTTCGCCGACGCCGCGGCGGTGGTGGGGCCACACGGCGCAGGTCTCGCGAACATCGTGCACTGCCGCCCCGGTACCCCTGTGCTGGAGTTGGTGCCCACCGACCATCCGTTCCCCTACTGGTATGCCGCGGCGGTCGCGTGCGACCTCCGCCATCGCGGGCTCGCGTGCCCCAGCACCGGCGAGCGCGCCGACGGTGCCCTGGGGCCGAGCGCTCACGACGTGTGGTGCGACGTCGAGCTGCTCGACGTCGCCCTCGACGCGATCGACGTCGAGCTCGACGCCTGAGTCACCGCTGGGTCACTGCTGGGTCGACGTCACCAATCGGCCGTCGCGGTCCCAGGTCTCCCACACGCCGGTCGGCTCGCCGAGGCGGAACTGGCCGGTGCGCATGAGCGTGCCGTCCTGGCGGTACCACTTCCACTTGCCGTGCAGCTCGCCGTCCTTCACGGAACCGGCCGCCTTCACGGTGCCGTCGTCGTAGTAGTCGAACCGCTTGCCGTTCTTCGCCGGCTTCGACATCTGCGCCAGCCGCACCTTCACCAGCTTGCGAACGGTGGCCATCGGCAGTGGCGCGTCGACCGGGAACCGGAACGTGCCCTTCGTGGTGACCTCGCCGCCCTTGAGGGGACCGGCCTGTTCGAGCACGTTGCCGCTGAACGGGAAGTACGAGCAGTGCTGCTTGAACGCGTCGTACGCGGCGACACCTTCGCCGTTCACGATGAACGAGCACATGTTGTACTTGATGCCCTCCTGCGCGTGGGGCAGTGCAGCGCGCAGCGAGGCGCGCAACGCTCGGAGGGTGGTCTGATGCGGCTCGGGCATCGCTGCGAGGCGCGCCTCCACCGCCGCGGTGCCGGGGTCGAGCGCCGTCTTCTTCGTCGCCATCAGCTCACCGTACCCGGGCGTCGCATCCGCATCACGGCACACTCGTCGGTGTCGAACCAGCGCACCTCGACGCGCTCGAAGCCGAGCCGTTCGTAGAACCGGATGGCCCGCTCGTTGCGCCGCAGCGGGTCGATGAGCACGGTGTGCACGTCGGGTCTCGCGAAGCACCGGTCGAGCGCGATTCGCATCATCTCGGCACCGATGCCGCGACCGCGGTCGGCCGGCGCACCGATCCAGATGTCGATGGCCCAGATGCCGGCCTCGATGTCGCCCCAGTAGCGCGACTCCTCCTCGCGTGCGTCGATGAGTTGCATGAAACCGACGGGGCGCCCGTCCTCCTCGGCGATCAGCAACTCGCGCCAGGGCACCGACCGCGGCAGCTCGTACGCCCAGTCGAAGTCGTCGTCGTCACCACCCGAGGCCGACACGTCGGGATCCCTGTCCCACTGCAGGAGCCGCTCGAGGTCGTCGGGCGTCGCGTCGCGCAGGCGCACCTCACCCATGGGTCAGCCGACGGCGCGCATCGAGTTGTTGCGCGCCTCGTGTGTGAGCTCGGCGACCCCGAGCGCCTCGAGCAGCGGCGGCAGGTACATCCCGAACCTGCCGCGATACCCCTTGCGTTGCCCGTACCACCCGCCCACCGGGTTGTCGGCCGCTCGGCCGAACGCCTCGACCGTGCCGTCCGCGGCCGGCTTGTTCTCGTCGGCGGCACCGAGCGGCACCCAGTCGCCCTGGGCGCCGAGCCATTCGACGAGGTCGTCGACCGCGCGGGCGAGGTAGGTCAACCTCGTGCTGCCGACCTGGCAGACGAGCAACGGCGGGTCGACGCCGTCGTCGCGGTACATCGTGTAGCTCGACGAACCCGGCGCCGTCGTGAGACGCCACGGGTCGTCCTTCGTGCCGGTGCCCTCGGCCATCGGCCACCTCCTGCGGTTCCCTGCGAGCGTGCCCACCGGCGGGCAGGGTGTCAACTGGATTCGCTCTGTGGCGTGTGTGTCGCGGCAGGATGGTGGCTCGCACGTCACAGGGGGCACACATGTCGGAACTGTCAGGGATGGTGGCCATCGTCACCGGGTCGTCGAGCGGCATCGGTGAGCGCACGGCGCAGCGCCTCTCCGAGCTCGGTGCCTCGGTCGTGGTGAACTCGGCGAACAGCGTCGCCGCCGGTCAGGCCGTCGCCGATGCGCTGCCCGGCGAGTCGCTGTACGTGCAGGCCGACATCAGCGACAAGGAGCAGGGGCAGGCGTTGCTCGATGCCACCATCGCCCGCTTCGGCAAGCTCGACCTGTTGGTCAACAACGCCGGTTGGACCACCGTGGTGCCGCACACCGACCTCGACGCGCTCACCGACGAGATCTTCCTGAAGACGTTCGAGGTGAACGTGTTCGGCACCTGGTACCTCACGAAGGCCGCGATGCCGCTGTTGCGCGACTCGACGGACGGGCACGTGGTCAACATCACCTCGGTGGCCGGCGTGCGTCCGGTCGGCTCGTCGATCGCGTACTCGATGACCAAGGCGGCGCTCAATCAGATGACGCGGCTGCTGGCGAAGAGCCACGGTCCGGTCCGCGTGAACGCGGTGGCACCCGGTCTGGTCGCCACACCGTGGACGTCCGACTGGGACACGCTCCACAAGGGCGTGGCGGCGATGGCGCCGCTGCACCGATCGGCCACACCCGACGACTGCGCCGAGGCCGTGCTGGCACTGGTGCGCAACAAGTACGTCACCGGTGAGGTGTTCGTGGTCGACGGCGGGATGACACAGATCAACTGACCGACGCACACAGTACGCTGGGGGCGATGTCCTCCATGCCTTCCGACCCCGGCTTCGACGGTTTCGAATCACACGGCCCCGGCCTCATGTTCGGGTTCTTCGCGTTCGTGTTCTTCGTGCTGTTCCTGCTCGCCGTGGGCATCGCGGTGTTCCGAGTGGTGCGCACCCGACGCATGGCGCTCGACACCGGTGCCTCGTCGCACGATGCACTCGCGCTGGCGTTGTCGGGCACGGTGGGCACGGCAGCGGCCTACGTGAAGTCCCCCACCGAGCGCCCCGCCGAACCGGCACCGCGCACGGCTGCGTCGCGCATCGAGGAAGTGCGGTCGTTGCAGCAGCAGTCGCTCATCACCGAGGCGCAGGCCGAGCAGCGCATCGGCGAGATCCTCGCCGAGATCTGAGCCGGCTCAGGGCAGCGCCCGCACCGCCGCCACGATGGCGTCGATGAGGGTGTCGAACTCGTCGTCGTCGAGGCGTTCGTTCTCGAAGATGCGCTTCGAGGCGAACGGCCCCTGGATGAGGTGCATCGCCAGTTCGATGTCGATGGTGGGTGGCACCTCGCTGCGGGCGATGGCCCGTTGGAGCGCGACCACGGTGGAGCCCTTCGGCTGCACCCGCACGGCGCGGAAGTCGGCAGCGAACACGGGATCCTGCATCGAGCGGTGCAGCATCCAGGCGTAGAGCTCGCGCAGCCGCGGGTCGTCGGCGACGCGCAGGTAGCGGCGCTGGATCTCCCACAGGTCGCCGCGGAGCGAGCCGGTGTCGGGTGGCTCCATCGCCTTCACCATGCCGTCGAGCGCGGCGAGCACGAGCGCATCGGAGCCGCCGAAGTGCCGGTAGATGGTGGTCTTCGCGATCCCGCTGCGGCGGGCCACTTCGTCGACGGTGCACTGGTGGACGCCGTCGCGCACGATGATGGAACGGGCGGTGTCGATCATCGTCGTGCGGGCGGCATCACTGCGCGGGCGGGCCATGGCGCTGCTCAGCGTAGCGTCATCGAGGACTCACATGGTGTCGATGATCTGGCCTGATTCGTCATTTCGCTACTTCACGTTGCGAATTGACGGAACTGGCGAGCAGACTGGGTCGATGACGAAGCCCCGACCCGACCTGGCCGCCACCTCCCCCGCGCTCCCCCGTTCCATGTGGGCCGTCGGCCGCACCGAGTACGGCGAGCACGACCGCGTCGCCGTCGCCGAGGTGCCGGTGCCCACCATCGGTCCCGAGGAGGTGCTCATCCGCGTGCACGCCGCGTCGCTCGACCGCGGCGTCTGGCACATCATGGCCGGCAAGCCGTACATGGCCCGGCTCGTCTTCGGGCTGCGCCGCCCCAAGGTGCACACCCTCGGCATGGACGTCGCCGGCGTGATCGAAGCAGTCGGCGACGGCGTCGAGGCTCTGCGCATCGGCGACGAGGTGTTCGGTGGCGGCACCGGGACGTTCGCCGAGTTCGCGACGGCAAAGGGCCGTTGCGTCGCGCTGAAGCCCGCAAGCGTGTCGTTCGACGATGCCGCGGCCACACCGGTGTCGGCGCTCACCGCACTGCAGGGCTTGCGCGACAAGGTGCGTCTGCAGCCCGGCGAACGAGTGCTGGTGATCGGCGCGTCGGGTGGTGTCGGCGTCTACGCCGTGCAGATCGCCCTCGCGATGGGCGCCCACGTCACCGGCGTCTGCAGCGCCGCCAAGGTCGATCTCGTGCGGTCGCTCGGCGCGCACGAGGTAATCGCCCACGAGCACGGCGACATCACCGACACCGGGCAGCACGACGTGATCCTCGACATCGGCGGTGCCCGTTCCATCCGCCATCTGCGGCGCGCCCTCACCCCCCGAGGGCGGCTGCTGATGGTGGGTGCCGAGGGCACCGGCGATTGGCTGGGCGTCACCCGCCAGTTGCGCGCCGTGGCGCTCTCCCCCTTCGTGCGTCAGCGCCTCATCATGTTCGTGTCGGCCGTGCGCCGCGCCGACCTCACGGTGCTGGGCGAGATGCTCGAGGCCGGCACGCTCCGCCCGTCCATCGATCGCGTCGTGCCGCTGGGCGGCGTGGCCGATGCCATCCGCGACATGCAGGCCGGGCAGATACGCGGCAAGGTGGTCGTGCACCCCACGCGCTGAGCGCACGCCGGGCGAGTCGGCGCGTCAGCGCGGCTTGCCGGCGAGGAACAGCGCCACGGCCTTCTCGATGCGACGCTGACGCGTCTCATCGGTCTTCGCACCGTTCACGTTGTCGATGTGGAACCGCTGCACGCTGTTCGACAGCCCGGCGAAGAAGTCGGCGCTCGGCGGGTTCGCCGCCATCGCGGCGGCGAAGTCGTCGGGCACGTTCACCTCACGCGGTGCCGTTGCCAGTGTGAGCACCACGTGCACCGCATCGCCGCCGGCGAGGCCGGTGGCCTTGCGGGTCGCCGCGGTGACACCCACGAGGTGCTTGCCCGACATCACCCCCACAGTGGTGCGGAACTCGAAGCCGTTCACGTTCACCAGCACCGGCGGACGCTGACCGGCGCCGAGCTCGTCGATCAACGCACGCGGCACCTCGATGCCGGTGTTGTTGCCGAACTGCAGCAGCGTCGTGTCGAACTCGACCGAGGCCATCAGTCGCGACCCAACTCTTGGATGTTCGCGATGAGCAGGATCAGCGCAACACCGATGAACGAACCGGAGATGACGTACCGCCATCCGTACTTCACCACGAAGATCCCGAGCACGAGCAACACGAACAGGGCGAGCAGACCGAGCACCACGGCGATGAGGTAGCCGGTCAGGTGTCGACGGGCGGCGGCCTCGATGCCGAAGAAGATGATGGCCCAGCCGAGGAACGTCGGCAGCGGCACGCCCGTGCGCACGGGGAGGAACGCGAGGCCGATCGCCAACAGCAGCAACGGGGTGCTGGCGGCCGACCACCCGGACAGCAGCCGGAGACGGGCCCGCGTGGCCACCTCGATGGGGGTGTGCCGGTGCCGGAGGTGGTCGTGCGGCCCCGGCTCGGGCGGCGGCGTCACCAGCCGCTGTTCCAGGCGTCGGCGCTCGTCGGCGAGCTGCGTGCGCTTCGCCGCCATCGCGCCGAGCTCCACCTCCTGCTCGCGGCTCACGGCGACACCGCTCGCCATGTCGGCACGCAGCCGCGTGCGACCGACGTCGAGGTCGGCGCTCAGCGCGTCGGTCTCGGCGGCCAACTCCTCGAGCCGCTGCCGCACCAACGCGACCGCGACGTCGTGGTTCGGCGCCACCTTCGCCAGCCCCGACCAACCGACCACGTCGCCCCACGGCTGGCGTACCACACCCGAGCGCTCGTAACGCGGCCCGGCCGGGCCACGCTCACCGCCCAGCGGGTCGGCCGTGTCGTTGCCCCACAGGCCCTGGTAGTGGAACACCCACGGGGTGTCGTCGTCGATGATCACCGGATCCCACGGCCGATCCCCGCCGGGGCCGATGGCGATGCCGTCGCCGCGCGCGTAGTCGATGTAGGGAATGCCCACGCCCGCCTGTGCGGTGCCACGGGTCCACGGCAGCAGGGCTCTGCTGAGCCGCCGACTGAACCTGATGAAGCGCTTGAACGCGGGCGGGTCGAAGCTGGTGAGGTAGTCGCCCTGCAGGTACGCCCCGCTGTGCGAGCCGAGCCCTGCGAACACCACCGGGTGGTCGCCGACGCGGGTGAGGTCGGGGTCGTCCCACCGGCGGCGGAGGTCGTCGCCGGTCTCGTCGTGGGCCGAGAACACCACCCACGAGGGCGAGAGCGTGCCGTCGGACTGGTCGGCGAGGTAGACCACCACCTGCTCCCAGTCGGCTTCGTGGTCGTTCACACCGTAGATGCGGCTGCGCCAGTCGTTGAACGGGTAGAAGATCCAGTACTGCAGTGCCACGTAGCCGCCGGCGCGGATCACGCGCCCGTAGTACGGGTGGTGGTCGGGACGCATGCGCTCGCGGTACTGGATCTCGGCTGCGGCCTCCGTGCCCTTCGCCACCTTGCCGCGGAACAGCAGGCTCACCCGGTTCAGCGCATCGACCACGCGGCTCAGCACGCCGACGCGAGCGAGGCGGCTCGCGTGCCGGAACCGCGGGCGGTCGGCGCGACGGCGCCACATCGCTGTGGCCGTGCGGCTCGCAGGCTCGTCGACGAAGCGGAGGTACGTGCCCGGGCCCGGGTTGGCGGCGCCCACCTCGGCCAACTTCTCGAGGTTGAGCTGCCCACGCGGCACGACCACCTGGGGCGCCTGTCCGGCGACACGCTGCATCAGGTCGCAGCACGCCACGTAGTCCTCCACCGCGGCGGGGAGGAAGAACTCGCCGTGGTTGAACCGCACGATCGGCTCGTACGCACGCAGCAGGTCGAGGTCGTTCGCGGTGGCGTCCACGGACGCCCACCGTACATGACCCCGTTGTTCGCTGAACCGGTCAGCGAATCGGGTGCGTCGCCCGAAATCGCTGGGAAGCCGGGTCAGACCCACGCCACACTGCACTCATGATCGAGGTGCGTCGTTCGTCGGACGGAGAGCTGTGCGGCCATGTCGTCGCCGACGACACCACCTGGCGCGCGCTCACCGTGTTCGGCGGCGTGCTCGGCCGCCACGACACCGCGTCGGGGGCCGAGCAGCAGGTGCTGGATGAAGGGCTCGCCAGCCTCGCCGAGCGGTGGATGTACCGGGCCGATCCGTCGGCCGAGTGGCAGGTCGCCTGCATCCAGGAAGCCAGCCCGCACTCGGTGCGTCTTGCGCTCGACCACTACTCCATGCCCGGCGTGCCCACGGTGACGCTGTCGCGCATCGACCTCGACGGCGTGGCACAGCTCGAGCTCCATCCACCCGACCTCGACTGACGACGCTGTCTCCCTTCTCTGTGACACCCCTTTGGTTGGATGGGGTCATGGAGTTCCGAGTGCCTTCTGCTCATGAGGTGGCGATGATGTCGCCGGCCGAGTTGCAGGAGTCCGCGCAGGAGCTCGACGTGTTGCGCCGTCGGGTGGAGGCCGCGACAGCGGATCTGGTGGCGGCGGTCGACAAGGTGTCGGCCTTCGTGCCCGATGGCCACCGGAACGTGGCGGCGTGGGGTCGGGCGACGAATCACTGGTCGAACGGTGAAGCAGCAGGGATGGTGAAGTTGGCGGCCGCGTTCGTGCGGCTCCCGCAGTTCGCCGAGGCGGCGCGTTCCGGTGTGCTGGGTGTGGCGCAGATGCACGCGGTCGCGAGGCTCGCCGCGAATCCGCGGGTGCGGGAGCATCTCGATGCCGACGCGGACCGTCTGTTGACCGAGGGAGCGCGGGATCTGCCGTTCGACGATCTGGTCACGCTGTTGCGTCACTTCGAGACGTTGGCCGACGCCGACGGGGCGAGGCAGCGGCACGATCGGGCGATCCTCGACCGGCGGGCGGGGGTGCGGTTCGTGGGCGAGCAGGCGTTCCGCGACGCGGCAGGATCCGCGTTCGACGGCGTGCTGTTCGACGAGGTCCTCACCCACTACACCCAACTCGAATGGCAGTTGGAGTGGGACATCCTGTCCGCGGTGCACGGCGACCAGATGTGCCCCGCGTTGATGGAACGCACGCACGCGCAACGCACCTACGACGCGTTGCAGCGCATCTTCGCGACCGCCGCCGGCGGTGCGGAGGGCAAGGGGCCGGCGGTCACGATCGACGTGATCATCGATCAGGCCACGTTCGAGCACCAGTTGGCCGAACTCGCCGGCGAGACCCCCGACCCACTCCCGGTGTCACACGCGGCGCAGCGTCGCTGCCAGGACACCCGCGGCCGGCTGGTCGACCCACGCGCCGTCGTCGGGGCGTCGCTCGTCGGATACGTGCGTCGCCTGGTCATCGGCGCGGACGGTGTGGCGCTCGACATGGGACGCCGCAAACGCCTGTTCACCGGCGCCCTGCGCGAAGCGGTGTTGCTCGCCGGTGGCGGCCGGTGCGGTCATCCCGGTTGCGGGCTCCCCGGGCACCTGTGCCAAGCCGACCACACCGTCCCCGCGTCGCGTGGCGGATCGACCAGCGCCCGCAACGGCGGCCCCGAATGCGAGCCTCACAACCTGTGGAAGAACAACGGCGGCTGGACCATGCGCGACCGCAAAGGCCGATGGCGAACATTCCGACCCGACGGCACCGAGATCGGCTGGCCCGTCATCCGCACCACCTACACCGGGCTCCAACACCTCCGACACCTCGGCATCACCACCTTCTGACCGCACTCACGCGCGCTCAGGCGCGGACTCACGTCAACGGTTCGACGTGGCACGGGCGACCTCATCGGCGACCTCGCGAATCGACCGTCCTCGGTCGTACACCACGACATCGGCGAGCGATCGGTTCTGCGCCGACACCACCCAGTCGCGGATGAAGTCGACCTCGTCGTGCAGCCAGTCCTGGTCCGCTCCACGCTCCGCGACGCACCGCCGGCGAAGGCAGTCGACCGACGCATCGACGTCGGGCTCGGGCAGCAACAGCACCACGAGAGCGTCGGCGAGCGTCTGCTCGACGGTGACGATGAACGCGTCGTCCTCGAAGTGGCTGTGCCCGGCACCCAGCGCGACCACCGCGCCACCGAACTCCTCGACGACGCGCTGCACTGCGTGCGCTCGCGCCGGTTGCCACCAACGATGCGCTGCCACGAAGCCATCGGCGACGGCATGATCGATCAGTGCCGACACCGGCTGACCGGCCTCGTCGTAGTAGCCGGCCGCCACCTCGTCGAGATCGACGAAGGGTCGGCCCAGCAGCGACGCGAGTGCCGCGCCCACCGACGACTTGCCGGCCGCAACGGGACCGATGAGGACGACGGTCGGGGTGACGGCGCCGTCGCCCGTCACAGGCCGCGTTCGGCGCGGTAGTGCGCCACGATGGCGTTGGCGTGGCCGTGGCCCATCGCGTGATCGTTCTTCAGCATGGCCACCATTTCACCGTGCTTCGTGCCGGCGGGCATCGCGGCCAGGAGCGACTTCCAGTGCGCGACCGGCTGGCCGTACTTCTTCTCGATCGACGGGAAGTACGACGCGGGACCGGTGACCTTCTCAGCTGCCATGCACAGCACCGTAGCGAACGGTCAGGTGGCCGCCGGTCCGAGGAGGTCCCAGCGGTTCCCCACGTGGTCGACGAACACGGCGACCGTGCCGTACACCTCGTGTCGGGGCGCCTCGAGGAACTCGACACCGTGTTCGGCCATGTATCGATGCTGGGCGTCGAAGTCGTCGACCTGCAGGAAGAACCCGACACGGCCACCCGCCTGCTGGCCGATCACCGACGCCTGCTCGGCACCCTCGGCCTGCGCGAGCAGCAGCCCCGGGCCGCCTCCAGGCGGGGCAACGACCACCCACCGCTTCGGTCGCCCGTCGTCGGTGGTCGACGGTGAGTCCTCGACGAGCGTGAAGCCGAGGCAGCGCACGTAGAAGTCGATCGCCTCGTCGTAGTCGGGTACCACGAGCGTGACCAGCGAGATCCTCATCGGGCGACGGTACCGCGAATTGCTCCTTGGCTCGCCCGAACGGGATGACACGATGGCGCGATGACCCACCAGCGCGACGACGATCCGGTCATCGCGTCGGTGGCCGCCTACAGCGCCGCACCCGCCGCCTATGAACAGCGATATGCGCAGCATCTGCTCGATCGCCCGCAACGTTTCGCCTCGCTCTTCGAACCGCCTGCTCGGCTGCTCGACCTCGGCTGCGGGCCCGGGCGCGACCTCCGCCTCTTCCGCGAGGCCGGGCACCACCCGGTCGGGCTCGAGCTCAATGCCGCGTTCGTCGAGATGGCGCGGCGCCACGGCGAGGTCGTCGAGGCCGACATCCGCGACGCGCGCACCGTCTTCGCTCCGTCCTCGTTCGAAGGTGTCTGGGCACAGGCGTCACTCGTGCACCTGTCGGCTGCGGAGGCCGAGCGCGTGCTCGGCGACGTCCACGACCTCCTCGTGCCGGGAGGCCGGCTGTACGCATGCGTGCCCGCAACCGGCGACACCGGCTGGCGCGACGAGGCGGACGGCCGCCGTTGGTACACCGCCTGGCCGAAGGATTCGTTCGCGACGGCGGTCGGCGCCGCCGGCTTTCTCGTCGACGACGTCACCGACGGGGTCTACGTCGAAGTGTGGGCCACGCGCCGCTGAACCGTCCGTTCGCACACCTTCAGGTCCTCACGCTCCACGCCGATACACCTGCGTGTCGACACACCCTCGGTTCTCGATCATCGTGCCTGCTCACAATGAGGAGGCGCTGCTGCAGCGAGGGCTCGACGCGATCCACGCGGCGATCGCTCGGGCCGGGGCGAACGCAGAGATCGTCGTGATCGCCAACCGCTGCACCGACAGCACCGAGTCGATCGCTGCAGCGTCCGGCGCCGTCGTGGTGCGCGACGGGCACCGAAACCTCAGTGCGACCCGCAACGCCGGCGTCGCGGCCTCGACCGGCGAGATCATCGTGACGATCGATGCCGACACGATCATGCACCCCGACGCGTTGGTCGAGGTCGATCGCCTCGCACGGTCCGGCACGTACGTCGGCGGCGGATGTCGATTCGTGTTGGAACGCACGTCGCTCGGCCTTGCGGTCACCACGTTCGCGGTGACGTCGGCGACCACGCTGTCGAGGGTCGGCGGTGTCATGTACTGGTGCTCGCGGGAGGACTTCGACGCGATCGGAGGCTTCGACGAAGGGCGGCGGGTCGGCGAGGACCTCGACTTCGCATTCCGCCTTCGTCGGCACGGCCGGACGACGAACCGCCGATTCCGCAACGTTCGCGATGCGCGTGCCGTCGTCAGCGTCCGCAAGTTCGACACCTACGGCGACTGGCACTACCTCACGCGGTTCGGCAGAGCGCTCGTCCACCCTCGTGAGCTCCGCGACATGCTGCGTGGCACCGACTCGACGTTCGTCGACGAGTACTTCTTCGACTACAACGCCTGAGCCCGGCGATCAGCCGCGCTTGAGGTCGGTGACCAAGCCTTCGCTCGCCTCGACCAGCTTGTGCGGTTCGATGCCGAACACGTCGTGCCACGTGCCCGCCGCGGCCCACACCTCCTGGTACTGCAGCAGGTCAGGGTCGATGAACACGCGCAGGTGCGTGGTGTGCCCGAAGGGCGGGACGCCGCCGATGGGGAAGCCGGTGGCCTCGCGCACCACGTCGGCGTCGACGCGTGCGCACTTCGCGCCACCCGCTGCTGCGGCGAGCTTCTTCTCGTCGAGTTGGTTCGAGCCACTGACGTAGGCGAGCACCACCTCGCCGTCGACGGCGAAGATGAGGCTCTTCACGATCTGGCCGACCTCGACGCCGATCACGTTCGCCGCATCGACGGCCGTCTTCGCGTTGCCGAAGTTGCGCGGCTCGATCTCGAGGCCACGGGCCCGGGCGGCCTCCACCACTCGGGTGACGTTGGGGTGCACGCTGGTCATGCCGGCCACATTGGCATATCCGAAGTGCGGACTGAGAAAAAGATCGTCGCCCACGTTGCCAGGTCGCAGGTGCTCATGTACCTTCAGGACGTGAAGGGGAGTATCCCTCCGCACCAGCGTCGTCATCACGGTCTCGTACCCGGCGCCGGTGGGTCCGTCAGGACCGGGAAAGACCTTCGGCCAACGAATTGTCGTGACCGAAGGAGTTCCTGTTGTCCGTTCCCACCACCACCGCACCTGCACCGACCATGATCGATGCACCGCACCGCCGTCCCGCCGACGAGGTGGCCGCCGCGCTCGGCGTCGACCCGACGGTCGGTCTCAGTGACGGCGAGGTGGCCGAGCGCGAGGCCCGGTTCGGGCGCAACGAGCTCGAGGCCGCGGCAAAGGTGCCGGGTTGGCAGCGGTTCCTCGCCCAGTTCAAGGACCTGCTCATCCTCATCCTGCTCGGCGCCGCGGTCATCGCGTTCTTCGTGTCGGGCGAACTGAAGACCCCCCTTGTGGTGCTCACCGTGGTGCTGCTCAACGCCGTCATCGGTTTCGTCCAGGAGAACAAGGCCGAGAAGTCGCTCGATGCACTGCGCAGCATGCTGGTGGCGCACACCCGTGTGCGCCGAGCCGGGCAGCTGCGCAACGTCGAGACGTCGGCATTGGTGCCGGGCGACATCGTGCTGGTGGAGGCCGGCGACCGCATCCCGGCCGACGGCCGCATCCTCACCGCGACGCACCTCGAGATCGAGGAGGCCGCCCTCACCGGTGAGAGCCACCCGGCCGAGAAGCGCACCGATGCGGTCGACCGCGACGACGTGGCGCTCGGCGACCGGGTGGGCATGGTGCACATGAACACCACGGTCACGCGTGGCAGCGCCGAGCTGGTGGTCACGACCACCGGCATGCACACCGAGATCGGTCGCATCGCGGGCCTGCTGCGCAACACCGAGACCGAGCGCACGCCGCTGCAGAAGCAGCTCGACGGTCTGGCGCACAGCCTGGCCAAGCTGGCCGGCGTCATCGTCGCCGCCGTGTTCGTCATCGGCCTGCTCCGTGGCGAATCGGCGAGCGACCTCCTCCTCACCGCGGTGGCGCTGGCGGTGGCCGCCATCCCCGAAGGCCTCCCGGCCGTCACCGCGGTGACCCTCGCCCTCGGCGTGGCCTCGATGGCCAAGCAGCACGCCATCGTGAAGCGGCTCGCCTCGGTGGAGACCCTTGGCTGCACGAGCGTGATCTGCAGCGACAAGACGGGCACGCTGACGCTCAACGAGATGACCGCCGTCGAGCTCATCACCCAGCTGCAGCCGCACGCCGTCACGGGCGCCGGCTACGGCCCGGAGGGCACCATCGCCCACGCCCACGGCGACGACCAGGTGGCCATGAGCACCGCCCTCGTGGCGATGGCGCTGTGCAACGACGCCGAGGTGCGCGAGAACAACGGCCAGTACGACCTGGTGGGTGACCCCACCGAGGGTGCCCTGCTGGTGTTGGCCACCAAGGGCGGCGTCGATGCCACCGACCTCCGCACCCGCCACCCGCGGCTCGCGGTGGTGCCGTTCGACTCGGCCAACAAGTTCATGGCCACCGTGCACGAGCTGCACAACGACGCCGGCGAACCGCGGGTGCGTGTGCTCGTGAAGGGTGCGCCCGACGTGCTCATGGCGCGCAGCACCAGCGTCATCGACACCGACGGCGCGATGGCCCACATCGAACAGCACGCCGCCACGCTCGCCGCGCACAACGAACGCCTCGGCGCACAGGGCCTGCGTGTGCTGGCCGTGGCCCACCGCGAGCTCGACCCCGACGCGTGGGCCGAGTTCCAGGCCAGCGGCGCCGACCCGGCGATGCTCGTGAACGACCTCACGTTGCTCGCACTCGCCGGCATCGTCGACCCGCCTCGCCCCGAGGCGCGCGACGCCATCGCCGTCGCCCACCGCGCCGGCATCGACGTGAAGATGATCACCGGCGACCACGCGGCCACCGCGGCCGCCATCGGCGCCCAGCTCGGGCTCGAGGGCGAAGCCGTCACCGGCGCCGACCTCGACAGGATGGACGACGACGAGCTGTCGCGTCGCATCGACGACATCGCCGTGTTCGCCCGTGTGGCACCCGAGCACAAGATGCGCCTCGTCGGTGCGCTGCAGCAGCGGCGCAACGTGGTGGCCATGACCGGCGACGGCGTGAACGACGCACCGGCGCTGAAGAAGGCCGACATGGGCATCGCGATGGGCATCACCGGCACCGAGGTGTCGAAGGAAGCCGCGACGATGGTGCTCACCGACGACAACTTCGCCACCACCGTCTCGGCCGTCGGCCGCGGCCGCACGATCTACGCCAACATCGTCAAGTTCGTGCGCTTCCAGCTCAGCACCACGCTCGGCTTCGCCGTGCTGTTCCTGCTGAGCGCGGCGCTCGGCATCGCCGGCGGCAAGCCGTTCACGGCCATCGCCATCCTCTGGGTGAACCTCATCATGGACGGCCCCCCGGCCATGGCGCTCGGTGTCGACCCGGCGGATGGCGACGTGATGCGGCGTCGTCCGCGGCCGATGAGCGAGAAGATCCTCACCCGCAGCCGCTGGATTGCCGTCGGCGTGTCGGCCACCGTGATGGCGCTCGGCACGCTCGCCGTGCTCGAGTGGGCGCCCGGCGACACGGTGAAGGCCGGCGTCGCCTCCATCGGCGGCACGATGGCGTTCAACACCTTCGTGCTGTTCCAGTTCTTCAACATCCTCAACGCCCGCCACGACACCCGCACGGTGTTCCACCGCGACACGCTCACCAACCGGTGGCTGTGGATCGCACTGGCCGGCGTCGTCCTCCTGCAGGTCGGCGTCACGCACGTCGGGTTCCTGCAGAACCTGTTCGACACCACCTCCATCAGCGCCGTTCAGTGGCTGGTGTGCATCGCCGTGGCCAGCACGGTGCTGTGGGTGGAGGAGATCCGCAAGCTCATCACCCGAAAGGAACTGGCATGAACTGCCCCACCTGTCCCGACACGATGCTCGTGATGGCCGACCGCTCCGGCGTGGAGATCGACTACTGCCCGAAGTGCCGCGGTGTGTGGCTCGATCGTGGCGAGCTCGACAAGATCATCGAACGTGCCGGCGCCGCCGCGCCGGCCCCTGCCCCGGTCGCGGCAGCACCCCAGCCGCAGTACCAGTACCAACAGCAGTACAAGCAGAAGAAGAAGTCGTCGTTCCTCGGCGAGATCTTCGACTTCTGACCTCCCCTCCCCCCTTCCCGAAAGGACCCCTCCCCCGATGTTCAAGAACACCATGAAGACCACGGTGCTGCTCGCCGCGATGGGCGGGCTCATCGTCGCCGTCGCCGGTGTGCTCGGCGGTGGCAGCAGCACGGCACTCGCCATCGGCCTGGGCATCGCCCTGGTGATGGTGGGCGGCTCGTACTGGTTCAGCGACAAGCTCGCGCTCGCCTCGGCGAGGGCGAAGGTCATCCAGCGGTCCGACTCGCCCGAGTTCTACGACATGGTCGAGTCGCTCGCGGCCCGTGCCGGGTTGCCGATGCCGCGGGTGGCCATCTCCCCCAGTCCGCAGCCCAACGCGTTCGCCACGGGCCGTGGCCCGAACCACGCCGTGGTGTGCGCCACGGAGGGTCTGCTCACCTCGATGCCCAAGCACGAGGTGGAGGGTGTGATGGCCCACGAGCTGATGCACGTGAAGCACCGCGACATCCTCATCGGTTCCGTGGCCGCCGCCATCGCCACCGCCATCTCGTACATCGCGCAGATGGCGATGTTCGCCAGCTTGTTCGCCGGCGGACGCGACGACGAGGACCGCCCGAACCCCATCGCGATGCTGCTCACCGCACTGCTCGCGCCCATCGCGGCGTCGCTCATCCAGATGGCCGTCAGCCGTTCACGCGAGTTCGAGGCCGACCGTGGCGCGGCCGAGCTGCTCGGCTCGGGTCATGCGCTGGCCGACGCGCTCGAGCGCATCGAGGTGCTCGCCGCCCGCACGCCGATGCAGGTGGCACCCGCGCAGGCGCAGGCGTACATCCACAACCCGCTGAACGAGCTGCAGCGCGGCCGCAACGCCGGCATGGCGAAGCTGTTCAGCACGCACCCCGCCACCGAGGAGCGCATCGCCCGCCTGCGGGCCATGAGCCCGGCGCGGGTGTGACGACCTACAGCGCGAACAGGTCGTCGTAGGAGCTGGAGCCACCGGTGTCGACAGTGTCGTCGGCGCCGGTGGTGAACGCCTCGTAGCCGTCGCGCTCGAGCTGGTCGGCCAGCTCGGGGCCACCCGACGCCACGATGCGACCCTTCACCAGGATGTGCACGTGGTCGGGCTTGAGCTCCTCGAGCAGGCGGTTGTAGTGCGTGATGGCGAGCACGCCGAGATCGGTCTCGTGCGTGGCGGCCTCCACCCGGCGGGCGCAGTCGCGCAGCGCGTCGATGTCGAGGCCCGAGTCGAGCTCGTCGAGGATGGCGAACTTCGGCGCGAGCAGTGCGAGCTGCAGTGTCTCGTTGCGCTTCTTCTCACCGCCCGACAGGTCGACGTTGAGCGAGCGGTCGAGCAGCGCGATCGGGAAGTGGATGCGGCCGGCCTCGGCGGCGACGTCGGCGGACAGCGAGTCGGTGCTGCGGCCACGGGCCGCGTACGCCTCGCCGAGCATCTCGGTGAGGTCGACGCCCGGCACCTCGCTGGGGTACTGCATCACCAGGTGCACACCCGCCTGGGCGCGCTGCCAGGTGGGCAGGGCGAGCAGGTCGACGCCGTCGAGCAGCACCTGCCCGGCGTGCACCTCGTAGCCGGGCTTGCCCATCACGACGGCGGAGAACGTGCTCTTGCCGGCGCCGTTGGGGCCCATCACCGCGTGCACCTCGCCGGAGCGGATGGTGAGGTCGATGCCGTTGAGGATCTGCTTGCCCGCCACCGAGGCGACGAGGCCCTTGATCTCGAGCGTGCTCATTTCGCGACCTCCGCGATCTCGATGTCGATGTGCACCGTGCCGTCGACCACGGAGGCGACGTACACGGGCACGGGCTGGGTGGCCGGCAGCGTGGAGGGCTCGCCGGTGACGAGGCTGAACGCACTGCCGTGCTTCCAGCACTCGAGCTCCTTCTCGTCGCACCACACCTCGCCCTCGCTGAGCGAGACGTCGGCGTGGCTGCAGGTGTCGCCGATGGCGTACACGTCGTCGCCGATGCGCACGACGGCCACGGCGCGGCCGCCGACGTCGAAGCGGGTGGCCGTGCCGGGCGCGAGGTCGGCGAGTGCGCAGACCTGCACGCTCACTTCGCACCACCCAGCAGCTTGTCGGCCACGCGCTGGCGCAGCTCGGGACGCAGTGAGCCGACCGGCAGGGCCGACAGCACGTCGTCGAAGAAGCCGAGGATGACGAGGCGCTCGGCGGTCTCGGGCGGGATGCCGCGGCTCTCGAGGTAGAAGCGCTGCTCGTCGTCGATGGGGCCGACGGTGCTGGCGTGGCTGCACTTCACGTCGTTGGTGCGGATGTCGAGGTTCGGCACGCTCTCGGCCCAGGCACCCTCGCTGAGCGTGAGGTTGCGGTTGGTCTGGTAGGCGGCCGAGCCCTTGGCGTCCTCGCCGATGCGGATGAGGCCGGTGTACACGCTCTTCGCGGTGTCCTGCACGGCGCCCTTGAACAGCAGGTCGCTGTTGGTCTTCGGGGCGATGTGGTCCTGCAGCGTGCGGAAGTCGTGCATCTGCTGGCCGTCGGCGTAGTACAGCGCGACCTGGCGGGTGGTGGCACCCTGGCCCACCACTCGGGCGTCGGTGCGCACGCGGGCGTAGTCGCCGCCGAGTGCCACGGTGGCGAGCAACGTGGTGGAGTCGCGTTCGCCGGTGGCCTGCTGATGACCGAGCTGCCAGACCGAGTGCGCGAGCAGGTTCACACCGAGGTAGCTGACGCGTGCGGCCTGCGACGCGTGCAGCACCAGGCGGGGCACGATGAGGGCGCGCACGTCGGGGTCGCTCTCGAACCGTTCGACCACGGTGAACTCGCTGTCGGCACCGGCGTGCACCACGAGGCGCGGGAACACGGCCGAACCGTCGCCCGACACGTGGTGGGTGACGACGATGGGCTCGGCGAGCACCTTGCCGGCCGGCACGTGGATCTCGATGGTGTGGGCGTGCGCGGCGTGGAGCTCGTCGAACACGTCGTGCACCGGCATCGAGGCGACCAGCTCGGCGGTGAGCTCGGGCCGCACGGTGAGGCCGTCGGCACCGACGACGGACACGTCGTGGGTGGCAGGGTGGAAGGCGGCGAGGTCGAGCTCGGCGATGCGGCTGTAACGCCACACCTCCGACTCGGTGGAGGGCAACTGCGCCGAGCTCAGCTGGCCGGCGGCGTCGAGCAACGTGGTGGACACGGCGGAAATTCTACTACGCGGATAGTGCTAATCGCCCAGCCGTCAGCAGGATCCCGTCCCCCACATCACGGCTTCTTGCGACGGAGGAACTTCGTCCACTTCGAGCCCTGCTGGCGGGCCCGCTCGGCCTCCACCTCGGCCATCACCTGCGCGCCGACCGAGTTGAGGAAGTCCTCGGCCTCGTCGAGCAGCGCCGCGGCCGTGCCGTCGTCGAGACCCGGCGGCTCCTCGGGGGTCTTCGGGCTCACCATCGTGCCGTAGGTCCAGCCCGCATCGAGCCGCGGCTCGAACTTCGGGCAGTTCGCCGGGCACCGCCACGGAGCCTCGGGGGCGAGGTCGAGGTTGCACTTCCGCACGGTCTCACCGTTGGGGTAGGTGCGGCTCTCGAAGTTCCGACAGTCCATCCGCATCGGCATGGCGCACAGTCTGCCGCGCCGTGCACGGTTACGCTCCGCGGGTGACCATCAGCGTGTTCGAACTGTTCCGGGTGGGCATCGGCCCGTCGAGCTCGCACACGGTGGGCCCGATGCGTGCGGCTCGCTCGTTCGCCGAGCGCGTCGCCGACCAGCACCCCCACGCAGCGGTGGCACGGGTGCGCGTGCACCTGCATGGCTCGCTGGGCGCCACGGGCGTGGGCCACGGCACGGTGCCCGCGGTGGTGCTCGGCCTCACCGGGGCAGCGCCGCACCTGGTGGACCCCGACGAGATCCCCGCGCTGCTGGCCGACATCGAGTCGCAGCGCTCGCTCCCCCTCCACCTCGCCGGACGGGTGCGGTTCGACATCGCCACCGACATCGTGCTGCACCCCGACACCGTGCTGCCCGGCCACCCCAACGGCATGCAGTTCGAGGCGTTCGACACCGACGGCACCGCCCTCGTGGTGCACCGGTCGTACTCGGTGGGTGGTGGGTTCGTGGTCGACGAGGGCGACCTCGACGCACCGCTCGACGGCGAGGCGCGCTGGGTGCCGCACCCGTTCCGGTCCGCCGACGACCTGGTGGCCCGCTGCGAAGCCGCCGACCTGTCGATCAGCGCGCTGCAGATGGCCAACGAGTGCACGCTGCGCAGCGAGGCAGCGGTGCGCAGCGACCTGCTGCACATCTGGTCGGCGATGCGCGACTGCGTCGACCGTGGCTGCCGCTCGGAGGGTGAGCTGCCCGGCGGGCTCGGCGTGCAACGACGGGCGGCCGCGCTGCACCAGCGGCTGCAGGGACTGCCCGACGACCCGCTCGCCGCGGTCGACTGGGTGAACCTGTACGCCCTCGCGGTGAACGAGGAGAACGCCGCGGGCGGCCGGGTGGTGACCGCGCCCACCAACGGCGCGGCCGGCATCGTGCCCGCCGTGCTCCACTACTACGTCCACTTCGTGCCGGGCGCCGACGACGACGGCGTGGTGCGCTTCCTGCTCACCGCCGCGGCGGTGGGCGCGCTGTTCAAGATGAACGCGAGCATCTCGGGCGCCGAGGTCGGCTGCCAGGGCGAGGTCGGGTCGGCGTGCGCGATGGCCGCTGCTGGCCTGGCCGAGGTGATGGGCGGCAGCCCGCGACAGGTGGAGAACGCGGCCGAGATCGCGCTCGAGCACAACCTCGGGCTCACCTGCGATCCGATCGGCGGGCTGGTGCAGGTGCCGTGCATCGAACGCAACGCGATGGCGGCGATGAAGGCCATCAACGCCGCCCGGCTCGCGCTCCACGGCGACGGCACCCACCTGGTGTCGCTCGACCAGGCCATCGCCACGATGCGCGACACGGGTCGCGACATGCACGAGAAGTACAAGGAGACCGCACGCGGCGGGCTCGCCGTCACGTTCCGCACCGCTAGTGGCGCCGCGGTGCCGGTGGCCGTCAGTTACGTGGAGTGTTGATCACGGTTTCACGGCACGGAAGTGGCCGGCGCCGAGCTCGCGCGACGCGGTCACCACGCACAGGGCACGCCACACGTCGATCTCGTGCTCCAGGAAGTCGGCGCCGAGCCCGGCGGTGAGCCGGGCACGCAGTGGACCGTCGAGCTCGTCGAGCTCGGCCCGGGTCTTCGCCGCCAGCCAGGCGGTGCGGTCGACGTAGGCGATGTGCTCGAAGCCGGCGGCGCGCAGCGCGGCGAAGTACACGTCGGGTGACGCCAGTCCGAAGCCGAGCCCTTCGAGCGCCTCGTACGCGAGCAGTTCGGGCGACTTCGGCAGGTCGTCGCCCTTCATCCAGTCGCTGCACGCGAACACGCCGCCGGGGACGAGCACGCGGTGGATCTCGGCGGCGAGCGCGTGCTTGTCGTCGATGTGGACGATGGAGTCCTTGCTGAACACCACGTCGAACGCGCCGTCGTCGAACGGCAACGGGCCGGGCTCGACGGTGACGAAGCGCACGGCGTGGTCGACGCCCCGCGCCGTGGCGTCGGCGTTCGCCTTCGCCACCACGCCGGCCTCCACGTCGGCGCCGGTGACCGATGCAGGCCGGAACTGCTGGTGGATGAAGAACGCGCAGCCGCCGGTGCCGCTGCCGATGTCGAGCACGCGGCGGCCGGCGAGGTCGAGACCGTCGAGCACCAACGCGGTCTCCGCGTCACCACCCGGCGACAGGTAGCCGTCGCCCCACAGCGCTTCCAGCAACGCGACGAGCTTGTCGTCGTACTCCTGCGTCTGCTCCATGCACGCGAAGTGTGGCACGTGACGAGATGTGCAGTGGCCGGGAACGCAGTGGCCCCGGCGTAGTGACAGCTACCCGGGGCCTGACCTCCGCCCTTGTGGAGAGCTTCGGTGTCGCCAGGGTACCGGCTGCTCAGGCGTCGAGCATCGTGCGCAGCGTGGTGACGGTGTTCCAGTTGCGGATGGTCATCGACCGGTACTCGGGCGTGCCGGCGATCTTCGACATGCGGCTCTCGGTGCGTCGGGCGCTGAGCCGTTGGAAGTACACGACGCCCTTGCCGGGCCACACCTCGTCGACGCCGTCGCGGACGCCCACCGCGCGCATGGCCTGCGCGCTCGTGAGCGGCGCCTTCAGCACTGCGACGTCGCTGTGGTACGTGTCGGGCGACTGGCCGAACCCGGACGGCGCGTCGTGGACGATGGACCGGAACTGGGCACGGGTGCGCAGCACCACCGGGATCGCGAACCCGAAGCGCGCCTCGAGCGCCGACTCGAGGTCGGCTTCTGCCGGCGACCGGCCTGGCATGTCGAACACGACGTTGCCCGACTGGATGTAGGTGCGCACCTCGGTGCACCCGAACGCTTCGAACTCCTCGCGCAGCGCCGCCATCGGCACCGCGTTGCGGCCACCGACGTTGATGGCACGGAGGAGCGCGACGTGGCGGGTCAGCCGACGCTGCCTTCCATCTGCAGCTCGATGAGGCGGCTCCACTCGACCGCGTACTCCATGGGCAGCGTGCGGGTGATGGGCTCGATGAACCCGTTCACCACCATGCCCATCGCCTGCTCCTGCGAGAGGCCGCGCGACATGAGGTAGAAGAGCTGCTCGTCGGCGATCTTCGACACGGTGGCCTCGTGGCCGATCTGCGCGTCGCGCTCGCCCACCTCCATGTACGGCAGGGTGCGGCTCTCGCTCTGCTCGTCGAGGAGGAGGGCGTCGCACTGCACGTGGCTCTTGCAGCCGTGCGCACCTTCGTCGACACGCACGAGGCCGCGGTAGGTGGTGATCCCACCGTCCTTGCTGATGCTCTTCGACACGATCTTCGACGTGGTCTCAGGCGCGGCGTGCACCATCTTCGCACCGGCGTCCTGGTGCTGGCCGGGGCCGGCGTAGGCGACGGAGAGCACCTCACCCGTGGCCTTCGGGCCGACGAGGTAGACGCTCGGGTACTTCATGGTGAGCTTCGAACCGATGTTGCCGTCGATCCACTCCATGTGGCCCTCGGCCTCGACGCGAGCGCGCTTGGTGACGAGGTTGTAGACGTTGGGCGACCAGTTCTGGATGGTGGTGTACGTGACACGGGCCGACGGCTTCACCACGATCTCGACGACCGCCGAGTGCAGCGAGTCGTTGGTGTACACGGGGGCCGAGCAGCCCTCGATGTAGTGCACCTGGCTGCCCTCGTCGGCGATGATGAGCGTGCGCTCGAACTGGCCGGCGTTCTCGCTGTTGATGCGGAAGTAGGCCTGGAGCGGCATCTCGCACTTCACGCCCGGCGGCACGTAGATGAACGAGCCACCCGACCACACCGCGGTGTTGAGCGCCGAGAACTTGTTGTCGCCGGGCGGGATGACGGTGCCGAAGTACTGCTTCACGAGCTCGGGGTACTCGCGGAGAGCGGTGTCCATGTCGCAGAACAGGATGCCCTGCGCCTCGAGGTCTTCGCGGTTGCGGTGGAACACCACTTCGCTCTCGTACTGCGCCGTGACGCCGGCGAGGTACTTGCGCTCCGCCTCGGGGATGCCGAGCTTCTCGTACGTGGCCTTCATCTGCTCGGGCAGGTCGTCCCACTCGCTCACCTGATCGGTGGCCGGCTTCAGGTAGTAGAAGATGTCCTGGAAGTCGATGTCGGGCATGTTGACGGCGAACCACTCGGCCATCGGCTTGCGGTCGAACAGGTTGAGGCTGCGCTGGCGCAGCTTGGTCATCCAGTTCGGCTCGCCCTTCCACCAGCTGATCTGGTCGACGACGCGGTCGTTGAGGCCCTTCTCGGGCTTGAACGCGTATTCGACGTCGCTGTCGCTCCAGCCGAGGTCGTACTTGCTGAGGTCGAGGTCGAAGGAGGTCATCGTGGACGTCCGATCCATGAGGGGCGAATTAGCACTACCGACATAGTAACAATTCGACCCCGGGTTGCCCACCCGAGCTCGTTGCGGCCACAACCGCCACGCCGTGACCTACGTTGTGCGCCATGTTCCGCCGCACCATGGCCGCGCTCCTCCCCCTCGCGGCCACGGCCGTGCTGCTCGCACCGTCGTCGCCGACGGCCCACGCCGACGACGACGGCCTCACGTTCGAGACCACCACCACGTACACCATCGACGCCGCCGCGAGCGTGGTGCGCGTCGTGGCCGACCTCACGCTCACGAACACGCTGCCCGACCAGGTGAAGGGCAACATCATCAACCGTCGCTACTTCGGCGGCGTGTCGTTCCCGGTGCCCGCCGGCGCGCAGAACTTCGTCGCGTCGAGCAGCAGCGGGCGTGCCCTCCGCGCCACGTCGCGCGCGGTGCCCGGCACCGACGCCTACGTCATCTACGACATCGACCTCGCCAGCAACCTCTTCTACCGCCAGACCCAACGCGTGCGGGTCACGTACGACATCACCGGCCTCCCGCCGCGCAGCGAGAGCCCGTGGCGGGTGAACCCGGCCTACGCGGCGTTCGATGCGTTCGGCGTGGGCGACGACGGCCGGGTCACCGTGCGCGTCGTGGTGCCGCCGGGCTTCGTGGTCGACGCGCTCGGCAGCGACGCGGTGCAGACCGCCGAGAACGGCAACACCGTCTACACCGCCACCGACATCCCGAACCCCGACGAGTTCGACATCTTCATCTCCGCCCGCAACGACGGCGCGCTCACCTCGACCGCCGTGGCCACCGACGACGGTGACGAGTTCGACGTGCGCGCCTGGCCGGGCGACACCGAGTGGCAGGCGTTCGTGACGACGCAGATCGACGACGGCGTCCCCGCACTGGCCGAGCTCATCGGGCAGCCGTGGCCCATCGACGAGTCGGTGGAGGTGCGCCAGGCGTACACGCCGTACCTCTACGGCTACGCCGGCTGGTTCAGCGCCAGCGACAAGGAGATCGAGATCGGTGAGGACCTCGAGCAGGAGGTCGTGCTGCACGAGCTCTCGCACGCGTGGTTCAGCGACGACTGGTTCGGCGACCGTTGGCTGAGCGAGGGCTTCGCGCAGGTGTACTCCAACAAGGCCGTGGCCGAGTTGGGTGGCGACGTGGTCGAACCGGTCACCATCGACGACACCGATCCCGGTCGCGTGGCGCTGAACGAATGGGGCGACCCCAACTTCGTGGAGGGCGCCGACGAGGTCGAGGCGTACGGCTACAACGCCGCGTACGACGTGGTGCAGCGCATCGTCGACGAGGTGGGCGACGACACCATGCGCACCGTGTTCGCCGCGGTGGCCGACCGCACCATCGCCTACGTCGGTGACGCCGAGCCCGAGGAGATCGGCCGCCCCACCGACTGGCGCCGCTTCCTCGACCTCGTGGAGGAACTGGGCGGCAGCACCGAGGCGCGCGACCTGATCGAGCAGTACGTGGCCACCGACTCGCAACTCGACATGCTCGAGGAACGTGACGCCGCTCGCGAGCGCTACGCCGACCTGACCGAGCACGGCGACGAGTGGGCGCCGCCGTTCGAGGTGCGTGAACGCATGAACCTGTGGGCGTTCCCCCAGGCCGACGAGCGCATCGACGAGGCCGAGGCGGTGCTCGACCTGCGCGACGAGCTCGACGACAAGGCCACCGAGCTCGGGGCCGACTACCCCACCACGTTCGAGGCCGGCTACGAGGCGGCCGACGGTGACGAGCTGCCCGGCGTGGGCGAGGCGGTCCAGGAGCAGATCGACACCGCCGACGAGGTGCTCGCCGCGGTGGCCGCCGAGGCCGCCGACGACGGCTTCTTCGGCACCATCGGCCTGTGGGGCACCGACCTCCCCGCCGAGGTCGAGGTGGCCACGGCGGCCTTCGAGCAGGGCGACCACGACACGGCCCGCGCCGCGGCGCAGTCGGTGGTCGACACCGTCGACGAGGCCGGCAGCGTCGGCACCAAGCGGTTCGCCTTCACGCTGGGCGGGCTGGTGCTGTTCGTCGGGTCGATCGTGCTGGTCGTGGTGCTGGTGCGCCGCCGTCGCCGTCCCGAGCCCGAGCCCGACACCGAGACCGAGGTCGAGCCGGAGGCCGACGACCCTACGCCGCAGTGATGCTGGTGCCGGCGGCGCGGCCGAGCTCGATGAAGATGCACTCGCCCGGGCAGGCCAGCGCGGCGTCGATGACGCTCTGCTGGTGGCGCGGGTCGACGGTGGCCAGGCTGCCCGAGCCGCCCGGGTCGTTGAGGGCCAGGCCGTCCTCCGCCACGTAGGCGATGCCGTCCTCGAGCTGCACGAACACGTCGTGGCAGTGGTCGATGCACAACCCGTCGCCCGTGCACAGATCCTGGTCGATCCACACCCGCATGGCGCTGCACGCTACCGGCGGCGGGATCGACGTGCTCGGTCGTGCCACTACCCTGCGGGCCGTGCAGCCCCCCATCGCGAAGCAGATCCCCCACACGTGGACGCGCCCCACCGGCCCCGCCGACGACCCCTGGGCGTGGCTCCGCGACAAGGACGACCCCGACACCATCGCCTACCTCGAGGCCGAGAACCGGTGGTGCGACGCGTGGTTCGCCGAGCGCGCCGAGCTCGTCGACACGTTGTTCGGCGAGATCCGGTCGCGGGTGCAGGAGACCGATCTGTGGGCGCCGGTGCGCAAGGACGACTGGTGGTACGTCGGCCGCACCGAGGAGGGGTCGAGCTACCCCATCCACTGCCGTGGCCGCAGCGCCGACACGTCGACCGAGCAGGTGCTGCTCGACGAGAACGTCGAGGCCGAGGGCCACGAGTACTTCGCCATCAACACGTTCGACGTCAGCCCGCAGCACACGCTGCTCGCGTGGAGCAGCGACACCGACGGCAGCGAGCAGTACACGATGCGGTTCCGCGACCTGGCCACCGGCATCGACCTGCCCGACGAGCTCGAGGGCACCACGTGGGGCGGCAGCGCCTGGTCGAGCGACGGCCGCACGCTGTTCTACGTCACCGCCGACGAGCAGATGCGTCCGTCGTGCGTGTGGCGGCACACGCTCGGCACGCCGCAGTCCGACGACGTGAAGGTGTACGAGGAGGACGACGAACGGTTCTATGTGTACGTCGACCTCAGCCGCAGCGGTGAGTGGATCATCATCGACACGGCCAGCAAGATCAGCACCGAGGTGCGGCTCATCCCCGCCGCCCGTCCCGACACCGAGCCGCTGCTGGTGCGCGCCCGCGAGGCCGACCTCGAGTACGCGCTCGAGCACTGGGGCGACCGGTGGCTGGTGCACACCAACCTCGACGCCACCGACTTCCGCCTGATGACCGCACCGCTCGACCGGCCGGCCGAGTGGACCGAGCTCGCGCCGCACGTGCCCGGCCACCGCATCACCTCGGTCGAGGCGTTCGCCGACCACCTCGTGCTCCACGAGTGGGCCGACGCGCAGCCGCGGCTGCGCGTGCTCTTCCGCAATGGCGGCGAGCGCGTGCTGCACGTGAGCGACGAACCGCACGACGTCGAGCTCGAGAGCAACCCGGAGTGGAATGCCTCGACGGTGCGCTACACGATGCAGTCGCTCACCACGCCCGCCTCGGTGTACGAGGAG
Source organism: Actinomycetota bacterium (assembly GCA_039796575.1). Classification (GTDB taxonomy): domain Bacteria; phylum Actinomycetota; class Acidimicrobiia; order Acidimicrobiales; family Ilumatobacteraceae; genus UBA668. The sequence continues at coordinate 154,605 of JBDKJP010000046.1, forward strand.
GACGTCCGCACCGGCGCGCGCACTCGGCTGAAGCAGACGCCGGCGCCCGGGCTCGACCTCACGCAGTACGTCGCGGAACGTCGGTGGGCCACCGCCGACGACGGCACGAAGGTGCCGGTCGACATCGTGCGCCACCGCGACACCGTGGCCGACGGCACGGCACCGGTGCTGGTGTACGGCTACGGCAGCTACGAGGCGTCCACGCCGCCGTGGTTCAGCGTGGCGCGCATCTCGCTGCTCGACCGCGGCCATGTGTGGGCGCTCGTGCACCCGCGTGGCGGCGGCGAGCTCGGTCGCGAGTGGTACCTGCAGGGTCGGCTCGAGCACAAGCGCAACACGTTCACCGACACCATTGCGTGCGTCGAGCACCTCGTGGCGACCGGTTGGGCGCACCCGGAGAAGGTGGCCATCCGTGGCGGCAGCGCCGGTGGCCTGCTGGTCGGCGCGTGCATCACGATGCGCCCCGACCTGTTCCGTGCCGCGGTGGCCGAGGTGCCGTTCGTCGACGCGGTCACCACGATGTCCGACCCGTCGATCCCGCTCACCGTCACGGAGTGGGAGGAGTGGGGCGACCCGCGCACCGAGCCGATGGCCTCGTACATGCTCGGCTACTCGCCGTATGACCAGACCGTCGCCACCGACTACCCGGCACTGTTCATCACCGCCGGGTTGAACGACCCGCGGGTCAGCTACCACGAACCGGCGAAGTGGATCGCCAAGCTGCGTGCGGTGCGCACCAACGACGCGACGTTGATGATGCGCTGCGAGATGGACGCCGGGCACGGCGGCCCGAGCGGTCGCTACGAGGTGTGGCGCGACGAGGCGCGCGTCCTCGCGTTCGTGCTCACCGAGCTCGCCTGACGATCACAGCGTCGCAGCCAGCGATGCCACGACGATGAACACCACGTTGCGCGCCACGCTCGCCACACCGATCGGCTTCGGCGTCAACGAGCCGAAGCACGCACACGGCGGGCGGCGACCCTGCGCGAGCCGCACCACCAGCAGCACGGTGAACGACACGAGCAGCGCCACGGCACACCATGCCACCACCACGCGCTGGAACTGCACCAGCAGCAACGCGCCGAGCGCGGCCTCCACGTAGGGCACCGCTGCGGCCACGCCGGCGGGCACGCCGAGATCCGCTGCTTGCGTGCGCCACGCCGGCGGTGTCGCGAGCTTGGTGACCGCGGCCACCAGCAGCACCAGTGCCGTCGCGACGGCAGCGACCGCGCCCATCGGCAGGGATCAGCCGAGGTCGACGGTGAGGCCCTCGCGGGCCACCACGATCTTCATGCCGCTGTCGACCACGCAGCCGTGGAGCTCGTCGAGCGCGGCGTCGGTGCGCGTGGGGTCGTGGTGGAACAGCGCGAGCTGCCGCACGCCGCACTCCTGCGCGAGCCAGACGGCGTAGTCGACCGTGCAGTGGCCCCAGTTGTTCTTCGCGGGAAACTCGGCGGCCGTGTACTGCGAGTCGTGGATGAGCAGGTCGGCGCCCTGCGCCAGGTCGCGCGCACCGTCGGTGAGCGAGAACGAGCCGTCGTGCGGCTGCTGGTGGTCGCTCATGTACACCACGCTGCGGCCGTTCCACTCGACCCGGAAGCCGAGCGTGGGGCCGAGGTGCGGCACGAGACGCGAGCGCACCTTCACGCTGCCGATGGCGAAGTCGTCGTCGTTGAGCTCGTGGTAGCGAACGGTGCCGGCGAACTGCGCGATGGTGACCGGGAACACCGGCGGGCAGATCATCTCCTCGAACACGGTCGACAGCGGGCGACCGTCGTCCTGCTGCGGGGCGTAGATGTCGAGCTCGGCGCCGGGCTTGAGGATGGGCGTGAAGAACGGCAGGCCCTGCGTGTGATCCCAGTGCAGGTGGCTGAGCAGGCAGGTGCCGCGGAACGGCTCGCCGCCGAGCTGCGTGGCACCGAAGTAGCGGGCACCGGTGCCGAGGTCGAACATGATGGGCTGCTCGCCGGGAATGCGAACAGCGACGCACGACGTGTTGCCGCCGTACTTATGGGTGTCTTCGCCATGGCAGGGCGTGGAACCACGCACTCCATAGAACGTGACCTGCATCGAACGTTGGTCCCCGATGGCGGTCACCATAGTCGCGGCTCACCGGGCGACAAACAGCACCGTGCGTGACCATTGTCATGACGCGGCTACGTTGCGGCCATGACCGGCACGGCACACCAGATCGTCACCGCGAACGGCGTGGAGTTCGCCGTCCTCTCCGAAGGCAGCGGCCCGTTGGCCCTGTGCCTGCACGGCTTCCCCGACTCCGCGCACGGTTGGCGGCACCTGCTGCCGGCGCTCGCCGACGCGGGGTACCGGGCGGTCGCACCGTTCCAGCGCGGCTACGCACCGACGGCCGTGCCCGCCGACGGTCGCTACCAGTCGGGCGTGCTCGGCGTCGACGCCAACGCGCTGCACGACGCGCTCGGTGGCGACGGCGACGCCGTCATCATCGGTCACGACTGGGGCGCGTCGGGCACGCACGGTGCCGCCGTGCTCGAGCCCGAGCGGTGGCGCAAGGTGGTCACCATGGCCGTGCCGCCGGGACCGGCCATCGCCATGGCGTTCCTCGGCAACTTCGATCAGCTGAAGCGCAGCTGGTACATGTTCTTCTTCCAGCACCCGCTCTCCGACATGGTGGTGCCGGCCAACGACCTCGCGTTCATCGATCGCATCTGGCAGGACTGGTCGCCGGGCTACGACGGCACGGCCGATGTGGCGAACGTGAAGGACGCCCTGCGCGACCCGGCCCACCTCGCCGCCGCCATCGGCTACTACCGGGCCACGTTGGGCGACGGGTTGAAGGACCCTGCGCTCGACGCCGCCCAGGCGGCCACGTCACAGTTCCCCACCCAGCCGATGCTGTACCTCCACGGCCGCAACGACGGGTGCATCGGCGTGGAGGTGGCCGAGTTGGCCGCCACCATGGCGCCGCCGAACATCACGTTCGACCTCGTCGACGGCGCCGGGCACTTCCTGCAGCTCGAGCGGCCCGACGTGGTGAACGCGAAGGTGCTGGAGTTCCTGGCGTGACCCACCCCGACGCCCGGGTGCTGCCCGACGGGCTGGTGGTGTTCGTCAAGCGCGAGTGCGAGACGTGCCGCATGGTCGCGCCGCTGCTCGCGCAGTTCCCCGTGGCGGTCGTCACCCAGGACGACCCGGCCTTCCCGGAGGGCGTCGAGGCCCGCCACGACGCCGACCTGTCGTGGAGCTGGCACCACGACATCGAGACCGTGCCCACGCTCATCCGCGTGGTCGACGGTGTGGAGGTCGAGCGCACCGTGGGGTGGCTGCGTGCCGACTGGCAGCGCATCACCGGGGTCGACTCGCTCGGCGACGACCTCCCCGTGATGCGCCCCGGCTGCGGTTCGATGTCGGTCGACCCCGACCTCGCGCCCGGGCTCGCGGCAGCGTTCGGCGGCGGGGTGCTGAAGTCGCGCCGGCTGGAGCTGGCGGCGATGGACGACGAGTTCGAGATGATGTTCGACCGTGGCTTCACCGACGGCCTGCCCGTGGTGCCGCCCACCGAGGAGCGCGTGCTGCGCATGCTCGAGGGCACGCACCGCGACCCCCAGGAGATCGTCGCCGTCGTACCGCCCGACCTGGTGCCCGTCACGGTCGAGAAGGTGGCCGTCAACGCGGTGATGGCCGGTTGCAAGCCCGAGTACCTGCCGTGGGTGCTCGCCGCCGTCGAGGCCGTGTGCACCGACGAGTTCAACATCCACGGCGTGCTCGCCACCACGATGCCCGTCGGACCGGTCATCGTGTGCAACGGCCCCGGCACGCGGGCCATCGGCATGAACGGCGGTGGCAACGCGCTCGGTCAGGGCAACCGCGCCAACCTCACCATCGGCCGCGCGGTGCAGCTCGTGGTGCGCAACGTCGGCGGTGGCCGACCCGGCGAGGTCGACCGCGCCACGCACGGCAACCCCGGCAAGATCAGCTTCTGCTTCGCCGAGCTCGAGTCGTCGTCGCCGTGGACCTCGCTCGCGCAGTCGCGCGGGTTCGACGCCACCACCGACACGGTCACGGTGTTCGCCGGCGAGGGCCCGCGCTGCATCGTCGACCAGAAGGCACGCACCGCCGACGAGCTCGCCACCGTGTTCGCGGCCTGCCTGCGCACGCTGCACAACCCGAAGCTCATCCTCGCGTTCGACGCCATCCTGGTGGTCGGCCCCGAGCACGCTCGTGTGTTCGCCGAGGCGGGCTGGGACCGCGACCGCGTGCTCAGCGAACTCCACTCGCGCCTGCAGTTCCCGGGTGCCGAGCTGGTGCACGGCGCCGGCGGCATCGCCGACGGCATCCCCGAGCACCTGAAGGACGTGCCGGCGCTGCCGAAGTTCCGCCCCGAGGGCATTCTGCTCGTGCACGCCGGTGGCGGCGCGGGGCTGTTCTCGATGATGATCGGCGGCTGGGCGAACGGCGCCACCGGTTCGCAACCCGTCACCTGGCCCGTGGAATACGCTGCGACATGAGGAGGTCAGCACGATGAGCAGAGTGGTCCTCGACCCCACCGGCGAGAAGTCGGTGCCGCATCGCGAACGGCTGCCGCGCCCCAGCAGCTTCGACGGCCACGTCATCGGCCTGCTCGACATCTCCAAGCCGCGCGGCGACGTGTTCCTCGATCAGCTCGAGCGGCGGCTCACCGCCGCCGGCGCGCAGGTGCGTCGGTACAGGAAGCCGACGTTCACCAAGCCGGCGCCGGTCGACCTGCGCCACGAGATCGCCACCCAGTGCACCCTGGTCATCGAGGCGCTCGCCGATTGAGGCAGCTGCACGTCGTGCAGTGTGCACGACATCGTGGATCTGGAACGCCGGGGCCTCCCCGGTGTGTTCGTCGCGTCGGCCGAGTTCGTCGAGGCCGCCACGGCGCAGTCGAACGCGCTCGGCTTCCCCGATGTGGCGCGGGTGTTCACCCCGCACCCCATCCAGGACCGCACCGACGACGAGATGCGGGCGTACGCCGATCTGGCGTACGATGCCATCGTCGCCTCGATCACCACCTGATCCGTGGCGGCCTGCGGGCCTGACGAACAAGGTGGACCACCCCCGATGATCTCCCGAGTGCTTGCCGCTGCCACCGTGCTGGCGGCCGCTGCCGTTCCCCTCCTGCCGTCCACCGCGGCACCGTCGGCCTCCGCCGTGTCGTGCACGGTCACCGTGCGGCTGTCACCGGGCGTCTCCAACGCTGCCGTGGTGTGCCTCGAGCAGCGTCTGCAGGAGCTCGGCTACCCGAGCATCACCGCCGACACCTCCTACGACAGCGTGTCGGTGGGTGCGGTGCGCGACTTCCAGCTCAAGCGCGGCCTCTACGCCGACGGCATCGTCACGTCGATCACCGGCCGCCAGCTCGGCCTGCGCGGTGCGTTGCCCGCCGCCGGCAGCCCGAAGGTGACCGTGCTCGGCGACAGCACGTCGGCGGCGATGCGCTGGTACGACGAGGCCCGCAACGAGACCACCATCTACGACGTGATGGGCACCACCTACGACCTGCAGTGGTCCGTGGAGAGCTGTCGGCGCCTGATGGCGACCAGCTGCGTCGGCCGAACCGACCTCGGCAGGCGCTGGACCCCGGTGAGTGTGCTGCCCGAGATGCGCACCAACCTGAAGGGCCGCCTCGGCCAGGCGGTGGTCATCATGGCCGGGTACGACGACTACCCGAGCATCAGCGACGACATCGACGCCATCATGGCGGAGGCCGAAGCACAGGGCGTGTCGCGCGTGTTCTGGCTCACCTACCGCACGTCCACCAGCTACGGCTACGGCGCCTACTACGCGAACCACAACGCTGCCCTGCAGGCGGCCAAGGTGAAGCACCCCAACCTCGTGGTGCTCGACTGGAACGGCTACACGCGGTCGATGCCGTCGACCACGCAGCGCACGTGGTTCGAGGCCGACGACATCCACATGACCCGGGCCGGTGGTCTGGCGCTCGCCCAGTACCTGAAGAGCAACATCGACGCGAGCGAGATCACCGAGTGCACGGCGATCAACACCGACGCCGGCACCACTCCTCCCGCGGCAGGCACCCCTGCGACGCCGCCCGCCACACAGGAGGGGTTCGTCGGCATCACCCCGGTGCGCGTGTTCGACTCCATCTCGCTCGGCCAGGGCAAGGTGGGTGCTCAGCGCATGGTCACCATCGACCTGTCGTCGTACGTCACGAACCCTGCCGCCAGCTCGGCGGTGCTCAGCATCACCGCCATCAACCCGTGCAACGCCGGCCACCTCACCGTGTGGGACTGCGACACCCGGCCGAACACGTCGAACGTGAACTACGAGAGTGGTCGTACCACCGGCGGCGTGGCCGTGTCGTTGATGACCGACCGGCAGGTGTGCGTGTACACCCACGCCGCGGTCGACATCCGCGTCGATCTCACCGGTTGGTTCGCGCCGGGCGGTGATCTGTTCCACCCGCTCGGGCCGGTGCGTTGGCTCGACACGCGACCGAACACGCCCGCGGTGGTCGGCACCGACGGGGCGCTCGCCGGTTCGCAGATCGAGGTGCAGATCGCCGGGCTCGGCGGTGTGCCCGCCACGGCATCCGCTGCGTGGTTGAACGTCACCGCCGACGCAGGTGCCGCCGCCACCGGACTCCACGTCTATCCCGGACCGTGCACCACCCCACCGCCGCCCGGCAGCACGGTCTCCGCGCTCGGCGGCCGCGATGCCGCGTCGAGCGCGCTGGTGAAGCTCGGGCCCACGGGCAGCGTGTGCGTGCGAGCGGGTGCCGGTGCCTCCCATGCCATCGTCGACGTCTCGGGCTGGTTCCACGACGAGTCGATCGAGGGCGGTCTCGCCTACCGACCCACGGCACCCACCCGCGTGTTGCCGGTCGGCCCGGTCGCCGCCGGTGCGCCGCGCGCCGTCACGGTCTCGGAGGTCTCGATCCTCAACGTGGTCGCCGTGTCGCCCACCGGGTTCGGTCACCTCATCGTGCGGCCGTGCGGCAGCACCGACAACAGCTCGCTGCTGAACTACGCCCCGCGTGAGAACACGGCGAACCTCGGCGTCATCGCGCCCGGCACGTCGAGCCAGGTCTGCATCACGCCGGCCACCGCCACGAACGTGCTCGCCGACCTCACCGGCCAGTTCGTCACGCCCATCGTCTGACGGTCACGGCAGGCGCAGCAGCGCCCCGTGGTGCACCACCAACCCGTCCGCGATCAGCGACGCCACCAGCCGTGCGGCGCGGTCGTGGTCGCATCCCATCACCGCGGCAGCATCGGCGTCACCGACCGCCGCCGCCGACAGCGCCCGCAGCAGACGGCCGCGGGCCTGACGGTCGCTGCCCTCGAACCGGGCCTGGGTGCGGCTCACCCCGGCGCTGCCCACGGCCGGGTCGGCGCCCTCACCGTGCCACGCGCACGTGTCGGCCAGCGGGCACGCCTCGCACCCGGGCGACTGCGGCCGGCACAGCACCGCGCCGAGATCCATCAGACACTGGTTCCACGCCCACGCGTCGCCGAGGGGAACCTGGGCGTCGGCCAGCGCCTGCACCTCGCGAGGTGTGAGACGTCGGCCCTCGTGACGGGCGTAGACGCGGGCGATGTTGGTGTCGACCACCGCGGCATCGAGCTCGAACGCGAACGCCATCACCGCCCTCGCCGTGTACGCACCCACGCCCGGCAGCGCGAGCAGCCCCTCGAGCGTGCGCGGGAACGCGCCGAGGCGTTCCACCTCCACCGCGGTGGCGTGCAGGTTGCGGGCACGCCGCGGGTAGCCGAGGCCCTGCCAGCACCGCAGCACGTCGCCCAACGGTGCCGCCGCGCACACCGCGGTGGTGGGGAACTCGTGCAGGAACGCGTGCCACTTCGGGATCACGCGTGGCACCTGTGTCTGCTGCAGCATCACCTCGCTGACGAGCACCTCCCACGGGTCGCGGGTGTGTCGCCAGGGCAGGTCGCGCAGCCGTGGCACTCCCCACGCGAGCACGCGCCCGGTGAGGGTCATGCGGTCAGTCCCAGGCGGCGTCGCTGTCGTACGGGCGCGGGCGCTGCGGCGCGAACTCGCGCTTCCACACCATCACCCGACGACGGAAGTAGCACACTTCCTTGCCGTCCTGGTTGAACGCCTTGGTCTCGACGGTGACGATGCCGCGGTCGTTCTTGCTCTTGCTCTCCTGCACGTCGAGCACCCGCGTCTCGGCGTGGATGGTGTCGCCGTGGAACGTGGGGAACTTGTGCTGCAGCGTCTCGACCTCGAGGTTGGCGATGGCCGCACCGCTCACGTCGGGCACGCTCATGCCGAGCACGAGCGAGTAGACGAGGTTGCCGACCACCACGTTGCGGCCCTGCACGCTCTGCTGCGCGAACCAGTCGTTGGTGTGCAACGGGTGGTGGTTCATCGTGATCATGCAGAACAGGTGATCGTCGTACTCGGTGATGGTCTTCCCCGGCCAGTGCTTGTAGATGTCGCCCACCACGAAGTCCTCGAGGTGGCGGCCGAAGGGTCGCTCGTGAACGGTCATGGCCGCGACGCTAGTCAGGACGGGTCGGCGTCTCCACCTCGACCGGGGCCGCGGGCGGGCCACTGGGTCGGGGGGTCGTCGGGCGCGGCACCGTTGGAGGGATGGCCGGACACGGATTCGGGGATGCGCCGACGACGGCCGAAACGGGCTGCGAAGTCGAGCGCGCTCTCGCGGTTCGTCTCGGTCTCGGCGGCAAGTTCGCGCAGCGTCTTCAACTTCTCGCGTCGGTTGATGCTCCACGGACCGAAGCGCAGGCTGGCGTACATCACCGCGCCGAGCAGCATGGGGAACCAGTACTGCGCGAAGCGGTAGCTGAGCACGCCGAGCGTGGCCTCCGAGCGGGTGAGCCCGAAACCGACGAGCGTGGGGATGAGCACGCCTTCGATGACGCCGAGGCCACCGGGTGTGATGGGGATGACGGCGAGCACGTTCGCGAGGCCGAACGCGATGATGAGCGCGTCGGGGTCGACGGCCGGCCCGAACGCACGCAGGAACACCCACAGCGACGCCATGTCGAGCACCCAGTTCGCCGCAGCCCAACCGGCGACGCGCACGAGCAGTTGACGGTCGGCGGCGAGATCCTCCAGACGGCCACCCACCTGGCGCACCGCGGCACCGGCGCGCTCTTCGCTGAAACCGAACTTGCGGGCGAACCAGCGCAGCAGGCGTTCGGCGCGCGCCGCGCCCTCCATCAGTCCGAACACCAGTGCCGCGGCGCCGCCCATGATGATGACGCCGGCGACGGCGGCGGTGCCGTAGAGCGCGTTCACGCCGCGGGCGGGGATCGACACGATGAGGCCGCCCCACAGGATGACGTTCAACATCACGGCCGAGCCGAGGCCGGCGGTGGCGAGCGCGAAACCCGCATCCGCACCCTGCGCTCCCGACAGCGTGAGCAGGCGGTAGCCGAGCGCGGAGCCGGCGGCGCTGCCACCGGGCACGACGCTGCTGAGCGCCTTGGTGCTCATCTGGATGCGGAACAGCCGGAGTCGGGAGATGACGTGGGCGCTCTCGCCCAACGCGGCGCGGGTGAGCAACGAGTAGCAGAACAGCGCCGAGAGCTGCAGCCCGAGGCCGGCAGCGAGCAGCGCCGGGTTCACCGTACGCAGGTCACCGGCCGCCTTGCGCAGGCCGGGGATGAGCGGGATGACGAAGAACCACACCACCAGCGCGACGGCGAGAGCCTTCAGCGTGAGGCGGACAGGACGGACGCGACGCGGGCGCGGCGGCCCACCCGTGTCGTCGAGCGACACACGGGGCAGCTCACCGGTGAGGGGTCCCGGGTCGTAACTCACCCGTACATTGCTAGCCGATCCGAACCGCCCCCGGGCGTCTCCCGGGGCCGACCGTCAGGCGCCGACGGCGGCGATGATGCGCCGAAGTTGGGCGTTCACCAGGGGCCGGAGTGCGGCGTCGACCTTGCCGAGGTGCACCACCACGAGCTCCCGATCGGGCACCACCACGGTGTACTGCCCCTCGTACCCGTGGCAGGCCAGGCTTCCCGGGTGGTCACGCCAGAGCCACCAGTGGGCGCCGTAGTCGAACTCGCCGTCCGGGTCGGTGGCGGCCCACGTGCGGGCGTGGTCGCGCCAGCCGGCGGGCAGCACCCGGGTGCCGTCGGCGGTGACACCGTCGTTGCGGTACAGCTCGCCGAAGCGGGCGAAGTCGCGGGCGGTGGCGTACACGTACGACGAGCCGATGAACGTGCCGGCCGCGTCGAACTTCGGGATCGCCGAGGTCATGCCGACGGGCCCGAACAGCCGGTCGTGGAGGAACACCTCCATTCCCTCGCGGCCACCGCCCACCGCGTCGCCGACGATGCGGGCGACGATGTTGGAGGTGCCGCTCGAGTAGTTCCACACCGTGCCGGGCTCGTGCGCCAACGGCAGCCCGGCGGCGTAGCCGGCCACGTCGTCCTTGCCCTCGCCGAACAGCATCTCGATGACGTGACTCACCGATCCGTCGACGTAGTCCTCCACGAACAGCAGGCCCGACCGCATCTCCAGCAACTGCTGCAGCGTGATGGCCTCCTTGTCGGTGCCAATCCACGCCGGCACCGGTGCCGGAGCCGCCGTGTCGAGGCGGCCCTCGTCGACGAGGATGCCGACCGCGGCGTGCGTGATGCTCTTGGCCATGCTCCACGACACGAGCGTGTCGTCGGGCCCGACCGGCCCACCGGGGCCGAACACGGTGTCCGGCTGCGTGCCGTACCGCTCGAACGCGACCTGCCCGCCGTGCAGCACCACCAACGCGAGGCTGGTGCCGTGCTCGGCGTCGGGGGCGAAGAGGGTGTCGGCGGCGGCGCGCACCGCATCCAGGTCGATGTCCGTCATGAGGCCCGAACGTACACCGGCCGCGGTACCGTCGCCCCGTGACCGCCATCCCCGACGTCGCCACAGCCCTCGGCACCTACCTCGACATCGTCGACTCGGTCGACCCGGCGCTGGTCGAGGGTCTGTACGTGGTGGGCTCGTACGCGTTGGACGACTGGGTGCCGGGCGCGAGCGACATCGACGTCGTGCTGGTGACCGCCGAGCCCGCCACCGACGACGACCACGGCGCGCTGCGCACGGTGCACGCGCTGCTGGCCGAGCAGCAACCGCTCCCCCACATCGACGGCCCGTACCTCGCGTGGGGCGACCTGGTGGTCGAGCCGGCCACCGGCCTGCACCGCCCGTGGACGTTGCACGGCGAGCTGCACCACGACGGGGACTGCTTCGAGATCAACCCGATCACCTGGTACACACTCGCCAACTACGGCGTCACCGTGCGCGGGCCCGACCCCGCCACCATCGGCATCCCGGTCGACGTGGAGGCGCGGGTGCGGTTCGTGACCGACAACCTGCAGACCTACTGGGCCGACCTCGCCCGCGACGTGCTCCGCGCCTGCGCCGCCCAACCCGAGCGGGCGTTCGCCGGCGAGTCGTTCGTGTGGTGCGCGCTCGGCGCACTCCGTTTGCACCACACGGCGTTCACCGGCGACGTCGTGTCGAAGCACGGCGCCGGCGTGTACGGCCTGCAGGTCGCGCCCGAGCGGTTCCATCCCGCCATCGAGGCCGCGCTGCACGTGCGCGCCGCCGGCGAGCGTGGTGAAGCGCCGAACGAGTTGATGGCCGACGCCGGCGAGTTGGTGCAGTGGGTGGTCGACGACGTGGTCGCCGCGCTCGACCCGCGCGACCGGCGCTGATGGCGCAGCGCGACGCAAAGGTGTAGAACCAACCTCGTGAACACCTCCGCCGTCCGCTCCGCCGCCGTGGCCATCGGCCCCGCACTGGCCGTCCTCCTCGCGTGGCTCACGGGCACCGCCGACGACGGCATCAGCGTCGCCAACGTGGCGCTGTTGCTCGCCTTCGTCTGTGTCGCTGCCGCGCTGCTGCGGCCGCTCGCCGGCGTCACCACGTCGATCGGCGCAGCGCTCGCACTCAACTACTTCCACACCGTGCCGGTGCACTCGTTGCGCATGTCCGACCCGCAGGAGGCCACATCGGTGCTGCTGCTGATGGCGCTCGGCCTCTCGGTGAGCGTGGCCACGACGCTGCGGGTGCGCTCGCGCGTGACGGCCCATCACACGTCCACCGCGACCGCGGCGTCCGACGAGCTGGTGAGCACCCTCCGAGCCGGCGGCCCACTGCCCGCAGTGTGGATGACCGCCGTCCAGGCTGCCTGCCGGGGTGGCGCGGCCATCGACGTGCAACTCGTGGCGAATGCACCGAGCAACCTGCCGGTCGTGGCGGTGCATTCGTCGCGCGACGGCAGCGACACGCTCGTGGTGCCCGAGACCGGTGCGGTGCTCCCCCTGCCGAACGGCAGCGGCGATCTGCTGCTGCGACCCCAGGGCGGCATGGGCAGCGTCACCGTGAACCGCACCGCGTTGGTGCAGTTCGCCGAGCAGGTCGGCTCGGCACTGCAACGTGAGCTGCGTTCGGTGCGCTGAGTCAGCCGTCGACGGGCGAGGTGAGGTCGATGCGCACCTCGCGCACGCCGTCCTCGATGACGATCTTCACGTCGTACCCGGCGTGGCGGAACACCTTGGTCATCGAGTGGTTCTCGAGCAGCACCGACGCCGTGAAGGTGGTGATGCCGTACTCGGGCGCGAGCTCGATGAGCATCGCCAGCAGCAGCGTGCCGATGCCGCGACCCTGCTGACCGTCGGCGGTGACGAACGCGACCTCGGCGTCCGGCGTGCCCTCGGCGGGTCGCATCCACCGGCCGACGGCGATGATCTGCCCGTTCTCGACCGCCACCAGCGCGCAGCGGTTCACCACGTCGATGTCGGTGAGCCATGCGACGTCCTTGTCGCTCAGCGTCGGTTTCGCGGCGAAGTAGCGCAGACGGGTCGACTCGAGCGACAGCCCGGAGTGGAACGTGCGCAGGCGGTCGCCGTCGTCTCGGGTGAGCAGCCGCACCTGCACGCTCGTGCCGTCGCGCAGCACGCGGTGCACGCCCTGGGGTTGCAGCACGTCGAGCACCGACGACGACGGCAGCATCGCGGTGGTGTCAGGGACGGACGACGGGGATGGGCCCGGTGTGGCCGTGCGCCGGCGTGCCGTCGCGGTCGAGCCACTTGTGCGGCGTGTCGGGCACCGGCGAACTGGCGAGCGCGATGGCGTCGTCGACCGTGCGGGCACGCTGGGCGAGCATGCGGTGCGAGGCCCGCACGAACCCGGCGTCGACGGCACGGTCCATCCAGGTGAGCAGCGGCTCCCAGAACCCCTCGAGGTCGAGCAGCACCACCGGCTTGGCGGTGATGCCGAGCTGGTTCCAGGTGAGCATCTCGGCGAACTCGTCGACCGTGCCGAACCCGCCGGGCAGCACCACGAACCCGTCGGCCAGCTCGCTGAGCCGCGCCTTGCGCTCGTGCATCGTGGGCACCACCTCGAGCCGGGTGAGGCCACGGTGCGCGACTTCGGCGTTGACGAGCTGCTCGGTGATGACACCGATGACCTCGCCGCCGGCATCCATGGCCGCATCGGCCGCGATGCCCATCAGGCCCACGCTGCCGCCGCCGTAGACCATGCCGATGCCACGGTTGGCGAAGGCCGTGCCGAGCTGCCGTGCCGCATCGGCGAAGGCCGGCACGTTGCCGGTGTTCGAACCGCAGTAGACGCAGAGCCGCATTCCGAGAGCCTAGGCGAACGTCACGTGGAAAGCCTCCGGACGTTTCGACC
>JBDKJP010000047.1:0-7178 GCA_039796575.1 Actinomycetota bacterium
GGCTCCATCGACGTGCGACTGCGCAGCGTCACGAACGTGGTGGTCGCCGTGGTCGGCTCGTTCACCGGGTCGGGCGCGCCGTCGTCGACCGCCGGTGCGTTCGTGCCGATCGTCCCGTCCCGCGCGGTCGACACTCGATACGGCACGCCGTTCGCGCGGCTCGCCGCGGGTGGCGCCGGCACGGTGAACCCCGCCGCGGTGCCCGACGACGCGCTCGGCGTGATGCAGAACGTGGCGATGGTGGCGGCGTCGGGCGCGGGCTCGTTGAAGGTGTACCCGTCGGGCCTCGCGCCGGCACCGACGGCCACCAACGTGCGCACCGTCGCGGCGGGCCAGACGCGCGGTGCCAGCGCGATCACGCGGCTCGGGAGCGGCGCGCTGCGCATCGACGCATCGGTCGCCACCAACGTGCTGGTCGACATCACCGGCTACTTCACGTCCGGGGTGCCGGCGTGACCGAGCACCGGGCGCGGGCAGGTGGGTAGCCTGAGCGCGTGACACGCCTGCGCATCGCACTGGCCCAGATCAACCCGACGGTCGGCGACCTCGACGGCAACGTCGCGAAGATCTGCGCCGCCTACGACCGGGCCGAGGCCGAAGGGTGCGACATCGTCGCGTTCCCCGAGCTCGCCATCACGGGCTACCCGCCGGAGGACCTCGTGCTCAAGCCGGGGTTCGTGGCCGACAACCTCGCCGCGCTCGACAAGGTGGCTGCCCGCACCGGCCAGTGCGCCGCCGTGGTGGGATACGTGGCCGCCGACCGCGACCTCTACAACGCCGCAGCGGTGTGCGCCGGCGGCGAGGTGCGCGGCACGTACCGCAAGCGGCTGCTGCCGAACTACGCCGTCTTCGACGAGGCCCGCTACTTCACGCCCGGCGACGACAGCGACCCGTACGAGCTGTACGTCATCGGTGGCGTGAAGGTGGGCATCAGCATCTGCGAGGACGTGTGGAGCCCCACCGGACCGCTCGCCGAGCAGGCCGCCGGTGGCGCCGAGCTCAACATCAACATCAACGGCTCGCCGTTCCACGCCGGCAAGGCCGGTGCCCGTGAGCGCATGCTCGCGACGCGCGCCGCCGACGCCAGCTGCGCGCTGGCCTATGTGAACCAGGTGTGCGGCCAGGACGAGCTCGTGTTCGACGGCGGCAGCATGGTGTTCGACGCCGACGGCAACCTCGTCGCCCGCGCCTCGCTGTTCGAGGAGGAGTTCCTCGTCGCCGACGTGGTCATCGAGCCGGTGTACCGCAAGCGCCTGCTCGACCCGCGCGGTCGCCGCACCGAGGAGCCGATGCGGTTGGTCACCATCAGCGACCTGCCGGTGCCCCACGACGACGCAGTGCCGGTGCGCATGGCCGAGCCGCTCTCGCCCGACGCCGAGCTGTACGAAGCGCTCGTGCTGGGCACGCGCGACTACGTGCGCAAGAACGGTTTCACCGACGTGGTCATCGGCCTGTCGGGCGGCATCGACTCCACCATCGTCGCGTGCGTCGCGGTCGACGCGCTCGGTGCCGATCACGTGCACGGTGTGTCGATGCCGTCGCGCTACTCGAGCGACGGCTCGAAGAGCGACGCGTACGACCTGGCCGAACGGCTCGGCATCGACTGCCGCACCGTCGCCATCGAACCCGGCTTCGCCGCCTACCTCGAGATGCTCGCGCCCTCGTTCGACGGTCGCCCGGCCGATCTCACCGAGGAGAACCTGCAGAGCCGCATCCGCGGCACCACGCTGATGGCGCTGTCGAACAAGTTCGGCTGGATGGTGCTCACCACCGGCAACAAGAGCGAGATGGCCGTCGGCTACTTCACCATCTACGGCGACAGCGTCGGCGGCTACGCGGTCATCAAGGACGTGCTGAAGACGCGGGTGTACGACCTGTGCCGCCACGTCAACGAGCGCGCCGGCCGCACCATCATCAACGAGAGCGTGCTCACCAAGCCGCCGTCGGCCGAGCTGCGGCCCGACCAGCGCGACGACCAGAGCCTGCCGCCGTACGAGGTGCTCGACCCCATCCTCGAGCTGTACGTGGAGGACGACCGCACCGCGGGCGAGATCATCGAGCTCGGCCACGACGCGGCCATCGTGCGGCGCATCACGCGGCTCGTCGACATCAACGAGTACAAGCGTCGCCAGTGCCCTCCTGGCGTGAAGGTGAGCACGAAGGCGTTCGGCAAGGACCGACGCCTGCCCATCACCAACGGCTACCGCTGACGACCTGCGGCAGCGCCGCGTCAGCCGAGCTCGGCCCGACGCATCGAGTTGGCCCGCCACATCGCCAGCACCATGCCGGTCGCGAAGAACGCGCAGATCGCCGCCGGCCAGCCCATGCCTCGGTCGACGTACAGGCGCGTGGCCACCACGCTCATCGTGGCGCGACCCAACGTGCCGGTGCCGAGGCTGAGGGCCAGGCCGCGAGCGGGTGAGCCGGGAACGGCTTCGGTGGCGAGCGGGATGGCGCTGACGATGGCGAACTCGAACGCGATGATCGCGATGAGCAGCATCGGCAGTCCGATCCACAGGTGCTCGTGGGACAGCACCAGCAGCAGCGCGGCGGGCACCATCAGCCCGGCGCCGATGCCGGCCGCACGCTCCTTGCCCCAGCGGTCGGAGAACCGGGCGGCGGAGAGCGATGCGAACAACTCGCCGAACCCGAGGCAGAACACCACGACGCTGATGGCGGCGTCGGAGAAGTCGAAGCGGTCGGTGAGCCACCCGCTGAACGTGACGAACAACGTCTGGCTCGCGGCCATCAGGCAGAACGTGCCGGCGATCACCACCATGCCGCGACGGGTGATGCGGCCCTTCTCCGCACTGCGCCGCTCGGCGTGGCCCTGCCCCGCGGGGTCGTCGGGCACCGAACGGGCCACCCGTGCCGCGAGGGATACCACGGCGACGGCCCCCACGGCGTAACCGACCCGCCAGTTCGTGAGCGCGGTGACGAGCCCCATTGCGGTGACACCGAGCAGCAGGCCCAGCGCCCACGACGTCTCGGTGAGGCCGATCACGCGGCCGCGGCGAGCGAATGCCACGCGGTCCGACAACCAGGCCGCGAGGCCGAGGTCGAACATCACCTTGCTCTGCGCGATCACGACGAGCGCGAGCGAGAACATCGCCAGGTGCAGGCTCGACGCGGCCAGTGCCGTGCCGAGGCCCACGCCGAGCAGGCCCACCCACATCGCGGTGCGGCGGTGCAGGCGCTCGGTGATCGAACCGGTCAATGGCGAGAGCAGGCCCGAGAGCTCGCTGACGGCCACGGCGATGCCGATGCGGTCGAGCGACACGCCCTGGCCCGCCGCGATGGTGGCGAGGAACGCAGGGCCGAACCGGAAGCACGCGTTTGCCGCCGTGCGGGCGGCCGTGAGCCCCGTGATGTGCTGTCGGACCTCGACGGGGTACGAGTCGTCGAGGGCACGGTCCAGCACGTGTGACGACGCTAGCGGGGCGAATCCTCGGGGCATTCACTGCGCGTCGTCGCTAGCCTTTCCCATCCGTGGCCCTGATTGTGCAGAAGTACGGCGGTACGTCCGTCGCCGATCCCGACCGAATCCGCGCCGTCGCCGAGCACGTGGCGTTCACCAAGCGCCGCGGCGACGACGTCGTCGTGGTCGTGAGCGCGATGGGCAAGTCGACCGACAACCTGTTGAAGCTCGCCAACGACGTGTCGCGCACCCAGCCCGGTCGCGAGATGGACATGCTGCTCACCACCGGCGAGCGCGTCAGCATGGCGCTGCTCTGCATGGCGTTGGCCGACGTCGGTGTCGACGCGATGAGCTTCACCGGCAGCCAGGTCGGCATCATCACCGACACCGTGCACATGAAGGCCAAGATCCTCGAGGTCAAGGGCGACCGTGTGCGCGACGCGCTGAGCGCCGGCAAGGTGTGCGTGGTGGCCGGCTTCCAGGGCATCAGCACCGACAAGGAGATCACCACGCTCGGTCGCGGTGGCTCCGACACCACGGCCGTCGCGCTGGCCGCGGCGCTCGACGCCGACAGCTGCGAGATCTACACCGACGTCACGGGCGTGTTCACCGCCGACCCGCGCATCGTGCCGCAGGCCCGCAAGCTCCAGCACGTCAACTTCGACGAGATGCTCGAGATGGCCGGCGCCGGCAGCAAGGTGCTCGCGCTGCGCAGTGTCGAGTTCGCCCGCAACCACAACGTTCCCCTCCACGTTCGCTCCAGCTTCACCTGGGAGCACGGCACGTGGGTCACCTCACAGGAGCCCAGCATGGAAGACCCCATCATCTCCGGCGTCGTCACCGACATCTCCGAGGCCAAGGTCACCGTCGTGGCCGTGCCCGACCGTCCCGGCATCTCGGCCGCGCTGTTCGAGCCGCTCGCCGGTGCGAACGTGAACGTCGACATGATCGTGCAGAACACGTCGCACGACGGCACCACCGACATCTCGTTCACGATGCCGAAGGCCGACGTCGCCAACGCGTCGTCCATCGTCGAGCGGGTGGCCGCCGAGGTGGGCGCTCGTGGTGTCGAGCACGACGCCGAGATCGCCAAGATCAGCCTCGTCGGCGCCGGCATGAAGACCAGCCCCGGCATCGCCGCGAAGATGTTCCGCGTGCTCGCCGACGAGGGCATCAACATCCAGATGATCAGCACGTCGACCATCCGCATCAGCGTGGTCACGCCCGTCGCCGACCTCGAGCGTGCGTCGCGTGCGCTGCACACGGCGTTCGGCCTCGACTCCGGTCAGGCCTACTCGGCACCGCTGCCCGAGCGGAAGTGACCGACGCCCGCCCGGCTGGCGTGAACGTGGCGTCGGCGCCTGCCACACTGGTGCCGTCATGACGCGCCGTCAACATGTGCCCTGGAAGGCCGCTGGAACCGCATCCGAGAACGAGCACTCCGCCGATGCGGTCGTGCGCGAGACCGGCTGGGTGTTCAACAACGTCACCGGTGAGGAGCTCAGCCTCGCCGACTTCGTCGAGACCGGGAACCACGAGACCCTCGCCTACCTGCAGGCGTTCGGGCTCGACACTGCTTCGCTCGGCGAGCAGACCATGGTGGAGATCGGCAGCGGCATCGGCCGCATGACCGCCAGCTTCTCCGACATCTTCGGCAAGGTCGTGGCCTGCGACCTCGACGCCGCATTCCTCGAACGCTGCCGCGAGACCGTGGCGCAGTTCGGCCACCCGGAACGGCTGCAGACCTCGCACGTCACCGACGGTCGCACGCTCGGTCTCGCCGACGACAGCGCCGACCTGGTGTTCAGCTACATCACGTTGCAGCACTGCCACCACGACGACGCCATCGCGTTGGCGAAGGAAGCTGTCCGCGTTGCCCGCCCCGGTGGCCTGGTGATGCTCAACTTCCGCACCTGGGTGGCGCAGGACCTGGTGCTGTGGCCCGCCGGCAAGCTCACCCGCGCCACGTGGCACCTGCCCAGCGTGGGGCCGAAGATCGCGCAGATGCGGCTGCCCGCACGGCTCGGCTGGCAGGCGAACCGTCTGTCGCCCACCGAGGTGTGGCAGGCGGTCGGTCCGTCGCTCACCGATGCGGCCGTGTACCGCTCGCCGAAGCGCCGCCCGTTCGGTGTGGCCGGCACGCGTGACGACGTGTTCGACGGCGTGCACCGCAGCCACTGGTGGCTCGTCGCCACCGTGCGCTGAAACGGCCGCGCCGCGCGCCACTGCCGACGGACGGTTATTTCCGGCTTCTTCCGGGGTGGGGTCCGTTAGCCTTTTCGGCATGCGAGTAGGTGTCGTCGGAGCAACAGGTCAGGTCGGTGCGGTCATGCGCGCCATTCTCGAAGAGCGGAACTTCCCGGTCGACGAGATCAGGTTCTTCGCGTCGGCGCGCAGCGCCGGCACCACGCTGCCGTGGAAGGGCACCGAGATCACCGTGGAGGACGCGGCGATCGCCGATCCCAGCGGCCTCGACGTCGCGCTGTTCTCCTCCGGTGCCACCAGCTCGAAGGAGCTCGCGCCGAAGTTCGCCGCCGCCGGTGTCACCGTGGTCGACAACTCGTCGGCGTGGCGCATGCACCCCGACGTGCCGCTCGTGGTGAGCGAGGTGAACCCGCAGGAGGTGCACAACGCGCGCATCGGCATCATCGCGAATCCGAACTGCACCACCATGGCGGCCATGCCGGTGTTGAAGCCGTTGCACGACGAGGCCGGTCTGGTGCGGCTCATCGCCAGCACCTACCAGGCGGTCAGCGGCGGCGGCCTCGCCGGCGTCGACGAGCTCGACAAGCAGGCCCGCGAAGTGGTCGACCGGGCGCGTGAGCTCACCCACGACGGTGAGGCCGTGTCGTTCCCCACGCCCACCAAGTTCGCCAAGCACATCGCGTTCAACGTGCTGCCCTACGCCGGCAAGTACGTCGACGACGGCTCGCTCGAGACCGATGAGGAGCAGAAGCTGCGCAACGAGAGCCGCAAGATCCTCGACATCCCGGGTCTCCTCGTCAGCGGCACCTGCGTCCGCGTGCCGGTGTTCACCGGTCACTCGATCAGCATCAACGCCGAGTTCTCCAACGCCATCAGCGTGGCCCGCGCCACCGAGCTGCTGGCCGCGGCGCCGGGCGTCGAGCTGATGGACGTGCCCACCCCGCTCGAGGCCGCCGGCAAGGACCCCAGCTACGTCGGTCGCATCCGCCAGGACCTCAGCGTCGACGGCGGGCGCGGCCTGGTGCTGTTCCTCAGCAACGACAACCTGCGCAAGGGTGCGGCGCTCAACGCCGTGCAGATCGCCGAACTGCTCGTCTGATCGTGGACCTCCGCGAACTGCAGGACGCCATCGAGCGCACGTTCGGCGACCGCGATCGCGGTCGTGGCGTGCCGGCCTCCGTGGCGTGGCTGGCGGAGGAAGTGGGCGAGCTCGCCCAGGCCGTCCGGAAGGGCAGCCGCGACCAGCAGCTGCACGAGTTCGGCGACGTGGTGGCCTGGGTGGCCACGCTCGCGAACCAGATGGGCATCGACCTCACCGAGGCCGTCGACCGGTACCGCGACGGCTGCCCGCGCTGCGGCGCCATCCCCTGCAGCTGCGCATGACCGACCGGCTCGCCGCCGGTGAGTTCGGGGTGTGGCTCGGCGAGCTGGCGGCGGCGTTGCGTGGCGAGGGCGAGACCGACGTGGCGTGCGGCGAGTGCACCGCGTGCTGTCGCTCCGGCCAGTTCATCCACTTCGATCCCGACGAGCGCGACGCCATGGCGCACATCCCGTC
>JBDKJP010000048.1:0-60879 GCA_039796575.1 Actinomycetota bacterium
ACCGACTGGACCCCGCCAGCACCGAAGTTCAAAGGGAAACGTTGGCCCGTCGAGCGCACGAACTCATGGATCTCGAACTACGGGCAGATGCGCCGCAACACCGACCGCTGCGCCGAGCATCGCCACGCCCAACTCGCCCTCGTCGTCACCATCCTGATCACGGCCAAACTCATCGACCACGCCAAGAACACACCTATCCACTGAACCTCTTAAGTTCGCGGGGTGGTGAGCTTGGACTCGAGGAAAGCGAGCACCTGCTCGACGCTCGCGTCGTCACGCTGCTCGGTGAGGACCGAGTGGTCGTTCTTCGCGTTGCTCGGCAGCTCCACGGCGATGAACGCGTCGCCGAGCAGCTCGCGCAACGACGCGAACCGATCGCCGACGAGCTTGTCGCCGGTGAAGCGCAGGCCGAGCACCTGACAGCCCTCCTCGGCGCGTCGACGGATGACGAGCGCGTCGTCGGGCGACAGGTTGAGGTCGGCGCCGCGGGCCTTCTTGCCGACGGCGAACGGCATCGACGGCTGGCTGAGCACCGGGGCGACCATGATGTCGTCGACCATCATCGCGAGCGCGAAGCCGCCGCTGAAGCACATGCCGACGGCGCCCACACCGGGACCGCCGACCTCCTGGTGGAGGTTGCGCGCCAGTGCGCGCAGGAACCCGATGATCGGCGAGGTCTGGTTGAGCGCCATGTTGGTGAACTCACGCGACACGCAGACCTTCATCATCGACGAGGCGACGTAGCCGTTCGACACCTCACGGCCCGGGGTACCGACGAGCGACGGCATCACCACGGTGAAGCCGCGGTCGACCACCTCGTTCGCGAACTCGGTGACCTTCGGCGTGATGCCGGGGATCTCGTGCACGACCACCACGCCGGGCCCGGTGCCTCGGCGGTAGACGTCGCGGGTGAAGCCCGCGGCCGTGAACTCGCTCTTGGTCCAGCCGGCGAGCACGTCGGTGGTCATGACAGCCTCCTGACGGCGGCGAGGGCGCGCTCGGCGAGGCCTTCGGTGCCGATCTTGAACGAGTCGATCTCGATGCCGTCCTGGTTGCCCATCGCACCGTGCAGGTAACGGGCGTACACACCTTCGCTGATGACGGCCAGGCGCCAGCAACCGAACGCGACGTAGTAGTCGATGTCGCTCAGGTCGCGGCCGGTGCGAGCGGCGTAGCGGTCGAGCAGGTGCGAGTAGGGAGGGAACCCACCGCCGGGCGTGGGGTCGTTGCTGCGCAGGTTGCCGGCCTCGCCGTCGAACCAGTACACGCCGAGGTACCCGACGTCGGCCAGCGGGTCGCCGAGCGTGCACAGCTCCCAGTCGAGTACGGCGGCGATGCGACCCTGCTGCGTGTCGACGAGGCAGTTGCCGAAGCGGAAGTCGCCGTGCGCGATGGACACGCCCTGCTGCACCGGCAGGCGTTCACGCAAGCGGGCGGCCACCTCATCGATGGCCGGCAGTTCACGGGTCTTCGACTGCTCCCACTGAGTGCTCCACCGCTTCACCTGCCGCTCGATGTAGCCCTCGCGCTTGGCGAGGTCACCGAGGCCGACGGCGTCGACGTCGACGGCGTGGAGGTCGGCGAGCACGTCGATGAGGTGCTCGGCGGCGGTGACCCGCTGCTCGGGCGTGAGCAGCGCGGCCTTGTCGGGCGAGTCGAGCACCACACCGTCGACGAATGCCATCACGTAGAACGGCGCGCCGTTGACATCGTTGTCGGTGCACACCCCGAGCGCCGGCGGCACGGGCACCGAGGTGCGGCCGACGGCGGCGATGATGCGGTGCTCACGCGCCATGTCGTGAGCGGTGGCGAGCACGTGGCCGAGCGGGGGCCGACGCAGCACGAAGCGAGTGCCGTCGGCGCCGGTGACCCGGAACGTGAGGTTCGAACGTCCACCTGCGATGAGGTCGAACGTGAACGGCGCCACCGCGCCGGGGATGTTGGCCTGCAGCCAGGCGGAAACGCGATCGATGTCGATGCCCTGCACGGGCGCCACCGTAGTGAACGTCAGCCGGGGCGACCGACCCCGACGACCTTGCCCCATCGCACCGGCACGAGCGACACGGTCTTGCCGGTCTGCGGCGCGTGCACCATCATCCCGTTGCCGACGTAGATGCCGACGTGCCCGATGGGCGAGTAGTAGAAGATGAGGTCGCCGGGCTGCGCCTGGTCCTTCGACACATGGGGCACGGCGCCGTACTGGGCACGGCTCTGGTGCGGCAGGTACACGCCCGCACGGCCCCAGGCCCACTTCGTGAGGCCGGAGCAGTCGAACGCGACACCGGGCTCTTCGGCGGCGAAGCGGTACGGCACACCGAGCTGGCTGTAGGCGGCCGACACGGCGACACCGGCCTTGCCCGACACGGGGGGCGCAGTGGGCTTGGGCGTGGTGGGCGGCGGCGTGGTGCTGCCACCCGAACCGCCGCCACCGGTGTTGCCACCGCCACCGCGGCCCGGCGACGTGGCACCGCCGCCGGTGTTGCCACCGGTGGCCGGAGCGGGCTGGTTGGCGGCTGCAGCCGCTGCGGCAGCCGCGTCGGCGGCGGCTTCACGGCGGGCCATCTCGGCCTCGACCTGCGCCTTGCCGTACGCAGCCTCGGCGGCGGCGAGCTTCTCCTCGTACGCCACCTGGAGCTGCTCGAACTCGGCCTGCTTCTGCTCGAGCGTCGTGACGAGCTGGGCGGCCTCGTCGAGCTTGCGCTGCAGGTTGGCCTGTTCGTCGTTGAGCTGATCGACCAGCAGTTGCAGGTCGTCGGCGGTGGCCTCACCGGTGTCGAGCGCGACACGCCCGAGGGCGGCCTTCTGCTCGGCAGCGCTGTACGTGCTGGCGTCGGAGAACAGCGGGCTGAGCGCCGAGCTGCCACCGCTTGTGAAGCGGGTGACCGCGAGGTCCTGCAGGACCTGCTGCACGGCGCCGAGCTCGGTCGACATCTGATCGACCTTGGTCTGCGAGACGGCGATCTCCTCGTCGAGGGCCGCCTTGCGGTCCTGTGCGGCGCCGTAGTCCTCGTCGAGCTGCCCCATCTGGTCGACGAGGTTGTCGAGTGCGTCCTGCGCGGCCTCGAGCGACTGCTCGGCCTCCGAGACGCCGGCCGCCTTCACGATCTGCGGGCCACCGATGAGACCGGCAGCGAGTGCGGTGGCGGCGAGCAGCGTACGAAGGGGTCGGCGGGACATGACTCGAACAGGTTACCAATGTTACGAATGGGTTGCGAAGCGGCCGGTCGGCCCTCCGCGAAAAGACACCGCGACCTGGGCCGCGGCGGTCTCGGCTACTCCCATTCGATCGTGCCCGGCGGCTTCGACGTCACGTCGTAGACCACACGGTTCACGCCGCGCACCTCGTTGATGATGCGGTTCGACATCGTCTCGAGCAGGTCGTACGGCAGGCGCGCCCAGTCGGCGGTCATCGCGTCGTCGCTGGTGACGGCGCGGATGATGACGGGGTGCGCGTAGGTGCGCTCGTCGCCCATCACGCCCACCGAGCGAACGTCGGCGGCGAGCACGGCGAAGCTCTGCCACAGCTCGCGCTCGAGGCCGGCCTTGTGGATCTCCTCGCGCACGATGGCATCGGCGTGCTGCAGCGTGGCGACACGCTCGGGCGTGACCTCACCGAGGATGCGCACGCCGAGACCCGGGCCGGGGAACGGCTGGCGGAGGATGATCTCGTCGGGCAGACCGAGCTCCTTGCCGAGGCGACGCACTTCGTCCTTGAACAGATCGCGCAGCGGCTCGACGAGCTTCAGCGTCATGTCCTCGGGCAGGCCGCCCACGTTGTGGTGACTCTTGATGACGGCGGCCGTGCCGTCGCTGCCACCACTCTCGATGACGTCGGGATAGAGCGTGCCCTGCACGAGCCATTCGGCGTCGCTGAGGCCACCCGTGTGCTCCTCGAAGATGCGGATGAACAGCTCGCCGATGATCTTCCGCTTCGCCTCGGGCTCGACCACGCCGGCGAGCTTCTCGAAGTAGCGCGGCCCGGCCGTGACGTGGATGAGCTCGATGCCCATGTTGCGCTTGAACGTCTCGACGATCTGGTCGCTCTCGTTGAGCCGCATCAGGCCCGTGTCGACGTAGATGCACACGAGCTGATGGCCGATGGCCTTGTGCACCAGCGCCGCGGCGACCGCACTGTCGACACCACCGCTGAGCGCGCAGATGACCTTGCCGCCACCGACCTGGGCACGCACGGCAGCGACCTGCTCGTCGATGATGCTCGCCATGGTCCACGTGGGCTCGCAGCCGGCGAGGTCGTGCAGGAACGTCTGCAGCACGGCCATGCCGTAGGGGCTGTGCACCACCTCGGGGTGCCACTGCACGCCCCAGATCTTGCGGCCCGGGTGCTCCATCGCGGCCACCGGCGCGTCGGGCGTGGAGGCCGTGCACACGAAGCCCTCCGGCGGCACGGTGACCGCGTCGAAGTGGCTCATCCACACGTCCTGCTCGTCGGGCGTGCCGTCGAGCAGCGTCGAGCCACCCGCACGAGTGACCTTCGCTCGGCCGTACTCGCCACGCAGGCCGCGACCGACGGTGCCACCGAGCTGCTGGGCGATGAGCTGCACGCCGTAGCAGATGCCGAGGATGGGGATGCCGAGGTCGTAGATGGCCGGGTCGAGCGCCGGTGCGCCGTCGACGTGCACGCTCTTCGGGCCACCGCTGAGGATGATGGCCGTCGGCTGGCGCTCGGCCACCTCTGCGGCCGTGATGCGGTGCGGCACGATCTCGGAGTACACGTTGAGCTCACGGACCCGACGTGCGATGAGCTGGGCGTACTGCGCCCCGAAATCGACCACCAGCACCGAGTCAGAACGTTGCGCCATCGCGCCGATCGTAGGGGGTGAGGGTGGGGTCGGGTCACATCCGTTCCGTTGCACGCCACGAATTCGGTGGCCGCGGTGCGAATCGGCCGGATCGCTGCGACGATGGAGGACATGGCGCGAATGACTCGTGTGATGTGCTCGGCCGCGATCGCCCTCGTGGTGCTCGCCGGATGCAGTGGCGACAACGTCTTCGAGGCGTCGAAGAACAGCACGGCGTCCACCGCCGCAGGCGGGGTCGACGTGGGCGACGAGGGCAGCGGCGAGAACGTGTTCCTGCCCGAGGGCAACCTCAGCGACTGCGTGGGCACCGTCGAGCGCCCGAACTGCGGCAGCGCCGAGAAGGGCGGCCGTGGCACCTACCTCACGCTCGCCGTGCTGGTGCTCGGTCTCGCGTTCATCTTCTGGCGCATCAGCATCGGCATCCGCAAGCGCGACGCAGTGGTGAACTCCGCCGCCAACGTGGAGGCCATCGACGCCGCGCAGGCCGCCCCGCCGGCCCAGCCCACCACCACACCGCCCACGGGCGACGACGCCTGAGCGTGCAGGCGGGGCGAACGGCACGGCTCGTCATCGAGCCGATCGACCAGCAGCACGCGGAGGGGCTCTTCGCAGCGCTCGACGACGAACGCGTCGGCCGTTTCATCGGCGGGCCCGACGTCACCACCCTCGACGCCCTCCGCGAGCGCATCGAACGCAAGAAGGTGGGCCCGCCCGCCGAACGCGACGAGCAGTGGCACGACCTCGCGGTCATCGCCGATGGCGTCGTCGTCGGTCGCGTCGAGGCCACCGTGCACCACGGGATCGCCGAGGTGGCCTACGTGTTCGGGCCGGCCCACTGGGGGAACGGCTACGCCACCGAGGCCACCACCTGGTTGCTCGACGCGCTGCGCGCCGACGGCGTCACCACGTTCTGGGCCACCGTCGTGCCCGACAACCACGCGTCGATCGCGCTGCTCGAACGCCTCGGCTTCACACCGGCCGAGCCGGGCGGCCTGACGCTGCTCAGCTTCGACGACGGCGACCTCACCTACCGCCTCGGCTGAGCTTGCGCGGCCACTGCTCGGTGCATCGCCTCGGCCGACGTCGGCCGGAACCGACCCTGCGCGCGCCGAGCGATCGGCATGCCCGGCCAACTGAACCAGCGACCCGGACGCGACATCGCGACGAGCGAGTACGAGACCGTGCCGCCGGGCTCGTGCGTGACGAGGAACTGCTCCTCGCCGCGTTCGGCGTGACCCTGGATGGTGCCGTAGACGAGCCCGAACCGTGCGGGTTCGTCGATGACCCGCAGGACCCGGCAGCCGTAACCCCACCAGGTGCCGAGCACGTTCGCCGCGTACGCCACGACGGCACCCTCGCGCAGCGGCGCGGGATCGTCGGCGAGCACCAGCCAGTCGCGGTCGAACTGCTGCCACTGTCGGAGCGCGTCGCGGGCCGCCGCGAAGTCGTCGGTGCCGCGGCCGATCACCGCCTCGAACCGGTCGACGAACCAACCGTCGAGGTGGCGCGGGAGCTCCCGTTCGCGGTGGATGCGGTCGAGCAGTCCGGCCTCGTAGCTGAGCGGCAGCGCGTCGAGCCGTTGCGCCAACTGCGCGATGTCGTCAGGGGTGGGTCTGGTGAGCCACATCATCGTGGGCCTCCTTTGGTGTGTGAGTCGTGGCCGGATCGGCTCGTACGGTGTCGCTCGTCTCGCCGGCCAGCACGAGGCCGAGGAGGCCGCAGAGCACGAGCCCGAACGTCTGCAGCGTGGCGTGGTAGCGGAGCATGGTGGCGAACGTGGTCACCACTGGTTCGGGCAGGAACGGGCCGAGTGCCCAGCCGAGGGCGAGCGCCATCGGGAGGATCCATGCGACGACGGCGATCGCAAGCAGCGTGCGAGTGGTCCCCTGCACGTCGCGACGGATCCACGACACGACGACGGCGGCCCAGATGGCGAGCGCGAGCGTGACGGTGGCGGCGCCCACCACTTCGAGGTGGTCGCTGACGGTGAGACCGGCCGCCACCGTGAGCATGCCGGCCTGGTGGAGCCACAGCACGACGAGCGACGTGGTGGACGGGCGGCGCCGGTGCGTGACGCCGAGCAGCGCGGTGAGCCCCATGCCCGCGACGTGGAAGTGCGCGACCGTGAGCAGCGTGATCGCTCGATCGAAGCCGAGCGGCTCGAGCCCGAGACGGTGCGCCGTGAGCCAGGCACCACCGGCGGCCATCCACGTGAAGGTCGCGAGCGAGCCATGCACCGCCGCACTCGGGTGCCGCAGCACGGCCGCGACGCCGGTCGCACGGAGTGCCTGCCACGCCAGCAGCAGGCCGAGCACGAGCCACGGCAGCGTCATCACTGCGGCGACGACACCTGCGTCGACGGCGAACGACAGCACGGCGAGCGCTCCCGCAACGTGCAGCCGCGCTCGCTCCAGCCCCGGGCCGCCGAGCGCACGATGCGCGAGCGGGGCGAGGATGAGCAGTGCCGTGGCGATGAGCCCGACGGTCGTCCAGAACGTGTGCGTATCCATGACTCTGTGAATGAATACTCACATAGTGATTGATTAGAGTCAAGGCGATGAAGTACACCGTCGACGAGCTCGCCCGCGCGGCCGACACGATGACCACCACGGTGCGCATGTACCAGCACAAGGGGCTGCTGCATCCTCCCGGCCGGCAGGGGCGCGTCGCCGTCTACGACGACGCACACCTCGCCCGCATCCGCCTGATCACCGAGTTGCAGCGGCGCGGCCATTCGCTGGCCGGCATCGGTGAGCTCCTCGACAGCTACGAGCGAGGCGAACCGCTGACCGACCTGCTCGGCCTCAGCGCCCTCCGGCAGCCCACACCGGTCCGTCTGCCCGTGACCGAATTGATCGACCGGCTCGGCGGTCCGCTCTCCCCCGACGACATGGCCCGGGCGGTCACCGCCGGGCTCGTCGAGATCGACGGCACCGACGCGGTGATCGCCGACCGACGCTTCCTCGACATCGGCAGCGCACTCGTGCAGTTGGGCGTCCCTGCGTCGGTGGTGCTCGCGGAGTGGGAGTCGCTCAGCGACACCATGCGCGGCGTCGCGGCGCGCTTCGTCGAGATCTTCGAGACCCATCTCCTGCCGCAGCTCGACTCCGCCTCGCTGAGCGAGGTCAGCAGCACTGTCGACACGCTCGCCGGTCTCGCACGCGACGTCACGGTGACCGCACTCGAACAGTCGTTGCGGCGCGACGTCGACCGCGTCGTGGCGGAGGTGCGAACGCCGGCCGCGGCCCGACGGCGGCGCTGAAGGTCAGCGCGCGGCGAGCAGGTCGCTGCAGAACGCGGCCGTGCCGCTGACCAACGCGTGCGGCGCCTCCCACGGCACGAAGTGGCCGCAGTCGCGCAGCAGGAACGGGCCGACGTGGTTCGCGAACACAGCCGCGGCCATCCGGTCGAACGCCGGGTACAGCACGTGGTCGCTCGGGCCGAACAGCACGAGCGTGGGCGTGCGGTCGTTGACGCCGATCATCGTCGGCGCCGACCGGGCGTGCTCGTGGAACGAGCTCTCGTAGCCACCGAAGCTGGCGCGCAGGTGTGCCGCGTCGGCGAACGGCTCGGTGTGGAAGTCGACCACGCCGTCACCCGCGAACGCACCGGGGTGCGCCCAGAACCGGCTCGTGTAGAACGTGGCGATGTACCGCCGCCGCTCCCCTGGCGTGGCCAGCTCCGCTGCCAGCGCGTCGGCGTCGAGCCCCTGACGGACGAAGTAGTCGGCGGCCTCCCGCGGCGGGCGCGTGCCCTCGATGCCCGCCATGCGATCCTTCAGGAACGGCAGCGGCGAATTGAACAGCACCATGCGGTTCACCCAGTCGGGATGCCGCAGCGCCAGGTCCTGGATGACCGGGCCGCCGAGGTCGCCGCCGAGCAGCACCACCCGCTCGTGACCGAGCACGTCGTGCACCAGCGCGTACAGGTCGAGCGCGTGCGCCGCCACGTCGTGCAACCCGTCGGGCGACACCTCGCTGTCACCGAAGCCGCGCAGGTCCGGGACGATGACCTCGAAGCCGGCAGCGACGAGCGGCTCGATCACGCGCCAGAAGATGCGCTTGCTCTCGGGCCACCCGTGCACGCACACCAGCGGCACCCCGCCCACGCCCTCGCGCACGTACGCCTGGGCGAACCCACGGGGCGACGCGGTGTGCACCGCGAACCGGTCCGGATCGATGTCGGGATGCAGGCCGTCGCTCATGCGCGCACCGTATCGCCCCACGCCGCTGCACTGGGCCTCGAGCGGCCCACGGAAGTAGCGTCCGCAGCGTGACCCCTGAAGAGTTCCGCCGGCACGGCCACGCCCTCGTCGACTGGGTGGCCGAGTACCTCGCCACCGTCGAGCAGCATCCCGTCGGCAGCACGGTGCAACCCGGCGAGATCCGGGCGATGCTGCCCGAGCACCCGCCCACCGAGCCCGAGTCGTTCGACGCGGTGATCGCCGACCTCGACCGCGTCATCGTGCCGGGCCTCACCCACTGGCAGCACCCGAGCTTCTTCGCGTACTTCCCGGCCAACATCAACGAAGCGTCCATCCTGGCCGAGCTCGTCACCGCGGGCATCGGCGTGCAGGGCATGAGCTGGGTCACCAGCCCCGCCTGCACCGAGGTGGAGACGCTGATGATGGACTGGATGCAGGAACTGCTCGGGCTGCCCGATCGGTTCCGCAGCACCAGCGCGAACGGCGGCGGTGTCATCCAGGGCTCGGCCAGCGAGGCAACGCTCACGTCCATCCTCGCGGCGCGCTGGCGCGCCACCGGCGGCGCCGTGAACCACGTCGGCGACACCACGAAGCTCGTCGCCTACGCCACGTCGCAGGCGCACAGCAGCATCGAGAAGGGCCTGCGCATCGCCGGCATCGGCACCGAGCAGACGCGCATCGTGCCGCACGACGAGGCGTTCGCCATGCGGCCCGACGAGCTGCGCCGGTTGGTCGAGGCCGACCGTGCGGCGGGCCTCGTGCCGTTCTGGGTGTGCGCCAACCGTGGCACCACCAGTTCGATGGCGTTCGACCCGATCGAGCCGATCGCCGCGGTCGCGCAGGAGCACGGCATGTGGCTCCACGTCGACGCCGCCATGAGCGGCATCGCGGCACTCGCACCCGAGCTGCGGTGGGTGCACGACGGCGTGGAGCTGGCCGACAGCTACTGCACCAACCCGCACAAGTGGATGGGCGTCAACTTCGACTGCGACCTGTTCTACACCGCCGACCGGCAGGCGCTGCTCGGCGCGCTGAGCATCCTTCCCGAGTACCTCCGTTCGGCCGCCGCCGAGGCCGGCGCGGTCATCGACTACCGCGACTGGCAGATCCCGTTGGGTCGCCGTTTCCGGTCGCTGAAGCTGTGGTTCACCATCCGTTCCGGTGGCGTCGCCGACGCGATCGACATGATCCGCCGTCACGTCGCGCTCACCCAGGAGCTCGCCGCCTGGGTGGCGGCCGACCCGCGCTTCGAGATCGTGGCACCGCACCCGCTGAACCTGGTGTGCCTGCGGTTGCGCGACGGGGAGCCCGACGCGAACGCCGCCACCGACGCGATGATCCAGCGCGCCAACGACAGCGGCAAGGCGCTGTTCACGCGCACGGTGCTCGACGGCCGGGTCGCCTGCCGGGTGAGCATCGGCGCCCGCGGCACCGAGCGACGACATGTCGAGGACGGGTGGGCACTGCTCCGGGAAGTCTCGTAGCGCCACGCTGACCGGGTTGTCGTCGCGGGCCGCCCACGGTTGAATCGCCCGCACGCCCACCGGGCGCAACGAAGGAGCACCACATGCGTCGTCACGCAGCAGTGCTCGTCGCGGTCACGAGCTTCCTGACCGTCCTCTTGCCGGCCATCGCCAGCCCCTCCGTCGCCCAGGCCACCGCGCACACCGCGGCGAGCGACTGGGCCTTCGTGCAACACGAGCTGTTCGACATCCCGCTCGCGCAGTTCGTGCAGCACCGCTTCACCGGCGACCGCTGGTTCGACTGGTCGAACGACGGCTGCTCGGCACCGCTGCTCGGCAGCACGGGCCGGGCGTACAACTTCCACCACGCCTGCCTCCGCCACGACTTCGGCTACCGCAACCTGAAGCGGCTCGAGCAGCGCTACGGCACGGGCCGCACCTACTGGAACGCCACCAACCGCCGGCGCGTCGACCAGCAGTTCCTGGCCGACATGAAGTCGCACTGCCGCACCCGTGCGCTGTGGTTGCGGCCGTCGTGCTACCTGTCGGCGTACACCTACTACTCGGCCGTCCGGGCGGTGGCCGGCCCCTGATGCCCCGTTGCTAGAGCGCGGGTGGCTCGTGGCCCTCGATGCCGTGGGCCACCCGCAGCAACTGGTGCAGCATCCGGGCCGTGGCACCCCACACGGTCTCGTCGTCGAGCTCGAAGAAGAAGATCGGGTGCTCACCCGCCGCGGTGTGCCACCACTCCTCGCGGAAGGTGCCCGGCAGGGTGAGGTCGCGCAGCGGCAGCCAGAGCACGCGGTCGACCTCGGTCGGCTGACCCTGCAGCGGCAACGGTTCGGCGACTCGGCCCACCACCGGCACGATCCAGCTGCGGCTCACGAACGTGGAGATCGGGTGCAGCCGCGCCACCACGGTGACGAGCGACGGATCGAGGCCGACCTCCTCGTTCGCCTCCCGCAGTGCCGCCTCCTCGTAGGTCTCGCCCGGGTCGAGCCGACCGCCGGGGAAGCTGACCTCGCCACGGTGGTTGTTGAGCTGCATCGACCGTCGGGTCAGCAGCACCTCGGCGCCATCGGGCCCGTCGGCCAGCAGCGCGAGCACCGCCGACGGACGCGCATCGGGGAACGTCGGCTCGAACGACGACGCCTGCGGACGTGCGGCGACGCGCTCGGCGACGTGATCGCTGCTGACCGTCGGCGCCGGCACCGGCCACGGCGCCGTGCCACCCGGTCGCCAGTCGGACGGGCGGGGGATGTACTGGTTGCCGCCGGGGCGGCGGGCCTCACTGGTCAGCGGGGACCCAACCGGAGTCGGCCAGCTGCTGCAGGATCTGCGGCAGGCCGGCGGTCTTCATGTTGGCCAGCACGCGGCCGGGCGCCTGCTCGCCGCGCTCCCATTCCTGCCAGGCGGCGATGAGCTTCTGAAGGTCGGGTGCGGGGGCTTCGAACGCCATGCGCCCAGGTTACCGAGGCGCTCCGAATCCGTCGCTCTCAGCTCTCGTCGGTCTTGATGAGCTTGCGCACCGCGTTGACGCCCGAGCCGGCGATGCGTCCGGCCGAGCGGCCGAGGTCGGTGCTGCGATCGCCGGTACTGCCCGCGCCGGTGCTGGCCGCCGGGGCCACCTTGCGTTGGCGTTCGGCATAGCTGCTGCCGAAGAACACCACGATCTGCACGGTGGTGACGGCGAGGATGACGATGCGCGTGCCGGCGTCGACCTCGATCCACGGCTGCCCCACCGCCACCAACGACAGCATGATGATGCCGATGTCGAGCGTGCGGTGCAGCCGACGGTCGTAGGCGCGGAACGCGCCGAGCGCCCCCTTGGTGAGCGCGGCGTTGAGCATGATGAGGCCACCGAGCACCGCCGGCACGAGCGGCGTGACGCTCTGCATGCCGCTGGCCACCATCGCGCCGCCGAGGATGTACTCGACGAGCTGATGCATCCAGAACGGGCGCTTGCCTGCTTCGGCCATGCGCCGCAGCCTAACGGGTGAAAAATGAACGACCCCGGAGCGCAGGCTCCGGGGTCGTCGGGGGGACGCAGGGTGGAACCCCGCGGGCCCTCACATCATTCCCATACCGGGCATGCCGCCACCCATGCCGGCAGGCGCACCGGCGCCGGCCTTCTCGGGCTTGTCGGCCACGAGGCATTCGGTGGTGAGCACGAGGGCCGCGATGGACGCTGCGTTCTGCAGCGCCGCACGGGTGACCTTCGCCGGGTCGATGATGCCGGCCTTCACGAGGTCGACCATCTCGCCGGTTGCGGCGTTGAGACCCATCGAGCCGCTGGCGGCCTCGACCTGCTGGGTGGTGACCGCACCCTCGAGGCCGGCGTTGTCGGCGATGAGGCGGGCCGGGGCGATGAGCGCCTCGTACACGGTGCGAGCACCGGTGGCCTCGTCGCCGGTCAGCGTGTCGAGCACGGCCTTCACCGAGGCGCGGGCACGGACGAGGGCGGTGCCGCCACCGGCGACCACGCCTTCCTCGATGGCCGCACGGGTGGCCGAGACGGCGTCCTCGATGCGGTGCTTCTTCTCCTTGAGCTCCACCTCGGTGGCAGCGCCGACCTTGATGACGGCCACGCCGCCGGCCAGCTTCGCGAGGCGCTCCTGGAGCTTCTCGCGATCCCAGTCGGAGTCGGTGTTGTCGATCTCGGCCTTGATCTGGTTGACGCGACCCGCCACCTCGTCGGACTCACCGGCACCGTCGACGATGGTGGTGTTGTCCTTGGTGATGATGACGCGCTTGGCGCGGCCCAGCATGTCGAGGGTGACGTTGTCGAGCTTGAGGCCGACTTCCTCGCTGATGACCTGACCGCCGGTGAGGACGGCCATGTCCTGGAGCATCGCCTTGCGACGGTCGCCGAAGCCGGGGGCCTTGACGGCCGAGCTGTTGAACGTGCCGCGGATCTTGTTCACCACGAGGGTGGCCAGGGCCTCGCCCTCGATGTCCTCGGCGATGATGAGCAGCGGACGGCCGCTCTTCATCACGGTCTCGAGCACCGGCAGCATGGCCTGGACCGTGCTGATCTTGCCGCTGTTGAACAGGATGTACGGGTCGTCGAGCACCGCTTCCTGACGGTCGGGGTCGGTGACGAAGTACGGCGACAGGTAGCCCTTGTCGAACTGCATGCCCTCGGTGAACTCGAGCTCGGTGCCGAAGGTGTTGCTCTCCTCGACCGTGACCACGCCGTCCTTGCCGACCTGGTCGATGGCGTTGGCGATGACCTCGCCCACCGACGCGTCGGCGGCCGAGATGGTGGCGACGGCCGCGATGTCGGACTTGTCGTCGACGTCCTTGGCCTGGCCCTTGATGCTCTCGACCGCAGCGGCGACGGCCTTCTCGATGCCCTTCTTGAGGCCCATCGGGTTGGCGCCGGCGGCGACGTTGCGCATGCCGTGCTGCACCATCGCCTGGGCGAGCACCGTGGCGGTGGTGGTGCCGTCACCGGCGACGTCGTTGGTCTTGGTGGCGACTTCCTTCACCAGCTGTGCGCCCATGTTCTCGAACGGATCGTCGAGCTCGACGTCCTTCGCGATGGACACACCGTCGTTGGTGATGGTGGGTGCGCCGAACTTCTTGTCGAGGACGACGTTGCGGCCCTTCGGCCCGAGCGTCACCTTGACGGTGTCGGCCAGCTTGTTGACGCCGGCCTCGAGGGCGCGACGCGCCTCTTCGTGGAACTTGAGTTGCTTCGCCATGTGGGTCAGTGACTCACTTCTGGACGATCGCGAGGACGTCGCGGCTGGTGAGGATCAGCAGATCCTGACCTTCCACCGACACTTCGGTGCCGCCGTACTTGCTGTACAGCACGGTGTCGCCGACCTTCACGTCGAGGGCGGTGTGTGCGCCCTTGTCGTCGCTCCAACGGCCCGGGCCGACGGCGAGGACTTCGCCCTGCTGCGGCTTCTCCTTGGCGGTGTCGGGGATCACGAGGCCCGAGGCAGTGGTCTGCTCGGCCTCGTTGGGCTTCACGACGATGCGGTCATCGAGGGGCTTGAGGTTCATGGGTGCGGCCTCCGTTGGCAAGAGCACTCGTATGGATCAGGAACCGGCCTCGCACGGTTAGCACTCGGCCGGGTTGAGTGCCAGACTACGCGGCGACCGGGGTCGTTAGCAACCGGAAGCCGAGAGTGCTAACCGCGACGGCGTGGGAGACTGGACGACATGGCCGCACCTGGCGACGACGTGTGGATCGAGCTGATCGACGCCGACCCCACCGTGTTCGGCGGCGCCCCGAGGGCGGCGGCATCCGAGCCCGAGCAGCCCGCCTCGCCCCGTCGGCCGTTCCCGACACGGGCCGTGCTGGTCAGCGGGCTGGTGTGCCTCGTGATGGCGGGGCTGGTGGCCGGTCTGCTGGCGTGGAAGCCCTGGTACGACGACCCGCGCCTCGTGCTCGACGACACCCGGGTGCGGGCGTCGGAGCTGAGCGAGCGGCTGGTGTTCGACCCGCCGCCCAGCGAGCTGCGGGCCTCCACCGAGCACGGCAACGACATCGACGCCGCCGAGGCGTGGAGCGCGAACTCGGTGGGCTTCTTCTTCGCCGACCCCGAGGCCACGTTCGACCCCGACGACGGCGACGACCGCTGGTTCGGGTTCTACGCCCGCCCGTCCTCCGACCCGCGCACCCCGCTCATCTTCGGGCAGACCACCATCGCCGGCGCCCCCGCCGAGGTCAGCAACGAGACCGACGGCGACCTCATCGAGATGGCATGGGG
Source organism: Actinomycetota bacterium (assembly GCA_039796575.1). Lineage (GTDB taxonomy): Bacteria > Actinomycetota > Acidimicrobiia > Acidimicrobiales > Ilumatobacteraceae > UBA668. The sequence continues at coordinate 15,212 of JBDKJP010000048.1, forward strand.
CCCGGTCGACGGCTTCACCTACACGGCCGCCGCGTCGCACCTCACGGTCGAGCAGGCCACCGCCATCGCCGACCAGCTGCGCATCGAGGAGGGCAAGCCGGTGCTGCTCGACGACCGCACGCTCGTCGGCCTCGAGCCACTCGGCTCGTTCGGCGACTACCTCACGCTGCTCACGCTCTCGCAGTTCACGCAGGACACCGGCGCCGGCCTCGATCGACTGGTCGGCGTCTACTACGGCTTCGACCGCGAGGCCGTCGTGTCGGTGCCGGGCCGCCCCGAGGCGCTCGACATGCTGTGGTTCGTGCTCAACCTGCGCCCCACCGAGGGCGAGGTGCACGGCCTGCCGGCGTACGGCTTCACCAAGGGCGCCGGACCGTTCGGCGGGATGGACGTGTCCACCGTGGTGTGGTTCGAGGGTGGCCGCATCATCATCGTCGCCGCAGCCGGCGAGGTCGACGAGGTGTTCGAGTTGGCGCAGACCGTGCGCCCTGCCACCGACGACGAATGGCAGGCGGTGCTGGCGCTCGAGTGAGCGCGCGCTACTCGCCCACCAGCGGTCGGCCGAGTTCGGCCGCGAGCCGGGCCACGGTGTGCAACGGCAGGCCCACGACGTTGCTCACGCTGCCGCGCACCCGCTGCACGAACACGCCACCCGCGCCCTGCACGGCGTAGGCGCCCGCCTTGTCGAGCGGCTCCCCGGTGCTCACGTACCAGTCGATGGTCGCGGCCGTGAGCGGGGTGAACGTGACCAGGCTGGTGACCACCTCGCTGCGCACGTCGTCACCCACGCGCACGGCCACACCGGTGTGCACCCGGTGCGTGCGCGCCGAGAGACGGCGGAGCATCGCCTTCGCGTCGTCGGCGTCGACGGGCTTGGCCAGGATGTCGCCACCGAGGTCGACCGTCGTGTCGGCAGCGATGACCAACGCGTCGTCGGCCGCCGCGACGGCTCGCGACTTGTCGACCGCCAGGCGGCGCACGTAGGCGACGGGGTCCTCGCCCGGACGCGGGGTCTCGTCCACGTCGGGTGACGCGATGGTGAACACCACGCCGAGTTGCTCGAGCAGCTCGCGACGCCGGGGCGAGCCCGACGCCAGCACGACCGGCGCCACGCGGATCAGCCGCCCGACAGCGCCATCACGGCGTCGTCGTCGGGCACCGCGTCGTCGTCGAGGTGATCGAGGTAGTGCTCGGGCAACGCCACGCGGATGGGGCCGTTGGTGTGGCCGCGGCGGATGCGTTCGCCGCCGGGCACGATCTCGATGGCGGGGTCGAGCATCGCGATGAGGTCGTCGAGCTCAGCGAGCGTGCTCACCATCGAGAACTTCCCACGCATCTCGCCACCCACCGGGTAGCCGGTGAAGTACCAGGCGGTGTGCTTGCGGAAGTCGCGCATCGCCAGGTTCTCGCCGAGGTGGTCGGCCAGCAGTCGACCGTGGCGGGCCATCACATCGCAGACCTCGCCGAGCAACGGCGTGGCGGTGACGGGACGACCGGCGATCGCATCGACGAGGTCGCGGAACAGCCACGGCCGACCCAGGCAGCCGCGTCCGATGACCACGCCGTCGCAGCCGGTGTGGCGCATCATCGCCACCGCGTCGCTCGCTTCCCAGATGTCGCCGTTGCCGAGCACGGGGATCTCGGGCACCGCGGCCTTCAACTCGCCGATGGCATCCCAGTCGGCGGTGCCGGCGTAGTGCTGCTCGGCCGTGCGGGCGTGCAGCGCGATGGCGGCCACGCCCTCCTCGGCGGCGATGCGACCGGTCTGCACATGCGTGAGCAGCGAGTCGTAGAGGCCCTTGCGGAACTTGATGGTGACGGGCACGCCGTACGGTGCCGCTGCGTCGACCGCGGCACGAACGATGGCGCGCAGCAGCTTCGGCTTCGCGGGCACCGCCGCACCACCGCCGCGCCGGGTGACCTTCGCCGCCGGACAGCCGAAGTTCATGTCGAGGTGGTCGATACGACCCTCGCCGCACAGGCGCTTCGTGGCCTCGCCCACCGTCACGGGATCGCTGCCGTAGAGCTGCAGGCTGCGCGGCTGCTCGTCGAGCGCGAACGTCATCATCCGCTCGGTCTTCGGGTTGCGGTGCACGACCGCCGTGGCCATCACCATCTCGTTCACGTACACGAGACCCGGGGCGAACTCACGGCACATCGTGCGGAAGGGCGCGTTCGTGACACCGGCCATGGGCGCCAGCACGACAGGCGCCGCAGGGGTGAACGACCCGATCTTCACGTCCGCCCAGGGTACCGACCCGGCCGTCCCCGCGAGCTTAAGTTCGCGCGCCGTCCCCGCGAACTTAAGTTCGCGCGCATTGCCCGCGAACTTAAGTTCGCGGGATGGGGCCGGTGTGGACGGCGACGTGGATGCCGCCGTTCGAGGTGCTGAGCGTGGGGACCAACGGCAGGTGGAGGCGGCTGACCGGGGTGTCGCGGCTGGCCATCAACGCGACGTGCCACCCGGCCCCGCGTTCGCGCAGCACTGCACCGAACCGGTCGTACAGGTCGCGCACGTCGGGACCGCCGACGCGGCTGCCGTACGGCGGGTTGCTGACGATCCAGCCGGCCTTCGGCGGCAGCAGCAGGTCGGAGGCGCTGCGTCGTTCGACAGTGATCTGAGCAGCGACGCCCGCCTTCGCCGCGTTCTGCAGCGTGGCGGCCACGGCACCCTCGTCACGGTCGCTGCCGAGCAACGGCGGGCACTTGTCGATGACGTCGCTGTCGGCACCCTTCACGAGCCGCGCCCACGCGTCGGCGTCGTACGACGGCCACTGCATGAACTGGAACGTGCGCAGACGACCCGGCGCGATTCGACGGGCGCGCATCGCGGCCTCGACGAGCACCGTGCCCGAGCCGCAGAACGGGTCGACGAGCGGCGACTTCACGTCCCACTCGGACGCGGCCAGCAGCGCGGCCGCCAACGTCTCGCGCATCGGCGCCTTGCCGGCCGGGCCGCGGTACCCGCGCTTGTGCAACGCCGGTCCGGTGGCATCGATGCTCACCGTGGCCACGTCGCGCTGCACGCGCACCTGCACCTGTTGCGTGCCGTCACCGCGGCCGATCTGCTCGGTGACGCGTTCGACGATGGCACCGGTGTGGAACAGCTTCGACTTGCCGTCGGTGGACGCGGTGACCTCCACCCCGCGCTCGGGCAGCCAGGCCGACCAGTCGATGCGGCCGAGGCCGGCGGCCAGCGTGTCGAACCCGTCGGCCTTGAACCGGGCGACGCGCACGAGCACCCGCGTGGCCATGCGACTCTTCAGGTGCACGGCCCACAGCTGCGGCCACGTCAGCGAGCAGTTCACACCGCCGTGCGTGACGTTGGCAGGTCGCACACCGAGCCGGGTGAGCTCGCCCTGCACGAGCACCTCGAGGCCGGGCGTGGCGACGACGAACGCGTCGATGCGGCGGCTCACGGCAGGAACTGCAGTCGCATGTTCGGGTAGGCACCTGCGTCGAGCGACGTGGGGCCGTCGCTGCGCAGTCGGTGCCATCCCGCCGCGGCGATCATGGCCGCGTTGTCGGTGCACATCTCGCGGCTCGGCAGGAAGCCACGGATGCCAGCATCGGTGCACACCGTGAGGAACCGCTCGCGCAGCAACGAGTTGGCGGCCACGCCACCACCGAGCACGAGGCCCTGCGCGCCGACCTGCTCGGCCGCGCGCCGCGCCTTCTGCACCAGCACGTCGACCACGGCCGCCTGGAACGAGGCAGCCACGTCGGCGGTGGACACGTCGGGGTGCTTGCGCACGTAGTTCATCACCGAGGTCTTCAGGCCGCTGAAGCTGAAGTCGAGACCGTCGTGCAGCATGGCCCGCGGGAAGTTGATGGCCTCCGGGTCGCCGTGCACGGCTTCGCGGTCGACGGCCGGGCCGCCGGGGTAGCCGAGCCCGAGGAACCGGGCCACCTTGTCGAACGCCTCGCCCGCCGCGTCGTCGATGGTCTGGCCGAGCAGCCGGTACCGACCGTGGTCCTGCATCTCGACCAGCATCGTGTGACCACCCGACACGAGCATCACCACGAGGGGGAACTGCAACGTCGGATCCTCGAGGAACGCGGCGTAGAGGTGCGCCTCCATGTGGTTCACGCCGATGAACGGCACGTCCCAGGTGAGTGCGAGCGCCTTCGCCGCCGACACACCGACCAGCAGCGCACCGATGAGACCGGGCCCGACGGTGCAGGCCACGGCGTCGATGCGCTCCGGCTCGACGCCCGCCTCGACGATGGCGCGGGCCACCATCGGGTTGAGCAGGTCGAGGTGAGCGCGGCTGGCGATCTCGGGCACCACGCCGCCGAACTGCGCGTGCAGGTCGACCTGGGTGCTGACCGCACTCGACACGACGTCGTAGCCGCCCATCACCAACGCTGCGGCGGTCTCGTCGCAACTGGTCTCGATGCCGAGCACGAGGGTGCTGTCGTCGACGTTCATCGTGCTGCCTCCGGGCAGAGCCGGCGGAGGAGGTCGCGGTACTCGGCGTCGCCGATGTCGCGCCGCCACATCACGATGGCGTCCTCCACGTTCTCGTAGTAGTTCTTGCGGATGCCGGCCGACGTGAGCCCGAACCGTTCGTAGAGCGCCTGCGCGCCGGTGTTGCTGACCCGCACCTCGAGCGTCAGGCCGGTGCTGCCGCGCTCGATGGCCGCCCAGGCGAGCTCGGCGAACAGCCGCGTGGCCACACCCTGCCGTTGGTGTGCGGACCCGACGGCGATGTTGGTGACGTGCGCGTCGTCACCCGCGTAGAGCATGCCTGCGTAGCCGGCGAGCTGCTTGCCCTGCATCGCGGCGAAGTACGTGCGCTCGCCGCGGCGCATCATCTCGAGCTCGCTGTGGAACACGTTGAGCGACCACGGCTTCGGGTACGACGCCTGTTCGATGGGCATCAGCGCGGCCAGGTGGCGCCGGCGCAACGGCTCGACGGTGAGCGCGGCCTGGCCCGGCTTGCCCAGCAGTCGCGAGATGACACTCACGACGACCCCTCACGCGTCGCCCAGTTGATCTGGGCATCGGGCGCGCGCAGGTAGAGCGGCTGGATCTCCCACGGGTTCACCCAGTCCTCGCGCAGGGCCTTGGCGTGTGCGAGCTGCACGAGCGGCGCGGCCGACGGGTACGAGAGGAACTGCTCGGCGAACTCGCAGTTCAGGCTCTCGGCGTCGATCTCGTCGCGGTAGCGCAGCGCGCCGTCGCCCACGCAGATCACGCTCTGCCCGCGGGCGAGCAGGTCGCCGACGAGGTCGTCGACCTTGCCGACGCGCGCATCGGTGACGCGCTGCACGCCACCCGGCACCGGCCGGTAGAACGCGTAGAACAGCTCACCCTTGCGGGCATCGATGACGGCGGCGATGGTGCGGTCGGCGTAGCGCAGCGGGAACGCGAGCAGGTCGAGCGAGCTGATGCCGATCATCGGCACGCGCAACGCCTGGGCGATGGCCTTGCCCGCCGCAAGACCGACGCGCATCCCGGTGAAGAGACCCGGCCCGACGTCGACGGCGATGGCGCCGAACTCGGCGATCTCGATGTCGGCCTGCCGGCACAGGAACTCGATGGCGGGCGTGAGGGTCTCGGCGTGCCGACGGCCGCGCGCCACCTCGAACTGGCCGAGCACGCCTTCGTGCCCGCCGATGGCGACCGACACCTGTTGGGTGGCGGTCTCGATGCCGAGGATCAACATGCGTACGCCTCCAGCGCTGCAACGAGGCGGTCCCACCGCAGGGCCCACGCACGCCCGGTGCCGCTCACGGTGATGTGGCGCACGTCGTCGTCGTCGAGGTCGGCCACGAGGTGCACGAGGAGGTGCTCGCCGAGCGACTGCGCGACGACATCGCCCCACTCGAGCAGCACGATGCCGTCGTACTCCAACAGTTCGGCGAGCGCCAGGTCGGCCACTTCGTGCTGCGTGCTCAGCCGGTAGATGTCGGCGTGGTGCAGGGTGAGCTTGCTCGGCGTGTCGTAGCTGTGCACCAACGTGAACGTGGGCGACGTGATGGGCTCGGTCACGCCGAGTGCCGCGCCGAAGCCCTTGGCGAACGCCGTCTTGCCGGCGCCCATCTCCCCCGCCAGCACCACCAGATCGCCGGTGCGCGACAGACCGGCGACGGCCGCCGCGATGGCATGGGTGTCGGCGAGCGACGTGGCGCGCAACTGCAACATGACGCTGTTGATGCTAGAGCGCAGTCAGCCGGGCCGGCGTTCCACGCGCGCCGAGATGCCGCACACGACCTCGTACCCGATCGTGCCCAGCCGCTCGGCCCACTCGCTCGCGGTGACCTCGTGGTCGCCCTGCGCGCCGATGAGCACCACCTCGTCGCCGACCTGCACCGGCTGGTCGCCGCAGTCGAGCATCAGTTGGTCCATGGTGACCACGCCGACGATGCGCCGGCGGCGACCGCCCACCAGCACCTCGCCACCCATCGCGAACAGGCGTCGCGGCACGCCGTCGGCGTACCCGATGGGCACGGTGGCCACCGTGGTGTCGGCGTCGAAGCGATGGCGCAGGCCGTAGGAGATGCGCGAGCCGGCGGCGACTCGCTTCACCATCGACACGCGCGAACGCAGGCTGAGCGCGGGCCGCAGGTCGAGGTCGCGCACCATCGTGTCGACCTCGGGGCCGGGCGAGATGCCGTAGATGGCGATGCCGGGTCGCACCATCGAGTAGCGCGCACGCGGGTGCACGATGGCGCCTGCGGAGTTGGCGGCGTGCACCAGGCGCGGTCGATGACCCGCGGCGCTCAGCGCGTCGAGCGCTGCGTCGAAGCGGTCGAGCTGCTCGCGTGTGAACGGGTGCTCGGGCTCGTCGGCGACGGCGAGGTGGGTGAACACGCCCTCCAGCCGCGCCGCGGGTGAGGCGGCGATGGCGTCGGCCAGCGCGACCGCATCCTCGGGCCGAGCCCCGCTGCGCTGCATGCCGGTGTCGAGCTTGAGGTGCACCGGCACGTCGACGCCGCCGGCTGCGGCCAGCGCCTCGAGGTACTCGGTGCGGTACACGGTGAGCTGCAGCCCGTGCGCCACCGCGGCGGCGAGCTCCTCGTGCGGCTGCTCGGTGAGCACCAGCACCGGCACGTCGATGCCCGCGAGGCGCAACGCCACTCCCTCCTGCACCAGTGCGACGCACAACCCGGTGGCGCCACCGGCGATGGCCGCGCGTGCGGCCGTGACCGCACCGTGGCCGTAGCCGTCGGCCTTCACCACGGCCCACACGCCCACCGGCCACGCCGACGCGACGTTGCCCACCAACTGGCGCACGTTGTGCTCGATCGCGGCCGTCGACACGTCGGCCCACGCCCAGCGGCTCACCCGAGCGACTCCAGCACCGCCGGGAGGTGATCAGGGATGTCGCTCGCGACGAAGCCGTGCACCGCCGCGAGCCGAGCAGCGCGGCCGTGCAGCCACGCGCCCGCGGCCGCTGCAGGGAACGCGTCGACGCCTTGCGCGAGCAGCGCGCCGACGATGCCGGCGAGCACGTCGCCGGTACCGGCCGTGGCGAGGCGTTCGTCGCCGGCGGTGACCACCAGCACGCGGCCGTCAGGGTCGGCCACCACGGTGGCGGGGCCTTTCAGCAGCACCACGCACCCGGTGTCGGCGGCCAGCCGTCGGGCCGCGATGAGCCGGTCGCCACCGGGTGGCATGCCGGTGAGCAACGCGAACTCGCCGTCGTGCGGCGTGAGCACCGTGGGACGCGTGCGGCGCCGCAGCAGGGCACCCGCACCGTCGGCGTTCCACGCCATCGCGAACAGTGCATCGCCGTCGACCACGGTGGGCAGCGGCGCATCGAGCACCACCGCGCGGGCCTGTGCCGCAGCGAGGTCGTCGCGGCCGATGCCAGGACCAATCACCAATGAGTGGAACCGGTCGAGCGAGTCGAGCAGCGTGGTCGACCAGGCCGCACCCTGCAGCGGCTTCTGCACCACCTCCACCGGCGCGTCCACCACGAGGCACCCCACACCGCTGAGCTGCACCATGCCGGCACCGCTGCGCAGCGCGCCGCGAGCGGTGAGCGCGGCCGCGCCGGTCATGCCGACGCTGCCCGCCACGACACGCACGGCGGTGCTCCACTTGTGCGCCGACACGGGCCGCACCGGCACCCACTCGGCCACGTCGGAGGGTTCGAGGAGGTGCGCGTGGGCGTGCGCCGACACCCGGTCGCCGAGGCCGATGTCGGCCAGCTCGAGGTGCCCGGCGAGCGCGGCGCCGGGCTGCAGCAGCAGGCCCGGCTTCAACGCCTGGAACGTGACCGTGACGTCGGCCGGCAACACCGACCCGTCGACCGCGCCCGTGAGCGCGTTCACCCCGCTGGGGATGTCGACCGCGAGCACCTTGGCGTTGCCCACGGCCGGCGGGCGCCAGTCGCCGTGGAAGCCCGTGCCGTACGCGGCGTCGATGACGAGGTCGGCGGGCGGCAGTTCGGGCGGGCACTCGGCGGCGAGGAACAGCCGCACCCGCACACCGCGATCGGCGAGGCGCTGCGCCGCGACACGACCGTCGGCGCCGTTGTTGCCGCGGCCGACGATGACGTTGACGGTGCGCCCGTAGGTGCCACCCATCAGGCGCACGGCCGAACGGGCGACCGCGGCACCCGCCCGCTCGATGTACGTGTGCACGTCGTGCGCGACCGCCATGTCGACGGCGCGCATCTCCACGGGCGTCACGATCGGCAGCACGCCGCGAGCCTACGCCGGTCGGTGTTCGGCCACCACGTGCGCGATGGCCACGAGATCGGTGTGCGTGAGGCTGAGGTGCCAGTGCGTGATGCCGCGATCGATGGCCAACTCGAGCGCGCGTCCGGTCACGGCCAACGACGGCGCTCCCGACTCGGCACGCGTGACCCACACCTCGTGGAACCCGAACGCGCCAAGCCCGAGCCCCATCGCCTTCATCACCGCTTCGCGCGCGGCGAACCGTGCGGCGAGCGACCGCACCGGCTCGACCTTCGGCGCCACGTACGCGAGCTCCTCGGCCACGAACAGCCGCTCGCGCATCGTGGGGGTTCGCTCCAGTGACGTACGGAACCGTTCGATGTCGACCGCGTCGACGCCCACCCCGACGATCATCGCGTCACGCGCTCAGGGCCGGCGCCAGTGATCGGCCATGTCGGAGATGGGCAGCACCAGCAGATCGGCCACCGGCACGTCGGCCAGCAGGTCGTCGCGGAACGTGCCCTCGGTCTCCGTCACCCAGTCGACCAGTCGGTCGTAACGACGGTCGTACCCCTGGAGGACGCCGCGCATCGTGGCCGCGGGCAGCCGGTCGTGGAACCGCACGTGCAGCAACGTGATGCCGGTGCAGGTGCCACCCTTGACCTCGGGCACGAACACGACGATGCGTCCGTCACTGCGGCCGCGGGCCACCAGCACTTCCTTCTCGCTCGCCACCCGGCGCTTCGTGCCGAGCAGCTGCGAGTTGGTCTCGACACGACTGGGCACGTCGCGCGACAGGCCGCCTCGGTCGACGATGGCGATGGTGGCACCCTGCGCGGGATCGCCGTCGATGGCGTACCGGGTGTAGCCCACCACCGCGTCGACCGCGGGGTCGAGGTCGGCGAGCACCTTCAGCGTGCGGTAGCTCAGCCGGTCGCGGCCGGCACCGGCGGCGAGCAACTCCTGCACGAGCGCACGGTCGAGCACCCCCTCGTCGTTGCGGCTGATGCCGACGGTGACGGTCTTCGCCTGGTGCTTGATGGCGTCGACCGGACGGGTGAGCTCTTCGATGGCCCGCGTGAGCGCCGCCGTGATGTCGTCGACCAGCAGGCCAGGCGTGGCGATCTTGCCGGTGGCCCGCTGGTACGCCTCGAGCGGTGCGTCGGCCGCCAGGTCGCGCAGCAGACCGACCAGTCGCACGGCGGTGGACGCCTCGAGATGGCCGTCGTAGGTGCCGGCACGCATCGCGTCGAGGAACCGGTCGGCGTGGGGCACGATGCCGGCGCGCACCACGCGCAGCACGGCGTCGCCGTCGGCCTCGTCGGCCAGTGCGTGCTCGATGACCTCGCGTGCTTCGCGCAGCGGCCGGGCCGATGCATCGATGGCCAGCGCGGCCTCGTAGCCGAACAGGTGGCCGGTCATCGCCGACAGCACGAACGCGAGCGACGAATCGACGGCCGGCACGGTGAGCACCGCTGCCGCGCCGGCGAAGCGTTCGTCGGCATCGGTGGCCACCACGATGGGCGTGGCCTTGTGGGCCTTGTAGATGGCCACTTCCTTCGCCACGTCGTCGGCCGTGCCGCCGACCAGACCGGCGGCGCACACCAGGATGAGCGGCTCGCTCGACAGGTCGATGTGCTTCTTGTCCTCGGTGACGTCGCAGGCGATGCTCTTGTAGCAGAGCTCGCTGAGCTTGATGCGCACCTCTTCGGCCGCGACGGTGTTGGGCCCGTTGCCGACGATCGCCCAGTAGCGCTTCGCGGGTGCGAAGCGACGCGCTGCCTCGGCGATGGCCGGACGGTTCGCGATGACCTGGGTCATCGCGTCGGGCAACGTGCGCAACGACGCGAGCAGCTCGTGACGCCGGTGCGTCGAGCCCTTGCCGGCGGCCTCGGCGATGGCGCACGCGAGCAGCACGCCGGCGGCGACCTGCGCGTAGAACGCCTTCGTGCTGGCGACGCTCATCTCCACGTCGCGGCCGTCGCTGGTGTACATCACGCCGTCGGCCTTGTCGGTGAGGTCGCTGCCGCGGCGGTTCACGATGGCCAGCACCGACGCGCCGCGGCCACGCGCCAGGTCGACCGTACGGTTGGTGTCGGTGGTGGTGCCGCTCTGGCTGACGGCCACCACGAGCGTGTCGCTCATGTCGAGGCGGAGGTGGAAGCCCGAGAGCTCGGTGGCCGTGATGGCATCGGTGTCGAGCGCGCCGACGGTGAGGTCGTCGAGCACGGCGGCCATGCTGCTGCCGGCCACGAAGGCCGTGCCCTGGCCGATGACGCGCACCTTGGTGATGCTGCCGTCGGCCAGCCGTGCGGCGATGGCGGCAGGGAACGACCGCTCGCCGAGCTCGGCGCGCAGGCCCTGCGGCGTGTCCTGCACGCGGCCACGCAGGGTCTTGCGGAAGCTGTTCGGTGCCTCGCCGATCTCCTTCAGCAGGAAGTGCGGCGCCGAGCCACGGTCGATGTCGCGCGTGGTGACCTGCGCGGTGACCACCTCGTGCTCGCCGATGGGCAGGTCGGTGCCGTCGTACGCCATGCGCCGCACACCCGCCAGCTCGCCGGCGCGGTCGCCGTCGAGCACGAACACCTGGCCGCGGCTGCCGCTGGCGGACGGCGTCTCGCCGTCGACGCGCAGGTAGTGCGCGGTCTCCTCGACCACGCCGTACGGTTCGCTCGCGACGATGTACAGGTCGTCGGCCAGACCGACGTAGAGCGCCTGACCGCTGCCGCGCAGCGCGAGGTACACGCTGCCCGGCGAGTCGGCGGCCTGCGCGCCGATGGCCACGCTGCCCTCGAACTCCGCCACCGTACGGCGGAACGACTCGGCGAGGTCGTGACCCTTCTGCGCCTGCAGCGCCATGACGGCGGGGATGACCTTCGCGTCGGTGGTGATGGGGCCGGCGATGCGCAGGTTGTGGTTCACCTTGATGTCGGCGTGGTTGTCGACGTCGCCGTTGAGCACCGCCACCGTGTACGGGCACTCCTCGCCGCCGCGCTGCTCGCTCTGCTCACCGTTCACCGGGTGGCAGTTGGGCTCGGAGATGATGCCGACGCTGGCCCAGCGGGTGTGCCCGAGCACCGACACACGAGCGTCCGGCGACGACAGCGCGAGGCGCAGCAGCTGGTCGGCACGCACCGCGGCACGCAGCGCCTTCACGTTGTCGCCGAGCTCGCCGATCTCGGCGGCGGCCTTGTAGACGAAGCTGAGGCACTCGCCGGCGAGGCGCACCGAGCCGTTCTGGAACAGCGGGTCGGTGAGGCGGGCCGCGATGAGCGCCTTCACCGCCGGGTCGGTGGCGTCGAGCCCGTGGTGCCACACGAAGACGTGGATGCCGGCGCTGTCGCGGCCGCGCACCTCCATGCGATCGATGGCCGAGAGGGCCTGCTGCACCGCCAGGTAGCCGGCGACGGCAGCGGCGCCGGGCTCGCGACCGGCGAAGTCGGCAACGGCGTCGGCAGTGCGGATGCGGTCGCGGCGCACGGCCCACACCGCGTCGCGCAGCGCCAGCAGTTCGGCGTTGGCCGCCTCGATGTCGTCGACCGACAGCCCCGCGGCCACCTCGAGCTCGGCGTCGCGGGCGGCGATGCGCGCCTCGATCTGGTCGAGTCGCGAGGTCAGGCCGGCCACCAGCTCACGACGACCCGCCAGTGCCAACGCGCCCGGCACACCCTTCAGCAACCGGTCGACCTCGGCCACCGACACCGCGGCGTCGACCAGCACCGGGCTGTCGACCGCCCGATCGAGCAGGTCGAGCAGCTCGCTCGCGGCAGGCACCGGCCGAGTGGACGGACGGGACACGATCGCAACGATGCCGCACATATGACGAACAGGTTACCGAGGGTGGGTTGCGCCGGGGGCGCAGGTCACCCGAAGCGCTGCTGCACGGCGTCGGCCAGGTGGTGCGCGACGCGCTGCGCCAGCTCGTCGCTGGCGGCCTCCACCATCACGCGGACGAGGGGCTCGGTGCCGCTGGCGCGCACCAGGATGCGACCGTCACCACCGAGCTCGGCCTCGGCGGCCGCGATCTCGGAGGCGAGCTCGTCGGCGGCCTGCGGATGCCGCTGGGCCACCTTCACGTTCACGAGCACCTGCGGGTAGCCGGTCATCACCGTGGCGGCGAGGTGGGCCAACGTGTCGTGGTGGCCGTGCACGTACTCGGCGAGCCGCAGCCCGGCGAGCAGACCGTCGCCGGTGGTGGCGATGTCGCGGTAGATGATGTGACCGCTCTGCTCGCCACCCACGCTGAACCCGCCACCGTCGAGCGCCTCGAGCACGTACCGGTCGCCGACCGCGGTGGTGACCACATGGATGCCGGCGGCCTCCATGGCGCGGTGGAACCCGATGTTGCTCATCACGGTGACCACCACCGTGTCGTGACGCAACGCGCCGGTCTCGCGCAACTGCAGCGCGGCGAGCGCGATGAGCCGGTCGCCGTCGATCACGCGCCCGAGGTGGTCGACCGCGATGACCCGGTCGCCATCGCCGTCGAACGCCAGGCCGAGGTCGGCGTGGTGTGCCACCACGGCGGCCGACAACGAGGCTGTGTGCGTCGCGCCGCACTCGTGGTTGATGTTGCGGCCGTCGGGCGCGGCATGGATGACCGTGAGGTCGGCACCGAGCGCGGCGAACACCGCCGGCGCCACGTCGCTCATCGCGCCGTTGGCGGCGTCGAGCACCACCCGCAACCCGCGCAGCGAACCGTGCGCGTCGACGAGGTGCCGCACGTACCCCTCCACCCCGCGGTCCCAGAAGCTCGCACCCCCGGTCTCCCGCGAACTTATGTTCGCGGGCGTCTCCCGCGAACTTGAGTTCGCGGGGGTGTGGAGGACGGCCTCGATGGCGCGCTCGGTGGCGTCGGGCAACTTCACGCCGCCGGTGCCGAAGATCTTCACCCCGTTGTCGTGCCACGGGTTGTGCGACGCGGTGATCATCGCCGCCGGGCAACCGGTCTCGGCCGCCAGCCACGCCAGCGCGGGCGTGGGCACCACACCGACCGACACGGGCTCGGCCCCGCCGGCCACCAGGCCGGCCAGCACGGCGTGCTCGAGCAGCGGGCCCGACTCACGTGTGTCGCGGCCCACCAGCCACCGGCCGCCACCGAGCACGGAGGCCGCCGCACGCGCGAGCGCGGTGGCGTAGTCGGTGGTGAGCTCGGTGAGCGCCACGGCGCGCACCCCGTCGGTGCCGAACTTCAGCGTCACGTCGGTGGTCCTCCGATGGGTCCAAAAGCACGAACGCCCTCGGCAGGAGCCGAGGGCGAATCGAGCAGCGCAGGAATCAGCGCTTCGTGTACTGCTTGGCCTTGCGGGCCTTGACCAGACCGTACTTCTTGCTCTCCTTGCGACGGGGGTCGCGGGTGAGCAGGCCGGCCTTCTTCAGCGCCGGACGGGCCTCGGGATCGAGCTCCACGAGCGAACGGGCGATGGCCATGCGCAGTGCACCGGCCTGGCCGGTGACGCCGCCGCCGTGCAGCGTGGCATCGACGTCGTAGGCCTCCTCGGCCTCGACGACGCGCAGCGCCTCGGTGACGATCATCCGCTGGAGGGCGGTCGGGAAGTACTGGTCGAACGCCTTGCCGTTGATGGTGTGGACGCCGGTGCCGGGGCGCAGGCGAGCGCGGGCAACGGCTTCCTTGCGGCGGCCGGTGGTCTGGGTGAGCGGCTTCGTGGCCATGTTGATCTACCTAATGCCTTTGGTGCTCAGCGGGCCTTGGCCGCGGGGATCTCGAGGACGACGGGGTTCTGTGCGGTGTGCGGGTGCTGGGGACCGGCGTACACCTTCAGCTTCTTGATCTGCTGACGGCCGAGCGGGCCGTGGGGCAGCATGCCCTTCACGCTGTTGCGCACCGCCTGGGCGGCGTCGCGGCCGAGGAGCTCCTGGTAGGTCTCGCTCTTGATGCCGCCCGGGTAACCCGAGTGGCGCCACACGCGCTTCGCGCCGGCCTTGCCCTTGGTGAGCACCACCTTGTCGGCGTTGATGATGATGACGTGGTCGCCCGTGTCGATGTGCGGGGCGAACGTCGGCTTGTGCTTGCCACGCAGGACGCGGGCGGCCTCGGTGCACAGACGACCGAGCACCATGCCCTCGGCGTCGATGACGTGCCAGGCGCGGGTGATCTCGCTGGCCTTCGGTGAATACGTGGTGCTCATGTACGAACCTTCGAATGTGCGGGCAGCCCAAGAGCGCCCGAGGAACCGTGCAATGATACGGGCGTCGCGGCGGGAACGACAAACGACCAGGCCAGGATCGCGCGGAAAACCGGCCTCAGGACCCCGAAATCGGCGCGGATCCGCCGTTCGCGGGCCGCGCGTCGCCCTCCTCGGGCGGATAGCCGACCTCCCAGAGCACCAGCCCGTGCGGCGGCGCCACCGTGCCGGCGGCCCGTCGGTCGCGCTGCAGCATGATGCCGCGCACGTCGCCGGCGTGGAGCTTGCCCTGCCCGACGTCGACCAGGGTGCCGACGATGGAGCGCACCATCTGGTGGCAGAAGGCGTTGGCGCGGATCTCGAACCGCAGCAGACCGGGGTGGTCGTCGGGCACGGCGCGCCAGTCGGCGCTGATGACGCGACGCCGCAGCGACGGCGGGGTGGCGCCCTCGGCCACCTTCGGCCGACGGCAGAACGAGGCGAAGTCGTGCTCGCCGATGAGCGGATCGCACGCCAGCTGCATCGCCCACAGGTTCAACGGCTGCGGCACGTGCCACGCCGTGCCGGCGAGGAACGGATCGGGCACCGGTGCCGCCAGCACGTGGTAGCGGTAGTGGCGCCACTGCGCGCTGAACCGAGCGTTGAACTCCGGGTCGGCGGTCCAGGCGGCGTCGCGCACGGCGATCGCGGGCGCGCACAGCTTGTTGACCCGCCGCTGCAGATCGGCCAGGTCGGTGTCGTCGGGCAGGTCGAGGCTCACGACCTGCCCCCATCCGTGGACGCCGGCGTCGGTGCGGCCCGCGCCCACCGGGGCCACGGGTTGGCGGACGATGCGCTCGATCGCGCCGCGCAGCTCGCCCATCACGGTGCCCACGCCGTCGGCCTCGGCGAACCCGTGCAGGTCGGTGCCCACGTACGCGACGGTGAGCCGGGCTCGGCGGGACATGGGTGCAGCCTAGGGCTGGACGGGAGCCAGCGCGTCGGCCGCAGGCACCGCGCCCACGGTCGTCAGCACCTGGCCGAGCTGCTGCCACGGGCCCTCGAACGCGGTGGCCGACGGCCCGTTGAGGATGAGCACGAACGCCACCTCGCCCTCGCCCGCCGGGAAGTAGCCGCACAGCGCCTTCACCTCGCGCAGGCTGCCGGTCTTGGCGCGCAGCACCCCGGCGAGTCCGGCCTCCTCGAACTTGCCGTCGAGGGTGGACCCGTCCTGCCCGGCGACCGCCAGGCCGGCGCCCACCACGTCGGTGGAGGTGCCGCGCTGCAGCACCTGCAGCAGCGACGCACAGGTGATGCGGTTGTCGCGCGACAGCCCCGAACCGTCGGTGAGCACCACGCTGCCCTCGGGCACACCCCATTCGGTGAGCTTCGCGGCGATGGCGGCGAGGCCCGCCTCGCGGGTGCCCTGGCCCGACGTGGCGAGGCCGATCTCCTTCACCAGCATCTCGGCGGTGAGGTTGTCGGAGGTGGCGAGCATCTCGTTCACGATGTCGGACAGCGGGGCCGACGTCACCGTGGCGAGCACCGCCGCATCGGCGGGCGCGGCACCTGCGGTGGCACGCCCCGACACGGTGATGCCTGCGTCGCGGAGCATTCGCCGGAACGCCGACGCTGCACTCGCGGCAGGGTCGGCGTTAATGCCGCCGGCCTGGGTGATGGAGTCGTCGATCACGAGGCCGCCCACCGGCACGCCGTCGATGGTGGCGATGATGTCGTCGCTCCACCCGGGAGGGTGCCGTTCGTCGTCGTAGCGCGTGCCGTCGCCGATGACCGAGCCGTCGACGGCGGTGATGCCCGATGCGGTGAGTGCCTTCACGAGTGTCTCGGCACTCGTCGCGTGGATGGGCGGCCGCTTCCGCGTCGCCGACGGTTCGGTGTACCACGCCTCGCTCAGCACGGGGTCGCCACCACCCACCACGTACACGTCGCCCTCGACCACCCCGTTCACCGGCGCCGGGCCTACCACCTTCGTGGTGAACACGCTGCCCGCGCCCAGCACGTCGACCGCCACCGCGGCCACGACGACCTTCAGGTTGCTGGCCGGGATGACGGACGACGCGGTGTTCGTGCCGGCGACCAGCCGACCGTCGATGCCCACCGCCATGCACGACGACGCGTCGACGGAGGTGCTCAACGACTGCACCGCTTCCAGCAGCACGTCCTCGCGGCGATCCACCGCGAGCGGCGTCGGCGAGCGCCGCACCGACATCAGCGGGGTGGCCAGCGAGGTCGCGGTGGTCGTCGCCGTGGCGTCGGCAGCCGCGGTGGTCGTGGTGGCCACCGGCACGGCGACCTCGTCGACCCGACCATCGGCGAACACGTAGAGCCCACCGAGCACGGCGGCGGGCACCAGTGCCACGCCCGCGAGCACGGCAAGAGGATGGCGGGCGCGGCGGGGCACGGCCAGCAAGGTTACGACGGCGGGGCTCGACTGCGGGGTCAGTCGTGCGTGCGGTGGCGCGACCAGTGGTCGAGCCACGACAGGATGCCCAGGATGACCAGCGCCACGACCAGCACGATCGGCGTGCGCTGCAACCACACGTGCTTCGGGTCGTCGGGCAGCAGCGGCATCATGGCCACCGACACGAGCGCCGACACGAAGAAGAACACCGCGCGCTTGTCGATCACGAGAGCACCTGCACGATCCAGTAGGTGAGCACGGCCACCAGCGCCGAACCCGGAATGGTGAGCACCCACGCCCACACCACACGACGGGCCACCGCCCAGCGCACGGCGGACAGGCGGTTCGCCGACCCGACACCGACGATGGCACCGGTGATGGTGTGCGTGGTGCTGACCGGGATGCCGTTGTACGAGGCGAAGAACAACGTGGCTGCGGCGGCGCTCTCGGCGCACACGCCGCCCATCGGCTCGAGCTTGGTGAGCTTCGTGCCCATCGTCTTCACGATCTTCCAGCCGCCCGTCATGGTGCCGAGCGCGATGGCCGCATGGCACGACAGCACGATCCACAGCGGGATGGCCTCGGAGTTGTCGAGCACCGACGAGTCGAGCTTGTCGGCACCGATGAGCAACGCCACGATGATGCCCATCGTCTTCTGTGCGTCGTTCGCACCGTGCCCGATGCTGAACGCCGCGGCCGACAGCAACTGCATGCCGCGGAAGCTCTTGTTGACGCGGTTGCGGTTCTTGAACCGGTACACCGACCACGACACGATGATGATGAGGCTGAAGCCGAGCACGAGGCCGATGAGCGGCGAGTAGACGATGAACGCCGCGGTCTTGCGCAGCGACTCCATGTTCACCACGTCCCAGCCGGCCTTCGCCACACCCGCGCCCACCATGCCACCGATGAGCGCGTGCGACGACGACGACGGCAGGCCCAGCCATGCGGTGAGCACGTTCCAGAAGATGGCGCCCACCAGACCTGCGAACACGAGGCCGATCGACACCACGTCGGGGTCGACGATCTTCGCGATGGTGTTGGCCACCGCCAGCGGCAGCACGAGGAACGAGATGAAGTTGAAGAACGCGGCCCAGATGACGGCCTGCCACGGCTTCAACACGCGGGTGGCGACGATGGTGGCGATGGAGTTCGCCGCGTCGTGGAACCCGTTGACGAAGTCGAAGATCAACGCGATCCCGACGACCACGATGACCAGGAGATCGGTCGTCGACATGATCAGGCGTGCTTCACCGCGATGGACTGCACCTCGTCGCTCGCGTCCTCCACGGCGTCGATGGCGCTCTCGATCGACTCCACCACGTCCTTCCAGCGGAGGATGTCGAGTGCGTCGTGACGTCCGCTGAACAGCTCGGCCATCACCTTGCGGTACTGCGTGTCGGCCTCGCTCTCGAGGCGCTCGATCTCGTCGATCAGGGGGTTCAGGTCGCGCAGCGTGCGCAGCCCGTGCACGAGCTGCACGTTCTTCGCCGTGATGTCGACCAGCAACTGCAGCAACCCACCGATGCCCGGCAGCGGCGTGCCGATGTTGTGCTGGAACGCGTTGTCGGCCGTGGCGCGCATCTCGTCGAGTACGTCGTCGAGCGCGTTCGCGAGCGACTGGATGTCCTCGCGGTCGAACGGCGTCACGATGGAGTGCTCGAGGTTGTTGCGCACGTCGCGCAGCACCGCGTCACCCTTCTTCTCGGCGGCCACCACGGCATCGACCTGTTCGGCCGACAGCGGCAGCGAGGTGATGAGTTGCGAGAGCACCACAGCGGTGTCGGCAGCGAGCTGAGCCTGCTGGTCGAACATCGGGTAGAAGCTCTCGTCACGGGGAATCAAACGGAAACGCATGGGACCTCGAATGGCTCGCGGAATCGGGCCGAACACTAGGTCACCCGAGCGCACCACCGAAAACGGCGTTGACGATTCGCAAAACGACGAAGGGCGGTGTCCCGCAGGACACCGCCCTTCGAACGAAAGATCGTCGGATCAGACGAGCTCGACGCGAGCCATGGGCGCATTGTCGCCCTGGCGCGGACCGAGCTTCAGGATGCGCAGGTAGCCACCGTTGCGCTCGCTGTAGCGAGGCGCCACGTCGGTGACGAGCTTGTGCGTCATCTCCTTGTCGCCGAGGTAACCCTGGATCTGGCGGATGCGGTGAACCCGCATCGGACCTTCCTCCTGGGCCTTCTTGGCCTTGGTGATGAGCTTCTCGGCGATCGGACGCAGCGCCTTGGCCTTGGCCTCGGTGGTGACGATCGCCTCGGCAGCGATGAGCGACGCGGCCAGGTTGGCCATCATCAGCTTCTGGTGTTGCGAGCTACCGCCGAAGTTGCGGGCCCGGCGAGGGGTTGCAGGCATGACTTCTCTCTCCTCTTACAGATCTTCTGCTCAGCCGCGCAGCGTGAGGCCGCGCTCGTCGAGCTTCTGCTTCACTTCGTCGAGGCTCTTCTGCCCGAAGTTGGTGATGTTCAGCAGGTCGTCTTCGGTCTTGGTGAGCAGTTCGCCCACCGTGTTGATCTGGGCGCGCTTCAGGCAGTTGCGCGGGCGCTCCGACAGATCGAGGTCCTCGATGGGCAGGTCGAGGTCGGGCGAGGTGTTGGCCGTGCTGGCCACTTCGCCGAGCTCGAGGCCCTGGGGCTCGTCGCTGAGGTTCGCCACCAGGTCGACCAGCGAACGCAGCGTGGCGCCGGCCGAGGCCAGGGCTTCGCGCGGCGTGATGCTGCCGTCGGTCTGGATGTCGAGCACCAGGCGCTCGTAGTTCGTGCTCTGCTCCACGCGGGTGGGCTCGATCTCGAACATCACGCGGCGCACCGGCGAGAAGATCGCATCGACCGGCACCACACCGATGGTGCGGTTCTGGGCGTCGCGGTCGCTGCTGAGGTAGCCGCGGCCACGGCCGACCGTGAGGTCGACGGCCAGACGGGCCTTGCCGTTGAGCGTGGCGATGTGGAGGTCCTTGTTGAGGATCTCGATCTCGCTCGGGCACTTGATGTCGCCGGCGGTGATGTCGGCCGGGCCACGCACGTCGAGACGCAGCGTGACTTCCTCGTCGGACGTCGAGGTGACCACGATGTCCTTGATGTTGAGGATGATGTCGGTGACGTCCTCCGCGATGCCCGCGATGGTGTCGAACTCGTGCAACGCGTCGTCGAAACGGACCGAGGTGATGGCCGCGCCGGGGATGCTGCTGAGCAGCGTGCGGCGCAGCGAGTTGCCGATGGTGTGGCCGAAGCCGGGCTCGAGCGGGCCGACGGCGAACCGCTGGCGGCTGGGGTGGTCTTCGCCGAGGGCCTCGACGGTGGGACGCTGAATGACGAGCATTTGGTCTGCCTCTGGGACGGGGAAGGTGGCCGGATTACTTCGAGTACAACTCGACGATGAGCGATTCACGCACGGGCACGTCGATGTGCTCGCGCTGGGGAAGGTCGCGAACCGTGACCTGCTTCCCACCATCGCCGACCTCGAGCCAACCCACGACCGAACGGTCGAGGACGTCGAGGTTGTGCTGGATGACGATCATCGCCTGCGCCTTCGGGGACAACGAGACGACGTCGCCCTTCTTCACGCGGTAGCTACGGATGTCGACGCGCTTGCCGTTGACCTGGATGAGGCCGTGGCTGACGAACTGACCGGCCTGCGGACGGGTGGAGGCCCAACCGGCGCGGTACACGATGTTGTCGAGGCGCTGCTCGAGCAGACGGAGCAGGTTCTCACCCGTGGGGCCCTGCAGACGCACGGCCTCTTCGTAGGTGTTGCGGAACTGACGCTCGAGGACGCAGTAGATGTACTTCGCCTTCTGCTTCTCCTGGAGCTGGGCCAGGTACTCGCTGCCGGCGTTGCGGCGACGGGTGCGGCCGTGCGCGCCGGGCGGGAAGGGGCGACGATCGAGTGCCTTGCGGCCCTTCTCGTTCTCGTAGATGTTGATGCCGAGGCGGCGCGAGACGCGCACCTTCGGTCCGGTGTAACGAGCCATGGGATCAGGTCCTGCGACGCTTGGGCTGACGGCAGCCGTTGTGGGGGACGGGGGTGACATCCTTGATCGAGGTGACCTCGATGCCGGTGTTCTGGATGCTGCGGACGGCGGTGTCGCGGCCCGAGCCCGGGCCCTTCACCTGCACCTCGACGCGGCGGAGGCCGTGCTCCATCGCAGCGCGGGCAGCCTTCTCGGCGGCCATCTGCGCGGCGAAGGGCGTGCTCTTGCGCGAGCCCTTGAAGCCGACGCCGCCGGACGATGCCCAGCTGATGACGTTGCCCTCGGTGTCGGTGATGGACACGATGGTGTTGTTGAACGAGCTCTTGATGTGGACGACACCGTTGGTGACGTTCTTGCGCTCGCGCTTGCGGGGGCGGCGACCGCCCGGCTTCGGCTTCGCCATTACTTCCTCACAGCCTTCTTCTTGTTGGCGACGGTCTTCTTCGGACCCTTACGGGTACGGGCGTTGGTGTGGGTGCGCTGACCACGCACGGGCAGGCCCTTGCGGTGACGCACGCCCTGGAGGCACCCGATCTCGATCTTGCGCTTGATGTCCTGCGCCACGTCGCGGCGCAGGTCGCCCTCGACGGTGATGTTCGCATCCACCCAGGCACGGATCTTGTTGATCTCGTCCTCGGTGAGGTTACGAACGCGCTCGTTCGGGTTCAGCCCCGTGTCGGCGCAGATGCGCTGCGCCGTGGGCTTGCCGATACCGAAGATGTAGGTGAGCGAAATCTCCAACCGCTTTTCGTGGGGGATGTCGACGCCGGAAATACGTGCCATCGTGCGATCTTCTCTTTCAGCCCTGGCGCTGCTTGTGACGGGGGTTCTCGCAGATCACGCGCACGCTGCCGTGGCGGCGGATGACCTTGCACTTCTCGCAGATTTTCTTGACGCTCGGTCGGACCTTCATGGTGACGTGCTTTCTCGAGACCTTGTGAGTTCTTACTTGTATCGATACGTGATGCGACCTCGGGTGAGGTCGTACGGAGTGAGTTCCACCTGCACCTTGTCGCCGGGGAGGATGCGGATGTAGTGCATCCGCATCTTGCCGGAGATGTGCGCCAACACCTTGTGGCCGTTCTCGAGCTCCACCCGGAACATGGCGTTCGGGAGAGACTCGAGGATCGTGCCTTCGAGCACGATTGCGTCGTCCTTGGGCTTCGGCAGAACTGCCTCCTCGATCGGTGGGGAAAAATACGGACCCAGAGCGAAACGCGGCGTTCAAGATGTCGAAGCCGCCCTCCAGATGCCCGTCCCTGGCGGACGGACCATGTGCCGGTGCACGCCGAGGCGGGCATGGCGCATGAGGGCCGAGGAGCAATGCTACCGCCCGGGGGACTGAACACCAAGCCCCTCTTCGCGCGATTCTTCCGGGCACCGTAGCAAGCCTGCGCGGGCCGGTCGGGGCATTCCGAACCGGGCCGTCCTCGGAAAATCGGACACCATCCGGCGGCCGACGCGGGAAGACTGGGCCGATGACGACACCCACCTCTCGCTGGCGCGCCCTCGCGGCGCTGCTGCGGCCCGACGCCCGGCGTTGGGCCGGCCTCGGCGCGCTGGTGGCCCTGTCGTCGGCACTGTCGCTCGCCGGGCCGCTGGTGGTGCGGCGCATCGTCGACATCGCCACGGAGGGCGGCGACGACGCGGCCTCGCGCATCACCCGCGCCGCACTGCTGTTCCTGGCCATCGCCGTGCTGACGCAGCTGATCATGGTGTCGGTCGCCTGGTTCGCGACGGTCACGGCCTGGCGCACCACCAACACCATCCGCCTCACGATGGCGCGCCACGTGCTCGGACTCGACCACGAGTTCCACCGCACCCACACGCCCGGCGAGCTCATCCAACGCGTCGACGGCGACGTCACCTCGGTGAGCGACTTCCTCGGCCGGGTGGTGCCGAAGATCACCGGTGCGGCCGCCGTCGTGACCGGGATGCTCGTCGTGCTGGCCGTGATCGACTGGCGGCTCGCGGTCGGCGCCGCCGTGTACGTGGTGGCCGCCGGGTCGGTGGTCGTGCGCGGTCGGCACCGGGCCGTCGGCGAGTCGAGCGACGAGATGGGCGCCTACGCCGCGCTGTACGGCGGCATCGAGGAACGCCTCACCGCCGCCGAGGACCTCCGCGCCAACGGGGCGGGACGACACGCGATGTGGCGCTTCATCGACGAGAGCAGCCGCACCATGCGCAGCGCGGTGCGGCGCGAGAGCGCGTTCCTGCGGCTGTGGTGGGCCGTCCAGGGCGCCCTCTCCATCGGCTCGGTGGCCGCACTCGTGGCGGGCACCGCGCTCGTGTCGGCCGGTTCCATCACCGTCGGCACCGCATTCCTGCTGTTCCAGTACGTCCTGCTGCTCGAGCGTCCACTGGAGGACGTGGTGCACGAGCTCGAGACCATCCAGAAGGCCAACGGCGCGATGGTGCGCGTCATCGACCTCCTCGCGGTGGAGCCCGCCGTGGTCGACGACGGCACCGTGGTGCCCGTAGCCGGGCCGCTCTCGGTGGCGTTCGACCACCTCTCGTTCGACTACGGCGACGGCGAGGCCGTGCTCGACGACATCCACCTCACGCTCGGCGCCGGCCGGTCGATGGGCATCGTCGGTCGCACCGGCAGCGGCAAGACCACGCTGTCGCGGCTCGTGCTGCGGCTGGTCGAGGCCACGGGCGGCGTGCTGCGGCTGGGCGGCGTGCCGATCGCCGACATCCCGATGGCCGAGCTGCGCCGCCGGGTGGCGATGATCCCCCAGGAGGTGGAGCTGTTCTCGGGCACCATCCGCGACAACGTCACGCTGTTCGACCCGACGCCGTCGGACGCCGCGGTCGAGCAGGCCCTCGAGCAGGCCGGCCTCGGCGCGCTCGTCGCCGCGGGCATCCACCGCGAGCTCGGCGCCGGCGGTGCCGGCCTGTCGGCGGGCGAGGCGCAGCTGCTCGCGCTGGCCCGGGTGTGGCTGCGCGACCCCGACCTGGTGGTGCTCGACGAGGCCACCGCCCGGGTCGACCCCGAGACCGAGGCCCGGCTCGACGCCGCGGTCACCGCGCTGATGGCCGGGCGCACCACCCTGGTCATCGCCCATCGGCTGAGCACGCTCCGCCACGTCGACGAGATCCTCGTGCTCGACCGCGGCCGCGTGCTCGAGCACGGCTCGCGCGACGAGCTGGCCGCCGACGTCACCAGCCGCTTCCACCACCTGCTCGAGGTGGCGCTCGAGCCGCACGACGCCGGCGAGGTCGACGACGACATGGAGCTGCTGTCATGAGCCGCTCCCCCGGTGTGTGGCGCCTCGCGTGGCGCGTCACCCAGCACCGCCCCGCCGCCTTCTGGGTCGGCTGGGGCCTGTTCACGCTGTTCTTCACGTTCCCGGTGCTCACCGGCTACCTGCTCGGCGGCGCGTTCCGCGCGCTCGAACAGGGCAACACCTCGCAGGTGTACTGGTTCGCGGCCGCCGTGCTGGTCGTCGACGTGCTCCGCATGACCAGCATCCACTGGGGCGCGCTCACGTGGACGAAGGCGTGGGTGCACATGCAGTCGTTCATCCGCGCCAACCTCCTCGCTGCCCAACTGGCCAGCGGTGGTCCCGAAGCAGGGCAACCGGTCGGCTCCGCGGGCGAGGCCATCACCAACTTCCGCGACGACGTCGAGGACGTGACGATGTTCGTCGACGGCATGGTCGACGTGAGCGCCGGCGTCATCTTCACGGCGCTCGCAGGCTTCGTGCTCGGCAGCATCGACCCGGCAGCGGCCGCCATCCTGGCCATCCCGCTCACCGCCGTGGCCATCGGCACCCGCGCACTCGACACGCGCATCAAGCGGTACCGCGCCGCCGACCGCGCCGCCGCCGGTGCCGTCAGCGGCTTCGTCGGCGACGTGATGGCGGCGGCAACGACGGTGAAGGTGAACGACGCGGTCGAACCCGCACTCGCACACCTCACCACGCTCGTCGACGCCCGCCGCCACACCGCCGTGCGCGACCGCGTGCTCGACGACGGGGTGCAGGCCTTCGCGCAGGGCGCCGCCGACGTAGGCCTCGGTCTCGTGCTGCTCACCACCGCTGGTGCACTCGCCTCCGGCGCGTTCGATGTCGGCTCGCTCGCGGTGTTCACCGCCTACATGGGCTGGCTCAGCTTCCTGCCGCGCATGATCGGGCGCCTCCTCGCCCGACGCAAGCAGGCCGGCGTGGCGTTCGAGCGCATGCGCGGCCTCGTGGCCGACGCCGACGTGAAGAACGTGGTGCACGAGCGGACCCTGCCCATCGGCCGCGGCGAGGCGAACCACCGGCTCGCGCCGCAACGGCCGCGCCGCACCGCGCTCGAGCGGCTCGAGGTGTCGGGCTTCAGCGCCACCTACCCCACCGGCGGCGGCGTCACCGGTGTGGACCTGGTCATCGAGCGGGGCACGTTCACCGTCATCACCGGCCCCATCGGTGGCGGCAAGACCACGTTGCTGCGCGCGCTGCTGGGCCTCGCCCACGACGCGGAGGTGACGGGATCGATCACGTGGAACGGCGAGGAGGTCACCGAACCGTCGGCGTTCTTCGTGCCGCCCAACGCAGCGTTCCTGCCGCAGGTGCCGCAGCTCATCAGCGACTCGGTGGCCGACAACATCGCGCTCGGCGAGGTGCCGGTCGAATCGCTGGAGCTCGCGCTCGACCTCGCCGCGGTACGTGCCGACATCGATGCGATGCCCGAGGGTGCCGCCACGCTGATCGGTCCGCGCGGCCTGCGGCTGTCGGGCGGTCAGCGCCAGCGCGTCGCCACCGCCCGCGCGTTGGTGCACTCCCCCGAGCTCGTCGTGCTCGACGACCTGTCGAGCGCGCTCGACGTGGAGACCGAGCTGCAGCTGTGGACCAACCTCGCCGAGGCGGGCATGACCGTGCTCGCCGTGAGCCACCGTGCCGTGGCCTTCGACCGCGCGGATCAGGTGCTGCGCCTCGAGGACGGCAACCTCACCCGCCTCGCCTGACCTGGTTGGGTAGACTCGCCACGAACGTGAAATGGGTCCTGTGAGGCCCATACGTGAAAGGAAGCCATGACGCACCGCACCGTGCTGAGCGCCGACGACGTACGCCGCGCGCTCACCCGCATCGCTCACGAGATCGTCGAGCGCAACCACGGCGTCGAGGAGGTGGTGCTGGTCGGGCTCCAACGCGGTGGCGTGTGGGTGGCCGAGGCCCTCGGCGAGGTCCTGCACGGCATCGACCCGCAGCACCCCGTCGCCGTCGGGTCGCTCGACGTCAGCTTCCACCGCGACGACGTCGGCCTGCGCCCCATCGTGCCGGGCAGCGTCACCGACATCCCCCGCTCGCTCGACGGCACCACGGTGGTGCTCACCGACGACGTGCTCTTCACCGGCCGCACGGTGCGCGCCGCGCTCGAGGCGCTCAACGAGTACGGGCGACCCCGAGCGGTGCAACTCGCCGTCATCGTCGACCGCGGCCACCGCGAGCTGCCCATCCGCCCCGACTACGTCGGCAAGAACCTGCCCACCTCGCGTGACGAGAACGTCGCCGCCACCGCCGACGGGGTGACCATCGCATGAAGCACCTGCTCTCCATCGAGGACCTGTCGGCCGACGACATCCACCGCCTGCTCGAGCTCACCGACCACATGGTCGAGGTGAGCAGCCGTCCCATCCCCAAGGTGCCGGCGTTGCGCGGCAAGAACGTGGTGAGCCTGTTCTTCGAGGACTCCACGCGCACCCGCACCAGCTTCGACACTGCGGCGAAGCGACTCAGCGCCGACACGATGAACTTCGCCGTGTCGAGCAGCAGCGTCAACAAGGGCGAGAGCCTGCGCGACACCATCGAGACCATCAGCGCGATGGGCGTCGACGCGTTCGTCGTGCGCCACAAGAGCAGCGGCGCGCCGCAGATGATCACCCGCTGGACGAACGCCAGCATCGTGAACGCGGGCGACGGCTGGCACCAGCACCCCACCCAGGCGCTGCTCGACAGCTACACCATCCGTACCGGGCTCAACCGCCGCGACGGCTTCGACGGGCTGCACATCGCCATCGTCGGCGACATCAAGCACAGCCGGGTGGCCCGCAGCGACGTGCAGGCGTTCACCAAGCTCGGCGCGCACGTCACCCTGGTCGCGCCGCCCACGCTGCTGCCGCCGTCGCTCGACGGCTGGCCGGTCGACGTGAGCCAGGACCTCGACTCGCTGGTCGGCGACATCGACGTGCTGTACCTGCTGCGCGTGCAGCGCGAGCGGATGGACGACGCGCTGCTGCCGTCGCTCGAGGAGTACTCGGCGCTCTACGGCCTCACGCCCGCCCGTGCCGCACAGCTGGCGTCCCACGCCCTCGTCATGCATCCCGGCCCGATGAACCGCGGCGTCGAGATGGTGGTCGACCCGTCCGAGCTGCCCGGCTCGGTCATCCTGCAACAGGTCACGAACGGCGTCGCCGTGCGCATGGCCGTGCTCTTCACGCTGCTCGGCTCGGGCAGCGCCGCCTCGATCGGAGACTCGCAATGACCCGCCTCGTCATCACCGGCGGCACCGTCGTCGACCAGCAGGGCGAGCGTCGCGCCGACGTCGCCGTGCAGGACGGCCGCATCGTGGAGGTCGGGGCCGATCTCGCGGGCGACGACGTGCTCGACGCCACCGGCTGCATCGTCAGCGCCGGCTTCGTCGACCTGCACGTGCACCTCCGCGAGCCCGGCAAGGAGGAGGCCGAGACCATCGAGACCGGCAGCCGCGCCGCCGCGCTCGGCGGGTTCACCGCCGTCGTCGCGATGCCGAACACCGACCCCGCGCAGGACAGCGTGGCGGTGGTGGAGTTCGTGCGCGAGCAGGGTCGCCGCGCCGGGTTGTGCGAGGTACTGCCGTCGGGCTGCATCACGGTCGGCCGCAACGGTGAACGGCTCGCCCCGTACGGCGAGCTCGCTGCCGCCGGTGTGCACCTGTTCACCGACGACGGCAACGGCGTGCAGGACGCGCAGCTGATGCGTCGGGCACTGGAGTACGCGAAGCCGCTCGGCATCGTGCTGGCGCAGCACTGCGAGGTCGCGTCGCTCACGAAGGGCGCCGTCATGCACGAGGGTTCGTGCTGCAGCCGCCTCGGTCTGCCCGGGTGGCCGGCGCTCGCCGAGGAGCTGATGCTGTTCCGCGACATCGAGCTGATGCGCCTCACCGGCGTGCCGATGCACTTCCTCCACCTCAGCACCGCCCGTTCGGTCGAGCTCGTGCGCCAGGCGAAGGCCGAAGGGCTGCCCGTCACCGCCGAGGCGACGCCGCACCACTTCACCCTCACCGACGAACTGCTCGAGAGCTACGACGCGGTCTACAAGGTGAACCCGCCGCTGCGCACCGCCGACGACATCGCCGCGCTGAAGGCGGGCCTCGCCGACGGCACCATCGACGCCATCGCCACCGACCACGCACCGCACGCGCCGCACACCAAGGAGGCGCCGCTCGACCAGGCACCTCCCGGCATGCTCGGGCTGGAGACCGCGCTGGCGCTGGCCGTCGGCGAGCTCGGCCTGCCCATCGAGCGCGTGCTCGCACTGCTCAGCTGGAACCCGGCCGCGATCGCCGGGGTCGCCGATCGGCACGGGCGCCCGGTGCAGGCCGGCGAACCGGCGAACCTCGCCGTGTTCGATGCCACGGCCGAGTGGACCGTGGTGCCCGCGAACCTGGCGAGCAAGAGCCGCAACACGCCGTACGCCGGTCGCACCGTGCGCGGCAAGGTGCGCCACACCGTGTTCGACGGCGTCGCCGTGGTGCGCGACGGCGTCGCCACCCGCTGACGATCTCGCCGTTCTGGGCGTGTTCCGTCCCGGTTTCCGGGACGGAACACGCCCAGAAGCCGAAGTGGGACGAACGACGCCCAGAAGGTCTACGGACGGGTGAGGATCTCGGGGCCGTGCTCGCCGACGAGCACGGTGTGCTCGGTGTGCGCCGCGAGCGAACCATCGGCCGTGACCACGGTCCAGCCGTCGCGCAGCTGGCGCACCGCGTCGTCGCCACCGGCGATGAGCATCGGCTCGATGGCCAGCACCACGCCCTGCTGCAGCGCGAGGCCGCGACCCGCCTTGCCGCGGTTCTCGACATCGGGGTCCTCGTGCATCGCGGTGCCGATGCCGTGACCGCAGAAGTCGCGGGGGCTGCCGTAGCCCGCCTTCGACACCACCGTCTGGATGGCGTGGCCGATGTCGCCGAGCGTTCGCTGCGGCCGCATCTGCTCGATGGCCGCGTCGAGCGCGGCCTCGGCCGTGGCAATGAGGTGCTGGGCCTCGGGCGTGATGCTGCCCACGCCCATCGTGAACGCCGCGTCGCCATGCCAGCCGTTGACGATGGCGCCGCAGTCGACCGACAGCACGTCGCCCTCGAGCAGCACGCGATCGGAGGGGATGCCGTGCACGACCTCGTCGTTGACCGACGTGCAGATCACTGCCGGGAAGCCGTGGTAGCCGAAGAAGTTCGACGTCGCGTTGCGGCGCTCGATGACCTCGCGCGCCAGACGGTCGAGGTGCAACGTCGTCACGCCCGGACGGGCTGCAGCACGGATGACCGCGTGCATCTCGGCGACCACGCGTCCGGCGGCGCGCATGTGGCGGAGCTCGTCGGCCGTGCGCCGCGGGATGCCGCTGCGGCCGAAGCGCGCCATCAGATCACTCGGCGAGCTGCGTCGACCGCCTGCGTGAGCCGGCGGAAGACCTCGTCGGGGTGCCCCACGCCGTCGATGACCGCCAGCCGACCGTTGCGGCTGTAGTACTCGATGAGCGGGGAGGTCTGCTGCTCGTACAGGTCGAGGCGGTGGTCGATGGCCTCGGGCGTGTCGTCGTCGCGCTGCATCACGTCGCCGCCGCACACCTCGCAGATCCACGGCAGCTTCTCGCCGCCACGGGCCACGTAGTTCGTGCCGCAGTCGCGGCACACACGGCGTGCCGAGAGGCGCTCGAGCACCATCTCGCGCGGCACGTCGAGGTCGAGCACGACGTCGATCGGGAGGTCGGTGGTGATGTCGTCGAGCGCCTCGGCCTGCGGCACGGTGCGCGGGAACCCGTCGAGGATGTACCCACGGCCCAGCGCGTCGGGCTGCAGCAGGCGCTCGCGCACGATGCCGACCATGATCTCGTCGCTGACCAGACCACCCTCGTCCATCACCCGCTTCGCCATCGCGCCGAGCTCGGTGCCCTCACGCACGGCGGCACGCAAGGTGTCGCCGGTGCTGATGTGAGGGACGACGAAGTGGCGCGACAGTCGCACGCACTGTGTGCCCTTGCCAGCGCCTTGGCGCCCGAGCAGGATCAGCCGGGCGCCCGGGATCACTTCAGGAAGCCCTCGTAGTTGCGCAGCATCAGCTGGCTGTCGATCTGGCGCATCAACTCGAGCGCCACACCCACCGCGATGAGCACCGTGGTACCGGCGAACGGGAAGTTGCGCACACCGAACGCCCACAGCAGCAGGTACGGCAGGATGGCGATGAAGGCCACGAACACCGCGCCCGGCAGGGTGATGCGGTTGACCGCCTTGGCCAGGTAGCGCTCGGTCTGCGGACCGGGGCGCACGCCGGGGATGAAGCCACCCTGACGACGGATCTGGTCGGCCTGGCGGATGGGGTCGAAGGCGATGCTGTTGTAGAAGTAGGCGAACGCCACGATCATCAGCGAGAACAGCGTGATGTACACCCAGTTCTGGCTGTTCACCAGGTAGGTGTCGACCCACTTCTGGATGTCGGCACGCCAGCCCTCGCCGCTGTTGCCACCGAGGAGGTTGGTGAGCAGCACCGGGAGCAGGAGGATGGAGCTCGCGAAGATGATGGGCACCACGCCACTCTGGTTCACCTTCAGCGGGATGTAGGTGCTCTGGCCGCCGTACATGCGCCGGCCGACCACACGCTTCGCGAACTGCACAGGGATGCGCCGTTGCGCCAACTCCACCCTGACCACGGCGATGACGATGCCGATGCTCATGATGACGAGCAGGGTGAACGGCACCCAGCTCTTCTCCTGGAGGATGGAGTAGTAGCCGAACGGGAGACCGCTGACCACCGAGGCGAAGATGATCATCGACATGCCGTTGCCGATGCCGCGCTGGCTGATGAGCTCACCGATCCACATCAGTGCGGCGGTGCCGCCGACCAACGTGAGGATGACCAGGTAGCCGCGCGGCCACATGCCGTCGGGCAGCAACTTGATGTTCTGCGGCAGACGCTGGGCCGCACCGAAGAAGGCGTTGCCGTTGCCGTTGCCGAAGATGAACGTGAGGGCCGTGGCCTGCAGCGTGGCGATGCCGATGGCGAGGTAACGCGTGTACTGCGTGATCTTGCGCTGGCCGACCGCACCCTCCTGCTGCAGCTTCTCGAGCTTCGGGATGACGACACCCAAGACCTGCATGATGATGCTGGCCGTGATGTACGGCATGATGCCGAGCGCGAAGATGCTGAAGCTGCCGAAGGCGCCGCCCGAGAACATGTCGAGGAAGCCCAGGGCGCCCTGCGACTCGACACCCTTCTTGAACTGCAGCACGGCGTCGCGGTCGATGCCCGGCACGCGCACAGCGTTGCCGAGGCGATAGAGCGCCACCATCGCCATGAGGAACAGGATCTTGTTCCGCAGGTCGGGTACCCGGAAGACGTTCTTCAGGTTGGAGAACACAGGCTGGCTCCCAGCAGGGGTCGAGGTCGGGCTCGGAGGAACCCGAGGTCAGATCAGCGGTTGGTGAACTGGTTGCCCTTGACAGGCGGACGGCCCTGCTTGAACGGCAGCGGCAGGAGCGTGACGCTACCGCCTGCGGCGGTGATGGCTGCGTCAGCGGCCTTCGACACGGCGTGCGCGGTCACGTGGACAGCGGTGGTGATCTCGCCGCGGGCGAGCACCTTCACGAACGTGTTCTTGCGCACCAGACCCGTGGCGACGAGCACCTCGGGGTTCACCTCGGCCTGACCGATGGCCTCGATCTGATCGAGGTTCACGGGGCTGTACTCCACACGGAACGGGTTGTTGAAGCCCTTCAGCTTCGGCACGCGCTGCTTGAGGGGCATCTGGCCACCTTCGAAGCCGCGAGCGACCTTGCCACGACCACGCGAGTGCTGACCCTTGGTACCGGCGCCGGCGGTCTTGCCGCCCTTGCCGCCGACGCCGCGACCGACGCGCTTCTTGGCCTTGTTGGACCCCGGTGCGGGGGAAAGTTCGTCGACGCGCATGTCAGCTCTCCGTGTTTTCCGACACCTCGATGAGGTGCGGGATGCGGGCGATCATCCCGCGGATCTCGGGACGGTCGGGAAGGGTGTTGGTGTCACCGATCTTGCGCAGGCCGAGGGCGCGCAGGGTGCCACGGTTCTTCGGCTTGTTGCCGATGGCCGAACGCACCTGGGTGACGGTGAGGGTCTTCTCGGAAGTCATCAGTGGGTCTCCCCTGCTGCGATCTGCTTCTTGCGATCCTCGTACGCCTTGAGCATGCCCTTGGGCACGAACTCGTCGGCGGGGAGGCCGCGGCGGGCCGCCACCTCGTCGGGACGCTGGAGCGACTTGAGGCCGTTGATGGTGGCGCGGGCCACGTTGATGGCGTTGGCCGAGCCGAGCGACTTGCAGAGCACGTCGTGGACGCCGGCCTCTTCCAGGATGATGCGGGCGGCACCACCGGCGATGACACCGGTACCGGGGGCGGCGGGCTTCATGAGCACGCGGCCGGCCGAGTTGATGCCGATGATCGGGTGGGTGATGGTGCTGCCGGCCAGCGGGACCTCGAAGAGGTTCTTCTTCGCCTCTTCGGTGCCCTTCTGGATGGCCAGCGGCACTTCCTTCGCCTTGCCGTAGCCGAGGCCGACGCGACCGTTGCCGTCACCGACCACCACGAGCGCGGTGAACGAGAAGCGGCGACCGCCCTTCACGACCTTGGCGACGCGGTTGATGGTGATGACGCGCGACTCGCGCAGCCCCATCGGATCGGGTGCCCGCTCTTCGTTGCGGTTGTTGCCGTAATTCGAGGGACCGGCCATCAGAACTCCAAACCTGCTTCACGGGCCGCAGTGGCAACTGCGGCGATGCGGCCGTGGTAGGCGTACCCACCACGATCGAACACGACCTTGTCGATGCCGGCTGCCTTGGCGCGCTCGGCGACGAGCTGGCCCAGACGGGTGGCCGCAGCCACGTTGCCACCGGCGGTATCGCTGCGGAACGACGCTTCGTTCGTGGTGGCCGACACCAGGGTGCGGCCGGTCTCGTCGTCGATGACCTGCAGGATGAGGTGCTTGTTGGACCGGTACACGGCCAGGCGCGGACGGGCCGCGGTGCCGTGGATCTTCTTGCGGACGCGGCGGTGGCGGATGATGCGACCGTTGCGGCGCTTCTGTGCGACGTTGCTCATGAGTTCTCTCCGCTCACTTCTTACCGGTCTTGCCGGCCTTGCGCAGGACCTTCTCGCCGAGGTAGCGCACACCCTTGCCCTTGTAGGGCTCGGGCTTGCGGACGGCGCGAATGTTGGCGGCCACCTGGCCGACGACTTCCTTGTCGATGCCCTTGACGATGACACGGGTCTGCGTCGGCACTTCGAAGGTGATGCCCTCGGGGGCGTCCATGACCACCGGGTGGCTGAAACCCAGGGCGAGGCGCAGCTGCGTGGGGCTGAGGGCCTCGGCGCGGTAACCGACGCCGATGATCTCGAGCTCCTTCGAGAAGCCGTCGGTGACACCGACGACCATGTTGCTGACGAGGGTGCGGGTGAGGCCGTGCAGCGAGCGGTTCTGCCGCTCGTCGTTCGGGCGCTCGACGATGAGCTGCGACTCTTCCTGGCGGACCGTGATGGCGCCGGGGATGCCGCGCGAGAGGGTGCCCTTCGGGCCCTTCACGGTGACCTGTGCGCCGTCGATGGCGACATCGACGCCGCCGGGCACGGCGATGGGTGCCTTACCGATACGAGACATGACGAATCCTCTTTCTCACCACACGTAGCAGAGGACTTCGCCGCCCACGTTGCGCTTGCGCGCTTCGCGGTCGGTCATCAGCCCCTGGCTGGTGGACAGGACGGCCACACCCAGGCCACCGAGGACGCGAGGGACCTCGGTGCTCTTGCGGTAGATCCGCAGACCGGGGGTGGAGATGCGGCGCAGACCCGAGATGGTGCGGCGACGATCGTTCGAGTACTTCATCGAGATGGTGAGCACCTCGCCGGGACCCGAGGTGGCGGGCGCCACGGAGTAACCCGAGATGTAGCCCTCCTTCTCGAGGATGGCGGCCAGTGCGACCTTCTGCTTGGAAGCGGGCATGCGGACCTCGTCGTGCATCGCCGTGTTGGCGTTGCGGACTCGGGTGAGCATGTCGGCGATGGGATCAGTGAGCATCTTCTCTCCTCACCAACTGGCCTTGGTGACGCCAGGGATTTCGCCGGCGTGGGCCATCTCACGGAGGCACACGCGGCACAGGCCGAACTTACGGAACACCGAGCGAGCACGCCCGCAGCGGCGGCAACGCGTGTACCCGCGCACCTTGTACTTCGGGGTGGCGTTCGCCTTGTTGATCAACGACTTCTTTGCCATTGCGGTGCCCTCTCCTACTTCTTCTTCTTCGCCGGGGCCTTGGCGCCCTTACCGCCGCGGACGGGCCCGCGACGCTTCTTCTTCGGGGCGGCCTCGCCGTCGGCACCCTTCTTGAAGGGGAAACCGAAGGCGTCGAGCAGGGCCTTGCCCTGTTCGTTGGTGGTGGCCGTGGTGACGATGGTGATGTCCATGCCGCGGTTGGCATCGATCTTGTCGTAGTCGATCTCCGGGAAGACCGTCTGGTCGACGAGGCCGAACGTGTAGTTGCCACGCCCGTCCCAGCTGTGGGCCGGCAGGCCGCGGAAGTCGCGGATGCGGGGGATGGCCACGGCGATGAGGCGGTCGAGGAACTCCCACATGCGGTCGCCGCGCAGGGTGACCTTGCAGCCGATGCTCTGACCCTCACGCAGCTTGAACGACGCGATGGACGTGCCGGCCTTGGTGATGATGGGCTTCTGTCCGCTGATCTTGGTGAGATCGGCGACGGCGCCCTCGAGCAGCGACGGCTGCTGGGTGGCCTTGCCGACGCCCATGTTGATGACGATCTTCTCGAGACGCGGGACCTGCATCACGTTGCCGAGCTCGAGCTGCTCCTTGAGCGCCTTTGCGATCTCGTCGTTGTAACGGGCCTTGAGACGGGGGACCGTGGTGGTGTCCGTGCTCATGCGATCACCTCACCGGTGCGCTTGGCGACGCGCACCTTGGTGCCGTCGGCGTTGATCTGGTACCCCACGCGAGTGGGCTTGCCCTTGTGCACGAGCATCACGTTCGACGCATCGACCGGCATGTCGCGGTCGATGATGCCGCCCTGCTGGTTGC
Organism: Actinomycetota bacterium; assembly: GCA_039796575.1. GTDB lineage: Bacteria > Actinomycetota > Acidimicrobiia > Acidimicrobiales > Ilumatobacteraceae > UBA668. The sequence goes on from JBDKJP010000048.1 coordinate 50,671, forward strand.
CACGGCTGGGCTTGCTGTGCTTCTTGGCGGTGTTGACGCCGTTGACGATGACCTTGTTCGTCTTCGGGAAGACCTGCACGACCTCACCCTCGACGCCCTTGTCCTTGCCGGCGATGACGACGACGGTGTCGCCCTTCTTGAGCTTCATGGTCACAGCACCTCCGGGGCCAGCGACACGATGCGCATGAACTTCTTGTCGCGCAGCTCACGGCCGACTGGGCCGAAGATGCGCGTGCCACGCGGCGTGAGGTCGTCCTTGATGATGACGGCGGCGTTCTCGTCGAAGCGGATGTAGCTGCCGTCCGGGCGGCGCTTCTCCTTCTTCGTGCGCACGACCACGCACTTGACGACGTCGCCCTTCTTCACGGCGGCGCCGGGGATGGCGTCCTTCACCGTGGCGACGAAGATGTCACCGATCGAGGCGTACCGACGGCGCGTGCCGCCGAGCACCTTGATGCAGAGCACTTCCTTGGCGCCGCTGTTGTCGGCGACGCGGAGACGGGATTCCTGTTGGATCACTTGGCACGCTCCAGCACTTCCACGACGCGCCAGCGCTTGTTCTTGCTGAGCGGGCGGGTCTCCATGACGCGGACCTTGTCGCCCACGTTCACGTCGTTGGTCTCGTCGTGCGCGTACAGCTTCTTGGTGCGCAGCACGAACTTCGCGTACTTCGGGTGACGCACGCGCTCGATGACGGCCACGACCGCGGTCTTGTCCATCTTGTTCGACACCACGAGGCCCTCGCGGACCTTGCGGGTGTTGCGCTCGTTGATTGTCTCGGCCATCACTTGCCTGCCTCTGCCAGCGCGATCTCACGTGCGCGGATGTGGGTGTTGATACGGGCGATCTGGCGCTTCACCTTGCGGATCTCGGCGTTGTTGTCGAGCTGGCCGGTGGCGTTGCGGAAGCGGAGGTTCAGGGCCTCCTGCTTGGTGGCGCGCAGTTCCTCGACGAGGGCGCCCAGATCCATTTCCTTGAGTTCGGTGTTGGAACGTGCCATCAGAACGTCTCCTCACGGGTGATGATGCGTGCCTTGATGGGCAGCTTCTGGATCGCCTTGTTGAGGGCGGCCTTGGCCGTCTCCTCGTTGGGGAACGAGAGCTCGAAGAGCACGCGGCCCGGCTTCACGACGGCCACCCAGAACTCCGGGTTGCCCTTGCCGGAACCCATGCGGGTCTCGGCCGGCTTCTTCGTGACGGGCTTGTCGGGGAAGATGTTGATCCAGACCTTGCCACCACGCTTGATGGCTCGGGTCATGGCGATACGTGCGGCCTCGATCTGGCGGGCGGTCAGCCAACCCGGCTCGAGGGCCTGGATGCCGTACTCGCCGAAGGCCAGCTCGTTGCCGCCCTTCGACACGCCGGTCATGCGGCCGCGGTGGTGCTTGCGGTGTGCGACTTTACGGGGCATCAACATGGTGAATCAGTCCTCCCCACGGAAGTGCGGGGCCTCGTGCGCCGCACCGTGGGTGCGACGGGCGATTTCTTCTTCCTCGTCGAGCAGCTTCTCGAGCTCGGGATCGGCTTCCTTGACGAGCGGCGCAGCCTCGAGCTCGGGCTCGTCGCTCTTCTTGCGGGCGCCGGACGACACGACCTTGCGGGCGGCGGGCATGCCGGCGGTCTCGCCGACGGCCATCGCGGCCTCACGGGTGACCTTGTCCTCGGTCTGGGCCTTGTAGGGGACGATGTCGCCCTTGTAGATCCACACCTTCACACCGACGCGACCGCTCGAGGTGCGAGCCTCGCGCATGCCGTAGTCGATGTCGGCGCGCAGCGTGTGCAGCGGCACTCGGCCTTCGCGGTACCACTCGGTGCGGCTCATCTCGGCGCCGCCGAGACGACCCGAGCACTGCACGCGGATACCGAGGGCGCCCGCCTTCTGGGCGTTCTGCACGGCGCGCTTCATGGCACGACGGAAGGCGATGCGGTTGACCAGCTGGTCGGCCACACCCTGGGCGATGAGCGCAGCGTCGAGCTCGGGGCTCTTGATCTCGACGATGTTGAGCTGCACCTTCGGGTTGCCGGTGATCTGCGTGAGCAGCGCACGGAGCTCGTCGGCCTGGGCGCCACGGCGACCGATGACGATGCCGGGACGAGCCGTGTGGATGTCGACACGGACCTTGTCGCGGGTGCGCTCGATCTCGATGCGGCTCACGGCGGCGGACTCCAGCTTGGCCATCAGGGCCTTGCGGATCTTCCAGTCCTCGGTGAGGTAGTTCTTGTAGTCGCGCTCGCTGAACCAGCGGCTCTTCCACTCGGTGGTCACACCGAGGCGGAAACCATAGGGGTTGATCTTCTGACCCATGATCAGTTGCTCTCCTCGGCCTCGGTGGCCTCGTCGGTGGCGTCGGCGGCCTCGACGGCCTCCACTTCGTCGGCCTCGACCTCGGTGGCCTCGACCTGGTCGACCAACTCCTCGGCCTCGGTGGCCTCGGTGACGGTGGACTCGGTGGCCTCACCGGTCTCGCCGGCCTTCAGGCCCTGGGCCTTCGTGCGGCTGCGCTCGACGCGGGCCTTGCGGCTGGCGGCGGTGCCACCGGCGGCGGCACGGCGACGGCCGGCAGCGGTGCGGCGGGCCTCACGGGCCTGCACGACCTCGATGCGGTCGTCGTCGAGACGGTCGACCACGACGGTGATGTGCGCGGTGCGCTTGTTGATGCGACCGGCGCGGCCACGGGCGCGGGGCGTGAAGCGCTTGAGGGTGGGGCCCTCGTCGGCGAACGCCGCCTTCACGTACAGCTCCTCGGCGTCCTGCTCGTCGTTGTGGACGGCATTGGCGACGGCGCTGGCGAGCACCTTGCGGACGACGCGGGCAGCTTCCTTGTCGGTGAACTGCAGCACCTCGTCGGCGCGGCGCACAGGGAGGTCGCGGATGAGGTCGAGCACGGCGCGCACCTTGGTGGCCGACATGCGCACGTAGAGGGCGCTGGCTTTGGTGCCGCTGCGCTCGCCTGCGACGAACGACTTCTCGTTGAGCTTCGGGCCGGTCATCAGCGGCGTCCCTTCGAGTTCTTCTCCTGGCCGGCGTGGTACTTGAAGGTACGAGTGGGGCTGAACTCACCCAGCTTGTGACCGACCATGCTCTCGGTGACGTACACCGGCACGTGCTTGCGACCGTCGTGGACGGCGATGGTGTGACCGACCATGTCGGGGATGATGGTGCTGCGACGGCTCCAGGTCTTGATGACCTTGCGCTCGCCGGCTGCGTTCTGTGCGTCGACCTTCTTCAGCAGGTGGTCGTCGACGAACGGGCCCTTCTTCAGGCTGCGGGACATGGGCGATTACCTCCGGCCCTTCGACGTGCGGCGACGGCGCACGATGAGCTTCTGCGACGGCTTGTTGGTGTTGCGGGTGCGCACACCCTCGGGCTTGCCCCAGGGCGACACGGCGGGGCGACCACCAGAGGTGCGGCCCTCGCCACCACCGAGCGGGTGGTCGACCGGGTTCATGGCCACACCACGGGTCTGCGGGCGGACGCCCTTCCAGCGGTTGCGACCGGCCTTGCCGATCTTGATGAGCTCGTGCTCGCTGTTGCCGACCTCACCGATGGTGGCGCGGCAGTCGATGAGCACGCGGCGCATCTCGGTGCTGGGGAGACGCACGGTGGCGAACTCGCCCTCCTTGGCGACGAGCTGCACGGCCATACCGGCCGAACGGCCGATCTTGCCGCCCTGACCGGGGCGCAGCTCGACGTTGTGGATGGTGGTACCGACCGGGATGTAGCGCATCGGCATGGCGTTGCCGGGCTTGATGTCCGAGCCGTGACCACTCTGCACGTGGTCGCCCACCTTGAGGCCCTTGGGCGCCAGGATGTAGGCCTTCTCGCCGTCGGCGTAGTGCAGCAGCGCGATGCGGCAGGTGCGGTTCGGGTCGTACTCGATGGCGGCGACCTTGGCGGTCACGCCGTCCTTGATGCGCTTGAAGTCGATCTGACGGTACTGGCGCTTGTGGCCGCCACCGCGGTGACGGGCGGTCTTGCGACCGTACACATTGCGACCGCCGCTCTTGGTGAGCGGCGCCGTGAGCGTGCGCTCCGGCGTGGTCTTGGTGATCTCGCCGAACGTGCTGCTGGTCTGGAAACGACGACCGGCGCTCGTGGGCTTACGGGAACGAATGGCCATGTTGGTGCGCCTCAGTTCTCGAACAGCGGGATCTCATTGCCCGCTGCCAGGGTGACGATGGCCCGCTTGGTGTCGGGCTTGCTGCCGGCGCGGCCGGCGCGACGTGCACGCGTGACCTTGCCCTTGCGGTTGAGGGTGTTCACCTTCAGCACCTGCACGCCCCAGATGGCCTCGATGGCATCACTGATCTCGGGCTTGCTGGCGCTCGGGTGCACCTTGAACGTGTAGACGCCCTGCTCGATGAGGGCGTAGCTCTTCTCCGACACCACGGGTGCCAGGATGATGTCGCGGGGGTCCTTCATCACTCAGCGTCCTTTGCTTCGCTGGCCTCGTCGGCTGCATCGGCCTTCTTGGCGGCAGCCTTCTTGGCGGGCTTCTTGGCCGGAGCGGCCTCGGCGACCTCGCCGGGGAGGGTGGCCTTCGAGAAGATCACCCAGTCGCAGCACAGCACGTCGTAGGCGTTCAGCTCGTTGACTTCGATGAGCTGCACCTCGGGGAGGTTGAGGAAGCTGCGGATGGTGTTCGTGTCGTTCACGTCGACCACCACGAGCGCCTTGCCCTCGACACCCAGCGCGGCGAGCGCAGCCTTGGCGTCCTTGGTCTTCGGCGTGGCGAAGTCCCAGCTGTCGACGACGACGACCTTGCCGTCGGCGGCACGGTCGGAGAGCGCCGAGCGGAGGGCGAGCTTCACCATCTTCTTCGGGGTCTTCTGGCCGTACTTGCGCGGCTTCGGGCCGAGGGCCACGCCACCGCCGCTGAAGTGCGGCGAACGGGTGGAGCCCTGACGGGCGTTGCCCGTGCCCTTCTGCTTGAACGGCTTCTTGCCGCCGCCGGAGACCTCGGCGCGGGTCTTGGTGCTCTGCGTGCCGGCACGACGGGCGGCGAGCTGAGCGGTGACGACCTGGTGCATGACCGGCACGTTGGGCTGGACACCGAACACGTCGGCGTCGAGCTCGAGCGAGCCGGCATCCTTGCCGTCGCGGGTCTTGAGGGTGACGGTGCTCATCACTTCCCCTTCACAGCGTTGCGGACGATGACGACGCCACCGTTGGGGCCCGGGACCGAGCCCTTCACGAGCAGCAGATTGCGCTCCACGTCGGCCTGCACGACCTCGAGGTTGAGGGTGGTGACCTGCTCGTGGCCCATGTGACCGGACATCTTCAGGCCCTTGAACACGCGGCCGGGGAAGCTGCACTGGCCGATGGAGCCGGGCGCACGGTGGTGCTTGTGGTTACCGTGGCTGGCGCCCTGACCGGCGAAGTTGTGACGCTTCATCGTGCCGGCGAAGCCCTTACCACGGCTCACGGCGGTCACGTCGACCTTCTCGCCGGCGGCGAGCATGTCGACGGTGATCTCCTGGCCCACTTCGAAGCCGTCGACCGACTCGAGACGCAGCTCGACGAGGCGGCGACCGGCGTCGACGCCAGCGGCGGCGAAGTGGCCGGCCTCGGCCTTGTTGAGCTTCTTCGCATCGCGGTGGCCATAGGTGACCTGCAGTGCGGTGTAGCCGTCGCGTTCGGTGGTCTTCACCTGGACGATGCGAGCGGGCTCGACCCGGAGCACGGTGACGGGAACGACCTTGTCGTTCACCCACACCTGGCTCATGGCGACTTTCTCGCCAACGATCGCTTTGAGTGCCATGTCGGCAGCCTTTTCGGTCGGACCCGGCGAACCGGGTTTTCGGATTACACGCAAATGCTCCGCAGGCCAGACGGCCGGCGGAGCACCGGATTCATGTTGTCGCCGTGTGGTTCCCCCGGAGGGGCGCACACGGACATCGATTGCTGTGCACCGTGTGCCCACGAATGGGCGGCACACACGAGGAGGAAACGCTACCGTCCGCGCGTCACGCGCGGCAACCGCTCAGGGGAATCGTTTTCCCAGCCAGTCGGCCACGACGGCCAGCGCCTCACGCCGGTGGCCCTCCAGGTAGTGCGGCGCACCCTGCAGCTCGACGTACGTGACGTCTTCGGCACCGGCGGCGGCCACGATCTCCTTCGCCTGCCACACCCGGATCTCGGTGTCGGCCGTGGGGTGCACGAGGATGGTCGGCACCTTCACGTGCGGCATCGTGTCGGCGAGCTTCGCGTGGCTCGACAGCCCTGACCAGGTGCTCAGCCACCCGCGGGAGGTCATCGTGCGGGCCAGGCCACCCCGGCCGTAGTTGGCGTCGAACGGGTCGGGGAACGCGAACAGGCTGCCCATCGGCCGCTCGTCGGGGTCGATCGACAGGTCGAGGTACGCCGGATCGGCGAGGGTGCGGTAGATCGTGTGGTACTGCGTGAACACCGCCCTGCGACGCATGTCACGCCACCCGACGGGGTCGGCGTCCTTGTCGACGTGCCGCAGCCGCTTGCCGGCGTCGACCGCGTCGGCAATGGCCGCCTTGGCCATCGCGTCGATGCGCGCCACGCGCTCGACCTGGGCCTTCCGGTACGTGACCAGCCAGTCGGGGTCGTAGTGGCACGGTTCGGGCCACGGGCGCCACCCGTTGTCGGGGTGGTACATGTCGAGCTCGGGCACCGTGCTGAACGGGTCGTGCTCGTCGGCCACGCTCGGGTCGATGACCTGGAGCATGAACACGCCCTCGCCGGGGTGGGCGGCCATGCCGATCCACCCGTCGCCGATGCCGAGCTCGGCCTGCGCCATCGCCATCAGGCTGCCGCCGCCCGAGTTGCCGAGCAGCACCACGGCCTCGGCACCCCGGCGGATCATCTCGTCGTAGGCGGTCTTCACGTCGATGATGCAGCTCTCGTGGAGGCAGTCGGTGTCGTTGTTCTGGTAGCGGGTGCCGAACCCGAGCACGGCGTAGCCGGCGGCGGCGAGCAGTGGGCAGGCGTAGTGCACGCTGAAGTCGCCCCGCGGGTGGCTGAGGATGACGGCGGTCTTCCACGGCTTCCCGTTCGGCGGGGTCCACAGCACGCCGCGCACCAACGCGCCGTCGGGGCTGACCAGGCGGATCGACTCCCGCGGGATCTCCACGCCGGGGTCGTCCTCGGCCAGCGGCCAGTAGTTCAGCCCGAAGGGGCGGGCGCCGCCGAGATGGGTGTCGAGGTCCTGCATGGCCCGACGCTACGCCTCGGCCGACGTCCGGTGAGAGACGAGGTGCGCGAGCCCGTCCCGAACCAGTCGCCCGGTCAGTCGGCGGGGCGTTCGCCGAGGGTGGCGGTCACCGTGACGGGCGACCCGCTGCGCACCAGCTCGATCTCGACCGTGTCACCGGGCGACAGGTCGCGGATGGTGGCCACCAGGCCCGCCTGCCCGGTGATCTCCACACCGTCGACGGCCACCACCACGTCACCGACGCGGATGCCTGCCGAATCGGCGCCCGAATCGGCCACCACTTCCGACACCAGAGCGCCGCTCCCGCCGTCAAGGCGCGGCTCGAGCTGCACCCCGAGGAACGCGGCGGCCGCGGCGTCGCCGCCGGCCTGGGCGCGGAGCCGGTCGATGCTCGGCAGCAACTCGCGGTTCGAGATGGCGAAGCCGAGGTCGTTCGCCTGGCTGCCGTTCTCGCCGGTGGCGACGAACGTGACCACGCCCACCACCTGCCCGAGCGAGTTCACCAGCGGGCCACCCGAGTTGCCCGACGAGATCGGGGTGTCGGTCTGGATGAGGCCCTTCAGCGCGCGGACGTCGTCGGCGGAGGTGCGTTCGAGCGCGGACACGATGCCCTGCGTGACCGACGGGTCGCCGTCGAGGGCGAGCGCGAAGCCGACGGCCAGCACCGGGTCGCCGACGCGGATGTCGTCGGCCGCAGCGAACGTGGCCGGTTGCAGCCCGTCGGCGTCGATGCGCAGCAGGGCGAGGTCGCGGCCGGCGTCGCTGGCGAGCACGGTGGCGAGACGCGGCTCGGTCTCACCGGGCAGGCGGACGCTGACCGAGTCGGCGCCGTCGACGACGTGCGCGTTGGTGACGATCTCGCCGTCGGCCGTGAGCACGATGCCGGTGCCCGAGCCGCGCAGCAGCCCTTCGCTGAGTTCGCTGATGGTGTCGACGCTGACGATGCTCGGGCCGATGACGCTGGCGGCGGCGAGCACGTCCATCGGGGGCAGCGGCTCGACGCGGGGTTCGGCCTCCACCAGCCCGAGGGTGGACGGGGTGCGCGACGGCGCCGACTGCTGCGACGCGATCTTCGTGCCGACGATGGCACCGGCCAGGCCGGCGGTCCAGGCGACGAGTGCGACCAGCGCGACCACGAGCCACGGGCGCCGCCAGCGTTGGTGCGACGGCGGGGGCGGCGGGTACGACGGGGGTGCGAACGGTTCGTCCACCCCCACTGTCTACCGGGCAGATGGCCTCAGTGCGTCGCGGTGCGCCCACCGAATGCGGTCAGGTGAGGTCGAGCACGTAGCGGTCGCCCTCGCGGCGGAAGCCCATCCGCTCGAGATAGGTGCGGTGCGCGTCCGCGCCGGGCGCGGTGACGAGGCGCTCCACCCCCTCGCGACGGAACACCGCCGAGCCCTTGCCGTACAGCCAGGTCGACAGCTGCGAGTCGCGGTACGGCTTGGTGACGTGGTCGAGCAGCACGTGCACGTCGGCGCCGTCGCGCCGACCGATCCACGCGCCCGCGGGCAGGCCGTCGCGCATCAGCACCATCGCGAGCACGTCGTCGGCCGGGGCGGGGATCTCGAACGTCGGCTGGAAGCGGCGGATGTCGGCGAGGTGGAACTGCAGGAAGTCGACGAGGAACGGGGAGTCGACCGACACCTCGACGGCGCCGAGCGCGCGGTGCCCACCGAGCTCGTTGCGCAGGAACCACACGTTCAACGCGGCGATCGCGACGTTGGTGATGATGATCGGCACCGACCCGATGAGCGTGCCGTAGACGACGAACACCACGGACCCGACCAACGAGATGACGCGCAGCCGCACGACCGACGTCATCGCCAGCGACAGCACCACGAGCGCGGACGCGACGTAGCCGATGACCTCCGTGACATCCATGGTCAGCCCTCTGCGCGCTCGACCGCGTACCGCAGCAGCACGACGCCGTTCGGGAACGAGCGCGTCTCGGTCAGCGTCAGCGACGTGCCGGGCCCGTCGAGCAGCAACCGCCGGCCGGCGCCGACGATCACGGGGTGCACGTAGATGCGCCACTCGTCGACCAGGTCGGCGCGACGGGCGAGGTCGATGATCTCGCCGCCACCGACGATGACGTCGCCGTCGGCTGCATCGGCGATGGCGCGGATGGCGTCGGGGTCGAACGAGCGCAGGACGGTGGTGTTCCACTCTCCCGTGTCGGCCATCGTGCGGGTGACGACGTACTTCTTCACCGTCCGCCAGAACTCGGCGAACTCGCGGATGGCGGGCGCCGCGTCGGGGTCGTCGTCGGCGGTGGGCCAGTACTCGTTCATCATCTCGTGGTTCACGCGTCCGCCGAGCACCGCCGCGGATGCGAACAGCACCTCGTTGAAGTGCTGGTGCACGGTCTCGTCGACCCGATGCCACGAGATGTCACCGTCGGGTGCTTCGAACACCCCGTCGACCGACATGCCTGCGAACACCACGAGCTTCCCCATGGCGTCGACCGTACCGCGGCCGGGAACGCGGAACGGCCCCACCCGCCTGAGCGGATGGGGCCGTTCGCTGATTCCCCCCGGCTGAGAACTCGCCAGTGAAAGGAGTCGAGATCAGGTGATCAGTTCGACTGGATCTTGATCTCGATGTCGACGCCCGCCGGCAGCTCGATGCGCTGCAGGCTGTCGATGGTCTTGGCGTTGGGATCGACGATGTCGATCAGGCGCTTGTGCACGCGCATCTCGAAGTGCTCTCGCGAGTCCTTGTCGATGTGCGGGCCACGGATGACCGTGAAGCGGTGCTTGTCGGTGGGCAGCGGGATGGGGCCGCGCACCGTGGCGTTGGTACGAGTGACGGTCTCGACGATCTTGCGGGTCGACTGGTCGATGATCTCGTGATCGAACGCCTTGAGACGGATGCGGATGCTCTGTGCCATGGTGTCGGTCAGCTCACTTCGTGATCTTGGTGACGCGGCCGGCGCCCACGGTACGGCCACCCTCACGGATGGCGAAACGCAGACCCTCGTCCATGGCGATCGGCTTGCCCAGCTCGACCGTGATGGTCACGTT
>JBDKJP010000049.1:0-32829 GCA_039796575.1 Actinomycetota bacterium
GTCAGCACCGCATAGGCGCCGAAGCGCCAGAGGTTCCCTCGCCCGTTGCTCGTCATACGACGTACGATCGGCAAGAACCCGTCAAATCTTGAGGAATCTCTGAGCTTCAAGAAAACCGCAATTAGTGGTTGAGCCGCTTCACAACGTGCCGATAAGGAATATGGTTCAGGTAGAGCCCAGCGCAAGGAGCATGCCATGAAGGCTCACAGTGGAGCACAGAACATGAAGGGCCGCCGGTTGGCCGTCGGTCTTGCCACGATGCTGGTCGCGCTGGGTGCCGCCTCGACCACAACCGTGTCGGCAGCACCCGCCCAGGCCGTCTCCGGCAAGAAGGTGTCCATTCCTCTGGGCTCGATGTACCGAGTGGTCGATCAGATCGGTGCGCGGGACCTCTGGGAGCAGGGTTTCACCGGCGCCGGCGTCAACATCGCCATCATCGACACCGGGTTCGCCCCCATCCCCGAGCTGCTCGCCGACGACAAGATCGTCGCCGCGGTCGATCTCTCCGCCGAGGCCGGCGTCGAGCAGGCCCGCTTCGTCGACAACTACGGCCACGGCACGCACATGGCCGGCATCATCGCCGGCAGCACGCCGGGCGCCGACCCGAAGGATGCCGACGAGCATCCCGAGTGGTTCATGGGCGTCGCCCCCGAGGCTGGCATCGTCTCGGTGAAGGTCGCCGACAACACCGGCGCCGCCGACATCACGCAGGTCATCGCCGGCGTCGACTGGGTGGTCACCTACGCCGACGAGCTCGACATCAAGGTCATCAACCTCTCGTACGCCAGCGGCTCGTCGCTGCCGTACATCACCGACCCGCTGGCCGCCGCCCTCGAGCGTGCCTGGCAGGCCGGCATCGTGGTGGTCGTCGCCGCCGGCAACGACGGCAAGGACTCGCACGTCCTCTCCAGCCCGGCCATCGACCCCTGGGTCATCGCGGTCGGCGCCGTCGAGGCGAAGAGCGACGAGAAGTTCAAGGTGCCCGAGTGGGCATCGAGCGGCGACGGCACCCGCAACCCCGACGTGGCCGCCCCCGGCGCCCACATCGACAGCCTGCGTGCCCCGCTCAGCCGAGTCGACGTCGAGCACCCTGAGGGCCTCGTGTCGAACACCATCTTCCGTGGCAGCGGTTCGTCGCAGGCTGCGGCAGTGGTGACCGGCGCTGCGGCACTCCTCATCGACGCCCGCCCCGAGCTGACCCCCGATCAGGTGAAGGCGCTGCTGAAGAGCACCACCGTCAATGCCACCCCGCGCAACCCGATCTATTCGGGCTCGGGAGTCATCCAGGTCGACAAGGCCGCTCGCAAGGCCGCTCCGGCCGCTGCCACCCAGTCGTGGCCGGTGTCGACCGGTGACGGCGCCCTCGAGGACGCCCGCGGCGACCTCCACATCGTGATCAACGGCCAGGTCATCGAAGGCGAGATGACGGTCCTCGGCACCCGCTGGACGGGCACCCGCTGGACCGGCACCCGCTGGACCGATTCCACCTGGACCGGCACCCGCTGGACCGACGGCTTCTGGCTCGGCACCCGCTGGACCGGCTCGAGCTGGACCGGCACCCGCTGGACCGGCACCCGCTGGACCGACGAGTTCTGGAACGGCACCCGCTGGACGGGCACCCGCTGGACCGGCACCCGCTGGACGAACGACGCATGGTCGGCCGACAGCTGGACGGGCACCCGTTGGACCGGCACCCGCTGGACCGACGACACCTGGGCCGGCGCCACGTGGGACGGCACCCGTTGGACGGGCACCCGCTGGACCGGCACTCGTTGGACCGGCACCCGCTGGACCGGCACCCGTTGGACCACTTCCGTCTGGTCGGGCGGTATCTGGGAGTGAACGCACCGAGCAGCACGGTGGCCCGCATCTGCGGACTCGCCACCGTGATGGCGGGGGCTGCGGCCATCGCCTTCGCCACGCTCCCCAGTGGTGAGTCCATCAAGGACTCGGGCTGGTGGCTGGTGGTGCTCATCGCCGCTGGGTATGCACTCGCCGAGCGGACCGTCTTCCACTTCGAGTTCCGCCGAGAGGCCATCTCGTTCTCGATCTCCGAAGTCCCCACCGTCTTCGCCCTGGTGTATCTCGCACCGGGGCCGGCGGTGGCGGCGCGACTGGTGGGCAGCCTGGTCATCATCGCCTTCCAGTGGCGGTCGAAGTTCTACAAGCTGCTGTTCAATGCGTCGTTGTTCGCACTCGAGCTGGGCATCGCCTACCAGGTCACCCAGCGCCTCCATGAGCTGAACCCGCAGTCCGACACGGTGCTGCTGTTCGCCGTGGCCGTCGCCTCCACCGTGGCCTTTCTGGCCGGGTCGGTGCTGGTGTCGGCCGCCATTTCGCTCATCGAGGGCGGCTTCCGTGAGCGCCTGATCGGCGAGCTGCGGGTGTCGGGCTGGGTGCTGCCGGTGAACGCCATGGTGGCCGCCGCGATGGTGGCCCCCACGCTGATGTCGCCCTGGCTGGCCGTGCTCTCCACCGTGCCGCTCATCGCCCTGTGGGCCGTGATGCGTGGCTACGGCAGCCTCGAGCAGCGGTTCCGCGACCTCGACGCGCTGCACGGCTTCGTGCGCAAGGTGGCGCCGTCGTTGGAGCTGGCCGAGGTGGCCTCGACCGCTGCCACCGAAGCCGCGAGCGGACTCCGTGCCCGTCGGGCGTCGATCGTGGTGTTCGACGAGACGAACGGCAACCGTCGTCACGACGTGGGCGGCCGTCTGCCGCAGTTGCCGACCGCGGCGAGCGACCCGCGGTGGGCCGGCGTGTTCGCCAACCCGGAGGCCCGTCTGTTGGAGGCCGCCGCCAGTGAGGCCCTCGGGCTCGATCAGCTCGCCGACGTCGGCCAGGTGGTCGTCGCCCCCATCACCGACGCCGGATCCGTGCTCGGTCTCCTCGCGCTCGCCGAGCGCGATGGTGCCGAGGACCGATTCAGCGACAGCGACCTGGCCCGTCTGGCCACGATGGTCGACCAACTGGCGCCCACGCTGCGCAAGGCGATGCTGCACGAGCGCATCGAGTTCGAGGCCCGCCACGACTCGCTGACCGCACTCCCCAACCGTGCGTCGTTCGAACGGCTGGTCGATGCGGCGATCGCCGATCTCGAAGCCGGCGCACCCGACGTCGACGACGACGGCGAGCTGGGCATCGTCATCATGATGGACCTCGACCGGTTCAAGGAAGTGAACGACACGCTCGGTCACCACGCCGGCGACGGTCTGCTCATCGACTTCGCCCGCCGCATCCGTGGCGCCCTCGGCCCCGACGACACGCTGGCCCGCCTGGCCGGCGACGAGTTCGCCGTGCTGTGCCGCCGCACGGTCGACGGCATGCACCAGCTGGCCGGCCAGCTGGTGAGCGAGGCCCGCCGCCCGTTCAGCATCGACGGCCTCGAGATCGTGGTCACGATGAGCGTGGGCGTCGCCCCGATGGTGGGTGCGGTGAAGGACGCCAGCACCATGCTCCGCCGGGCCGACATCGCGATGTACACGGCGAAGAACCAGCACACCGGCTACGAGCTGTACCGCGACGAGATCGACCGCCGCACCCCGGCCCGTCTGTCGATGCTGGGCGATCTGCGCAACGCGCTCGAGCACCACGACCTGCAGGTGCACCTGCAGCCGAAGCTCGACCTGGCCACCGGCATCGTGGTGGGTGTCGAGGCGCTGGCCCGCTGGTCGCACCCCACCCGCGGCTACGTGTCGCCGGAGGACTTCGTGCACGTGGCCGAGGAGACCGGCCTCATCAAGCAGCTCACCGACGTGGTGCTCGAGTCGTCGATCGAGCAGCTCGGCCGGTTGCGCGACCATGGCCACCATCTCGGCCTCGCGGTGAACCTGTCGACGCACGACCTGCTCGACGAGCTGCTCGCCGACCGCGTGCTGCGCCGCCTCGACCAGTACCGGGTCGACCCTGCGCTGCTGACGCTGGAGATCACCGAATCATCGCTGCTCATCGATGCACCCCGCGCACGGGCCACCATCGATCGCCTCAACCGGGCCGGCATCCGCCTCTCGGTCGACGACTTCGGCACGGGCTACTCGTCGCTCAGCTACCTGCGTCGCCTGCCGGTGAGCGAGCTGAAGATCGACCGCAGCTTCGTGAGCAACCTGTTGCTCGAGGATCAGGACGAGGTGATCGTGAAGTCGATCATCGACCTCGGCCACAACCTCGGCATGCAGGTGGTGGCGGAGGGTGTGGAGACCGACGAGATCATGAACCGTCTGCGTGGCTTCGGCTGCGACGTGGCGCAGGGCTTCGGCATCTGCCGCCCGATCCCGTTCGACCAGTTCCTCACCTGGCTCAGTGCGACGCAGCATCCGAGCCGCCGCCGCGACCCGATGATCGCCGACGGCTGGCTCGACGATCCGATCGACAACTGACCACTCCGATTCCCACGCGACGTGCCTGCTCAGGGGTGCTGAAACGTTTCGGGGTGTGTCGCTCGGTCAACAATCCGTGCGACTTCGTGACATGACTTGCAATTCGTCGCGGGCTCGGCTTTGATGTGGGCATCAGCTCCCACAACAGCTGTGACGGATCCACTGTGAGCTCTCCCGTCGCTCCAGTGAGTGTCCTTGAAGAAGCACCGGCATCTCCCGTCGCCGGTGCTTCTTCCGTTTTCCGGTGAGGTCGCCGGGGCCGACCGACGGCACGCCTCGCGGCTGAGCCCGGACAGCAGAAGACCCCGGCCATCTGGTGACCGGGGTCTTGCTCAGCAGCCCGTACGGGATTCGAACCCGTGCCGCCACCTTGAGAGGGTGGTGTCCTAGGCCACTAGACGAACGGGCCAGGCTGCACCGTGGCCGGAGCCACGTATGTCTGCGTTGGGGAGCAAGGAATCGAACCCTGAATAACAGAACCAGAATCTGCTGTGTTGCCTGTTACACCACTCCCCATCGGGTATCCCCGAAGGCGCAAGAACTCTAGCAACGCACCTGGCCAACGCCACCCTCCAAAACGAGGAGGCTCCATCAACCCGTCAGGTCGAGCAGGCGGTCGAAGCCGATGAGGCGACCCACGCTCACGCCCGCCGCCTCCTTCACCTCCCGCCAGAACGCCGTGGCACCCTGCACCGGGCTGGTGCGCGTGGGCGAGACGTAGGCGGTGAGGCCCTGCTCCTCGACCACCAGGCGGATGCGCAACGAGTGGTACGGGTCGCTCACCAGCAGCACCCGGTCGAGGCCCTCCCCCGCCAGCACGTCGGCCGCCTCGACCAGCGAGTCGTACGAGTTGGCGCCACCCACCTGGCGGATCGCCTCGGCCGGCACACCACGGTCCTCCAGGTAGCGGGCCGACGCCTCGGCCTCGGTGAACCGATCGCCCGGCTGGTTGCCGCCGGTGGTGATCACCAACGACGCCAGGCCCTGGTCCCACAGCTCGACCACGTGGTCAAGCCGGGCCGCGAGCTGCGGCGACGGACGGCCGTCGTACTGGGCGGCGCCCATCACCACGATCGCGTCGACCGGGCGTCCCTGGTCGCTCGCCCCCACACGGTGCACCTGCCACAGGTTGAACAGGAACCACAACAGGCCCAGCAGCACCAGCGCCGCCACGCCGAGCAACACCTTGCGCGTCCTCGGGCCGAGACGCCGCGCGGGCGGCACCGGCACCTCGACGGCGTCGGCCTGGTCGGTCACCCGATGGTGGCCCCGGCGTTCCGGAGGCGCCGCAGCGTCTCGTCGCGGCCCAGGAACTCGAGCGACTCGAACAACGGCGGGCCCACCGTGCGGCCGGTGATGGCCACCCGCACCGGCGCCTGGGCCTTGCCCGGCTTCGCGAACCCGTTGGCCTCGGCCGCCCCCTCGACCGCCGCCTTCAGCGCGTCGGCCGTCCAGTCGGTGAGCCCCTCGAACGCGGCGGTGCTGCTGCGCAACACGCCCACCAGCTCGGGCGAGGCGGTGGCCTTCGCCCAGGCGTCGGCGTCGATGTTCGGCTCGGCGAGGAACAGGAAGTCGACCACGCCCGGCGCCTCGGCCAGCGTTGTGGCCCGCGGCTGGATGACGGGCGCCATCGCCAGGAACGTGGCCTCGTCGAACCGGTCAGCCGGGAACGGCGCATCGGCGGCGAACAGCCACGGGCGGCATGCCTCGAGGAACTGCTCGGGCGTCATGCGACGGATGTACTCACCGTTGAACGCCGCCAGCTTCTTCAGGTCGAAGAACGCCGGCGAGTGGTTCACGTCCTCCAACCGGAAGTCGGCCTGCATCTGCGGCCACGGCTGGATCTCCTCGCCACCCTTCGGCGCCCAACCGAGCGTCATCAGGTAGTTCACCATCGCCTCGGCGAGGATGCCCTCGTCGCGGTACATCTCCAGCGCCACCTTGTCGCGGCGCTTCGACAGCTTCTTGCGGGCCTCGTTCACCAGCACCGGCACGTGCGCCCACACCGGCGCCGGATGACCGAGCGCCTCCCACATCATCTGCTGCTTCGGCGTGTTCGGCAGGTGCTCCTCGGCACGCACCACGTGGGTGATGCCCATCGTCATGTCGTCGACCACGTTGGCGAGCAGGAACATCGGCGAGCCGTTGCTGCGCAGGAGCACGAAGTCCTCGATGCGCGCGTTGTCGAACGACACCTCGCCACGCACCAGATCGCGCACCACGGTGGTGCCCTCGGGCACCCGGAAGCGCAGCACGTGACCCGGGCCGGGCCCGAGGCCGCGGTCGCGCGACCAGCCCTGGTAGCCCTGGTTGCCCTCGGCCTTGTTGCGGGCCTCCACGTCGGCGGCAGTCATGTCGCAGTAGTAGGCGGCGCCCTGCTCGAACAGGCGCTGCGCGGCGGCGATGTGCTGCTCGGCGTAGTGGCTCTGGAAGTACGGGCCCTCGAAGTGCGGGTCGTCGGCGTGCACGCCGATCCACTCCAACGCGTCGATGATGCCCTGGGTCCACTCCGGCCGGTTGCGCTCGGCGTCGGTGTCCTCGATGCGCAGCACGAACGTGCCACCCATGCTGTGGGCCAGCGCCCAGTTCCACAGTGCGGTGCGCGCACCGCCCACGTGGAAGAACCCGGTGGGTGACGGTGCGAAACGGAAACGGGGGCCACTGCTCATGCGCCCCCGAGGCTATCCCTACCCCCACCCACGCGAACTGAAGTTCGCGGGCACGGCGCGCGAACTTAAGTTCGCGGGATGGGGCTCGAACTTGAGTTCGCGGGTCAGGCCATGAGGGCGAGGGTGCGGAGCTGACGGACGGCCACCGTGAGGGTGGTGAGGTCGTGCGCATCGACACGGCGGAGGTCGGTGAGGATGGCCACCGACGTGCCGATGATGCGCTCGTACTGGTGGAACCAGTCGGCCACCGTGCCCACACGCAGCGCGTCGGCGGTGAGCTCGCTGATGGCGGCCACCAGGTCGTCGCGCAACGCCGCCCGGGCCTGGGTCTGCCAGCGGGTGCTGCGCGGCAGGCCGCCCACGGCATCCCACAGCCAGCTCAGGTCGAGCGTCTCGAACACCTGCCAGTAGGCGGTGGCCACCTGCGCCACCGGCCGACCGGTACGGATGCCGAGGTCGATGACGTCGAACCCGGTGTGCAGCAGCGGCCACTGCACGCTGCGCTGCGCCAGATCCTCCGGCACGCCCGCCGCGAGACGGCCGGCCTCGGTGGCGAACGCGGTCTCGCGCATGCGGCCGAGCAGATGGCCCTCCAGCGACACGGCCAGCTCTGCGATGCCACCGCGGAACTCGCCCACCGCCGCACCGATGTCGAGCGGCACGTTGCGGTGCCGCAGTAGCCACAGCGTGGCGCGCTCGGCCATCGACCGCAGCTCGAGCAACAGCTCCATCTGCACGTCGGCCTTCACCGTGCCGGCCAACCCGTCGACCCGGTGCCACAGCGTGCGCAGGTCGAGGATGTCGCGGGCCGCCACCCATGCACGGCCGATCTCCACCACGCTCTGCCCGGTCTCCTCGCTGACACGGTGGTCGAACGAGATGCCCTGCAGGTTCACCAGCTCGTTGCCGATCTGCGTGGCGATGATCTCCCGGCGCAGACGGTGGGCATCGATGTCGGCGGCGTACTCGTCGCGCAGGCGCGGCGGGAAGTAGCGCACCAACTCGGGCCGCAGGTACGGGTCGTCGGGCAGGTCGCTGCGCGTGATCTCGGTGATGTTCGAGCTCTTCGTGTACGCCAGCAGCACCGAGAACTCGGGCGTGGTGAGACCCGTGCCCGACGCCTGCCGTTCGGCGATCTGGCGGTCGGTGGGCAGGAACTCGAGCGACCGGTTCAGCCACCCCTCCGACTCGAGCAGCGTGAGGTAGCGGCTGTGCACGTTCACCATCGGGAACGCCTGGCGGCGGGCGATGGCGAGCGCGAGGGTCTGCGCACGGTTGTCGTCGAGCACCAGTTCGCCCACGTCGTCGGTCATCGAGGCGAGCAGCTCGTTGCGATGGTCGAGCGTGAGCCGGCCCTGCTGCACCGCGGCGCCGAGCAGGATCTTGATGTTCACCTCGTGGTCGCTGCAGTCGACGCCGGCCGAGTTGTCGATGGCGTCGGTGTTGATGAGCCCACCGGCCAGCGCGTACTCCACGCGCCCGCGCTGGGTGAACCCGAGGTTGCCGCCCTCGCCCACGATGCGACAGCGCAGCTCGGCACCGTTCACACGCAGCGAGTCGTTGGCGCGGTCGCCCACCTCGGCATGGGTCTCGCCCGTGCCCTTCACGTACGTGCCGATGCCACCGTTCCACAACAGGTCGACCGGGGCGCGAAGGATGGCCGACATCAGCTCGGTGGGCGTGCACGACTCGCGGTCGGTACGCAACCGGCGGCGCACGGCCTCCGACAGCTCGATGGTCTTCAACGTGCGCGGGTACACGCCACCGCCGGGCGAGATGAGCGACGGGTCGTAGTCGGCCCAGCTCGACCGGGGCAGCTCGAACAACCGCTGACGCTCGGCGAACGAGGCCGCCGGGTCGGGATCGGGGTCGAGGAAGATGTGGCGATGGTCGAACGCGGCCACCAGCTTCAGGTGCGGCGAGCGCAGCAGGCCGTTGCCGAACACGTCGCCGCTCATGTCGCCCACACCCACCACGGTGAGCTCGTCGCGCTCGACGTCCTTGCCGAGCGACGCGGCATGACGACGCACGCTCTCCCACGCGCCGCGGGCGGTGATGCCCATCGCCTTGTGGTCGTACCCGGCACTGCCACCCGAGGCGAACGCGTCGTCGAGCCAGAAGCCGTAGTCGCGGGCGATGCCGTTGGCGATGTCGCTGAACGTGGCCGTGCCCTTGTCCGCCGCCACCACGAGGTACGGATCGTCGTCGTCGTAACGCATGGTGCTGGGCGGCGGCACCACCTCGTCGCCGACGATGTTGTCGGTGAGGTCGAGCAGGCCGGCGATGAACTCGCGGTAACAGGCCACGCCCTCGGCGCGGTACTCGTCGGGGTTGGCCGGCGGGCGCTTCACCACGAAGCCGCCCTTCGCGCCGGTGGGCACGATGACCGCGTTCTTCACGATCTGCGCCTTCACCAGACCGAGGATCTCGGTGCGGAAGTCCTCACGACGGTCGCTCCAGCGCAGGCCGCCACGGGCGATGCGGCCGTTGCGCAGGTGCACACCCTCCACCCGCGGCGAGCACACCCAGATCTCGTACACCGGGCGCGGCAACGGCAGATCGGGCACCTTCGACGGGTCGAACTTGAACGCGATGACGTCGCGGTGGCCGTCGTTGGGGCCGGGCCGGAACGCGTTGGTGCGCAGCGTGGCGTCGATGAGCGCGAGCAGCGCCCGCAACGTGCGGTCGTCGTCGAGGCTGGGAACCGCGTCGAGCGCGGTGACCACGTCGACGCGCAGCTCGGCCACGGCCGCCGCGTCGGGCCCGTCGTCCTCGGGTGAGAACTTCGCCGTGAACAGCTGCACCAGCTGCGCGGCGATGCCTGCATGCCGAGCGAGCGTGGCCTCGATGTACTGCTGGCTGAACGGGAAGCCGATCTGGCGCAGGTAGCGCGAATAAGCGCGCAGCACCTCCACGTCGCGCGCCGGCAGACCGGCGAGCAGCACGAGCCGGTTGAGGCCGTCGACCTCGACCGTGTTGGTGAACTCGGCCACGAACGCGGCCTGTACCTCGGCGCTCGCCTCGTCGCCGAGCACCACGCCCTCGGGCAACTCGACACCCACGTCGTGCACCCACACCGGTGCCTCGAGCGCGAAGTGGAAGGCGCGCTCGTCGATGGCGCGGAAGCCGAGATGGTCGAGCAACGGCAACAGGTCGGAGATCGGCACGGCCGCACCGCGGTGGTACACGCGGAACCGCCACTGGTGCTCGTCGGCCTCCTCGAAGTGCATCATCGCGGTGGCCACGTCGAGCCCGTCGCCCTCGGCCAGGCGGCCCACGATGGGCAGGTCGATGGCGGCGCTGTTCGGCCAGTTCAGCTCGTCGTAGCCGGCCGGAATCACCGGCAACAGCCGGGCCAGCAGCGCATCGGCCGCACCCTCACCGTGCTCGGCGGCGAGGACCGCCCGTGTGGCTGCAGCCCAGTCGTCGGCCACCTCACCGGCGGCCACCTTGATGCTCACGCTGATCCGTTCCTTCCCGACGACGCTGTCGTGATGTACGTACGCCCAGTGTGCCACAGGGCGTTCCTCGTAGGCTCGAGGCATGCAGCAGATCAACGTGCTCGGCGACGTCCTCCAGCCCTGTTCGTACGACCCGATGACCGGCTACTACCGCACCGGGTGCTGCGAGAACCGCGGCGACGACCCCGGCCTGCACGTGGTGTGCGCGGTGATGACCGACGACTTCCTCGCGTTCTCGAAGGGCGCGGGCAACGACCTCAGCACGCCGATGCCGCAGTACGGCTTCCCCGGGCTCAACGACGGCGACCAGTGGTGCCTGTGCGCGTCGCGGTGGCAGGAGGCGTTCGACGCCGGCCACGCGCCGAAGGTGCGCCTCGCCAGCACCCACGTGTCGGCGTTGGAGTACTGCCAGCTGGCCGACCTGCGCGAGCACGCGGTCGACGCATGAGCGTGCACGTCACCCACGACGGGCCGGTGTGCATCGTCACCATCGACCGGCCCGAGGTGCGCAACGCGGTCGACGGCCCCACCGCCCACCTGCTCGCCGAGGCGTTCCGCGCGTTCGACGCCGACCCCTCGGTGTCGGTGGCGGTGCTCACCGGCGCCAACGGCACGTTCTGCGCCGGCGCCGACCTGAAGGGCATCGGCGAGGGCCGCGGCAACCGGGTGGAACGACACGTCGCCGCCGACGGCCCGATGGGCCCGACGCGCATGCTGCTGTCGAAGCCCGTCATCGCCGCGGTGGAAGGGTTCGCCGTCGCGGGCGGCCTCGAACTGGCCATCTGGTGCGACCTGCGCGTCGCCGCCAGCGACGCCACGTTCGGCGTGTACTGCCGCCGCTGGGGCGTGCCGCTGGTCGACGGCGGCACCGTGCGGCTGCCGCGACTCATCGGCCACAGCCACGCGCTCGACCTCATCCTCACCGGCCGCGGCGTCAGCGGCGACGAGGCCGTGCGCATGGGCCTGGTGAACCGGTCGGTCGAGCCCGGTACCGCGCTCGCCGCCGCAGTGACGCTCGCCAAGGAACTTGCCGCACTCCCCCAGGGCTGCATGCGCCGCGACCGCCAGAGCAGCTACGACCAGTGGTCGATGGACCTGCGCGACGCACTCGCCCACGAGACGTCGCTCGGCCTCGAGACCATCGCCAGCGGCGAGACCCTCGAGGGCGCCACCCGGTTCGCGTCGGGCGAGGGCCGTCACGGCGCACCCGCCGGAGGGGCCACGTCGTGACCGGCGTGCCCGTGGTGCACCTCGACCGCTGGCTCGACGGCAGCGACCGCGCCGGTGTGGCCGCCGACGTCGACGCTGCACTCTCCACCGTCGGCTTCTTCCTGGTCGACGGGCACGGCATCCCCGACGAGCTCATCGCACGCACGCGCCGCGTGTACACCGAGTTCTTCCACCTCCCCACCGAGCAGAAGGCCGCGGTGCGCATGCCCACGCTCGGCATGGCCGGATGGGCGCCGATGGGCATGGAGGCCAACGGTTACTCGTTCGGCCACGAGACCCCGCCCGACATGAAGGAGAGCTACCGGCTCGGCTCGCACCTGCTGCCCGGCCGCCTCGTGCTGCGCGGCCAGAACGTGTGGCCCGACGCGCCGGCCGGCTTCCGTGCGACGGTCGAGGAGTACGTCGCCGCCGTCGATGCGCTGCACCTCGAACTGCTGCGCGTGTGCGCTGCCGCGCTCGGGCTCGACGACCTCGAGTACTTCAGCTCGCGATCGCTGCGCAACGACAACACGCTCAACGTCAACTGGTACGCGCCCATCCGTCACCTCGGCGAGCCGCGTCCCGGCCAGTACCGCATCGGCCCGCACACCGACTTCGGCAGCATCACCGTGCTGCACCGCGAGCCCGGCACGTCGGCGCTGCAGGTGCAACTGCCGAGCGGCGACTGGGTGGAGGCACCGGTGGTCGACGGCGCGTTCACCATCAACGCCGGCGACCTGCTGGCCCACTGGTCGGGCGGGCGTTGGCGGTCGGCCATCCACCGCATGCTGCCGCCCGCACCCGAGGCGGTCGACGAGGCGTTGCTGTCGCTCGTGTACTTCTGCGACCCCGACCCCGACACGATGGTGGTGCCGTTCGCCGGCGACGCCGAGCCCGTGTCGGCGGGCGACTACCTGCGGTCGAAGATCGACGCCATCACCATGCCCTGAATCTCGAACTTCTCGCCGGTCATTCTTGACAATCCGCGAGGTTGCCTCAGAACGGCTATGGTGCCATCGACGAGGCAATGACGCGACGAGCGAGGCGATATCGGATGGGTGAGATTCGTGCAGTTGTCACGGGAGCCGGCGGCTTCATCGGCAGCCGTTTGGTCGAGCAACTCACGAACGACGGGCACCGAGTGCGCGCATTGGTGCACTACGGCAACGACGGTGGCCACGGTCTCCTGAGCGATCTTCCGCCCGAATTGCAGCAATCCGTGGAGATCGTCGCCGGCGACCTGCGCGACGCCGATTGGCTGCGTCGCAGCATGGCCGGCATCGATGTCGTCTTCCATCTCGGCGCACTCGTCGGCATTCCCTACAGCTATCGCAGCCCCCGCGACGTGGTCGAGACCAATGTGGTCGGCACGCTGAACGTGCTCGAAGCCGCTCGCGACGGAGGCGTCACCCGCGTCGTGCACACCTCGACCAGCGAGGTCTACGGCTCCGCTCGCACGATTCCGATGAGCGAGCAGCACGTGCTGTCCGCACAGTCGCCGTATGCGGCGACGAAGATCGCCGCCGATCAGCTCGCGCTGAGCTGGCACCGCAGCTTCGGTCTGCCCGTGAGCGTCGTCCGGCCGTTCAACACCTACGGGCCCGGGCAGTCCGCTCGCGCCATCGTCCCCACCGTCATCACCCAGGCGCTGGCGGGCGGTGCGGTACGGCTGGGCTCCGTCACGCCCACACGCGACCTGAACTTCGTCGACGACACCGTCGCGGCGTTCATGGCGGTGGCACGCACCGACGCCGCCGTGGGCGAGGTCTTCAACGTGGGCACCGGCGTGGAGACCTCGGTGGCGACGCTGGTCGAGCTCGTCGGCCGCATCCTCGGACGCGCGCTCGTCGTCGAGACCGACTCCGAACGTCTCCGACCCGTGGCGAGCGAGGTCGACCGATTGCATGCGGACGCCACGAAGCTCCGGTCGGTCTGCGGGTGGGCTCCCGCGGTCGCGATCGAGGAGGGCATCGAGCGGACGATCGAGTGGATTCGCAACAATCTGGATCGCTTCGATCCGTCGAGGTACGCAGTGTGAGAGCGCTCATCCTGGCCGGTGGGCGCGGACGACGACTCGAGCCGTACACGGCCGTGCTGCCGAAGCCACTCGCACCGGTCGGCGACCTCCCGATCATCGAGATCGTCCTGCGCCAGCTGCACCGCGACGGCATCGACGAGGTCGTCATCTCACTCGGACACCTCGGCGAACTCATCCTGGCGTACTTCAACGCCAAGCCGCCCCCTCGCTCGATGCATCTCGAGTTCGTGCGGGAGCAGGAACAGCTCGGCACGGCCGGCCCCCTGTCGCTGGCCGCCGCCGACGGCGAGACGATGCTGGTGATCAACGGCGACGTCCTCACCGACCTTCGCTTCGACGCCGTCGTCGATCAGCACACCAGCAGCGGTGCCGCGATGACCATCACGACGAACCGCCGCAGCCATCCCATCGAGTTCGGCGTCGTCGACACCACGGGCCGCCGCGTGACCCAGATCGTCGAGAAACCCATCGTGGTGCACGACTGCGCCATGGGGGTGAACGTCTACGGACCACAGGCCATCGCCGTCGCACGCCGCGGCGGACCGGTCGACTTCCCCGAGGTCGTCGATGCGCTGCTCCGCGACGGCCACCCGGTCGAGGCGTTCCACTTCGACGGCTACTGGTGCGACATCGGACGACGCGACGACCTGCTGCGCGCCAACGACGAGTTCGAGCAGCGCCGCGACGCACTGCTGCCCAGCACCGAGGACCCTCGATGAAGGTGCTCATCGTCGGGCTGCCCGGCAGCATCCACCTCGTCAAAGCAGTGGCGATGCTCGAGGGCCAGGGGTGGGACGTGCACGTCGCGGCATCCGCCGATCATCCGTGGCACCAGGGCTTCGCCCACTGCACCGTGCACCACTTCGGCGATCTCCACGAACCGTTGGCCGAGACGCCCGACCGGCGTGTCCGCGTGCACTCCCGCCCCGGCCAGTACGACCTCCGCAATCGCGCCGTCATGTTGGCCGGCATCATCGATCAGCTGCAGCCGACCATCGTGCACTCCCACGAGATCCAGCACGGCGGCTACCTGGTGCTCGCCGCGCTCGACCACGTGACGGGGCCGCCACCCCGCTGGATCGTCTCGAACTGGGGCAGCGACATCTTCTTCTACGCCCGCGACGACGGCCACCGGCAGGCCGTTCGTGCCGTGCTCGCCCGTGCAGACGCCTACTGGGCGGAGTGCGAGCGCGACGTCCGCATCGCACGAGTGGAGGGGTTCGGCGGCACCGCGCTGCCCGTGTTGCCCATCGCGGGCGGGTACGACCTCGAACAGATCGCCGGCTTCCGATCACCTACCCCGCCGTCCCGACGCACCACCATCGCGGTCAAGGGCTACCAACACCAGCTGGGCAGGGCACACACCGCGCTCAATGCACTCGACCTGTGCGGCGATCTGCTGGCGGGGTACGAGCTCGGGTTGTACGCCATCAACGACGAAGCCGTCGTCGAGCACGCCCGGCTCGTCGCTCGCGCCCACGGCGCCACCGTGTCGGTGCTGCGCAACGCGCCCTACGACGACATCCTCCGCCTGCACGGTCGCGCCCGGCTGTCCCTCGGTCTCAGCATCAGCGACGCCATCAGCACGAGCTTCCTGGAAGCGTTGCTCGGCGGATCGTTCCCCGTGCAGTCCTCCACGTCGTGTGCCTGCGAGTGGGCGGTCGACGCCGAGGGTGCGCTGTTCGTCGACCCGACCGATCTGACCGGCGTGGCCGCCGCGGTCCGACGCGCGCTGAGCGACGACGCCCTCGTCGACCGCGGCCGCATCGCGAACGATCGCACCGTCGCGTTCCACCTCGACGTCGCCGCCGTGCGCGCCGCGGTGGTGGCCGGCTACCGACGCGTCGCTGCCATCCCCGTGCCCGAGGCGGCGGCCACGAAGGCGGTCGTGTGACCGACCTCGACGTCCTCGTCATCGGCGACTCGCCGTCGCGCATCGACGCGTCGCTCGCCTCGGTGGGTGCCGATCCCCATCTGCGCGACGCCACCGTGCACATCGCCGAGCCACACCTCGCGACGCCCTGGGCGGCGTGCACCGCGACCCACGTGTTGTTCCTGCGGGAGGGCGACACCGTCCTGCCAGGTGCGGGTGCACATCTCGTCGATCGCCTCGACGACACCGACCTCCTGCTCGGCGGGCACCTCCGACGCGGCGCCGACAGCTGGGACCTTGCGCACACCGCGCCCGAGGTCGGGTCGCTCGCCCACATGGTGCGCATCGCGGCCGACATCGATGTCGAGATGTCGGGCATGGTGGTACGGCGGAGTGTGCTCCCCGACACCCTCCTCCCGCCCATCGACGCACCCGCCGGGGCCGTCGGCCTGCTGGCGGAACTCATCGACCGGGCGGCCGTGCGACGACACGTGACACCCGTGGTCGACGTCGTCGCCCGACCCGTGCACCTCGGTGAGCCCGGCGCGGTCCTCCGCCACCTGCAGGGCGTGCTCCACGGTCCGCTCGGCCGACACCCCGAGGCGGCAGGCCGCGTCCGACGTCGTGCCCTCGCGCTCGCCTACCTGGGTGGCAGCCCCGAGTTGCCACAACGGTGGTCGGCCGACGAGTGGTGGGGCCCCGGCGCCGAAGGTCGCTCCACCGAGGACTGGCTGCAGATCCTGCGCGACGCCCACTGGACCGCCGCACGCGTCGCCGAGGCCGCCCGCATCAGCGCCCGTGGGTTCGACGGCGTCGTGAGCGACGCACCGATCGACGCGATCGCCGCCCTGCCGCCGCAACTCGGGGAACTGCTCGCCGACAACCGCTCCCTGAACCTGATGGTGCAGGAGCTCTCGGCCACCGTTGCATGGCTGCACGCCGAGGTCCGCAACCGCGACGAACGCATCACCACACTCGAACGGGGCGGAACATGAACGACCGAGCACCGCTGGTGTCGGTGGTGACGCCGACCTACAACCGGGCCGACTACATCGCCGCCACCATCGACAGCGTGCTGGCACAGGACCACCGGGCGATCGAGGTCATCGTGGTCGACGACGGCTCGACCGACGGCACCGAGCACGTCCTCGCCGGCTTCGGCGACCGCATCACCGTCATCCGGCAGGCCAACCAGGGACAGGCCACCGCGGTGAACGTCGGCCTCGGCGCGGCCCGCGGCACCTATGTCACGCTCGTGAGCGACGACGATCCCCTCCTCCCGGGCGCACTCTCCCGGCTCGTGCTCGAGCTCGAGTCCCGACCCGACGTGCTGGTCGCGTTCCCCGACTGGTACGTCATCGACGGCGACGGCGAGCGCACCGCGCTGATCACCGGCCTCGACTACTCGCTCCGCGACAGCGTCCGGCACCACCTGTGCATGCCGGGCCCGTGCGCGCTCTTCCGACGGTCGGTGCTCGAGCAGGTCGGCGGATGGGACACGCGCTACCGCTGGGTCGCCGACTACGACTTCTGGCTCCGCATCGGTCTGCTCGGGCCGTTCGTCCGGGTGCCCGAGCCGTTGGCCACGTGGCGCGAGCACTCGACGACCGCCACCACGTCCAGCCCTCGTGTGGCCATGGCGAAGGAGCAGGCCGCGGTGATCCTCGACTTCTTCCGACGCGACGACCTCCCGCCCGAGATCCGCGAGTTGGAGGCAGAGGCCACTTCCAACGCCTACTTCATCGCGGCCATCACGGCCGCGCAGGAGCTCGAACCGGCGAACGTTCCGCGCTTCGAGGTGCTCGATCGATGGGCCTCGTCGATCGAGCATCCGATCCCGCCGCTGCGACGCCGGGACGGCACCACCGTCGACCGTCTCTCCGAGCGCGTCCGCCTGCTCGAACGCGAGCTCGAACGCACGCAGCTCGAGCGCGACACCCTGGAACGCCACATCGACGTGCTCCGACGGCATCTGGCCGCACTCGGCGCCGCTGCACCGGACGGGGCCTCCGTTGTCTGAGCGACTGCTGGTGGTCGGCGGCACGGGCATGCTCGGGCACCGCATGGTCCAGGAGTCGAGCGGTTCGATCGAGACGTGGTGGACGGCACGCGGTGACGGCGGCCCGGCCCGTGACCTGCTCGGCACCGACCGACTCGTCACCGACGTCGACGTCCGCAACTCCGCCGACATCGCCCGGGCGCTCGAACAGGCGCGGCCCACTGCGGTCGTCAACTGCGCCGGCACGGTGAAGCAGCGCACCGAGGTGTCCACCGCCGAGATGATCGCGACCAACGCGCTGTTCCCGCATCTGCTGGCCGATGCGTGCGACGCGGTCGGTGCCCGCCTCGTGCACGTCTCCACCGACTGCGTGTTCGTCGGCACCGGTGGCGAGGACCGGCCCTTCGGCTACGGCATCGAGCACACCCCGGACGCGACCGATCTCTACGGCCGGAGCAAGCTGCTCGGCGAGGTCGACGTCGCGCCACACCTGACGGTGCGCACCTCGATGGTGGGCCTCGAACTGGGCGGCCGCAGCGGCTTGCTGTCGTGGTTCCTGCACGCTCCCCCGGACGTGTCGGGATACCCGAACGCGACGTTCAGCGGTCTCAGCACGCCGGTGCTCGCTCGCGAGCTGCTGCGGCTGACGTTTCGACCCGACATCGTCGGGCTGCACCACCTCACCGGACCGGCGATCGACAAGCTGACGCTGCTGGAGATGTTCCGCGACGCCTTTCGGCCCGAGGTGCGCGTCGGCCGCGACGAGCGCGTCCACGTCGATCGGCGCCTCGACGGACGCACGCTCGACGAGCTCCTGGCCCGCACGCCGCCGACCTGGGCGACCATGATCGAGGAGCTCGCCCAGCTCCACCACCACGAGGAGCACACCGCATGATCGAGGGGAAGCACGTCATCGTGACCGGCGGGACCGGCTCACTCGGCAAGGTGCTCGTCAAGCGGCTGCTCAGCGGTGCAGAGGGGATGCCGGCATCGGTCACCGTCTTCAGCCGCGACGAGGCGAAGCAGGACCAGTTCCGCGAGGAGCTCACCGGCAGCGGCGCAGCCACCGACGAGGTGATGTACCGCTCGGCGCTCGAGCGTGTCCGCTTCCGCATCGGCAGCGTCACCGACCGGAGCGCCTTCAGCGCGGCGCTCCGCGGCGCCCAGATCGTGTTCCACGCCGCGGCGCTCAAGCAGGTGCCGAGCTGCGAGTACCACCCCGTCGAGGCGGTGCGCACCAACGTCGACGGCGCAGCCATGCTGGTCGACATCATCCGCAGCGAACGGCTGCCGGTGGAGGTCGTCGTCGGCGTCTCCACCGACAAGGCCTGCCTCCCCGTCAACGTGATGGGCATGACCAAGGCACTCCAGGAGCGCGTGCTGGTCGAGGCCAACCTCCACAGCGAGGGCACCCGCTACGTGATGGCCCGTTACGGCAACGTGCTCGCCTCGCGCGGCTCCGTCATCCCGCTCTTCCACCAGCAGATCAACGCGGGCGGACCACTCACCATCACCACCAGCGACATGACGCGCTTCTTCATGAGCCTCGAGCAGGCCGTCGACACGCTGCTCGAGGCGTGCCGACACGCGTCACCCGGTGAGATCGTCATCCCCCGCGTCCCCTCGGCACTCGTCGTCGACGTCGCGACTACGCTGATCGGCGACCGTTCGATCGACGTGCGCGAGATCGGCATCCGACCGGGCGAGAAGGTCCACGAGACGCTCGTCTCCGAAGAGGAGGCAGCACGCACACATCAGTCGGGGGACTACCTCCGCATCGCGCCGATGCTCCCGCAGTTGACCACGACCTCGTCGGGTCCGTCGTGGGACGGCGGTGCCTACACCTCGGCCACCGACCTGCTGGACCTCGACGGGGTGCGCGCACTGCTCGAGCGCCACCTGCTCCGCATCGACGACCGACCGTTCGGCGCGGCCCACGAGGTGACGCGATGAAGATCATGACGGTGCTCGGCACCCGACCGGAGATCATCCGCCTGTCGGTCATCATCGAGGTGCTCGACGGCCTCGTCGACCACGTGCTCGTGCACACCGACCAGAACGACGACCCAGCGCTCTCGCAGCGTTTCTTCGACGAGCTCGCGGTCCGCCAACCCGACCATCACCTCGGTGTCAGCGGCACGGGTCGCGGCCGACGGATCGGCCAGGTGCTCCAGGGGGTCGATGAGCTCCTCGATCGAGTGCGCCCCGACCGCCTCCTCGTCCTCGGCGACACCGACAGCGCGCTGGCGGCGTTCATCGCGAAGCGCGCCGGCATCCCGGTGATCCACCTCGAGGCGGGCAACCGCTGCTTCGACGATCGCGTCCCCGAAGAGGTGAACCGACGTGTCATCGACCAGTGCAGCGACCTGCTCCTGCCGTACACCGCACGGAGCCGCGAGCACCTCCTCCGCGAGGGCATGCACCCGTCGCGGGTGATGGTGATCGGCAACCCGATCAACGAGGTGATGATCCGCCACCGGGCCCGCCGCGACAGCAGCGACATCCACGCTCGCCTCGGCACCACCCCAGGCCAGTACGTGATCGTGACGGCGCACCGTCAGGAGAACGTCGACGATCCCGAGCGCCTGCGATCGATCGGCAACTCGCTCGAGCTCGTCGCCAGTGAGCTCGGTGTCCCGGCCGTCGTCAGCGTGCACCCGCGCACCCGTGACCGGCTCGAGCGGCTGGGCGTCCGCTGGGACACCGACCGCGTCCGCACGTGTCCCCCGCTGGGATTCCACGACTTCGTCCGGCTGGAGCAGGACGCCCGGCTCGCGATCACCGACAGCGGCACCGTGCAGGAGGAGTGCTGCATCCTCGGTGTTCCTGCGGTCACCATCCGCGACACGACCGAGCGCCCGGAGACGGTGGAGTGCGGCAGCAACGTGGTCGCGGGCGTCGAGCCCGCGGCGGTGCTGGCCGCGGCGACGGTCCAGTTCGACCGAACGACGTGGGAGGTGCCGGTGGAGTACCTGGCCACCTCGGTGAGCGCCACCGTCGGGGCACTCGCCACCGCACCCCTGCCCGTCTGACGTCGGTCAGTCGTCGACGCACATCGCGTCGACCAGCGCGGGCGACGGCACCCGGTCGATCTGCGGATCGAGGTGGCCCCGCACGCGTAGGTCGAGCAGCAGCTGCGTGGTGACCTGTGGGCTCACCGCGCCGAGCGGAACGGACGACGGGTCGAGCACCCGACCGGGCGGGCACCCGAGGTCGATGACGGCCACCGCATCGGCCACGCCCTCCTCCACCGATCGGTTCCACCCGACGAACACCGGCCCGTAGGCGCGCTCGGTCGGCACGCCGGCGAGGAAGCCGAGCACGCAGACGCCGGCCATTGCCACCGTGGCGATGCGTCGGGACTCGACCGACACCCACCCGGTGCTCACCACCCGCCACGTCACCACGAGCAACGCCACACCGAGCGGCATGCCCACGTTCTGCAGGTAGCGGTTGAAGTCGACGAAGTTGAACCCGAGCAGACCGGCACGCGACTGGGTGATGCCGGCGACGGCCACCGCCGCTGCCGCGATGCCGGCGAGCGCCAGCGCACGGACCGGGCCGTCGAACCGCCGCCGCCACAGCAACCACGCGATCTGACCGGCCAGCGCCAGGAGCACCACCACACCCATCGTGACGCCGCCGCCCAGCACCGCGCCCGCCGAGCGCACCAGCAGGCGCACAGCGAAACGGCAGCGGTCCCACAACGAAGCCGGGAAGTCGGGCCCGAGGTCGCCCCGCCACGCCCACAGGCCGAGCGTGGCCACGCCCGGCAACACCACCCACCACGACCGCCGCGGCCACGAGCACACCACCGCCACGATGCCGAAGGCGAGCATGATCGCGCCGACGCCGCTGTCGACGAGCACGCACACCACGGGCAGCCCGGCCGCCGCGGCCACACGCCGTCGCGTCGGCGCGGCACCCACCACCACTGCCGCGCCGGCGAGCCCGGCCGCCGTGGCCAACGCCGGCGAGAACTGGATCGCGAACATGAAGTTCTGCGACGCACGCCCCATGTAGACGAGCATCCCTGCGCCGAGCAACGCCACCGGCACTGGCACGTCGCCACGCACCAGCACCCACGCCAGTGCCAGGTGCAGCGTCACGAGCGCCACCACGAACACGGCCACCACGAGTACCCGGCCGTCGAGCCCGGCGTGCACCTGCAGGCGGTACACCGGGTCGGCCAGCAGCCACAGGTGCCCGTTGAAGCCAGTACGGAACGCGGACCAGGGCGACATGGAGACGGTGCGCTGCACCAACGACCACTCGTCGTAGAAGAACCAGGTGTCGCGCAGACGACGCCACGCCCAGAGCACCCCGAGCACGGGCACGAGCACCCACCACAACGCCCGCCTCGAGGCCATCGGGGTCGACCCTAGTGCTGCCGCGGTCCCCCCGAGCGGAGGCTGCGGGTACCCTCTGCCGGGTGGAGACCCCCGTCGACAACGGGCACGTGGAGAAGCCGCTGCTGCGCGGGTGGGCCCATGCGGTCTCGTTCCCGCTGATGCTGCTGGCCGGCGCAGCGCTGCTGCTGTTCGTGCACGCCCGCTTCCCCGACCGGCTGCTGCTGGCCGTCTACGTGTCGGGCACCGCCACCATGTTCGGCGTCAGCGCGATGTACCACCGCGGCCGATGGACGCCGCGGGTGAAGTTGCGCATGCAGAAGCTCGACCGCACGGCCATCTTCCTCGCCATCGCCGGCGGTTACACCCCCATCGCCGTGCTGTGCCTCGACGGATGGACGCTCGCCGCAGTGCTCATCGGTGTCTGGCTCGGTGCCGCCACCGGCATGGCCATGCAGTGGATCCCCCGCGTGCCCCGCGCCTGGCGCGGCGCGAGCTACATCGTGGTGAGCTGGATCGCGGTGTTCACCGTGCCCGACCTGTGGCACGGCCTCGGCGCCACCGGGTTCGCGCTCGTGCTCGCCGGCGGTGTCTGCTACACCGTCGGCGCCGTCGCACTCGCCACGCGGTGGCCCGATCCGTGGCCGCGGGTGTTCGGCTTCCACGAGGTGTTCCACGCGTTCACCGTGGTGGCCGCCGCGTTGCAGTTCACCGCGATCGCCTGGTTCGTCGCGCCGCAGTTGTCGGCCTGACCGACGAACCGCCGCCGTCACGGCAACGGCGGGGTCACCTCGAACGCGTCGTCGGCCGAGGGCTCGACTCGCGCCTCGCGCACGTTCACCCATTGGGCCAGCAGGACGCCGGCCATCACCACCGCAGCGCCGAGCACCTGCACGCCCTCCACGGTCTCTCCGAGGAACAGCACCGACCACAGGATGGCCAGCGCCACCTCGCCGGTCATGATCATCGCCACCACGCCCGGCGCGATGTGACGCATCGCCCGGAAGAAGCACACGTTCGCGATCACCGTCGGCACGAGCGCGAACAACAGCACCTCGGAAACGAGGCGCGGGCCGTGCGGCACCACGAGGCCACCACCGAACGCGAGCGGCGCCATCGCCACCGTGCCGCCGAGCACGTTCCACGACGCCGACACCACGCCGTCGATGCGCCGCGGCAGCACGCGACCGCTCACGATCATGAACGTCGCCATCAGCACCGCCTGCACCATCACCAGTGCCACACCCACCCCACTGATGCCACCGAGACCGCCGAAGATCTCGGGCACCGTGAGCACCACACCCACCATCACCACGGCGAGCGCCACCCATGTGAGACCGGAGGCGCGGTGGTGGCCGAGCCACGACGACGCCACCACCACGAGCACCGGGTAGAGGTACACGAGCACGATGTACACCGACACGTCGAGGTACTCGAGCGACAGGAACCCGAGGTACACCATCACCCCGAACAGCATGCCGATGGCGAGCGACTGCCAACGGGGCACGTCGAACGGGTCGGGGCCGCCACGACGGCGCCACACGAGCAACGCCGTCCACAGCACCACCGACGCGATGCCGAACCGCCAGAACAACATCGATGCCGCGCCCAGCGAATCGAGCAGGTCCTTGCCCACCACCGACGACAGCGAGTACGAGAACGCGGTGCCGCCCGCCCACAGCACGCCGACGGTGGCGTTGCGTCCCTCTCCTGCTGCGACGTCCACCGCCGGCCAAGGTACTCGTTGG
This sequence comes from Actinomycetota bacterium, assembly GCA_039796575.1. Taxonomy (GTDB): domain Bacteria; phylum Actinomycetota; class Acidimicrobiia; order Acidimicrobiales; family Ilumatobacteraceae; genus UBA668. The sequence continues at coordinate 23,720 of JBDKJP010000049.1, forward strand.
GTGCTTTCGTGCGGCCCTTGGCCGCACGAAAGCACCCAACCGGAATCGTCAGGCGCGGCGGGTGGGAGTCCAGCCGGGCGTGGGCACGCTGGCACGCAGGAGTTGCGTGTACTCGTGCTGCGGCGCGTCGAGCACGTCGCGGGTGGCGCCGCGCTCGACCACCTGCCCATTGCGCATCACGATGACGTCGTCGGTGATCTGCCGCACCACCGCGAGGTCGTGGCTGATGAGCAGGTACGACACGCCGGTCTCGGCACGCACGTCGGCCAGCAGGTTCAGCACCTGCGCCTGGATGCTCACGTCGAGCGCCGCCACCGACTCGTCGAGGATGAGCAACCGCGGCTCGGCCGCGAGTGCACGGGCGATGGCCACACGCTGGCGCTGACCGCCGGACAGTGCACGCGGCAGCGCGTGCAGCTGACGGTCGTCGAGACCGACGAGCGAACCGAGCTCGGCCACGCGCGCCGTGCGCTCGGCCGAGGTGCCGCCGCGGTGCAACGCGAGCACCTCCTCGATGGCTGCCGCGCCGCTCTGGCGCGGGTCGAGGCTGCTGTACGGGTCCTGGAACACGATCTGCACCTCCCCGCCACGGCGACGGCGCTCGGCCGCACCCTTCGCCAGCTTCGACCGGTCGTGCCCGCAGGCGCGGATGGTGCCCGAGGTGGGCGTGAGCAGCCCGGTGATCATCTTCGCGATGGTGGTCTTGCCCGACCCCGACTCGCCCACGATGGCCAACGAGCCACCTTCGGCGATCTGGAACGACACGTCGTCGACCGCCACGTGCGAACCGAACTCCTTGCGCAGGGCCACCACGTCGAGCAACGGCTCGTCAGCCATGGGGCACCTCCTCCTGCAACCGACCGCGCAGCTCGACCGCACGGTGGCAGCGCACCGCGCCACCGTCGAGCGGTTCGAGCGACGGCCGCGCCGAACGACACTCGTCGACCACGTGCACGCACCGGTCGCCGAACGCACATCCTGCCGGTGCCTCGAACGCCGAACGCGGGCGACCGGGGATGGCGGAGAGGCGCACCACGTCGCCGTCGATGCGCGGACGAGCGCCCACCAGGCCGGCGGTGTACGGGTGCAGCGGATCGTCGTGCAGCGCCGATGACGTGCGCTCCTCCACCAACTGACCGGCGTACATCACGGCCGTGCGGTCACACACGGCGCCCGCCAGTTCGAGGTCGTGGGTGATGAACAGCAGCGCCATGCCACGCTCTCGCCGCAGCTCGTCGAGGATGGCCATCACGTCGGACTGCGTGGTCACGTCGAGCGCCGTCGTGGGCTCGTCCGCCAGCAGCAGCCGCGGTTCGGTGAGCAGCGCGCTGGCGATCATCACACGCTGCAACAGGCCGCCCGACAACTCGTGCGGGTACTGCTCGAGGCGGCGCTGCCCGTCGGCGATGCCCACCTCGGCGAGCAGCGACACGGCCTTCTTCGCGGCGTCGGCGCGGGCCACGTCGTGGTTGGTGCGCAGCGCCTCGGTCATGAAGTCGCCGATGGTGCGCACCGGGTTGATGTGCGCTCGCGGGTCCTGGAACACCATGGCCACCTCGGCGCGGAACGTTCGCATCGCCGCGCCTTTCAGCGCGGCCACGTCATTGCCCGCGAACCGCACGGTGCCGGAGGTGTCGGCGCCGGGCGGCAACAACCGGGCCACCGCACGCGCGGTCATCGACTTGCCGGAACCGCTCTCGCCCACCAGGCCGAGGGCTTCGCCGGGCCGGATGACGAACGACACGTCGTGCAGCACGGTGCGCTGATCGCCACTGATGGGCAGCCGCACGCTCAGCTGCTGGATGTCGAGGAGTGCGTCGGTCATCGCGACACCGAGTTCGCTCGTTCGGTGAGCCGTTCACCGAGGATGTTCACCGCGATCACCACGGCGATGATGCACACGCCCGCCGACAGCGATTCGAGCGGGTAGCCCTGCAGCACACCGCTCTGGCCGGTCGACACCATCACGCCCCAGTCGGCCTGTGGAGGCCGCACCCCGAGACCGAGGAACGAGATCGCGGCCAGGTCGACCATGGCGTACCCGAACAGCACTGCACCCTGCGCCACGATGAGCGGCACCAGGTTGCGGCCGAGGTGGCGCACGCAGATGACCCACGCCCGCAGGCCCTGCACCTCGAGCGCCGCGATGTAGTCGCGTGCCCGTTCACGAAGGGCTGCGCTGCGCAGCACGCGGGCGATGTACGGGGTGTAGGCGATGGACAGTGCGATGGTGGCCGACAGCAGGCTCGGCTGCACGATGACGCTGACGATGATGGCCAGCACGATGGCCGGGAAGGCGAACAGCACGTCGAGACCGGCCGACACCCAGCGGTCGAGGCGGCCGCCCTTCCACGCCGTGGCGACAGCCAGGAACGTGCCGACCAGCATCGCGAGCAGCACCACCGCGGTGGGCCCGAGCAGCGACGACTGCGCACCGGCGAGGATGCGCGAGAACAGGTCGCGCCCCTGCGAGTCGAAGCCGAGCGGATGGCCCGGCTGCGGCCCGACGAACGCGTACGAGAGGTTGGTGAGGTCGGGGTCGTGCGGTGCGAGCGCGTTGCCGAACACCGCGATGAACCCGGCGATCAGCAGCACCAGCGCACTGAGGTGACCGGCTACGCCGGTGCCACGCAGGCCGGGCACACCCTTCCACTTGCGGGTGGCGGGCACCGGGCCCACCACGCCGGGGTCGAGCTCGATGGCGCTCACGACGCCGCCTCCCCGAGCGACACGCGAGGGTCGAGCACCGCGTACAGGAAGTCGACGATCGCGTTCACCACCACGAAGATGGCCACGATCACCAGCGAGATGCCCTGCACCACTGCGATGTCCTTGGAGAGCGCCGCCTGGATGAGATAGGCACCGATGCCGTTGAGCGAGAACGCCCGCTCCACCACCGCCGATGCGGCGAACAGCGAGGCGATGGTGATGCCCACCACGGTGGTGATGGGGATGGCAGCGTTGCGCATCACGTGCCGCCGCACCACGGTGCGGTACGGGATGCCGCGGCTGACGGCGGTCTGCACGTGCTCTCGCGACAGCTCCTCGCGCACCGCGGAACGGGTGATGCGCGCCACCAGCGCGATCGACGAGAACGCCAACGCCACCGCCGGCAGGGTGAGATGTTTCAACTGGTCGACGAAGCCGTCGCCGGTGCCGAGCGCCGGGAACCAGCCGAGGTTCACGGCGAACACCGACAGCAGGATGATCGACGCCACGAACGAGGGCACCGCCGCGCTGAACGTGGTGGCCACGATGACCACGTTGTCGACGAGCCCCTTGCGGAGCCCGCCGAGGATGCCCAGCGCGACGCCCACCAAGATGATGATGAGCGACGCGTAGAGCACCAGCTGCACCGTGGTGCCGATGCGCTGCGAGATGAGCGTCGACACCTCCTGGCGCAGCTGGATGGACACACCGAAGTCACCGTGCAACGCCCCGCCCACCCAGCGCAGGTAGCGCACGATGAACGGGTCGTTGAGGTGGTACCGCTCCTCGAGCACGGCAATGGCTTCGGGGGTGGGCGTGCGCCCACCGAGCAGCGCGGCGATCGGGTTGCCGGGCGCGAGGTACATCGCCGAATAGATGGCGAAGCTGGCGACGAACAACGTCACCACCAGCATCATCAGACGACGTACGACGAACTTCAGCATCCCGATCGCCGCCGCAGGTCAGGGAGCGCCCAGGTAGGCGGCCCAGGGGCCGAACATGTACATGAACGTGCTCGGCGCACCCGTGATGTCCTTGCTCATCACCAGCACGTTGGTGGGGGCCACGATCGGCACCCACAGCACCTCGTCGACGATCATCTTCTGCAGCTCGATGGTCGCCTCGGCGCGGGCGGTCTCGTCGGCGGCCGTGCGGGCCTCGTCGAGCAGCGCCTGTGCCGCCGGGTCGGCGTAGCCGTTGTAGGCCTGCGAACCGTCGGGGCCGATCATCGTCGCGTAGATGCCGAGCGGGTCGGCGAAGTTCGGGTAGTTCGTGGTGAGGAACCCGTCGACCGACTCACGTGCGGCCGGATCGATGAAGAAGGTGATGTACTGCGCCGCCGACAGCGACACCAGCTCGGCCTTCAGACCGATCGACTCCGCCGCGCGCTGGATCTCGCCGGCTTGCACGGCCAGCGGGTTCAGCTCGCTCGACATGCCGATGCGCACGGTCTGACCCGCGGCGCCGGCCTCCTCGACGAGCGCCTTCGCGCCTTCGAGATCGGGAGTGCTCACGTCGGGCAGCTCGTTCCACGCCTGGGTGAACAGGTCGCGGGCGTAGCCCCACGTGCCGGGCACGGCCACGGCGCGAGCCGGGTAGGCGGCGCCCTTGTAGAGCGCGTCCACCAGACCCTGACGGTCGAGTGCCATCGACAGCGCCTGACGCACCCGCTTGTCGGCGAGCGCACCGGTGAAGTCGGACACGATGAACGCGCTGATGCCGTAGCCGGGGCCCTCGTACACGTTGACCGCATCGCTCTCGCGCATCTGGTCGAGCGTCGACGAGATGATCGGGTAGGTCCCGTCGATCTCACCGGTGAGGAGGCCCGACGTGAGCGTCGCCTCGTCGGACACACCCTTGATGGTGATCTCCTTCAGGAGGCGCGGCAGGCTGGTGTCCCAGTAGCCGTCGTAGCGCTCGAAGGTGACGCCCTCGCCCACCACCCAGCTCTTCAGCTGGAACGGGCCGGTGCACATCACGGTGCCGGCGGCGGTGCCGAAGTTGGCACCCTGCGCCTCCACCGTGGCCTGCTGCACCACTGCGCCGACGGGGCCCGAGAGCTCGCCGAGCAGCGCGTTGTCCTGCTTCGAGGTGGTGATGGTCACTTCGTGGTCGCCGGTCGCCTGGATGTCGGTCACGAACGCGAACACCGCACCGTAGAAGCCACCGTTCGCCGGGTCCTTCTGACGGTTGAGGCTGAACACCACGTCGGCGGCGGTCATCGGCGTGCCGTCCCAGAACGTCACGTCGTCGCGCAGCGTGATGACCAACGACGTCGGCGTGGTGTACTCGGCGCTCGTCGCGAGGCCCGGTCCGATGGTGAGGTCGGGGTTCTGGCGCAGCAGCGACTCGCACGCGATGGCCATCGCCGCGTTGTCGGGGTAGTCGAACACGTAGATCGGGTCGATGGTCGAGGTCTCGCGGTACACGGCCCACACGGCCGACTCGGCCTCGGTGGTGGGCGCGGGCGTGAGGATGGTGTCGGCGCCGGGCTTCACACCGGCGGCGAGATCGGTGTCGGTGCCGGCTGCGGTGGTCTCCGAGCCGCCGGCCGCCGTGGTGTCGGAACCACCGGCTGCCGTGGTCTCCGAGCCGCCGGCCGCGGTGGTGTCGCCACCGGCGTCGGGCGCATCGGCCCCGCTGCACGCCGCCAGCGACGTGGCGACGACGAGGCCGATGGCCACCGCCGTCCTCATCCGGACCTTCCTCATTGCTCTCCCCTTTCGTGGTGGATGTCGGCGGCACCGCTCACACGGCGCTGCGATCGTTCGAGCTGCACCTGCAGCCCGTCGAGGTAGGTGTCGAGGATCGACCGGAAGGTGAGGTCCTCGTAGTCGAGCGAGTCGCCCGCGAAGTCGCCGTACAGCGAACGCGACGTGTCGAGCTCGAACTGCTGCTCGTCGGGCGACAACGACAGCAGGGTGGCGGTCATGACCACCTCGGCGAGCATCAGCTCGCCGAACGCGCGCAGATGGTGCGCGATCTCGTGGTCGGCGAACCCGGCGTGTTGCAGGATGCCGCGCAGGATGACGATGCCGCGGCGTTCGTTCGCGCCGCCCGTGAACCGGGTGCCGAGATCGGCGGCAAGCGCGGGCCGACGGAGCAGCACGACGCGCACCGTGTCGGCGATGTTGCGCAGCGACTGCACCCAGTCGTCGACGATCACGACCGTGTCGGCGACCTCACCGAACAGTCGGTCGCCGAGGTCGCGGATCAACTCGTTGCGACTGCGGTAATGGCGGTAGATGGCCGTGGGATCGGCCGACAGCTCGGCACCGAGCCGGGCGAGCGTGAGCGGCGTGCCGGGCTGTTCGAGCGTGATGCGCAACGCGGTCTCGGCGATGCTGTCGCGCGACAGCACCGGGCGCGGGCGGGCGGCCGTGCGTGCTGCCGTCACTGAGCCTTCCCCACGTTCGCGACCCCCGGTTGCTCGGTTCCCCCACGGACGAGCGAGCGCATCTCACCACAACGTCAACGGCACTGTCAACGCCGTTGACTCCACACGCCGTGTCGGACGGCTGCTAGGAACTCGCCATGACCGAACCGCTCGACGTCGCTCCCCTGCTCGATCCCGAGATCGCCGCGTTCCTCGCCGCGTTGCCGCTCGACATCGGCAGCATCCTCGGTGGCCTCACCGACGACGGCATCGCCACCGTGCGCGAGCTGTTCAACGCCGGCCCGCCACTCGAGCGCTCGGGCCACACCGACACCACCGTGCACGACGTGCCGGGCACCGACGGCGTCACCGTGCGGGTGCACCGCCCCGTCGACGCCTCGGGCGCGCTGCCGTGCGTGGTGTGGATGCACGGCGGCGGCCTGGTGCTCGGTCGGGCCGAGGGCGACGACGCCCGCTTCGACCGGTGGTGCCCGATGTTCGGCTGCGTCGGCGTGAGCATCGACTACCGCCTCGCCCCGGAGACCCCGTACCCCGGCCCGCTCGACGACTGCTACGCCGCGCTGCGTTGGGTGCACGACCACGCCGACGAGCTCGGCGTCGATCGCGCCCGCATCGGCATCGGTGGCGCCAGCGCGGGTGGTGGCCTGGCCGCCGGCCTCGGTCTGCTGGCCCGCGACCGTGGCGAGGTGCGGGTGGCGTTCCAGTTGCTCATCTACCCGATGCTCGACGACCGGCAGATCACCGTGTCGAGCACCTGGGCAGACCCCATCTGGCCGCCCTCCGCCAACACCTACGGCTGGACCGCCTATCTCGGCGCCGCGAAGGGCGGACCCGACGTGCCGATCTACGCCGCGGCAGCACGCGCCACCGACCTCGCCGGCCTGCCGCCCACCTACGTGTGCGTGGGCGCGCTCGACGGCTTCAGCGACGAGGACATCGACTACGTCGTCCGCCTCCGCCACGCCGGCGTGCCCACCGAGCTGCACGTGTACCCCGGCGCGCCGCACGGCTTCGACTCGCTGATGGCCACCACCTCCGTCGCCCAGCGCTGCAACGCCGACATGGAGACCTGGCTCGCCCTCCACCTCACCTGACCAGCCGATGGCTTCTGGGCGTCGTTCGTCTCAGATCGCGTTCTGGGTGTGATGCGTCCCGGAAACCGGGACGCATCACACCCAGAAACTCATGCTCCGAGCACGGGCGTTGGGCAGCAATACTCCCCAGATGCTCACTCGACCGCCGCGCCTGAAGGTCGGCGATCATGTCGCGGTCCTCTCGACGTCGTGGGGTGGTCCCTCCGTGTTCCCGGACGTGCACCGCGCCGGCGTCGAAGCGCTGCAGCGACTCGGGCTCGTGGTGCGGGAGTTCCCGACCACACATCGTTCGGCCGAGGCGCTCCGCACCGACCCGGCAGGGCGGGCCGCCGACCTCAATGCCGCGTTCGCCGACCCGTCGATCGCCGCCATCGTCAGCACCATCGGCGGTGACGACTCTGCCCGGATCCTGCCCCATCTCGATGCCGACGTGATCCGGCACAACCCGAAGGTGTTGATGGGCTACTCCGACACGTCGACGCAACTCCTGTTCGTACACCAACTCGGGCTCGTCACCTTCAACGGCCCGGCCGTCATGGCGGGCTTCGCGCAGTCCGCGCACTTCTCCGGCTTCGACGACCACATTCGATCCATCCTGTTCGAGCCGACACCGACGTACGACTACCGACCGGCGTCGCGATGGGTGGACAGCTACCAGGACTGGAACGACACCAGCGACCCCACCGCTGTCGGCGAGTGGCGGCACCACGACGGCTGGCACTGGCTGCAGGGTCACGGTCCCGTCCGAGGCCGGCTCACCGGTGGCTGCATCGAGGTCCTCGAGTTCCTCAAGGGCTCTCGTTACTGGCCGGCCGAGGACTGGTGGAACGATCGCATCCTGTTCCTGGAGACCTCGGAGGACCGGCCCACCGTCGAGCAGGTCCGGTACTGGCTCTTCAACTACGGCGTGCAGGGCGTGTTCGATCGCATCAGCGGGCTCGTCGTCGGACGCGCCCGCGGCTACTCCGACGAGCAGAAGCAGGAGCTCGACGATGCGATCCGGTCGGTCGTGGAGGAGTTCGACGCCACCCACCTCGTCATCGCCACGAACATGGACTTCGGGCACACCGACCCGCAGTGGATCCTGCCGCACGGCGTCATGGCCGAGTTGCACCCGGCCGCCGATTCCTTCCGACTCGTGGAGCCCGCTGTCGAGTAGCCACCCGGCATGGCACCGCCGCACTCCCCAGGGAGTCTTCGCCACCCCCGTGGCAACCCCTTGCTCATCGTGCCGCTGCGGGGCACGATGCATCACGATGAGCGATTCGGATCGACCCGTGACCGCGCCACCGGCCTGGTACCCCGACGTCGAGCGAGCCGGACGCGTCAGGTACTGGGACGGCAACGCGTGGAGCGAGGATCGCGCCGCGGCCCCTCCGACGTTGTCGCGCACACACCCGGCGACCACCGCCGCGATCGTGGCGGTGGTGGCCGGATTCGTTTGGTCATGGTGACCTTCCCGTTCATCGCGGGCGATCCCGGCGAGAGCGGCATCAAGGAAGTCCCCGACTGGGCGTTGGCCGTGGCGTTCCTCGGCGCCTGCATGTTCCCGTTCGCCGCGCTCCTGGCGCTCGCCGGCTTCCTCATCGACCGGCGACACCGCTGACCGCGAACTTGAGTTCGCGGGACAGAGGTCAGCGGAAGAGGTGCTTGGCGATCACCATGCGCTGGATCTGGTTGGTGCCCTCGTAGATCTGGGTGATCTTGGCGTCGCGCATCAGCCGCTCGACCTCGATGCCCTTGATGTAGCCCGAGCCGCCATGCACCTGCACGGCGTTGACCGTGTGCGTCATCGCCGCGTCGGCGGCGAAGCACTTGGCCATCGAGCATTCCAGTGACGCCTTCTCGCCCGCGCCGAGCTTCGCCGCAGCAGCGTGGATCATCAGCCGCGACGCGTGCGCGTCCTTGGC
>JBDKJP010000050.1:0-13759 GCA_039796575.1 Actinomycetota bacterium
TGCGTCCCGCACTGCGGGACGCACCACGCCCCGTTCGAGATCGGGGACGAACGACGCCCAGAAACCCCTGGATCAGTAGCGGTAGTGGTCGCTCTTGAACGGGCCGCTCGGGTCGACGCCGAGGTACTCGGCCTGCTCGTCGGTGAGCTGGGTGAGCTTCACGCCGAGCGCGTCGAGGTGCAGGCGGGCCACCTTCTCGTCGAGCTTCTTCGGCAGCACGTACACGCCGAGCGGGTACTGGTCGGTGTTGTTGAACAGCTCCATCTGCGCGATGACCTGGTTGCTGAACGAGCAGCTCATCACGAAGCTCGGGTGGCCGGTGGCGCAGCCGAGGTTCACGAGGCGACCCTCGGCGAGCACGATGATGCTGTGGCCGTCGTCGAACGTCCACAGGTCGGTGCCCGGCTTCAGCTCGTCCTTGGTGGCGCCGCTGCGGGCGAGGCCGGCCATGTCGATCTCGCTGTCGAAGTGACCGATGTTGCAGACGATGGCGTTGTGCTTCATCTGGTGCATGTGGTCGACGGTGATGATGTGGTCGTTGCCGGTGCTCGACACGAAGATGTCGGCGATGCCGACCACGTCCTCGAGCGTGGTGACCTGGTAGCCCTCCATCGCGGCCTGCAGGGCGTTGATGGGGTCGATCTCGGTGATGATGACGCGGGCACCCTGGCCGGTGAGGGCCTGGGCGCAGCCCTTGCCGACGTCGCCGTAGCCGGCGACCACGGCCACCTTGCCGGCGATCATCACGTCGGTGGCGCGGCAGATGGCGTCGATGAGCGAGTGGCGGCAGCCGTAGAGGTTGTCGAACTTGCTCTTCGTGACCGAGTCGTTGACGTTGATGGCCGGGAAGAGCAGCTCGCCCTTCTCGTGCATCTTGTAGAGACGCATCACGCCGGTGGTGGTCTCCTCGGTGACGCCCTTGATGCTGGCGGCCATGCGGGTCCACTTGGTGGGGTCGCTCTTCAGCGAACGCTGGAGCAGACCGAGCACGATGGCGAACTCGGCGTTGCTGGCGGTGGTGGGGTCGGGGACCTCACCGCTCTTCTCGAACTCGACACCCTTGTGCAGCAGCAGCGTGGCGTCGCCGCCGTCGTCGAGGATCATGTTGGCCTCGTTGCCGTCGGGCCAGGTCATCATCTGCTCGGTGCACCACCAGTACTCCTCGAGCGTCTCGCCCTTCCAGGCGAACACCGGCACACCCTGGGGGTCCTCGGGGGTGCCGTTGGGGCCGACGGCCACGGCGGCAGCCGCATGGTCCTGGGTGGAGAAGATGTTGCAGCTGGCCCAGCGCACCTCGGCGCCGAGCTCGACCAGGGTCTCGATGAGCACCGCGGTCTGGATGGTCATGTGGAGCGAGCCCGAGATGCGGGCGCCCTTCAGCGGCTTCAGCGGGCCGAACTCCTTGCGGAGCGCCCGGAGGCCGGGCATCTCGTGTTCGGCGAGGTGGATCTCCTTGCGGCCGAACGGGGCGAGGGAGAGATCGGCGACGCGATAATCGCGACGCGCGGCGAGCGACGACATGGGTGGTTCCTCCGGGAACAGAAAACGGAATGGGAACCGGGCCGGTGCCAGCTGGCAGCTCTCTGATCAGCCCGAGCGGTTGATCAGCCTAGGCGCAGCTCAGCTCAACACCACGGCATACACGTCGAGGATGTACTGCGAGTACCCGGCGGCGTTGAGCACGCGGACCGTCTGGTTGGCGCCGTACGTGGCCATCACCATGTTGCCGGTGAGGCGACCGTCGAGCGTGTTGAGGTTCGACACGCCGGGCAGCGAGGCCGACGGCGGGTAGACGGTCATGTGTGCGCGCACCGGCGTGGTGGCGTACAGGCGGGTGAGCCGGTTGTTGGTGAGGTTGCCGAGCAGGGCGCTCTGCGAGCCCACCGACACGCCGCCGATGTTGACGCTGTTGCTGAAGGCGGCGAAGCTCCAGTCCTCGGCCTGGCCCGGTCCGAGCGGCACGCCGCCGAAGGCCGCCTGGTCGGTGCGCAGCACGCGGAACGGCTGTGAGAGCGGCACGACGCGGCCGGTGCGGGTGGTCTCGAGCTCGCCGTCCTTGAAGTAGCCCATCACGTCGACGAGCACGTTCGAGGCACCGGCGCTGGCGTTGGTGAGGCGGATCTTGCCGTCGCTGCCGACCTTCACGATGGCCATGCCGGCACGGATGTCGTTCTTCATCGCGAGCAGCGAGGTGGTGGTGGGTGCGCCCGCTTCGGGCAGCAGGGTGATGGTGGTGTTCTCGGCGGGGAACACCGACGTGACGTTGACCACCACGGACGACACGTTGGCGTCGGCGAGCTGGGTGACCGCGGCGCCCGTGCCGAACACGGTGGCGTTGCGGATGTCGAGCTCGATGGTGGCGCCGGCCGCGACGGGCGTGTCGGCGGCGGCACCCTGCCGCGTGTCGAGGATGCGCACCGGGGCGGGCATGCCGAGCAGGCGGGCGCCACGGGCGTCGGCCTCGAGGCCCGATTCGGCGATGTAGCCGCTGGTGGAGAACCAGCCGACCACGTCGACCTTCACGCCGGTGGTGCCGGTGCCGGCCATCTGGACGGTGATCTTGCCGTTCGCCGGGTTGGGCCGCACGATGGCCATGTTGGACACGCTGACGCCGGCGTTGAAGTTCACCGCACTCGGCGACGCGGCCGCGCCACCCGACGGGTAGACGCGGAAGTCGCCGTTGCCGGTGGGTGCGTCGGCCGACAGCACGAGCGCCACGGCGAGGATCTCGGACGGCTCGACACCGACCGGCAGCCAGTCGTTCTCGAACGTGCCGGGGTCGGCGCTGCCGAGCACGTCGACGTCGAAGACGGTGCCGAGCGTCTTGCGAGCGGGCGACGCCTCGTTGATGCCGGGGTTGTCGGAGCTGTACACCCGCACCGGAGTGGCCAGGGCGTGGTACTCGCCACCGGCGCACATCGTGCAGGCCGCCGACACGGGCGCGGGCGACGCACCGGGCGCCACCGCGATGGCACCTGCGGCGAGTGCTGCGGCCACGAACAGCCGTCGGACGGAACGAACGCGCTTCATGCGTCGATCAACCTACCAGTGGGTGCGGAGCCGCACCCGTCAGGCGGCGAACGTCGGGCTCAGCTCGCCCGCGGCGATGCGGGCGTCGAGCGCCTCGGCCTCGGCGGCGGGCACCTCGACGGCCTCGTCGGGGAGCATCACCGGGATGCCGTTGCTGACCACGTAGCGGCGGCGCAGGCGCGGGTTGTACAGGCCGCCGTCGTCGCCCAGGTAGTAGAGCGGGCCCTTGTCGACCGGGCATGCCAGGACGGCGAGCAGTCGGGGATCGAGTGCCATGGGTTCCTCCTCGGATCCGGGGTTCAGATGCTCGTGATGAGCGCGAGCAGTTCGGCGACGTGCTGGTCGCACGCGTCGCGGTCGGGTGCTTCCAGGTTGAGGCGCAGCAGCGGCTCGGTGTTGGAAGGGCGCAGGTTGAACCACCACGGCCCGCAGTCGACGGTGAGCCCGTCGAGGCGGTCCTGGGTGAAGCCCGAGAACTCGGCCGCCACCCGGTCGATGACGACCTGTGTGTCGGCGACGGCGGTGTTGATCTCACCGCTCGACGAGTAGCGCTCGAACGGCTCGCGCAGCACCGACAGGTCGACCCCTGCGACGCTGACCTCGCTGAGCATGAGCATGCTCGCGATGAGGCCGCTGTCGGCACGGAAGTTCTTCAGGAAGTAGTAGTGCGCCGAGTGCTCGCCGCCGAACACGGCACCCGTGTCGAGCATGAGCTGCTTGATGAACGAGTGGCCCACCTTGGTGCGCACCGGCACACCGCCGTGCTCGCGCACCACTTCGGGTACGGCCCGCGAGCAGATGAGGTTGTGCAGGATGGTGGCACCCGGGTTCGTGCGCAGCACACCCGCGGCGAGGATGGCCGTGGTGGTGGAACCGCTGAGGCCGCGGCCCTGCTCGTCGACCACGAAGACGCGGTCGGCGTCGCCGTCGAACGCGAGGCCGACGTCGAACCCACCGGCCGTGACGCGGGCCTGCAGGTCGCGCTGGTTGGCGGGCTGCAGCGGGTCGGCCGGGTGGTTGGGGAACGTGCCGTCGAGCTCGCCGTACATCACCTCGAGCGTGATCTGCGGCAGGCGCTCGAACACGGCGGGGACGACGAGGCCACCCATGCCGTTGGCGGTGTCGGCCACGACGCGCAGCGGGCGGATGGACTGGATGTCGACGAAGCTCACGACGTGGTCGGCGAACGCGCCGAGCAGGTTGCGGGACGACGACGAGCCGGGGGTTGCGGCGGGGAGCGGGCCCCTGCCGTCGAGCACCTCGGCGGCCGTGGCCTTCACCACGTCGAGGCCGGTGTCCTGGCCGACGGGCTTGGCGCCCGCGAGGCAGAACTTGACGCCGTTGTACTGCGCCGGGTTGTGCGAGGCGGTGAACATCGCGCCCGGCGCATCGAGCGTGCCGGCCGCGTAGTACACGAGGTCGGTGCTGGCGAGGCCGAGGTCGACCACGTCGACGCCCTGCTCCATCACACCGCGGGCGAATGCGTCGACGAGCTCGGGGCCCGAGGGGCGCATGTCGCGCGCCACGAGGATGCGCGGCGTGCCGCAGAAGCGGGCGAACGCCACACCCAACGCGTGCGCGACGTCGGAGTTGAGTTGATCGGGAACGGTGCCTCGGACGTCGTACGCCTTGATGATGTCGTCGAGCACGCTGGAAACGGAGGAAGGCATGCGGCCCTACACGCTACCGGTGGTCCCGTCGGGCCGCTCCGGAGGCAGGTCGAAGATGGAATCGCTCCAGGTCACGTCGACCACCGTGTCGTCGTCGGCCGGGTTCCCCGACCCGATGTCGGGCGCCGGCGGGAAGTCGTCGCCGTACTCGTACCACTGGCCGTCGCCGCCCACCACCGCGGTCGCGGGGAGGAACGGGTGCGGCGAGCGGTGGTGCACGTCGCCCACCTTGAAACGCCAGAAGAACAACAGGCCGATGCCGAGCAGCGTGAGCGCGTAGGCGGCCATGTCGATCATGTTCAGCTCGTCGTAGTGCAGGTGCACCGACGTCGAGGTGGGGATGACCACCATGAAGTTCGGGGACACCCGGTACGGGCCCTCGGCGCCGTCGACCTTCCAGTTCGGGAAGTAGCTCACCTTCACCAGCACCGGCACGCCGACCTCGGACACGTCGAACGACAGGTCCTGATCGCCCATCACGACATTGGTGACCTCGATCTCGGGCAGTTCGACCGGTTCGATGGTCTCGGCGGGCACCACGATGTCGACCTTGCGGCCGGGCTCGAGCGGCTCGTTGCCGACGCGGCGGGTGAGGTCGACCTGGGCGTCGATGCGCTGCCACTCGGCCGGGCCGTCGTCGGCCGGGATGGCCGCCCACTCCTCGGGATGCTGGAAGTAGCTCGTGCCGAGCTCGAGGTACCGCTCGCGCTGATCGCCGCTGCGACCGTTGACCACCACGGGCTGCACCGTGAGCGGCTCGACCACGGGGCTGTCGGCGACGGTGTAGATCTGCCACGGACCGGACTCGGCGACCAACGTGAGGTCGCCGCGGCTCTCAGCCTGGTCCTTCGCCTTCTGCGTGAACACCATCAGGTACTTGATGCCCATCTTCTGCATCATCGGCACACCGACCGACGCGTCGTTGTCGGTGTAGCGCAGCTCGCGCACGGGGTTCGAGCTGTTCGCGCTCATCGCCGCGGCGGTGAGGAAGTGGTACGGCGTGGTGCCCGAGGCCTCGAAGAACAGGCCCTCCTGGCTCTGGATGCAGCCATCGGTCCAGTGCGGCAGCAGCATCAGCGCCATCGTGGTGCCGTAGGCGCCGGTGTCGCCGTTGTTCTCCCACAGCGCGCGACCGCAGCCCTCGCCGTCGGCGGTGCTGCGACCGAGATCGGCCATCGTGTCGACGAGGCTCTTGTACTCGCCGTAGGCCGGCCGGCCCTCGTACCCCATGAAGTTGTACCGCGTCCAGCCGTCGGAGAGCGCGTCCTTGGCGTTGGGCGTGAGCGTGATGATGTCCCAGCCGCCGATGCCCCACGCGTAGACCGACTTGTCGTTCTTGGTGGTCATGCGGGCGCCGGGCATCTCCTGGAAGGAGAACAGCTGCACGACGAGCACGGTGACGGCGACGACGGCCGCGGTGGCCACGCCCGACACCCACAGGTCGCCGACCGACAGCTCGCGGCCGCGCACCGACTTGATGACGAAGTGCACCGTGTCGACGATGCCGACCATGCACAGCAGCAGCCGCACGAGGTAGAGGAACGGCAGCAGGCGCGGGTTCCACAGCAGACCGATCACCGGCAGGCTGTCGCGAGCCAGGTACGTGGCGGCCATCAGCGCGAAGCAGGTCACGCCGAGCCACGCACCGGTGAGGTTGCGCTTCACCACACTGCTGACGAACCCAATGAGCGCGAAGCCCGACACGACCAGATCCCAGAACACGGGGTACTGGAAGAACATGTCCCAGAAGCTGTCGTCGGCCCCGTCGGGTCGGTAGCCGTACTTCATGTCGGTCATGTACTGGTGGTTGAACAGGAACGGCACCACCCAGAACGCGCTCAGCAGCACCGCGGTGAGCCCCATCGTGAAGCCGTAGATGGCACGGGTCGCGTCCATCCAGACCAGCCACATCAAGAAGGCACCCAGCACCACGAAGATGAGCACGATGCCGTGCGACAGCATCGCGAGCGCGAGCACGATGGCGGTCCAGTTGCGGTACTTGCCGGTCTCGAGGCCACGGGCGAACAGCCCGAGGCCGAGCACCGCGAACGAGAGCGCGATGGAGAACGAGAACTCGCCCGCCATCGTGCTCTTCACGTTGCCGCCGTAGATGCTGAAGCTCTCGTCGAACAGGAACACCAGGCCGGCGAGGGCCATCAGCTCGGGGATCGGGAACCGGAAGCGGGCCAGGCGACCGAACGCCCAGCAGCAGAACGGCAGCGACACGATGCCGAGGATGGCGACGATCTTGAACGCGATGCCGTACGGGAGGACGACGTTGAGGGCGACGATCATCATCGCCGGCACCACCATGTAGAACCGGTACAGCGGGAAGCCGTTGTACCAGTACATGCTCCAGCCCTGGATCTGGAAGTTCGACAGCAGGTGGTCGCGCAGGTACGCGGGCCCCATGACGTGGGCGCCCATGTCGCCACCCGTCGGCGTGTTGTCGGCGAACACCAGGTCGAGGTGTGCCACCTGCAGGACGGCGAAGATGCAGCCGCCCACCACGACCAGCGCGGTGAGGTACTGGGCGATGCGCTCGGCCGGCCACGGGGCGTTCAGCCAGTTCATCGGGCGGCGGATGATGCGCTGCCAGATGCGGCTGCCGGTGGACGGCACGGGCATCTCGTGGGGTTCGTCGACGGGTTCGTCGACCAGATCGTCGGTGAGGTCACTCATGCCGGTTCCGATTGTTCCATGTGGAGAGGGCTTTCGAGGGTCAGGCCATCGCCACGAGCACGAGCCCGGTGGCGTTGAACGCGACGTGGGCGACCACGCCCATGCCGAGCCGGCCGGTGAGGAGTGCGCAGGAACCGAGCACCATGCCCACGACGAACAGGCCGGGGGTCTCGACGGGCTGGAAGTGGATGACCGCGAACCACAGCGCGACGACGGTGACGCCGACCCAGTCGTGGAGGCGGCGGGTGAACGCGCCCTGCAGCAGGCCGCGGTAGACGAGCTCCTCGACCAGCGGCGCGCCGACCACCACGACGAGCACCAGCAGGGCCACCCCGGCACCCGACGCGCTGTCGTACAGGTCCTGGGCACGCTCCTGGAGCTTCTCGGTGGTGAACGCGTCGGGCCACAGTGCGTGGAGCGGCCAGTAGAGCAACGGGACGGGCACGAGCTGGGTGATGACGCCGATCGGCGCACCCCACAGGTCGACCGGCTTGAACGAGAGCCCCCAGTCGGTGACGAACGAGCCGCTCCCCCACTTGC
Source organism: Actinomycetota bacterium (assembly GCA_039796575.1). Taxonomy (GTDB): domain Bacteria; phylum Actinomycetota; class Acidimicrobiia; order Acidimicrobiales; family Ilumatobacteraceae; genus UBA668. The sequence continues at coordinate 7,923 of JBDKJP010000050.1, forward strand.
GACCGGCGCCGCCCATCGCGAACAGCAGCGGCACCCAGCCGGCGAGCGCCACACCGAACAACCAGCCGGGGCCGGCGGTGGACACGGTCGTGTGCCCCGATGCCGCAGCGACCGCGGCCGCGCAGAGCTGGCCGATCATCCACGCGCCGAGCCAGATGAGGCTGGCCTGGGTCACCGGCACCTGGGCGCGGTCCGCGTCGAGGCGCAACGAGGTGAGGGGTGACGACACGGGTGACGAGCCTACCCGGGTGGCTCGCGGGCGACCGGGCGCGGGTCAGCCGGCGAGGCGGGGTGCCGCGGCGAACGCCAGCTGGCGGCGAGCACGACGGTCTTCGAGGCGCCAGCCGTTGGGCACCGACAACCGCACCGTGTGGCGCTGGCACAGGTCGTAGCTGTGCGGATCGCGCTCGTCGGACAGGTCGTCGAGCCACACGAGCGAGCGCGCGTACTGGTACGAGAGTGTGGTGATGGCCTCTTCGGCGCATCCGGAGCGGGAGCACTGCCGACGCATGTCCGTACGCTAAGCCCGACCGCGCAGGCAGTGGTGGATACCCCTAGCATGTGGCCATGAGCAACCTCCCTCCGCCGCCCCCGCCGCCGCCCCCGGGCCGCGGTCAGCAGCCGGGACAGCAGCCGCCCCCCGGTGGCAGCAAGCGCCCCATGGGCGGTTGGCCGCGCTGGACCATCCCCGTGCTGCTCGCCGTGCTGGTGGGCACGCTCCTGCTGAACCAGGTCTGGCCGAGCACGAAGGGCGAGTCGCTCAGCTACACCGACTTCATCGCCGCGGTGCAGGCCGACAAGGTGGTGAGCTTCGAGCTCACCAACGGCAGCAACACCATCACCGGCGAGCTCGACGACGGGACCGAGTTCACCACCACCGTGCGTGACAACTTCCCCGATGCCGAAGAGCGCGCGCTGCTCGAGGCGCACGACGTCGACATGACCATCAACGCCCCGGCGAGCAACTGGTTGCTCAACTGGGCCAGCCTGCTGCTGCCGTTCTTCCTCATCATCGGCTTCCTGGTCTGGATGAACAAGCGTGCGCAGGGCCAGATGGGCAACGTGATGTCCATCGGCCGTTCGCGGGCGAAGACCTACTCGGCCGACAAGCCGTCCACCACGTTCGCCGACATCGCCGGCTACGAGGGCGTGAAGCAGGAGATCACCGAGGTGGTCGACTTCCTGCGCATGCCCGAGCGGTTCCGTGAGATCGGCGCCCGCGTCCCGAAGGGCATGCTCCTCGTGGGTCCCCCCGGCACCGGCAAGACCCTGTTCGCCCGTGCGGTGGCCGGTGAGGCCGGCGTGGGCTTCCTCAGCGTCACCGGCTCCGACTTCATGGAGATGTTCGTGGGCGTCGGCGCCAGCCGCGTGCGCGACCTGTTCGCCCAGGCCCGCAAGCTCGGCCGGGCCATCATCTTCATCGACGAGATCGACTCCATCGGCCGCAAGCGCGGCGCCGGCCTCGGTGGCGGGCACGACGAGCGCGAGCAGACGCTCAACCAGATGCTTGCCGAGATGGACGGGTTCGAGACCAGCGAGGGCATCGTCATCCTCGCGGCCACCAACCGCCCCGACATCCTCGACCCGGCGCTGCTGCGTCCGGGCCGCTTCGACCGTCAGATCGTGGTGCCGCTGCCGGAGAACGAGGAGCGCCTCGCCATCCTCAAGGTGCACAGCCGCGACAAGCGCATGGGCCCCGACGTCGACCTCGAGGTGATGTCGAAGGCCACGCCCGGCATGAGCGGCGCCGACCTGGCCAACCTGGTCAACGAGGCCGCGCTGTTCGCGGTGCGCCGTGGCAGCAAGCAGGTCGAGCGCATCGACTTCGAGAACGCCCGCGACCGCGTGGTGATGGGCGCCCGCCGCGAGAGCCTGGTGCTCACCGGCGAGGAGCGTCGCGCCACCGCCATCCACGAGGGCGGCCACGCCATCCTCACGGTGGTGCTGCCCCACGCCGACCCGCTGCACAAGGTCACCATCCTCCCCCGCGGCATGGCGCTGGGCGTCACCTGGAGCCTGCCCGAGGAACGGCACACCTACTCGAAGGAGTACTTCGAGGACGTCATCTGCCGTGCCATGGGCGGTCGCGTGGCCGAGAAGATCGTGTTCGGTCACCTCAACTCCGGCGCCGCCAACGACCTCGAGCAGGCCACCAGCATCGCCCGCCGCATGGTGCGCGAGTGGGGCATGAGCGACGCCGTCGGCCCGATGGCCTGGAGCGGCCACCAGCAGGTGTTCCTCGGAGAGGACCTGATGACCCAGGGCCGCGAGTACAGCGACGACACGGCGAAGGTCATCGACAGCGAGATCGCCCGCATCCTGCACGAGCAGGAGCAGCGTGCGCACGAGCTGCTCGAGAAGTACCGCGGCGCCCTCGACGCGGTGGCCGAGGAGCTGCTCGAGCGCGAGACCATCGACGGTGCCGACGTGGCCCGGCTGGTGCACGCCAGCCTCGGCGACACGCCGAGCGCCGAGAACCAGACCAGCCTCGCCGACTGAGCCCGCGGGCCGACGGCCCGCGAGTCAGTCGCCCACCTGGCCGTCTGCGGCCTCGCGGAGCAGATCCGCGTGGCCGCAGTGGCGCGCGTACTCCTCGATCATGTGGATCACGATCCACCGCAGCGAGGGGCGCCATCCGGGGATGCGCTGCCACGGCGGATCGGCCGTCGCCTGGGTGTCCATCGACACGCCGGCGGTCGCAGCGCGGGCGAACTCGATCTCGGCCTGCAACGCGGCGAGCGCGTCGGCCATCGTGTCGGTGGGCGCCGGGTGGAAGTCGCCGTCGGGGTCGCCCCCGTCGGCCTCGTCGCCGCAGTAGAGGAACGGCGCCTCCTGGTCGGCGAAGCGTCGGCGGAACCAACCGCGCTCCACCTCCGCCATGTGCCGAGCGAGGCCCAGCAGCGTCAGCTCCGACGGCGGCAGGGTGAGCCGCACCTGCGCCTCGTCGAGGCCTTCCATCTTGCGGATGAACACGCTGCGGTAGTACTCGAGGAACGAGTCGAGCGTGGCCGACTCGTCGGCGGTGTGCAGCAGCTCGGGATCGGGCGCCAGTTCGGTCATGGACCGACGCTAGCCAGCCGGCTGCTCGCGGCTCCCCAACTCCGGTTCGGGTGAGCTGCCCGGGTCGCGTGCGTCGGCGACGGCGGCCCACAGGTCGGTGGCCGTGACGGGGCCGGCGAAGCCGCGGTGCACCACGCCCTGCGGGTCGGCGATGGCGATGAGCGGCACCGCCTGGATGTCGTACTTGCGGTGCAGCGCCGGCGACGTGCCGAACTCGACCTCGACCACCGCCACCTCCTTGGAGGCCATCACACCGGCCTTGCGCACCACGTCGCCACAGGTGTGGCACGTGGCCGACGAGAACACCACCACCACCCACGGCGTGGTGGCCTGCGGGAAGTCGGCACGGTCGAGCTGGGCCGGCACCACCATCGACGGCTGGGTGGGTGCGGCGGTGGCCTGACGGCGACGCAGCACGAGCCCGACGGTGACCGCGGCGACCACCACGGCGAGGGCGATGACGACCTGTGCCACGGCTCAGCCCGGCATGGCCAGCGAGCCGCTCCGGCCGCGCAGCTCGCCCCCGCGCGGCAGCAGGCGCTCGACCACGATGCGCTGGGTGCTCTCGACGATGAGCGGCACGCCGAGCGCGGCGGCCTCGTCGGGGATGGTGATGGCGATGACACCGGACTTCGGCAGCGGCACGGCCTCGAGGCCGGGGATGGCCACCTCGCCGCCGGGGCCGAGGGCCTTCACGGTGACGGTGCCGTCGAGGAAGTCGAGGTTCATCACGGCGAGCACGTTGTCGACCGCGAGGTCGGTGCCGATGGCCATGCTCCAGCGGCTGTAGCCGGTGAACACGAGCGGCGCCCCGAACACCACGGTCGTGGCGAAGCCCGTGTCGCCGGCGCGGCGAGTGATGCCGCGCTCGACCACGATGGCGGCGTCGCCCTCGGTGGCGAAGGTCATGCCGTGGCGCCCCTCGGGCAGCCCCTCGAAGTCGGCGGTGGTGAACGAGATGACGTTGCCGGCGGGCACGGTGTACGTGGAGTAGCCGACGAACTCGGGGTCGGTGATGCCCCAGAAGTCGGCGGTCACCGTGACGTCGTTCTCGGTGGGGTTGTAGATGCTGTAGCGCTCGAACGTGACGTCGGGGCCGGCCTCACCGTCGGCGAACCACCACTCGCTCGACAGCGACGGCGAACCGAGCGTCAGCGAGTAGCCCGACCGCTCCCCCACGTAGGTCTGCGCACGGGCCACGACCACGCGGCCTCGGCTGGCCGACACCGTGACGGCGAGCACGGCCTCGTCCTTCGGCATGTTGGCCTCGGAGACCACCACCACCGAGTTGCCGGGCACCGGGAAGCCCTGCAGGTTCTGCGGGTTGCGGGTGCCGTCGTTGCTGGCGAACGTGAAGTCGAGGATGGCGTCGTCGGGGAACGGGTTCGTGATGACCAGGTCCTCCTGGCTGCCGTTCAACGTGTAGTTGTCGGCGAAGTACCAGTTGTTCGACGTGCTGTTCGAGCACGGGCTGACGGCGTTGCCGTCGGGCGTGTCGGCCTGCTGCTCGACGAACCCGCCACCGCCGGCGATCTCGACCATGGCCGACAGGTAGTCGCCCTCGGCGAGCACGTCGGCGAGCACGATGCGCTGTGCGTCGCGCGGCGGCACGGCGAACGACTGCTCGGCGGTGCCGGCACCCTCGGCACTGCTGTACACGGTGATGCGGCCCTGCAACGGCGCGTCGGTGGGGTTCGCCACGGTGACGCTGCCGCCCACCGCATCGCCGGTGTTGGGCACGCCGCCGCAGAACCACGTGGAATTGATGAACGACGCCGTCGGCACGAACGGCAACGTGGGCTGGCCGAGCGCAGCGAACGTCGGCACCGTCGGCGGCGGCGTGGTGGAGAACACGCCGAGCGGGAACAGCGCGAGCAGCAGCAACGGCACGGCGACGAACGCCAGGAGCGCGGGCAGGCGGCGGTTCACTGCGGGTCCTCGGCGGGCGGGTCGATGAAGTGCAGCGTGTTCGGGTCGTCGTCGGGCGATGCCACGGCGGGCACCACCGGCGGGTCGAACGGCGAGGTGAGGTCCGCCACCGGCGACACGTCGGCCAACTTCGCCAGTCGGCGGCGCGGCAGGTAGTTCGAACGCACACGGCTGGCGGCGAAGAGCAGCACGACGATGACCGCGATCTGCAGGAACACGATGACGCCGCGCAACCACCCGGTGTCGTACATGAGCGTCGCGTCGCCGGCCGCCGGCGCATCGAACGCGAGCGTGGAACCGAAGGCACGGCGTCCGGGCACCTCGGTGCCGTCGACGAACAGGCGCCAGTCCGGGTCGTACGGCACGCCGACATGCAGGGTGCCGGCCGGCAGCTCGCCGGTCGCGTCGCCGCGATCGGGGGCGCCGACGGCCCACGGCACCGAGCCACGCAGGTCGGCCTGGGCCACGGCTTCGCCACCCGCCTCGTTGCTGGCCTGCGCGCCGAACGGCGTGAGGGTGGCGCGGGTGGGCGTGTAGGCCGTGTTCTCGTAGACCAGGTAGTTCGGCGGACGGGTGAGCGGCGACGCGAGATCGAGCTGGTCGTCGAGTACGTCGTCGAGCCCTGCCGGCGCGGGCAACGGATTGCTGATGGTGCCGTTGAAGCCGTCGGCGAGCGGCACGATGATGAAGCGGATGCCGTACTGGGCCAGCAGGCGACCGCCTCGCAACGTGTAGCCGCCGGCCATCTGACGGATGGCGTCGGCCACGTCGACCTCGACGTCGCTCGGCGTGCCCGAGTAGCGCTCGGCCAGGTACAGCGGGCCGTCGTCGGTGATGGCGTACCCGAC
>JBDKJP010000051.1:0-37331 GCA_039796575.1 Actinomycetota bacterium
GGCCAGGGCGTGGGTGTGGTTGCGGATGGTCTCGAGCACCTTGTGCGACAGGGTGACCGAGGGGATCATGCAGGCAGAGTCGCCGGAGTGGATGCCGGCGGGCTCGACGTGCTCCATGACGGCGCCGATGACCGACAGCTCGCCGTCGGAAATGCAGTCTACGTCGACTTCGGTGGCGTCATCGAGAAACTTGTCGACCAGGACCGGGCGCTCGTTCGAGACTTCGACGGCGGTGGCCATGTAGTGAGCCAGTTCCTTGTCGTCGTAGACGATCGCCATGGCGCGGCCGCCGAGGACGAAGGAGGGACGGACGAGGACGGGATAGGTGATGCGGGCGGCGATCACCAAGGCTTCTTCGGCGGTGCGGGCGATACCGTTGGGCGGCTGCAGGATGCCGAGCTTGTTGACGAGGACTTGGAAGTGCTCGCGGTCTTCAGCGAGGTCGATCGATTCGGGAGTGGTGCCGATGATGTTGACGCCGTTTTCTTTGAGGGCCTTGGCGAGGTTCAAAGGAGTCTGACCGCCGAACTGGACGATGGCGCCCCAGCAGTTTTCGCGCTCGTAGATGGCGAGGACGTCTTCGAGGGTGAGGGGCTCGAAGTAGAGCTTGTCGGAGGTGTCGTAGTCGGTCGACACGGTCTCGGGGTTGGAGTTGACCATGATGGTGCGGAAGCCGGCCTTGCGCAGGGCGAAGGAGGCGTGGACGCAGCAGTAGTCGAACTCGATGCCCTGGCCGATGCGGTTGGGACCGCTGCCGAGGATGACGACGCGGGGACGGTCGCTCGGGCGGACCTCGTTCTCGTCCTCCCAGCTGCTGTAGTGGTACGGGGTGAGTGCCTCGAACTCGGCGGCGCAGGTGTCGACCGTCTTGAACGTGGGGAACACGTCGGCGGCCTCGCGGGCGGCCCGCACCTCGAGCTCGTCGACACCCCAGAGGAACCCGAGCTGCGCGTCACTGAAGCCGAACTGCTTCGCACGACGCCACTGGCGACGGGTGAGCGCGGGCACGGCGCCCGGCTGCTGCTGCAGTGCGGCGAGCGCGGCACGCTCCTCCATGATCTGCTGCATCTGGTCGAGGAACCACGGGTCGATCTTCGACTGGTCGTGCACCTGCTCGACCGAGACGCCACGGCGCAGCAACTCGCCGACCGTGAAGATGCGCTCGGGCGTGGGCACGGCCGCGGCGGCCAGCAGGTCGTCGTCGGAGCGCTCGGCGAGCTGCGCCTCCGCGGGGTCGCAGCCGAGGCCGTAGCGACCCTGCTCGAGCGAGCGGAGGCCCTTCTGCAGGCTCTCGGTGAACGTGCGGCCGATGGACATGGCCTCGCCCACCGACTGCATCTGCGTGCCGAGGACACCCTTCGTGCCGGGCAGCTTCTCGAACGCCCACCGCGGGATCTTCGTGACCACGTAGTCGATGGACGGCTCGAAGCTCGCGGGCGTGGCCTTGGTGATGTCGTTCGCGATCTCGTCGAGCGTGTACCCGACGGCGAGCTTCGCGGCGATCTTCGCGATGGGGAACCCGGTGGCCTTCGACGCGAGCGCCGACGACCGCGAGACGCGCGGGTTCATCTCGATGACGACCTGCTCGCCGGTGGCCGGGTTGACGGCGAACTGCACGTTGCTGCCGCCGGTCTCGACGCCGACGCGACGGATGCAGGCGAACGCGGCGTCGCGCATCTCCTGGTACTCGAGATCGCTGAGGGTCTGCGCCGGCGCCACCGTGATGGAGTCGCCGGTGTGCACGCCCATCGCATCGACGTTCTCGATGGAGCAGATGATGACGCAGTTGTCGGCGCGGTCGCGCATGACCTCGAGCTCGTACTCCTTCCAGCCGGCGATGCTCTTCTCGATGAGGATCTCGCTGATGGGGCTGGCGGCGAGGCCGTTGGCGGCCACCGACTCGAACTCCTCCGGCGTGCTGGCGATGCCGGTGCCGCGACCGCCGAGGATGTATGCCGGGCGGATGATGCACGGCAGACCGATCTCCTCGAGTACCGTGCGGGCCTCGGTCATGTCGTGCGCGATGCCGCTGGCGGGCACCGAGAGGCCGATCTCGAGCATCGCCTGCTTGAACTGGTCGCGGTCCTCGGCCGTGGCGATGGCCTCGGCGTTCGCGCCGATCATCTCCGGCGTGCCGGGACGACCGATGATGCCCATCTCGTAGAGCGCCATGGCCGTGTTGAGGCCGGTCTGGCCGCCGAGCGTCGGCAGGACGGCGTCGGGGCGTTCGCGCTCGATGATCCTCGCGACCACCTCGGGGGTGATGGGCTCGACGTACGTGGCGTGCGCGAAGTCGGGGTCGGTCATGATGGTGGCCGGGTTCGAGTTGACCAGGATGACTCGGTAGCCCTCTTCCTTCAGCACACGGCACGCCTGGGTGCCCGAGTAGTCGAACTCGCAGGCCTGCCCGATGACGATGGGGCCCGAGCCGATGATGAGGATGCTGTGGAGGTCGGTACGACGCGGCATCAGTGGGCTCCGTCCATGAGCTCGGCGAACATGCCGAACAGGTAGCGGCTGTCGTGAGGGCCGGGGCCGGCCTCGGGGTGGTACTGCACGCTGAAGGCCGGGGCGCCGAGCACCCGCATGCCCTCGTTGGTGAGGTCGTTGAGGTTGAGGTGGGTGACCTCCACCTTGCCGGCGAGGCTGGCGGGATCGACGCAGAAGTTGTGGTTCTGGCTGGTGATCTCGACATGCCCGGTGGCCTCGTGGCGCACCGGGTGGTTGCCGCCGTGGTGGCCGAAGGGCAGCTTGAACGTCTCGCCGCCGAGCGAGCGGCTGAGCAGCTGGTGACCGAGGCAGATGCCGAACACGGGCACCTGACCGACGAGCTGGCCGATGGTGTCGACCGCGTAGCCCACCATCGCCGGGTCGCCGGGGCCGTTGGAGAGGAACACGCCGTCGGGACGCCGGGCGAGCACGTCGGCGGCACTGGTGGAGGCCGGGACGACCTCGACGGTGCCGAGCTCGGCGAGGTGGCGGAGGATGGTGGTCTTGATGCCGAAGTCGAAGGCGACGATGCGGCGCGGACCGTTGCCGACCGTGTACGGCTCGGCGGTGGTGACCTGGGCGACGAGGTCGATGCCGTCGGTGCCGGGCTCGGCGAGTGCCGCGGCCTTCAGCTCGGGCTCCGAAGCGGTGCCGAACGCGCCGGGCATGGCACCCGTGTCGCGCAGCAGGCGCGTGAGGCGCCGGGTGTCGATGCCGGCGATGCCACTGATGCCGAAGCGGTGGAGCATCGCGTCGAGCGAGTCCTCGGCGCGCTGGTTGCTGTGGCGACGGGCCATCTCGCGCACGATGACGCCGCGGCAGAACGGCCGAGCGGCCTCGAAGTCGTGGTCGTTCACGCCGTAGTTGCCGATGTGGGGGTAGGTGAACGTGATGATCTGACCGGCGTAGCTGGGGTCGGTGATGACCTCCTGGTAGCCGGAGAGGACGGTGTTGAACACCACCTCACCGCTGGCCACCCCGCCGACCGGATCGGCGCCGAGGAGCTCCCCCTCGAACACGCTGCCGTCGGCGAGGACGAGTGCCGCCTCACGCATGATCCACCTCCGAACGCATGAACATGCACTCTACTGCATGGATATCCAGATCGTGGGGTGGGGCATGAAAAACGCCCCCGACAGGGGGCGCGGCATGCAAGAGGACGGTGGTCACCGGTGAGCTCCTTCCCGTACGAGCCTCACGGGACTCGTTTCACGGTCAGGCGGACAGGCTAGCAGTCGCGTCAGGGGTCGACGGTGACGAGTTGCGGGTACTCGCTCCCCTCGACCGGCAGGCACTGCACGGTGCTCCCGGTGCGCTGGTACACGACGTACGAGTCGTTCCCCGCGACCTCGGTGAAGTCGGCCTTCACCACGTCCCAGTCGGTCTGTTGCTCCTCGTCCAGTTCCCGCTTGAGCATCACGTACTCGAGGTCGTTCGCCGCGGGCAGACAGGCACGGGCCTCTTCCATCGAGGTGTCGGGCCCGTACAGCACCACTCGGAACGGGTTCGGGAACAGGTAGATCTGCTCGCGGTGCGCGAGGTGCGCGGTGAGCGAGTGGTACGCCGACACCGACGCATCACCAGGGATCTCGGCGAACAGCTCGCGTGCCGCCACGGCACGGGGATGGTCGCGGTGCCAGTAGGTGGGCACCGGTCGGCCGAGCACCCGGTCGGCGCCGGGGGTGACGAGTTGACCGAGGGGCAGGATGCCCCACATCAGGCACGCCCACACGGCACACGCCGTGACGGCAGCCACCATCCGCAGCTGCCACTTCGTGGTCATCGCGTCGATGGCGAACACGGAGCCGAGCACGATGGCCGGCACGGCGATGGCCGAGTAGTGGTACTGGATGCGGTACTGGTACGAGAAGGTGCTGATGATGTTGGTGGCGAGCACCAGTGCGCTGATGGCCGCGACGCTCGGCTTGCGGAGGAACGCGAACGCCACCGGGAACGTCATCTGCCAGAGGTAGAAGGGTCGCTGGTCGTCGCGGAGGTGCTGGAACACGTTGCCGGGACGCTCGACCACCTCGCGCATCAGGCCGGCCGGTCCACCGAACGGAATGCGCCAGATGTTGCGCGTCGGCACACCGATGAGGTTCCGCATCACCAGGAACATGCCGACGAGCGAGGCGCCGATGGTGGCCAGCATGGTGGCCACGCCGGTGCGCCGGTCGCGGGCGAACGTGACCCACAGGCCGAGCGGCAGGATCACCAGCAGCACGTCCTCCTTCACCAACAGGCTCAGCACGACGAACACCCAGTAGAGCTTCCACTTGCGCTCGAGCGCGCCGTAGATGGCCATGCCGACCAGGAACGGCAGGAACGAGTCGGGGTGGAAGTTCTCGCGGTTGGTGTACGCGATGGCCGGGTGCAGGAGGTACGCGACCGCCAACGCGAACGCCATGCCCTCGCGCTGCAGGCGGGCGCGGGCAGAGAGGAACACGGGCAGCGCGCCGAGGCCGAGCATCAGGCTCTGCGAGAAGAACAGCACCCCCGCCGACGGCCAGATCCAGTAGAACGGCACGAGGAACACGAGGATGAACGACGCGTGGTCGCCCATCAGGTTGCGACCCATCAACGTGACGAACGGCGCGTCGAACCGCGACATCAGCCACACGCCCTGGTCGTAGAGACCGGAGTCGTACGCCGACGTGCCGAGCCCGTGGTGGTAGTCGAGCGAGACCCACGTGAAGTACCACGTGTAGCCGATGATGGCGGCGGCCAGCAGCACCTGCCACACGGTGATGCGGCGCACGAGCGCAGTGAGACGGTCCGCCAGGATCACGGCACCAGTCTGCACCATCGCACGGCTAGCATCGCGGCGTGCTGGTGAGAGTGTTGATGGCGTCCCAGCACGGGTTCGTGAGCGTGGAGCCGGTGCTGGCCGAGCTCGACGAGGCCCGACGGGCGCTCGCACCCAGCGGCATCGAGGTGTCGGCCACGTTGCTCGGCCGTCCCCGCGACCCCGAGGGTGCGCTGTCGTTCGCGCGCACGCTCGGTATGGAGCTCGACTGGTTGGCGCCGGCGGGCACGGGTTTCGGCGCAGCCCTGCTCGACGGGTTCCGGCTCGGCCTCGACGCGGGTGCGGACGTGATGGTGTCGCTCGACGCCGACGGCCAGCACGACGCCCGACAGATCCCCGACCTCGTGCGCAGCCATCTCGCTCACGGCAGTGGGCTCACCATCGGGTCGCGCTGGACGCGCGGCGGCTCCTCCCCCGGTACCGGCCCGGGCCGCACGATGCTGAGTCGCACCGGCAACGCACTGGTGAAGGCGTTCACCGGTGCCCGAGGTGTGAGCGACTCCACGACGTCGTTCCGCGTGTACGGACGCGACGTCGCCCAACTGCTGCTCGACGAGAAGCTGCCCGAGGAGACCTACGGGTTCTTCAGCGCGATGGTCGCTGTCGTGCAGGCGCACGGCTTCGCCGTCGACGAGGTGCCCATCACGTTCCGACCGCGCCACCTCGGCGCCGATCCGCTGGTGCAGCACGACCTGCGCGAGTTCGCCGGCAGCCTGCCGACCGTGCGCCGCCACGTGCGCGACATCCGCCGCGACATGCGCGGCAACCAGGCGCTGTGGGCGCAGCGCAACCCTCGCCTCCGTGCGCAGTCGGCCGACGGCGGTTCGCTGTTCGGTGCCACGGAGGAGCTCGCCACGCTCAGTGGGGCCACGAACTTCCTCAGCTGGATCAGCGACGAGATCGAGCCGCACCTCGGTCACTCGGTGCTGGAGGTGGGTGCCGGCGTCGGCGCCATCGCGACGCAGCTGGCCGCTGCCGGCCACGAGGTGCTGGCCATCGAACCGGCCGCGAACGTGTTCCCCGAGCTCGAGCGCCGCACGCAGGGGGTGCACGGCGTCACCGCCAGGCCCGTCACGTCGCAGGCCCTCCTCCAGGCGGGCGCCGCGTCGTCGTTCGACTCGGTGGTGTACGTGAGCGTGCTCGAGCACATCCGCGACGACGTCGGCGAACTGCGCACCGCGGCACAACTGGTGCGGCCCGGTGGCACGGTGGCCCTGTTCGTGCCGGCGATGCCCTCGCTGTACGGCAGCCTCGACTTCAAGTCGGGCCACTACCGCCGGTACGACCGGGCGCTGCTCGCACAGGTCATCGACGACGCCGGGCTCGACGTGCTGCAGATCGACTACCTCGACCTCGCCGGGGTGGTGCCGTACTTCCTGATGTACCGGGTGCTCGACGTGCAGACGCTCGACGCCGGTTCGTCGCAGGTGTACGACCGACTGATCGTGCCGGTCAGCCGTTTCCTAGCAGCTCGTGCCGGATCGCCAGCTGTCGGCAAGAATCTCGTTGCGGTTGCTCGTCGACCGCCGGCGACGTCCCCACCCGCTTGAGCACCACGACGTTGTCGTCCTCGAACACGGCCTCGAACGGACCGCCCTGCACGCGCATGTTCTGGTAGATGAGCAGGTTGTTCGTGCCGATCTGGGTCTTGTCGAGCACCACGTAGTCGATGGTCGTCGGGTCGGGCAGGTGGGCGCAGTCGTCGTTGCCCCAGACCGCCGCCCAGAACGGGTTCGGCCAGTCATAGATCTCCCGACGGTGCGCGAGGTGCGGCAGCAACTGGTACGTGGCAGTGACCGACGCGTTGTCGGGCACGTGCGTGAGGGCCTCGCGCAGGGACTCGTGCCGCGGGTTGGGCCGGCTCCACACGGCGCTGTCGCGGGCGTTGAGCGGTGACGGTGACCACGCGGCGTTGGTGACGTACGCGCATCCGAGCAGCCACAGCGGCAGGAGCAGCTTCGCCAGCCGGAACCGCCAGAACACGTACGCGCCTTGGATGGACGCGATGAAGATCGGCGCGATCATCACCGACGTGTACTGGTAGCGGATCATGCGCGCGTACGGGCTGAGGCCGATGACGCTGGCCACCATCTGCGGCAGCGCCATCAGCAGCCCGAGCGGGTTCGCGAGGTACGTCCAGCCGACCGGCCACGACAGCTGGCGGTAGAACTCCAACCGGTCGGGTTGCGTGGCGTCGTGCCAGACGCGGCTCGGATGGCGCAGCATCGTGCCGACGATCTCGGGGGTCGACGAGCCGTAGTTGCCGTAGAAGTACGTGATGTAGAACGGCTCCTTGCCGTCGTTGAAGAACGGCAGGACGAGCTTCGTCGCGACCACGTACCAGACGGCGCCGAGCGCCATGGTGGCGAACGCCATCTTCCGCACCCTGCGGATGTCGGGCGCCTTGCGCATCACGATGAGCAGGACGACACCCATCATCATCACCGCGAGCGCCGTGTCCTCGCGGGTGGAGAGGGCGAGCAGCACCATCGCGAAGAACCAGCCCCACCGCTCGCGCATCGCGAACCACCACGCGAACAGGAACGGTGTGATGACCAACGCCTCGGGGTGGAACATCGCCCAACTGATCCACTGCAGCGGCGCGTACATCAGGAACACGACCGCGAACACGAGCCCCATCCACTCGTTGCGGAACTTGTCGCGGGCGATGAGGTACACCGGCCATGCGCCGAGGCCGAGCATGCACGCCTGGGCGACGTAGAGGAACGACGCGCCGGCACCGAGCCAGTAGAACGGCACGAACGCGAACGCGATGAGGTTGACGTGGTGCCCCCAGAACTGCAGGCCGCGCACCGACATGAACCCGCCGCCGTTGCGCGACACCAACCAGAAGCCCTGGTCGTAGATGCCCATGTCGTACGACCACGTGCCGAAGTTGCGATGGTTCTGGACGCCGAGCGAACCGAACAGCACGGCGAAGACGACGATGCCGATGAATGTCAGCCACGCGGCAGGGTGCATGGTGGCCACCTGCGTGAGGAGTCGATCGCGCCAGTCGCGCAGACGGTTCACGGTGTCGCAGTCTTCCGCATGCGCGACGTGCGGGAGTGTCAGGCGGCGCGCAGCACGGGCACGAGCGCGGCGAGCACGCCGTTCACGAAGCGCCCGGAGTCGTCGGTGCTGAACCGCTTGGCCAGCTCGACGGCTTCGTCGAGCACCACGGCGACCGGCACATCCGGGCGGCCGAGCAGCTCGAACGCACCGACCCGGAGGACGTTGCGGTCGATGGCGGGCATGCGCGCCAGGGTCCAGCCCTTGGCGTGCGATGCGATGGCTTCGTCGAGCCGTTCGAGGTTGGTCTCGACGCCGCGCACGAGCTCGGTGGTGAGCTCGTCGGCCGGCGAGATCTGCGCGGCCAGCACGTCACTGGGCGCGATGCCCTTGGTCTCGGCTTCGTACAGCAGGATGAGCGCCCGTTCGCGGGCGTCGGTGCGCTCGTCGTCTGCCGGTCTCGCGGGGCGGGACTCTCGGCGCGCCATGGGTCAGACCCGCGTGATGTAGTCGCCGGACCGGGTGTCGACCTTCACCTTGTCGCCGATGTTGACGAACAGCGGCACCTGGATGACCTTGCCGGTCTCGAGCGTGGCCGGCTTGCGCGCACCGCTGACGCGGTCGCCCTGGATGCCGGGCTCGGTCTCGGTGATGGTGAGCTCGACCGAGGCCGGGATCTCGACGGTGACGATGTCGCCGTTGTAGAAGGCGATGATGGCCACGGAGTTCTCGACCATGTAGTCGGCGGCGTCGCCGAGCGCCACGGGCGACACGTGCTGCTGGTCGTAGCTCTCGAGGTCCATGAACACGTACTCGTCGCCGTCGCGGTACAGGAACTGCATGTCCTTGCGCTCGAGGATGGCCTGCTCGACGCGGATGCCGGCGTTGAACGTGCGGTCGATGACGGCGCCGGTGCGCAGGTTGCGGATCTTCGAGCGCACGAACGCGCCACCCTTGCCGGGCTTGACGTGCTGGAACTCGACGACCTGGAACAGGACGCCGTCGAGCTCGAGCGTGATGCCGTTCTTCAGGTCGTTGGTGGTGATGGCGGGCACGGAGAATCCTTCGGAGATGACGTGAGGACGCGGCACCCGTCGCTGGTGACGACCACCAGATCTTCGACACGGACGCCGCCGAAACCTTCACGATAGACGCCCGGCTCCACGGTCACTACGTCCCCCACCTGCAAAATGGCGTCGCCGGCACGGTTGACGAAGGGGTCCTCGTGGATGAGGAGGCCCACCCCGTGGCCGGTGCCGTGCGTGAACCAGTCGCCGTACCCGGCCTCCTCGATGATGCCGCGGCACACGCCGTCGAGCTCCTTCACGCTCATCCCGGCGCGCACCGCCGCCACGCCCGCCTGCTGCGCGGCGAGCACCAGTTGGTAGAGCTCGTCCTGCAACGGGGTGGGCTCCCCCACCACGAAGGTGCGGGTCATGTCGCTGTGGTAGCCGTCGACGAGCGCGCCGACGTCGATGATGACGGTGTGCCCCTGCTCGATGACGGTGTCGGTGGGCCGATGGTGCGGGAGCGCGGCGTTGCGCGGACCGGTGGCGACGATGGTGTCGTAGCTGGGCCCGCTGGCGCCGAGCTCGCGCATGCGCAGCTCGAGCCGGTTGCGCACCTGCGCCTCGGTGAGCCCGTCGCCCAGCAGCGGAGCCACCTCGGCGAGGGCCTGGTCGGCGATGGCGCAGGCGCGCGCCATGGCCTCGATCTCGGCCGGGTCCTTCACCCGGCGCTCTGCTTCGACCACCCCGGTGGTCGGCACGAGCTCGGCGGCGATGACGCTGCGGTACTGGGTGTGCTGGTGGTACGTGACGTGCGCGGCCTCGAACGCGACGGTGGAGCAGGGCGCGCACGCCGCCGCCACCAGGTCGAGGCACACGCCGCCGGTGGCACCGACCACGACCTCACCGTCGACACCGGCGGCCGCCATCTGCTGCGTCGCCTGCACGCCGTACCGGCCGTCGGTGACCAGCGTGAGCGCGTCGGGCCGGAGCACCACCCATGCGTTCGAACCGGTGAACCCCGTGAGCCAACGGATGTTGGTGAGGTCGGTGACGAGCAGCGCGTCGGCCGCGCCGAGGCGGGCGCGCACGCGCTCGACGCGAGCGGCGTGGCTCACGCCGCAGCCAGCCGGGCGGCGACGGCCTCCACGGCGAGCAGGTACCCCTGCAGGCCGAGCCCCATGATGGAGCCGGTGGCGACCGGTGCCACCACACTGGTGTGGCGCCAGGCCTCGCGGGCGTTGGGGTTGGAGATGTGCACCTCGATGACAGGCCCGGCGAACGCGGCCAGTGCGTCGTGCAGCGACCAGGCGTAGTGGGTGAACGCGCCCGGGTTGATGATGATGGCGGCGGCGTCGGTGCGAGCGGCGTGGATGGCGTCGACCAGGGCACCCTCGTGGTTGGTCTGGAACGCCGTCACGGTGTGACCGTGCGCTGCGGCCGCCTCGGTGACCGCTGCCTCGTAGTCGGCGAGGGTGGCGCTGCCGTAGATGTGCGGCTCGCGTTGGCCGAGCAGGTTGAGGTTGGGTCCGTGGAGGAGGGCGATGGTGGCCACGGGCCTATCGTGCCACGCGAGCCGTCCACGTCGGTCGATCGATTGCGTACACGACGTGGCGTTCCCCCGACCAGCCAGGGGTCATCGGATGGTCGAACGACCGCTCGGGGCGGTGGGTGAGGCCGATCTTCTCCATCACCCGACGCGACTTCGTGTTCTTCACCGTGGTGAAGCCGACGACCTCGTCGTTCGGCAACGGCACGTGATCGAACGCCGCGGCCAGCGCGGCCGTGGCACCTTCGGGCGCGAAGCCGTGCCCCCAGTGCTCCTTCGCGAGTCGCCAGCCGATCTCCACGCAGGGCGTGAGGCCGTCGAGATGCCAGGTCGGCATCGAGAGCCCGATGAAGCCGATGAACTCGCCGGTGTCGAGCCGTTCGGTGGCCCACAGCCCCCAGCCGCGCTGGCGGAGCAGCTCGCTGTGCCGGTCGGCCATCGCATCGCTCTGCTCGCCGGTGAGCGTGCTCGGGAACCACTCCATGACGTCGGGATCGCGGTTGAGCGCGGCGAACGCCGGCTTGTCGTCGTCGCGCCACTGGCGCAGCAACAGCCGTTCGGTGCGCAGCTCCACGGTCAGCCCATCGCGTGGAGCGCGTCGCGAGCCGATGCCGCGTCGACCCCGGGCACCACTTCGACTCCGTTCGGGCCGTCGAGCACGAACGTGAGGCCGTCGGAGAGCACCTTCTTGTCGCGGGCCATCAGCGTGAGCAGGTCGTCGGCCGACAGCCCCGGCGGCAGCGAGGTGCCGAGCTCGTACGAGCCGCCGACGACGTCGAGGTGCTGCTGCACCCGGGCGGCGTCGATGCGACCCATGCCGTGCGCGAGATGGGCTGCGTAGACCAGGCCGACCGCCACCGCCTCGCCGTGGGCCATGGCGTGGCCCGTGGCGATCTCGAGTGCGTGGGCGAGGGTGTGCCCGTAGTTGAGCAACGCGCGCCGACCGCCTTCCCGCTCGTCGCTCGCGACGATGTCGGCCTTGATCTGCACGCAGCGAGCGATGCGTTCGGCCTCACTCATCGACAGCAGGTCGTCGCCGGTGAGGAAGTGGTACTTCGCCATCTCGCCGCGACCACACCGGATCTCACGCGGCGGCAACGTGGAGAGCGCGTCGAGGTCGCAGACGACCCCGCTCGGCTGCCAGTACGCGCCGACGAGGTTCTTGCCCTCGGGGATGTTGACGCCCGTCTTGCCACCGATGGCCGCGTCGACCATGCCGAGCAGCGTGGTGCTGACGTGCACCACGGGAATGCCGCGGTGCCACGACGCCGCGGCGAAGCCGGCGATGTCGGTGACCATGCCGCCGCCGACGCCGATGACGACGTCGTTGCGGGTGAGCCCCATGCGCGCGAAGCCACGCATCAACGACTCGATGGTGGTGAGCGTCTTGTGGTCCTCGCCGTCGCCGATGACGAACCGCTCGAACGGCACGCCCGGGTCGATGTCGACCGGGATGCCCTCCTGGGTGATCACGGCGGCGCGGCGCACGGTGGTGGGCAGCAACGCGGGCAGCTCGCTGCGCACGCCGTTGCCGACGAGCACGTCGTAGCTGCGGTCGCCGAGCGGCACGCGCACGGTGATCATCGGAGCACCGCCTCGACCACCTCGCCCACCGAGCGGGCGTCGACGAGCACGATGGCGTCGGCGACCTCGCGGTACAGGGCTTCGCGCTCGTCGAACATGCGCTGCAACGTACCGGCTGGATCGGCATCGAGCAGCGGACGGTGTCCACCGCTCTTGACGCGTTCGACCAACGTGGCTGGGTCGGCGCACAGCCACACCACGCGAGCGCCCGACTCCTTCAGCAACGCCCGGTTCGTGGGGCTCAGCACCACTCCCCCTGCCGCGGCGATGATGCTCGGCGTGGCGTCGGCCAGTGCCTCGCGCAGCACCTCGGTCTCGAGCGCTCGGAACGCCGGCTCGCCGTCGGCGGCGAAGATCTCGCGCACGGTGCGGCCCGTGCGCGCTTCGATGACGGCGTCGCTGTCGAGCACCGGACGGCCGAGCCGCTCACCGAGCACTCGGGCCACGGTGGTCTTGCCGGTGCCCATCATGCCCACGAGCACGAGGTGCTGGGTGGGAGCGACCATGACCTACGGCAGGGTCTCGCGGAACGACTCGGCGTTGCGCACCAACTCGGAGATGCTGTCGCCACCGAACTTGCGCTGCGCCTCGGCCGCCAGCACGAGGGCCACCATGGTCTCGGCCACCACGCCCATCGCGGGCACGGCCGTGACGTCGGTGCGCTCCTTGAAGCTGACGGTCTCCTCCTTGGTGACCACGTCGACCGTCTTCAGCGTGGGGCGGTTGAGCGTGGCGAGCGGCTTCATGGCGGCGCGCACGACGAGGAGCTCACCCGTGGTGATGCCACCCTCGGTGCCGCCCGCCAGGCTGCTCTCGCGCCGGTAGTCGCCCTTCTCGGCGTCCCACGAGATGGCGTCGTGTGCCACGCTGCCGCGGCGACCGGCCACGTCGAACGCGTCGCCGATCTCGACGCCCTTCACGGCCTGGATGCTCATGATGGCCTGGGCCAGCGCGGCGTCGATCTTGCGGTCCCAGTGCACGTGGCTGCCGAGGCCGACGGGCACGCCGTACGCGAGCACCTCGGCCACGCCGCCGAGCGAGTCGCCCTCCTTCGCACAGGCCTTGATCTCCTCGATCATCGCGTCGCCCGACGCGGCATCGAAGCAGCGGACCTCGCTCGCGTCGACCGTGCCGAGGTCGGCCGGCGTGGGACGCACGCCGGTGGTGTTGCGCACCGGACCCATCTGGATGATGTGCGACAGGATGTCGACGCCGAGGTGCGAGAGCAGCTTCTTGGCCACGGCACCCGCCGCGACGCGTGCCGCGGTCTCGCGAGCGCTGGCCCGCTCGAGTACGTCGCGGGCGTCGGTGAAGCCGTACTTCTGCATGCCGACGAGGTCGGCGTGACCGGGGCGCACCTGCGTGAGCGGGTCCTTGGTGGCACCCGGCGCCGGCGACATCTCCTCGTGCCACTTGTCGCTGCGGAACCACTCGCTGTTCTTGATCTCGATCGCGAGGGGCGAACCGAGCGTACGGCCGTGGCGGACGCCGCCGATGAGCGTCAGCTCGTCCTGCTCGAACCGCTGGCGGGGCCCGCGCCCGTAGCCCAGGCGACGGCGGGCCATCTCGGCCTGGATCTCGTCGACCGTGATCTCGAGGCCGGCGGGAAGCCCCTCGAGGATGACGACGAGTGCCTGGCCGTGGGATTCGCCGGCGGTGAGGTAACGCAGCATTCGGGCAAGGCTACTGGCGACGTGCGGCGAGCGCCTGCTCTGCCGCTGCCGCCATCCCGGCCACGTCGGGCAGTTGCCCGTGCCACAGCTGCTGCTGCAGCGCCGCCTGGTGGAGCAACATGCCCAGACCGTCGACGGTGCGAGCGCCTGCGGCCCGCGCTGCCTGCAGCAGCGCCGTGTCGCGGGGGTGGTAGACGATGTCGGCGACGACCTGGCCGGCACGCAGCACCGACGGGTCGCACGGCAGTTCGTGGCCGCCCATGCCCACCGAGGTGGCGTTGACCACGATGTCGGCGTCGCGCAGCGAACCAGCTGAGCCGACCTCGCCGATCGGACCGGCGAGTGCCGCCGCCGCCTCGGCCCCGGCAGGTGTGCGGTTGACCACCGTCACCCGTGCTGCGCCGTGGCGGGCGAGCGCGTCGGCGATGGCCCGGGCCGCGCCTCCGGCGCCGAGCATCGCCACGTGCTGTCCGCGCACGTCGACCCCGTCGGCGGCGAGCGATGCGATGAACCCGTCGCCGTCGGTGCTGTGGCCGCGCAACGTGCCGTCGGCCTGCGGCACGACGGTGTTGACGCTGCGAAGGGCGGCCGCGGCGGGGTCGAGCGAGTCGCACCCCAGCGCGACCGCTTCCTTGTGCGGCATCGTGACCGACAGGCCGCCGAGGTCGAACGCCCGCATCGCGTCGAGCGCGTGCTGCGCGCCACCCTCGGGCACCGCGAACGCGACGTACACCCAGTCGATGCCGAGCTGCGCGAACGCCGCGTTGTGCAACGCCGGCGACAGGCTGTGCTGCACCGGGCTGCCGATGACCGCGGCCACCCGCGTGGCACCGGAGATCACAACAGGCCCAGTTCGCGCGCCCGCTCGACGTTGGCCTCGTGCTGCTCGATGGTGGCCGCGAACGCGTGACGGCCGTCGGCGTCGGCGAGCACGTAGTACAGGTACACGCACGGCGTGCCCTCGGGCAGGTCCTTGCAGATCGGGTCGCCGAGCGACGGGTTCGGCGCCGGGTTGAGCGCCGCTTCGATGCTGGCGCGCCCCGGGTTGGCGATGGGCGTGGGCGGCAGGCCGGGATACATGTACGTGTTGTACGGCGTGTCGATCTCACGCAGCTCGCTGAACGGCAGGTCGCCGTCCTGCTGGTAGTAGAGGGACGCGTCGATCTGCAGCGGCATCTGGAAGAACAGGCGGTTGTAGATGACGCGGGCGATCTTCGCCCGGTCCTCGGGCACCGCGGCCTCGCGTTCGATGAGGCTCGCGACGATGAGCACCTGGTACGGGGTGAGGCCCATCGACTTCGACTTCGCCTCGATGTCCTCCTGGCTGGCGACGCGCTCCATCAGGTCGACCATGCGCTGCACCACCTGCGCCTCGGTCTCGCCGTTCGACACCTGGTAGGTGTCGGGGAAGAGCAGACCCTCGAGGCTGTTCACGCCCTCGGGCAGGTAGATCGAACGGATGGCGCCGTCGGTGGCCGCCACGCCGAACTCGCTGGCCGACAGGCGGGGCACCTTGTCCTCGAGCCGCTTGCCCATCTTGGCGTAGGTGAAGCCCTCGGGGAACGTGACCTTGGTGAACGTCTGCGAAGGCGGGATGCTGAGCGTGCGCATCAGGTTGCCCATGTGGTCGTTGGGGCGGAGTTGGTAGTAGCCGGGGGTGAGCTCGAGGCCGCCGTGCCGGTCGACGTACCACTCGAACACCCAGGCCTTCGTGACGAGGCCGGAGATCTCGAGCCGTTCGGCGATGGACTCGAGCGTGTCGTCGGCGTTCACGGTGAACGTGACCGGATCGCCCGGATCGCCCTTCGGGTTCACCTGCTGGGTGTACCAGAGGCCGCCCACACCGACCGCGACCACGGAGGCCAGCGCGACGAACATCAACAACCACACGAACCACTTGAACGGGCGTCGATGGCGGGGCGGGCGCTCGACCACCAGGGCATCGGTCTGATCGGGGTCGTCCCACGGATCGTGCTTCCAGTGACGCTCGTCGATCATGGTCATCGCGACGCACCGCCCCCGTCGAGCCAGTGCTGCAGCAGCACGGCGGCCGCCACCTTGTCGACCACCTTCCGACGCGCCTGCGCGTTCATGCCCGCTTCCATCATCGCCCGATCGGCGGTGACGGTGGTGCGACGTTCGTCGGAGGTGTGGACCGGCACGTTCACCACGGTAGCCAAGGCCTTGGCCTCCTTCATGGCAGCCTGCGCCGCGGGCCCGGCGGAGCCGTTCATGTTGAGCGGCAGACCGACGACCACGGCCTCCGCCTCCTCTTCCTCGACCAACTTGGCGATGACCTGATGGTCGCGGGCCACCGAGCCCGAACGCTGCACCACGGTGAGGGGCGACGCGATGGTGCCCGAGCGGTCGCTGACCGCGATGCCGATGCGCTTGCTGCCGAGGTCGACGCCGAGCACCCTCATGGGTCAGCCCCTGGCTGCGGCCTCCGCGATGCGCAGCGCCTCGTCGAGCCCGTCGGGGTTCTTGCCGCCGGCCGTGGCGATGTCGCCCTTGCCGCCGCCACCGCCGCCGACCGCCTTGGCCGCGTCCTTGATGAGGTCGCCGGCCGAGCGGCCCGTGGACGGCTGCACGGCCGCGACCAGCGACACGCCGCCGGTGTCGGTGACGCCACCGAGCACCACCTGCAGCACACCCTGCTGGCGAACGGCGATGGCGAGGTCGCGAAGGTCGTTGGGGCTGATGCCGTCGACGCGGGTGACGAGCACGCCGTCGACCGCGCCGGCAGCGAGCTCGCTCGCGCGGCCGCTGGCGAGCTTCGACCGGAGGGTCTTCAGCTCGTCGTTGAGCGTCTTGATCTCGTCGATGCGGCGCTGCACGCCACCGACGAGGTCGTCGGTGCTGGTGCCCACCAGGCGGGCCACCTCGGACACCGCTTCGGCGTCGCGCTGCAGCAGCGCGAGCGTGTTGGCGCCGGTGGTGGCCTCGATGCGGCGCAGGTTGCTGCCGATGGAGCTCTCACCCACCACCTTGATGAGGCCGATGTCGCCGGCCGCGCGCACGTGCGTACCTCCGCACAGCTCGATGCTGTTGCCGACCTCGAGCACGCGCACGATGTCGCCGTACTTGTCGCCGAAGAACGCGATGGCGCCGAGCGACTCGGCTTCGTCCTTCGTGGTCTCGAACACCCGGGCGGGCGCGTTGGCGAGCGTCTCGCTGTTGGCGATCTCCTCGATGCGACGGATCTCGTCGGCCGTGACCGCCGCGTAGTGCGAGAAGTCGAACCGGAGTCGATCGGGGCCGACGAGCGAACCCGCCTGCTTGACGTGCTCACCCAGCACCTTGCGCAGCGCGTAGTGGAGGATGTGCGTGCCCGTGTGGTTGCGGCGAATGGCCGAGCGGCGGTCGACGTCGATGCTGGCGGTGGCGACCGCGCCGGCCTCGACGGTGCCCGACGTGACGACGGCGACGTGGCGACGCAGCCCCGGCAACGCGTACGTGGTGTCGAGCACGCTGGCCTCGCCCTCCGGCGTCACGATGGTGCCGGTGTCGCCCACCTGGCCGCCCGCCTCGGCGTAGAACGGGGTGCGGTCGAGGAAGATCTCGACGGTCTCGGTGCCGTCGTCGGTGGTGCCACCCGGCAGCACCGCGAGCACGCGGGCCTCGGCCGTGTCGTCGGTGTACCCGACGAACTCGGTGACGCCGAACTGCTCGACCACGTCGCGGTAGCCGTCGAGGCGATCGTCGTCGGCCGCCTTGCCTTTGCGCGCCGCCTTGGCACGCTCGCGCTGCGCGGCCATCTCGCTGTTGAAGCCGTCGGTGTCGACGGACACGCCGCGCTCGCCGGCGATCTCCTCAGTGAGCTCGAGCGGGAAGCCGTACGTGTCGTGCAACAGGAACGCCGTGCTGCCCGCGAGGCCGTGCTGCTGATCGGCCAGTTCGTCCTCGAGGATGGACAGGCCGGTCTTCAGCGTCTGGCGGAAGCGCTCTTCCTCGCGCGCCAGCACGTTGATGACGAAGTCGCGGTTCTTGATGACGTCGGGATAGGCGTTGCCCATGACCGAGATGGCGGTCTCGGCGAGCGACGGCATGACCAGCTTCTCGGTGCCGAGCAGATACGCGTACCGGACGGCGCGACGGATGATGCGGCGCAGCACGTAGCCGCGGCCCTCGTTGCTGGGGAACACGCCGTCGCTGACGAGCATGGCGCTGCTGCGCGCGTGCTCGGCCAGCACGCGCATCGCGAAGCTGTTTCGGTCGTCGTAGTCGCCGGGCACGTAGGTCTTGCCGGTGAGGCTGCAGGCGTTCTCGATGAGCGGCTGCATCAGGTCGGTCTCCCACACGGAGTCGACGCCCTGCACGAGGCAGAGGATGCGCTCGAGGCCGGCACCGGTGTCGATGCTCGGCTTGGGCAACGGCGAACGGCTGCCGTCGGGTGCCTGGTTGAACTGCATGAAGACGAGGTTCCAGAACTCCATGAACCGGTCGCCGTGCGGGTCGTTGAGCGGGCCGCCGTCGGGGCCGAAGGCCGGGCCGCGGTCGATGTGGATCTCGGAGCACGGGCCGCACGGGCCGGTCTCGCCCATTTGCCAGAAGTTGTCCTTGTCGCCGAGCCGCTGGATGCGGTTCATCGGCACGCCGACCTGCTCGTGCCACATGGCCTCGGCCTCGTCGTCGCTCTCGTGCACGGTGATCCACAGGCGGTCGCCGTCGAAGCCGAAGCCCTCGGTGACGAGCTCCCAGCTCCACGGGATGGCGTCGGACTTGAAGTAGTCGCCGAAGCTGAAGTTGCCGAGCATCTCGAAGAACACGAGGTGGCGCTTGGTACGGCCGACGTCGTCGAGGTCGTTGTGCTTGCCGCCGGCGCGTGCGCACTTCTGGCTGGTGACGGCACGGGAGTAGGGGGCCACCTCGTCGCCGACGAAGTAGGGCTTGAACGGCACCATGCCGGCCACGGTGAACAGCACCGTGGGGTCGTGCGGGATGAGGCTTGCCGACGGCACCACCGTGTGGCCCTTCGCCGCGAAGAAGTCGGTGAAGGTGGAACGGAGCTGGTCGGCGGTCTTCGGAGGCGTACCCATGGACTGCACAGCCTACCGACGCGCCTGTCGCGCACTGTGGCCCATTCCGTGCGGATTGCTAGCGTCCGGTCCCGTGCCCCTGGACCTTCACGAGTGGATCAGCTTCGAGGACGACACCCACCGACGAACGTGGGTGTTCGACGCCACGTTCCTCCGGTCGTCGTGGAGCTGCATCTACGGCAGCGGGTGCCAGGGCGTGTACCTCGAGGACGCGAGTCATCTCGCCGAGGGGTGCTGCAGCCACGGGGCGCACTTCATCGACGAGGCCGACGTGCAGACCGTCGTCACGTCGTCGGCACGGTTGAAGAAGCGGCACTGGCAGTTCAAGAAGCAGGGCGAGCGCGACGGCATCCTCGGCGAGGAGGACGGCGTCACCACCACCCGCCTCGTCGACGGCGCGTGCATCTTCCTCAACCGTCCTGGTTTCGAGGGCGGCACCGGCTGCGCGTTCCACCATGCGGCGGCCGAGTGGGGCGAGCGGAAGATGGACCTGCAGCCCGACGTGTGCTGGCAGCTCCCCCTCCGCCTCGTCGAGGAGACCGACGAGCACGGCTACGTCACGTCGACGTTGCGGGAGTGGAAGCGCCGCGACTGGGGCCCGGGCGGCGAGGAGTTCCACTGGTGGTGCACCGACTCGAGCGACGCGTTCGTCGGTTCGAAGCCGGTGTACCAGTACCTGCGCGACGAGATCGTGGAGATGATCGGAGCGAAGGTCTACGGGCAGTTGGTCGAGTTGCTCGAGCGCCCCAAGTGGACGCCGCTCCCCCACCCCGCCGCCAAGCGCTGACCCGTCGCTTCACCCGTTCTCGTCATCGGATTCCCCAGAATCCCCCGGTCAGGGCATGACACGAACGGCGAACCGCTCGTTCACTCGGGCCACGCAGACTGCGTCGCGGCGCCGGCGGCATCGTTCCCGGTGCAGGAAGCACCCGTACCGAACCTGATGACTGCCTGCGAGGTGATGTCGGCGTCGACCAAGTAGCACGTGCCGCTCTGGCCGAGCACCGCGATGGTCACGCTGGAACCGTCGACCCCCAACGATACTTCGAACGCTCGGGTCGACGGCTGGTCGGGGGCGATGAACGACAGGCCTGGAAACATCAACGCAAGGTCGTCGAGGGACGGGGCCGCACCGTCGACGAGGATCGCTGTCTTCGACTTCAACAGCACGATGTCGGCCGTGTCACGGGCAACCCGATCGATCAGGGCCAGCGCATCAGGTGCCCACGCGGCACCGGCGCCGTCGACAGAGAACGACGGCGCCGCACCATCGGAGGAGCACGCTGGATCGGCCGACTCGCCGAGCAGCACCGTCCCATCCGCGCCTCCGGCGAGCCAGGCACAGCCGGCGCCGGACGGGCTGCCCGCGATCACGAACCCATCCGACGAGAAGTAGCCATCGAGGTCGGCGCGCGGGGACAGCTTCGCAGTGGCGGCGAGGGTGAGCTCCGACGCGCCAGCCGTCGCGTTGCCCGCCACGGCCGCGACGAGCGACTCGAAGGAGGCGAGGTCCAGGTCGGCGTCGGCGGCACCGGTGGTCGTGTCCACGGCAGCGGCGTCGGCGTCGGTGGCGATCGGCGCGGTGCTGGTCGTCGCCTCACTCGTCGAACCACCACAGGCGGAGATCCCCGACAGCACGGCGAGCACACCGGCCGCCACCACGACCCTGGTCGCGCCGGAGCAGCGTCTCGTTCCCGTCATCGTTCCAGTCTGCACTACTCGGAGGTGGGCGGGCCGTCGCTGTACGAGGGTGATGCGGCGGTGTGGTCGAACACGAGCGCAGCCTGGGCGGCGGCGACCTCGGCCTGTTGCTCGGCGGTGAGCTCCACGGCCCGGCACGACGCGGTGAGCGTCTGCAGGTCGACGGCCACGGACAGGCCGGTCGCGTCGCGGCAGTCGGTACCGCCCAGGTCGAGTGCCTCGTCGAGCGGCGCACCGCTCTCGTCCTGCAGCAACACCACCGCAGGTCCGTCGGTCGACACTGCGGCCAGCATCGTGAGCGACGTCGCCGCCACGCCCGTGCCGATGCCCTGACCGGCGAAGCCGACGCCCGACGACACACCCGCGATGCCACCGAGCCCGGGCGGACTGAACACGGTGGTGAGCGACACCACCCTGACGCGACCCTCCCAACGCGACGGCAACGGGTCGGTCACCTCGACCACCGACCAGCCCACCGGGGCGGCGATGTTGTGCAGGTCGGCGCCGCGACCGGGCTCGAGCGCCTCGTCGACCATGCGCTCCAGGAACGCGAGGTCGCCGGCTCCGTCGAACGCGGTCTGCAACGCGACGAACTGACGGTCGAACTCCGGCGCACACGGACCGGAGAACCGGACGCTGCCGTCGGCATCGGTGGCGGTGGCGTGCACGGTCCACTCGTCGGGGAGGTCGGTGCGGGCCAACCCGACGAGCGCGAGCTGACCCTGTTCGACCCCGTCGAGCTCGTCGTCGGCATCGAGCGGATGGGCGGCGTACGTGGCCGCCCGCGGATCGCTGGACCGCTCGAGCTCCACCTGCAAGGAGTCGTCGACGCGCACGACGTGCGACGAGTCGACGAGCACACGATCGAGCCCGCAGCGGAGGAAGTCGTACGTCACGGGCGGGTCGTCACCGCCGCACGCTGCGAGCCCCACGGTCAACACCATCACCGTTCCCAGGCGCGCCAGCATCGTCATCCCCCGAATCTCGCACGTCCCGGACGGCGTCGTGCGCCACACTGGGACGGTGACGAGCTTCGAGATGTTCCCGATCGGCCATGTCCGCAACGAACGCACCGACGCGGTCGACGACGACTGGGACCGCATCAACAGCACGATCCGCCTCGATCTCGACGTGGTCGACGAGTCGGCGACCGACGGCCTCCGGTCGTTCTCACACGTCGAGGTGGTGTTCGTGTTCGACAAGGTCGACCCGGCGGCCGTGGTGCGCGGCGCACGCCATCCCCGCGGCAACACCGACTGGCCCTCCGTCGGCATCCTCGCCCAGCGGGCCAAGAACCGACCGAACCGCCTGGGCGTCACCGTGTGCGAGCTGATGGCCGTGCGCCCCGGCGGCATCGTCGAGGTGCGTGGTCTCGACGCCATCGACGGCACCGCGGTGCTCGACGTCAAGCCGTACATGGCCGAGTTCGGGCCGCGTGGCGACGTGTTGCAACCGGACTGGAGTCGCGAGCTGATGACGTCGTACTGGGAGGACGGTCCGCGCTCCGACCTGCACCGCACACCAGACCCCGACGCGTGGCTCGCCGAGGTGCGCCGCTCGCCCGCCGACCACGGCACGCTGGCGATGGTGGTGCGGCGCCCCACGACCGACGAGCGCGAGGTGCTGGCGAATGCATCGCTCGACACCGTCGTCGGCCTGGTGGGCGACAACTGGCTCGAACGCGGCAGCCGCTCCACTCCCGACGGCTCGGCCGAGGTCGACGCGCAGCTCAACATCATGAACATCCGTTGCGCTCGCCTCGTCGCCGGAACCGACGAACGGGTGCCGCTGGCCGGCGATCAGCTGTTCGTCGATCTCGACCTGTCGCCCGCCAACCTGCCGGCCGGCACTCGCCTGCAGATCGGCACCGCGGTCATCGAGGTCACGGCGAAGCCGCACACGGGGTGCTCCAAGTTCACGCGCCGGTTCGGCCTGGCGGCACACCGCTGGATCAACGGGCGCGCCGGCAAGGAGGAACGCCTGCGCGGCATCTGCGCCAAGGTGGTCGCGGGCGGCGCGATCGCCGCGGGCGACGCGATCGTCAAGCTCCCGCCGGCACCGTGACGTACTTCGAGGTGTCGCCCTCGTCGGCGCGGCGGCCCTGCGGCGCGACCACCCAGTAGGCCAACTCGCGAGCGGCGAGCGACACGTCGAGGCGGTCGAGGTCGGCGACCGTGCCCGACCGCCAGTCGAGCACCGATGCCACACCGTCGAGGGCGAACCCGTCGCTCACGTCGACGCGCTCGGTCGAGGTGTTGATCGCGACCACGTAGGTCCACACGTCGCCACGTGCATCGGTCGCCGTCGTGGTGGCCCAGGCCAGCCGTTCGCCGCGGGCGGGCGCACCGTAGAGGCAGTCGTCGATCAGCCCGACAGGACGGTCGACGTGACGCAACCGACCGTCGGCGTCACACGTGCGCAGCACCACCGTCGGGTCGGTACGGCCGAGCCGATCGCCGATGCCGACCGGCCCTGCCGACAGTGCCGACAGCAGCGCCTCGATCTCGGGGTGGGCGTCGCCGTCGATGGGGTCGTCGCCGGCCGGACCGGAGAAGAACACGTCCTTGAACGCCCGCAGGCCGAGCGCACCCGCCACCCGGTTCACGGTGAGGTACCACGTCCACAGGAACGCCGGATCGGGCGCGAAGCGGTAGTCGTCGCTGGTGCGGATGGCCACCACGTTGGGCAACGAGGCGGCGAGCACGAAGTCGGCGGGTGTGGCCATGCACCAGATGAGCCCGAGGCCGGTGTCGCCCGCATGCCGATCGAGCGCACGCTGCCACTCGGCGGCACGGCCGGGCGCGGCACGCAACGCCCGCACGCCGAACCAGTACATCAGCATCCAGTCCTGCTCGATCGCGCACAGACCCCACCGCGCCGCGTCGTCGAACCAACGGCGGAAGAACTCCGGATCCTTCGGGTGCGCGGCGAGGTCGTCGATCCACCACTCCCCTTCCGCGACGTACGGCGACGACGGATCGATGTGCCGCGAGTGGATCACCAGCGGCGGGTTGCCGAGCCGGTCGCGGAAGGCAGCGAAACCGCCGTCGGGATCGTCGTCGCCATAGGCATCGGCCCGCGGCGTCCAGGTGGTCATCCCGGCCGGCGGCACCTCCTCCGGGTAGCCGATCTCCGCGATCGGGCGCAGCGTCTCGTGCGGGTAGGCCCACGAGTCGAGCTCCACGGCGCGCACCGGCACACCCATCTCGTGCAACTGCTCGACGGTCGTCGCGATGGAGTCGCCGATGGTGCGGCCCGGCTCGGTGCGGTACCAGTAGGCGGCGCCGTTGTCCGTCCAGTACGACAGGTGCGAGACGATCGGGTTCGTCGGCGGCCGCATCGCGAGCGGGCGCAGGTCGGCCGCCCACGCGGCGAACGCCTCGGTGGCGGTGGCCGCCTCATAGATGCCCGCCGTGGTGGAGAAGCCCTCGGGCACCTCGTCGAGGTCGCCGTGCCAGCCCCATGCCAGCGACCCTTCGTGCACGGCGACGATCTGCTCGTGGGGGTTCGTGACGGGCGCGACCAGCACCACCCGGTCGGCCGCCCTGGCGAGCAGCAGACCCACGGCGGACGGCGAGTGCAGGTTGTGCGCGGGATGGAAATCGAAGTCGAGCGCTGCACCGGCGGTCACGGGTAGGGCGAACTGGGTGAACGCGAACCCGAGGTACTCCGCGTCGGGTGCGTCGACGGTGAGCGACACAGACGCGACCGGGCGCGAGAACCAACCCGTCCCGATGCCGCCCTGCGGCACGTCGGCGCGGAGGGTGACCAGATGACCGTCGCGATGCAGCGACACGCCGTCGGGCGCGTCGAGCGGACCGATGAGGAGCATCCCGGCGTTCTACTCCACGAGGCGCAGCCCGCCGGGCACGATGCTCGGCTCGGCGTTCGGCAGTTCGACCGTGAACTCGGTGCGGTGCGCAGGGAAGATGAACTCACTGAGCAGGATGGGCTGCTGGTCGACCGTGGTGGTGAGGCGCTCGCACCGCAGCACCGGGCTGCCGGGCGGCACCTCGAGCAGCGCGGCGTCGGTGTCGCTCACCGCGGCGGCGCCGATGGTCTGCACGGCACCGCGGAGTTGCACGCCGAGCAGTTCGTAGAACGGCTTGCGCTCGACGTCGCGTCGGCTGAGGTGCTGGCCGGCGTCGGCCGGGCACCACACGGTGACGACCGCGAACGGTGCGCCGTCGGCCAGGTTGAGGCGCTTCACGCGTAGCACCTGCTGCGCGTGCAGACGAGCGGCGACGTGCGGCGGCGCATCGACGAACGCGAACTCGAGGATCTGACGTTCCGTGCGCAGCCCGCGGGCCTCGAGTTGCGACTCGATGGTCTCGAGCGAGCTGAGGCGCTGCTGCAGCGGCGCCGTCGACACGAACCAACCGAACCCCTGCCGGCTCTCCACCACACCTTCGTCGCGCAGCGTCTCGAGTGCCCGACGGATGGTGACTCGGCTGACACCGAACTCGGCGGACAGGTCGCTCTCGCTGGGCAGCACGTGGCCGGGCCCCTCGGCCTGCACGCGGTGCCGCAACGTGTGGGCGATCTCCTGATAACGGATGGTGCGCATTTCCCTGCCCCTTCGAACTTGTATTATGCTTGTCTACATCGACCGCCGACGCAAGGGGAAACGCGCATGACCGTCACCGCAGGAACACCGATCGAACTCGTCGAGGGCGTGTACGCCACACTGCCCGCTCGCGTCGCCGCGGGCCGCGCCCGCTTCGGCCGTCCGCTCACGCTGACGGAGAAGATCCTCCTCAACCACCTCGCCGACCCCGACGAGGCCATCGAGCGCGGCGGCACCTACAACGACTTCCGCCCCGACCGCGTCGCCATGCAGGACGCCACCGCCCAGATGGCGCTGCTGCAGTTCATGACCGCCGGACTGCCCACCACCGCCGTGCCGAGCACCGTGCACTGCGACCACCTCATCTCCGCCAAGGTCGGCGCCAAGATCGACCTCGGCGTGGCCATCGACACCAACCGCGAGGTGTACGACTTCCTCCGCTCCGTGAGCGCCAAGTACGGCATCGGCTTCTGGGGCCCCGGCAGCGGCATCATCCACCAGGTGGTGCTCGAGAACTACGCGTTCCCCGGCGGCATGATGATCGGCACCGACAGCCACACCCCGAACGCCGGCGGCCTCGGCATGGTCGCCATCGGCGTGGGCGGCGCCGACGCCGTCGACGTGATGACCGGCTTCCCCTTCAACGTGCGCTGGCCGAAGGTGATCGGCGTGAAGCTCACCGGCTCGCTGAGCGGCTGGAGCAGCCCGAAGGACGTCATCCTCGAGGTGGCCCGCGTGCTCACCGTCGAGGGTGGCACCGGTGCCATCGTCGAATACTTCGGCCCCGGCGCCGACACCATCTCGGCCACCGGCAAGGCCACCATCTGCAACATGGGTGCCGAGATCGGCGCCACCTGCAGCGTGTTCGGGTACGACCACAACATGGCGATGTACCTCAAGAGCACCGGTCGCGAGGCCATCGCCGACGCCGCCGACAAGGTGGCCGCCGACCTGCGCCCCGACGACGGCGCCCAGTACGACCAGGTCATCGAGATCGACCTCGATCAGCTGACGCCGCTCATCAACGGCCCGCACTCCCCCGACCGCGCCAACCGAATCGGCGAGCAGGTCGGCGCCGAGGCGGCAGCCAACGGCTGGCCGCTCGAGATCAGCTCGGCGCTCATCGGCAGCTGCACCAACAGCTCGTACGAGGACATCACCCGCGCAGCGTCCATCGCCCGCCAGGCGGCCGCTCGCGGCCTGAAGGTGAAGACCGAGCTGCTCGTCACGCCCGGCTCCGAGCAGACCCGCGCCACCATCGAGCGCGACGGCCTCATCGCCGACCTCGAGGCCATCGGCGCCACCGTGCTGGCCAACGCCTGCGGCCCGTGCATCGGCCAGTGGGACCGCCCCGCCAGCGCGAACGGCGTGCCGAACACCATTGTCAACTCGTTCAACCGCAACTTCCCGAAGCGCAACGACGGCTCGGCCAACACGCTCAGCTTCGTCACGTCGCCCGACACCGTGGTGGCACTGGCGCTCGCCGGTCGTCTCGACTTCGACCCCACGAAGGACACCATCACCGCACCCGACGGCAGCGAGGTGCTGCTCGACGCCCCCGTGGGCGAGGTGCTGCCGGCGCAGGGCTACGACCCGGGCGCCAACACGTTCACGGCACCGCCGGCCGATGCCGGAGATGTGCAGATCGTCGTGTCGCCCAGCAGCGACCGCCTGCAGCTGCTCGAGCCGTTCCCCGCGTGGGACGGCAACGACTACGTCGGCCTTCCCGTGCTGATGAAGGCCAAGGGCAAGTGCACCACCGACCACATCTCGGCGGCCGGCAGGTGGCTCACGTACCGCGGCCACCTGGAGAACATCTCGGGCAACCTGTTCCTCGGCGCGATCAACGCCTACGGCGACCAGTACGAGCCCGGCCACGGCAAGAGTGCGCTCGACGGCAGCATCGACACGTACCCGAACCTCGCCAAGAAGTACAGCGAGGCCGGCGTGCGCTGGGTGGCCATCGGCGACCGCAACTACGGCGAGGGCTCGAGCCGCGAGCACGCCGCGATGGAGCCCCGCTTCCGCGGCGGTGTGGTCATCATCACCCGCAGCTTCGCCCGCATCCACGAGACCAACCTGAAGAAGCAGGGCCTCGTGCCGCTCACGTTCGCCGACCCCGACACGTACGAACTGGTGGGCGAGGACGACCGCATCAACGTGCTCGACCTCCCGCCCGTGCCGGGCAAGAACGTGCGCTGCCAGATCGTGAAGCCCGACGGCACCACGATCGACTTCGAGGGCAAGCACACGTTCAGCGACGAGCAGGTCGAGTGGTTCAAGGCCGGCTCGGCGCTCAACGTGGTGCGTCGCAAGGTCGCCGAAGGCAAGTCGTGATGGAGGCCACGACGGCGTTGCGCACCAACGGTGCGGTGCGTGGGTTCACGTCCGACCCGGTGAGCGACGCCGTCGTGGCCGAGCTCCTCGACGACGCACGCTTCGCGCCGAGCGGCGGCAACCAGCAGCCGTGGCGCGTCGCCGTGGTGAAGTCGCCCGAGGTGCGGGCCGGCATGGCCGCGCTGATGCGCCCCGTGTGGGAGGAGTACCAGGGCGCGCAACGCGCCGGGAAGCGCGCGTTCGCGTTCGGGAGGTCGACGGGCGACGCCCCGGTGGCGGTGCCCAACGCGCTCATCGACGACATCCAGTCGGTGCCGGTGGTGCTGGCCGTCGCGGCCGATCTCACCAAGATCGCCATCATGGACGGCAACCAGGATCGGCGCCCGCCGGTGGTGGGCGGGGCCAGCATCTACCCGTTCTGCTGGAGCATCCTGCTGTCCGCCCGCGCACGCGGGCTCGGCGGTGTGCTCACCACGTTCCTGTCGCGAGCGGAGGCCGATGCCGCCCGGCTGCTCGGCCTCCCCGCCGACCACGCGCTCGTGGCCACCATCTTCCTCGGCGTGCCCACGCACCAGAACACGAAGCTGAAGCGCAATCCGGTCGGGTCGTTCGCGTCGATCGACCGCTTCGACGGTCCGGCGCTCACCGACGAACGCTGAAACCCACCAGCCCCTCGGGCGGTTCCTCGGTGACGTCGATGGAGGTGACGTCGGCGCGTGGCGGCCCGATGCGGCACCAGCTGACCACCACGCTCACCGGCTGAGGGTCGCCCTCGAACACGGCTTCGACGGTGCCGTCCGACCGGTTGCGCACCCAGCCCGCGACGCCCTGCTCGTCGGCGACACGACGGCACGACTCGCGGAACCACACTCCCTGCACCAAGCCGTGCACCACCACCCGCGCCCGCATCACGCCGGCCAGTCTGCACCCCGCACCGCTGCTTCTGGGTGAGATTCGTCCCGGTTTCCGGGACGGAACACGCCCAGAAGCCGAAGTGGGACGTTCCACGCCCAGAAGCCATCCGTTCGACCGCTGAGGTTTCGCGAGCAGGGCGACGCACGGCCAGCGAGCGCGTTCTACATTTTCCTCCGTGAGTGCCACCGTCCGTCGCCGTCTGCAGAGTGTCCCCGCGCTCTTCCTCGGCGCGGTGCTGCTGGTGATGTTCCTGCCGCTGTGGGTCATCGGTTCGGCACTGTTCGACGTAGTGCGCGGGCGCTTCCGCCTGCCCACCACCCGACTGCTCGCGTTCGCACTGCTCTGGTCGTGGCTCGAGGTGGCCGGCGTCTCGGTCGCATTCGGCCTGTGGCTCGTCCGCCGCACCCACGACGAGGCCGTGCACTACCGCCTCCAACGGTGGTGGGCCGCCCGCCTGATGTCGGCGCTGCGCGTCACGACAGGCCTGCGCATCGAGGCCGCCGACGCCGCCGGCCTGTCCCCCGGCCCGGCCGTCATGCTGTGCCGCCACGCCAGCCTCGCCGACTCGCTCGTCAGTGCCTGGGTGGTCACGTCCGGGGCGCACATGAACCCGCGCTACGTGCTCAAGCGCGAGCTGCTGTTCGACCCCTGCCTCGACATCGTGGGCAATCGTCTGCCGAACCACTTCCTCGACCGTGACGCCACCGACTCGAGCGTCGAGCTCGACGCGCTCCGCGCCCTGAGCGCCGGCCTGCAGCCCGATCAGATCGCGATCATCTTCCCCGAGGGCACGCGCTCGGCGCCGAAGAAGCGCGAACGGGCAATGCAGAAGCTGCGCGAGAAGGACCCCGAGCGAGCCGCCCGAGTGGCGTCGCTGCGGCACCTGCTGCCGCCACGTCCCGCCGGCTCGGCCGCGCTGCTCGACGGCTGCCCGGAGGCCGACGTGGTCGTCGCCTGGCACGTCGGGTTCGACGGGCTCGACACGTTCGGCGGCATCCTCCGCCACCTCGCACACACGCCGCCGCCCGTCAGGTTCCAGGCGCGACGCATCCCTCGCGCCGAAGTACCGTCGGGCGACGAGTTCACCCGCTGGCTCGACGACCAATGGGTGCAGGCCGACCAGGCCGTGCACCTCCTCCTCCATCCCGAAGGGACCGCATGAGCGCCGTCACCACCGCCCTCACCACCGCAGGACTCACCATCGTCGTGCTGATGATCGGCACCTGGCTGCTGAGCCTGGCGCTGAAGAACGCGTCGATCGTCGACATCGTGTGGGGCTTCGGCTTCGTGTGCGTGGCCTGGGCCGTGCGACTCCGGGTCGACGAGGGCCTCGACGCCCGCCAGAACCTGCTCGTGCTGATGACCACGGTGTGGGGTCTGCGGCTGGCCGGCTACCTGTTCTGGCGCAACCACGGCAAGGGCGAGGACTACCGCTACAAGGCGATGCGCAAGCACTGGGGCCCGCGCTTCCCCCTCATCAGCCTCGGCACCGTGTTCGGCCTGCAGGGCGTGCTGATGTTCATCGTCTCGCTCCCGGTGCAACTCGGCCAGACCCGCGACACGCCCGACCTCGGCTGGCTCGCCTACCTCGGCATCGCCGTCTGGCTGGTCGGCCTGTTCTTCGAGGTCGTGGGCGACGCACAGTTGGCGAAGTTCAAGGCCGACGCGTCGAACCAGGGCAAGGTGATGAACCGCGGCCTCTGGAAGTACACCCGCCACCCGAACTACTTCGGCGACGCGTGCGTGTGGTGGGGCATCGCGCTCGTGGCCGCCGAGACCACCGTCGGCAAGTTCGGCCTCATCGGTGCCGTGGTGATGACCATCCTGCTGCGCCGGGTGAGTGGCGTCGTGCTGCTCGAGAAGAGCCTCAGCAAGCGCAAGGAGGGCTACGCCGAGTACGTCGCCCGCACCAGCGCGTTCATCCCGCGGCCGCCGAAGGCGATCTGACCACGCCGGGGCCGACGTCAGTCGGTGCCGGGACGACGCTTCGACTCGTTGGAGCCGTCGCCCTTCGCACCGGGGGGCATCGCGAGCGCGATCTCCTCGGGTGAGGGGTCGCGCGCCTCGCGGGCCTCGGGCGGCAGCAGCGCCATGATGGCCTTCATGATCTTCCTCGTGTCGGCGTCGGGGCTCTTGTGCTTCAACGCGACGGGCTCGCCGACGTTGATGGACACGGTGGGCGGGGTGACCACGTTGAGCACGTTGGGCACGCGGGCCGAACGCGGCCACACCTTCTCGGTGCCCCACAGGCCGATCGGGATGACCGGTGCACCCGTGAGCGCCGCCAGCCGGGCCGCACCCCAGCGACCCTTCAGCTTCGGGTCGTAGAACGCCCGACCACGCGGGATGGTGCCCTGCGGCATCAGCGCCACGAGGTCGCCGGCGGCGAGCGCGTCGGCGGCCGCCTGCAACGGCGCATCGCTGCCCGTGCCGCGCTCGACGCGGATGCCACCCATCGCGGACGCGATCTGACCGACGACCGGGGCGTCGAAGACCTCCTTCTTGCCGAGGAAGCGCACGGTGCGATCGGTGCGGGCGATGACGATGCCGATGGCCGCCGGGTCGAAGTAGCTGCGATGGTTGCCGACGATGATGGCCGGCCCCGAGGTCGGGATGTGCTCGACGCCACGGATGTCGAACTTCGCGTAGGGGAACAGGAGCGGGTGGGCGAAGCTGAGCGCGAGGCGCTGGATCTCGGTGTTGACGACCGGGATCTTCGCCATCGACGACACGGGCGCGCCGTCGGCGGGCTTGCCGCCCGACAGGTCGAGCGTGGGCCAGCGGCGGGCAGCGGCCATCACCGCCATGCGCGGGTCGGGGTTCACCACGAACGGGTTGCCGACGGCGGCGAGGAGCGGCGTGTCGTAGACGCTGTCGCTGTAGGCGAAGCTCTCGGCGAGGTCGACACCGTGCCGGGTGGCCCATTCGGCCACGGCCGACAACTTGCCGGCGCTCCACACGAACGGCCCGTCGAGCGAGCCGTCGTAGGTGCCGTCGGCGTTGACGCCGTACCGGGTGGCCACCACGTCGTCGAGACCGAGCAGGTCGGCGAGCGGCTTGACCAGGTCGTACGGGGTGGTGGTGGCGAGCACCACGGGACGGCCGGCGGCACGGTGCTCGTCGAACAGCGGCGCGGCGAGCGGTTGGACGAGCTCGGCGAGCGCCGCGGCGGCGGCCTCGGCGGCCTGCTGCACCGCCCGACGGGGGCGCCCCTTGGCGAGCGCGACGGCCTGGCGGGCGAGCGCCATCGAGGGCAGGGTCTCGCCGACCGTGTTGAACACCTTGTAGAGCAACTGCTCGCCGGGGATGGAGCGGCTGACCAGCCCGGCCTCGCGCATGGCTCGGGAGAACACCTCACCGGACGCGCCGGCCAGCAGCGTGCGGTCGAGGTCGAAGAAGGCAGCACCCTTGGCCTGGGACGTCATGGCCGAGAGCCTAGGCGAAAACGGGAAAGGCCCCGCTTGGGGGAAGCGGGGCCTCTCAACCTGGAACCCGTGGTTGGGGGAACCACATTGATTGGGTTCTTGTCGAGCGGGCCATTGGGGGACAACCCGCTTCGATCAACATGTGAAAGTATGCACGTGAACATGCGATCTTTCAAGTTGTTCTGAAAGATACTTGCTATCGTTTCCGGAGATGGACCTCCGGCAGCTCACCACCCTGGTCGCGATCGCCGACCACGGTTCGTTCTCGGCGGCCGCGAGGGCGCTCTACACGGTGCAGTCCAACGTCAGCAGCCACATCGCCCGGCTCGAGAAGGAGCTCGGCGTGGTGCTGGTCGACCGACAGCGCGGTGGTCTCACCGACGACGGCGTGGTGGTGGTGGAGAAGGCACGACGGGTGCTGCACGAGCTCGACGACATCACCGCCGAGATGGCCAGCCGCGGCGACGAGGTGCGCGGCGACACCCGGCTGGGCGTGCTCGGCACGACGGCGCGGTGGCTGCTCCCCCAGCTGCTCACCCACCTCAGCCGTCAACACCCCGGCGTGCACGTCACGGTGCACGAGGGCAACACCACCAACCTCATCCCCCGCCTCGTGGCCCAGCAGCTCGACGCAGCCATCGTGCACCTGCCGGTCGACGACCCCGAGGTCTCGGTCGAGCCGCTGTTCGCCGAAGACCTGGTGCTCCTCGTGCACAGCAAGCACCACCTGTCGAGCTGCGATCAGGTGCACCTGGGCGACCTCGCCACCGAACCGCTGATGCTGCCGCCCCGCGGCACGGCGCTGCGCCGGGTCATCGACCGCGCGGCCGGCGGCGTGGGCGTGGAGCTGCAGCCGCAGGTCGAGATCGACGGTGTGCGCCTGCTCACGTCGCTCGCGTTCGAGGGCTTCGGCGCCGCCATCGTGCCCGCCACGTCGGTGCCGCGGTGGCTGCGCGGCGACTTCAAGCGCGTCGCCGTGCCCGAACTGCCCCGCCGGGTCGTCGGCTGGGTCCAGCGCCGCCGCCCCACTCCCGGCACGCCCACGCGGGCGCTGCAGTCGGTGCTCCGCGAGGTCGTGGCCACCCAGGGAGCCAAGCAGCCTGGCGTGTACGTCGGGGCGGAGGCGTTCCCGCTCGGCCGATCGCTCTAGTCTCTCCGCCGATGACCCACGTCGCCCTGCGCAACAAGGTGCCCGGCTCCATCCGGGCCGACGTCCGCGAGTTCTCCGAACGCGACGTCGTCTGGGTGGAGGTCGACGCCTCCGACCGGAAGGGCGCACTGTCGAGCGACTCGTCGTCGATGCTCGAGCACGCGGCCGCCGAGGCACTGGCGAACCAGCTACCCCTCGTGTGCGTGATGCGGTCGAGCGGCGCCGACATCGTCGAGGGCTTCTCGGCGCTCCACGGCTGGGGCCGCGCCGCGAAGGTGCTCGCCGACTGCTCGGGTGTGGTGCCCACGGTGTTCATCGTCGACGGGCCGGCCGTGTCGGGTCCGGCACTGCTGCTCGGCCTCGCCGATCACGTCGTGATGACCGAGGAGGCCTACGCGTTCGTGAGCGGGCCCACGATGGTGGCCGAGTTCACCGGCGTGGCCATCGACAACGACGAGCTCGGCGGCGCGGCCAGCCACGCCCGCTACACGGGTGCCGCCACGTTGGTGGCGGCCGACCTGCCGTCGGCCATCGAGCTCGCCGGTCAGCTGCTGGCGTACTTCCCGTCGCACAACGACGAAGAGCCGCCGCGCTGGCCCACCGACGACACCATCGAACGCGACACGCCGGAGGCGGGTGAGCTCATCCCGGCGTCGTCCACCGGCAGCTACGACGTGCGCGCCGTCATCCGCGCACTCGCCGACGATGGCGAGCTGCTCGAGCTGCGGCCACGCTGGGCCGCCAACGTGGTGACGGCACTCACCACCATCGGCGGCATGCCGGTGGGCATCGTGGCCAACCAGCCGCTCGCGCTGGCCGGAACGCTCGACATCCCCGCGTCGCAGAAGGCCGCACGGTTCGTCGCGTGCTGTGACGCGTTCAACCTGCCCATCATCACGCTGGTCGACACGCCGGGCTTCTACCCGGGCAAGGACCTCGAGTGGCGCGGCATGATCCGCCACGGCGCACAGCTCGTGTTCGCGTACGGCCGGGCCAGCGTGCCGCGCATCTGCGTCATCCTGCGCAAGAGCTACGGCGGCGCGTACATCGTGATGGACTCGAAGAAGATGGGCAACGACCTGTGCCTCGCGTGGCCGTGGGCCGAGCTCGCCGTCATGGGCGCCGGACAGGCCGCGGCCATCCTGCAGCGCCGCGCCACGCCCGACGAGCGCGCCGCGTTCGAGGCCGACTACACGGAACGGCTGCTGAACCCGTACGTCGCCGCCGAACGCGGCTACGTCGACGCCGTGGTCGAGCCCGCCGAGACACGCCGCATCATCGGCGAGGCACTGCTCGCATTGCAGGACAAGCGCGAGCAGCTCCAGGCGCGCCCGCACGACAACACACCGCTCTGATCGATCATCGGCTCTCGGTTGGGTGGGCTTCTCACCTGCACCGCTAGTCTCCTCGGCGGGGACAACAGCCCCGCTCAGCAGTTGTGTCGTCGAAGGGAAGAACATGCCCGACACCATCACCATCACCGACGATCGCACCGGGAAGACCGTCACGGTCCCCATCAACGGCGGGGTGTTCCCGGCGTCGGCGGTGCGGGAGCTCGATCCGTCGCTCTTCATCTACGACCCGGCCTACATGCAGACCGCGGCCTGCAAGAGCTCGATCACGTACCTCGATGGTGACGCCGGCATCCTCCGCTACCGCGGCTACCCCATCGAGCAACTCGCCGAGAAGAGCACCTACCTCGAAGTGGCGTACCTCCTCCTCAACGGCGAGCTGCCGAACGCGCAGCAGCTGGCGAAGTGGACCGAGGACGTCACCCACCACACGTTCATCCACGAGAACATGCGCAAGCGGTTCGTCGACGGCTTCCACTACGACGCCCACCCGATGGGCATGCTCGTCAGCGCGATGGCCGCCCTCGGCACGTTCTACAACGACGCCAAGGACATCCAGTCGCCCGAGAGCCGCGACAAGCAGATCCTGCGCCTCATCGCGAAGATGCCCACCCTCGCGGCCATGTGCTACCGGTTCTCGGTCGGCCTGCCGTTCGTGTACCCCGACAACGACCTGTCGTTCCCGGCCAACTTCCTCAACATGATGTGGAAGGTCGGCGAGTACGAGATCGACCCGCGCCTCGAGCGCGCGATGGACGTGCTGTTCATCCTCCACGCCGACCACGAGCAGAACTGCGGCACCACCGCCATGCGCGTCGTCGGGTCCAGCCACGCCGACCCGTACACGTCGGCTGCTGCGGCGGCGTCGGCGCTCTACGGCCCGCTGCACGGCGGCGCCAACGAGGCCGTCGTGCGCATGCTCACCGACATCGGCAGCATCGAGAACGTGCCCGCCTTCATCGAAGAGGTGAAGAGTGGCAGTGGCAGCCGCCTGATGGGCTTCGGCCACCGCGTGTACAAGAACTTCGACCCGCGGGCCACCATCATCAAGAAGACCGCGTACGAGGTGTTCGAGGTGACGGGCAAGAACCCGCTGCTCGACATCGCGCTGAAGCTCGAGGAGACCGCCCTCAGCGACCCGTACTTCGTCGACCGCAAGCTGTACCCGAACGTCGACTTCTACTCGGGCCTCATCTACCAGGCACTCGGCTTCCCGGTCGCGATGTTCACCGTGCTGTTCGCCATCCCGCGCACCGTCGGCTGGCTGGCGCACTGGCAGGAGCTGCTCGGCGACAAAGACCAGAAGATCAGCCGCCCGCGCCAGTGGTACACGGGTGTCGGCACCCGCGACTACGTCGCCATGGGCGATCGCTGATCCCGAGGGTCGAACCACCCATCCGTTCGGGTTCCCGGTCCGAACCATCGCCATGACCGACGCCGCACCGCCGCTGCCCACACGTGTGGCACCGGCGTGGGTCGGCGCGGTCGCGGGGCTCTGCGCCGGCGCGCTCGCGGTGGCCGTCGGCATGTTGCTGGCCGCCGTCACCGACGTGGTCTCGCCCATCGACGCGGTGGGCAGCGAGGTCATCGACCGCTCGCCGCGATGGTTGAAGGAATGGGCCATCGAGCAGTTCGGCACCGACGACAAGCTCGTGCTCCGCGTCGGCATCGTCGTGCTGCTCGCGGCAGCGGCCGCGGCCATCGGCATCGGCGCCCGGCGTCGGCGGTGGATCGGCACCGCCGGGTTCGCGGCGTTCGGCATCATCGGCGCGTTGGCGGCTGCCCATCGTCCGGGCGAGTCGGCGGGTGCCGGCGTGCCGAGCATCATCGGCGCGCTCGTCGGCGCGGCCGTGCTCCGTGTGCTGCTCCGGCCGGCGCCGATCGAGGTGCCCGGGCCGTCGAAGGCCCCACTCGGTTGGGATCGACGTCGATTCTTCATGGCCTCCGGTGCCACCGTGGGCG
Organism: Actinomycetota bacterium; assembly: GCA_039796575.1. GTDB lineage: Bacteria > Actinomycetota > Acidimicrobiia > Acidimicrobiales > Ilumatobacteraceae > UBA668. The sequence continues at coordinate 36,570 of JBDKJP010000051.1, forward strand.
TGGGCCTCGTGGCCGCGGGTCTGTCGAAGGCGGTCGCCGACGACCGGGTGCGCAACGTGCGCGCTGCCACCGCCGACACGTTGCCGCCGTTGGGTGAGCCGTCGCTGCTCGACGACGTGCCGGCCTCGGCGACGCTCAGCCCCGAGACCCCGTTCATCACGCCGAACGACGACTTCTACCGCATCGACACGGCGCTGTCGTTCCCTCGTGCCGACCTCGACGGGTGGGCCGTGGAGATCGCCGGCATGGTCGACAACCCGCGCTCGTACACCTACGCCGACCTGCTCGCGCTCCCCCAGGAGGAACGCATCGTCACACTGTGCTGCGTGTCGAACGAGGTCGGCGGCGAGTACATCGGCAACGCCGTGTGGCGCGGCGTGATGCTCCGCGACCTGCTCGAGCAGGCGGGCGTGCAGCCCGGCGCAGAGCAGGTGTTCAGCACCAGCCTCGACGGATGGACGTGCGGGTTCCCGGTGGAGGCGGCACTCGGCGGGCGCGACGCGATGATCGTGCTCGGCATGAACGGTCGGCCACTCCCCCTCGAGCACGGCTGGCCGGCACGCCTGGTGGTGCCCGGCTTGTACGGCTACGTGAGCGCGACGAAGTGGCTGCAGTCCATCGAGCTCACCACCTGGGACCGGCAGGGCTACTGGGTGCCTCGCGGCTGGAGCCAGCTCGGGCCGATCAAGACCCAGTCGCGCATCGACGTGCCCCGCAGCGGCACCATCGCCGCCGGCACGCAGAAGATCGCCGGTGTGGCCT
>JBDKJP010000052.1:0-15210 GCA_039796575.1 Actinomycetota bacterium
GCGACCCGCTCGACGCCGACGAGGCCGAGGCGCTGCACTTCACCATCGCCAACGACGACGGCGGCATCCGCCCCTACGGCGTGCTCAACGACGCACGAGTACTGGTGTACCGGGCCAGTGCCGCGGGGCGCAGTCTGCGCCACCGCTGACCCTCACCTCACCGCGGGCACGCCCGAGGCTTCAGAGCGCGGCGGCCAGCCGTTCGAGCGTCTGCTCCATGTTGGCGCGGTTGTGCACCGACCGGTCGGGCACGCCCAGCGCGAGCCCGGTGATCTTCGCGATCACGGCATTGCGGTGATCGTCCCAGTAGTGCGTGACCTCGGTGCCCCCGTCGACCGCCTGCATCGAGAAGCCCCACCCGGCAACCTTCATGCCCGCGGCCGTGACGTCGAAGCCGAACTCGCGGCCGGGATCGGCCACCTTCACCTTCGCCATCGTGCTCCACTTGCGCTTGCCGAGCTGGTTCGTGCCCTCGAACAGCGCACCGACCGCCGGGCCGGTGGCGCCCTTCACCCATTTGCCGCCCGTGTTCTCGGGCGACCACTCCCCCATCCGGGGCAGGTCGCTGACGAGCTCGTACACCCGCTCGGGCGATGCCGGCACGACACGGGACACTTCGATCTGGTGGCTCATTCGCCTATCTGAACAGATCCCGCGACTGGTCGCGGAGCACGGGCGCGATGTTGGCCGTGTCGTCGACCTCCCAGGCGTGGCCGCGGATCACCGCCACCGGGACCCGCGACAGGTTGCCCTTCACCAGTTCGGCGGCGCCGGCCAGTTCGTCGGCGGTGCACAGCGCCTGCACCTTGAACTCGTGACCGTGCGGATCGACCTGGCCGATGTAGCTCGTGATGGGCTGCATGCCAGCGATGCCGATGGCGATGTCGGTCTGCCCTTCACGCCACGCACGGCCGAACGTGTCGGAGACGAGGACCGCGGCGTCCACTCCCGCCGCCACGAAGCCGGCGCGGATGGTGCGGGCGGAGGCATCGGGGTCGAGGGGCAGCAGCACCGCACGACCGTGCGCACCGCTGCTCGACTGATCGACGCCGCTGTTCGCGCACACGAAGCCGTGATGCGTCTCGGTGATGAGGATGGGGCCGAGCTGGCGCACGATGCGCTTCGACTCGCGGAGCACGATCTCGGTGACCGCGGGGTCCTTGTCCCACGCCGCCGACCACTCACGCGCGAACGGCGACGGCTCGATCTCGTCGAGCTCGACCGTTCGGCCCTCGGCCTTCGACACGATCTTCGACGTCACCACCACGACGTCGCCGCTCGCGATGGGTGTCCCTGCGTCGGCGGCCGCGGCGAGGATGCCGGCGGCGAGGTCGGCGCCCTCGACGATCTCGGGCAGGCCCGCGACGCCGAAGATGGAGAGCGCGCTCACGCCGGGAGGCCGGCGAGGAACTCGAGGATGGCCGCGTTCACCGGCTCGGGGTTGGTGAGGTTCGCCGCGTGCGCGCCGCCCACCTTCACCACGCCGCCACACCCGACCAGGCCGGCCGCCAACGCCTCTGCCTTGTCCATCGTGATGGCCGTGTCCTCGGTGCCGTGGATGACGAGCGCCGGACAGGTGATCTCGCCGAGACGGTCGGTGACGTCGTCGCGGCTGAGCAGGCAGGCGCCCGGCTGCACGATGGACTCCTTCGGGCGCGCCTGCCACTTCGCCACCCACACCGGGTTCTCGACGGGGTCGGCGATAATGATGTTGGCGATGATCTCGACCAGTTCGTCGACCGCACCGACCGACGCCCAGGTGTCGATCATCTGCTGGTAGCCGGCCGCCACCTCGGGGTGCTCCGCCGCTGCGGCGGTGTCGAGCAGGACGAGGCCCCGCACCCGATCGGGCGCGGTGAGCGCGGCCCGCAACGACAGGAAGCCGCCCTGGCTCATGCCGCCGACCACGGCCCGGTCGATGGCGAGATGATCGAGGAGTGCGAGGCAGTCGCGCGCCGAGTCCCAGTAGCTGAACGGCTGACCGTCGAACTCGGTGAGGCCGAAGCCGCGCTCGTCCCACGTGATCACGCGGTACTGGTCGCGCAGCGCCGCCACCTGGTGCACGAACATCTCGTGGTCCATCAGGAAGCCGTGACCGAGGATGACCGCCGGGCCGTCGCCGCCGGTGTCCTCGAAGTAGATGCGCTGCCCGTTGATCGCTGCGAATGCCATGCGCGCAACGTAGCAGTGGGAAGATGACCCGATGGTCTCCGAGATCTTCGATCCTGCTGCGTGGCGCGAGGTGCCCGGCTTCGACTTCGACGACATCACGTACCACCGTGCCGTCGAGCACGGCACCGTACGCATCGCGTTCAATCGTCCGGAGGTGCGCAACGCCTTCCGTCCTCGCACCGTGGATCAACTGTATCAGGCACTCGACCACGCCCGCATGACCACCGACGTGGGCGTGGTGCTGCTCACCGGCAACGGCCCGTCGCCCCGCGACGGCGGCTGGGCGTTCTGCAGCGGCGGCGACCAGCGCATCCGCGGCAAGGACGGGTACAAGTATGCCGAGGGCGACGAGCGCGAGACCATCGAGCCCGGGCGCGCCGGTCGCCTGCACATCCTGGAGGTGCAGCGCCTCATCCGGTTCATGCCGAAGGTGGTGATCTGCGTGGTCAACGGGTGGGCGGCCGGCGGCGGGCACAGCCTGCACGTGGTCAGCGACCTCACCCTCGCCAGCCGCGAGCACGGCAAGTTCAAGCAGACCGACGCCGACGTGGCCAGCTTCGACGGCGGCTTCGGCAGCGCCTACCTCGCCCGCCAGGTGGGCCAGAAGTTCGCCCGCGAGATCTTCTTCCTCGGCCGCACCTACTCGGCCGACGAGATGCACGCGATGGGTGCCGTGAACGCCGTGTACCCGCACGCCGACCTCGAGCGCGAGGCGCTGCAGTGGGCGAAGGAGATCAACGGCAAGAGCCCCACGGCGCAGCGGATGCTGAAGTTCGCGTTCAACCTCGTGGACGACGGCCTCGTCGGCCAGCAGGTGTTCGCCGGTGAGGCGACCCGTCTCGCCTACGGCACCGACGAGGCCGAGGAGGGTCGCACCTCGTTCCTCGAGAAGCGCACCCCCGACTGGTCGCCCTTCCCGTGGCACTTCTGACGTGATCCTGGTCGACGACCCGCACGACCCGCGGGTGGCGCCCTTCCGGCTCAACGAGCGCGGCCTCGCCAACCGCCTGCAGCGCCGCGACGACGGTGGCGACGGGCTGTTCATGGCCGAGGGCGACCTGGTGGTGGAGCGTGCGCTCGAGGCCGGCTGCGTGCCCGTGATGGCGCTGGTCGACGCCGCCAAGCCGCCGCCGCTCACCGAGCGACTGGAGGCGATGGTGCCCGTGTACGCGGGCGGCGACCGCATGCGCCAGTCGATCACCCAGCTCGGCATGCCGTACTCGGTGGTGGCGCTGTTCGAACGGCCCGCCCGCTCCACGGTCGACCACCTCGCCGCCACCTGCACCCGCCTGGTGCTGGCCGAGGCCGTCGACAACCCGCTCAACGTCGGCAGCATCGTGCGCAACGCGCTCGGCATGGGCTGGCAGGGGCTCGTGCTCGACACCACCAGCGTCGACCCGCTCGCCCGCCGAGCCATGCGCGTCAGCATGGGCCACTCGCTGCACCTCCCCCACGCCCGCACCCGCGACATGGTGGGCACCGTGCGCGACCTGGTGGCCGCCGGATGGACCGTCGCCGCCCTCACGCCCGCCGACGACGCCCTCCCCCTCGACGAGGTGCCCGTGGGCGACAAGGTGGCGCTGCTCGTGGGCAGCGAACGCGCCGGCCTCACCGACGAGGCGATGGCCGCCGCCACGCACCGCGCCGTCATCCTCATGTACGCCGGCGTCGACAGCCTCAACGTCGCCGCGGCCACCGCCGTGGCGTGCTGGCAGTTGCGCGCGCGCTGAGGGCCGCGTTCTTGAGTTGTCAAGGAGCGGGCTGGAGGGGGCCGGTCAGGCGGCCCACCGCCGAGGTGGTCCGGTAGCCATGACCTTCCCCGTCGGGGTGGTGACGGTGATCTCGCGGCTCGGTCCGAGCGCCAGGGTCCAGCCTCGGTCGTGCACGAGGTGGTGGTGCCGGTTGCAGAGTGGGATCAGGTTGCACAGATCGGTGGTGCCGCCGTGGCGCCACCAGAGGATGTGGTGGATGGTGCAGCGGTCGAAGCTGATGTCGCACCCGGGCACGCCACACCCTCGGTAGAGCGCCCGCAGCGCACGCCGCTGGGCGCGATTCGCGAGGCGGGTGGTGCGTCCGAGGTCGAGGCGGCCGGGAGCGGCGACGACGACGCCGTTGCGGACCACGACCTCGACGATGCTGGTCGACGTGCGGGCGAGCAGGTCGTCGAGCACCCGGGCAGGAATGTCGGTGGGCCGCCCCCAGTCGACATCCGGCTCGTCGTCGGGTGCGGTGTGATCGATCACCACGATCACCTCGGCACCGCCGGACGAGCCGCCCGCCTGTCCTTCACAGATCAGCAGCAGTGCGTGAGCACGCAGGAATGCCTGGCGCTCGAGTGGATCGGTGGGGCAGCCGTCGATGGGTGGCCCGTGATGCAACGCCTCCACCACCGCGGCGAGGCGACGGTCGAACGACAGCGAGCGCAGCGGATCGAGCGCCCAGTGGTAGACGGTCATGCCGGTGTCGCGGTCGGTGTGCGACGACAGCCGGATCCCGGCCTGCTGTGCTGCGAACCGCGCTTCGACAGGATCTCCGCCAGGATCGTCAGGCACGGGGCGGGCGCGCTCCAACCGTGCGACGTCGCGAGCGAGCTGGCGGCCGAACCGACCGGCACCCACCGAGGTCGCGATCGAGAGCAGACGGGCGGCATCACCCGACAGTTGATCCCGCTCATGAGGGAGCAGCCTGCGCAGCGCGGCGCCGAGACGGTCGAGATGGGCGACCGAGATCGCGCCGCGCTCCAATGCGGCCAGGAACCCTGGGAACGCGATGCCGACATCGGCTCGTCGTTCGACACGCGTCAACGACGACGTGGTGGAATGCACCTCGTCGAGCAGTTCCATCGGTGACCGACCCGCCGAGCGAACGGTGTCGATGACCCGCAACCGCTGCGCCTCCGCCCACGCGACCAGGCGATCGACGGCCCCGTACGCCACATCGGGGTCAGGCCCGAGCACGTCCTCCACCCATCGATGCGGGAGCACATGATCCACGATCCGAGCGTCGATCGCATCGACAGTGCCGAGCTGTGCGGCCATGCGGGCCCTCCCTTCGCATCACGGACACCGCACACCCATCTGGGCACGGTGTCGGTCGGTGTTGACGTCCGAAGACGTGAGATGCCGGGGAAGGCAAAGCGAACGCTAGTTCGATGCGACGGGAAATGCAACCCCCGAGGAGATGCTCGAGGGAATCGCGCAGCGACCCGTCAGGCCTGGGGTGGGACCATGCGCAACGAGGTGTCGTTGCGGAGGTGCTCGGCGGCGGGCACGAAGTAGCCCATCAACATGTCGCGGATCTCACCGGGCGGCGTGCACCGCTCGACGGCAGCGGCCATGTGCAACAGCCAGTGGTCGCGCTCCGCCGGACCGATGGCGAACGGCCCGTGGCGCATCCGCAGCATCGGGTGCCCGCGCTCCTCCATGTAGGTGTGCGGGCCGCCCCAGTACTGCGCGAGGAACATGGACAGACGGCGCTTGGCGCCATCGATGTCGTCCGGCGGGTACAGGGGGCCCAGCACGGGATCGGGCATCACACCCTCGTAGAACGCGTCGACCAGACGGTCGAAGAACGGCATCCCACCGACGGCGTCGTAGAGGGTCATGCCCTCCTCGTCACCCGGTTCCTGCTGGGGTTCGGTCACCCCGTGGACTCTAGAGGTGATCGGTGAACACGCGCACGGGACCAAGGTCCTCGCTGCGCACCACGATGGGCGTGCGCCCGTCGCACGGGTCGAGGATCACGAACTCGTGCGTCGCGAGCAGCACCAGTGCCGTCGCCGAGTCACCCTCGAGGTCCACTTCGATCACGTCGCCGGCGTGCAGCCGGGTTGCCAATGCGCTCATCTTCTCGCCCTTTGCTCACAGAGCGACTGTCCGCCCCGTCCCTACGATGCAAGGAGATCGGCACGGCATGTGAGGACCTTTACGAAAACTTTGGAGTTTCGTATGAGGGAAAGATGTCGGGCAGCCCGTCGCTCACCTTCACCGGGAACGCCGGCGGGCGCTTCTCGAGGAAGCTGACCACGCCCTCACGTGCGTCGGGGCTGGCACCGCGCGACATGATGCCCCGCGAGTCCACCTTGTGCGCCTCCATCGGGTGCGACGCACCGAGCATCCGCCACAGCATCTGGCGGGTGAGGGCCACGCTGACGGGTGCCGTGTGCTCGGCGATCTCCGCGGCGATGGCACGTGCCGTGGGCAGCAACTCGTCGGGGGCGTGCACGCTGCGCACGAGTCCACCGGCCAGCGCCTCCGACGCGGGGAACACGCGACCCGAGTAGCACCACTCGGCGGCCTGGCTGATGCCCACCAGGCGCGGCAGGAACCAGCTGCTGCACGCCTCGGGCACGATGCCGCGACGGGCGAACACGAACCCGAACTTCGCCGACTCGCTGGCGAGACGGATGTCCATCGGCAACGTCATGGTGACGCCCACGCCGACGGCCGGGCCGTTGATGGCGCCGATGACCGGCTTCGTGCACTCGAAGATGCGCAGGCTCACCAACCCGCCGCCGTCGCGCGGGATGCCGACGTCCTCGGGGATCTCGTCGCTGCCGCCCTTGCTGAACGTCTCGCCACCACCCGACAGGTCGGCGCCGGCGCAGAACCCGCGACCCGCACCGGTGACGATGACCACGCGCACGTCGTCGTCGGCGTCGACGCGGTCGAACGCGTCGATGACCTCACGCATCATCGTGCCGGTGAACGCGTTCAGCTGCTCGGGCCGGTTCAGTGTGATCGTGGCGATGCGATCGGCCACCTCGTACGTGATCTGCGTGTACTCCATGCGCCGAACCTAGACGCCGGGCACCGTGCGGCCCGAGGTCGGGGAATCAGACGTCGAGGAACTTGCTGGCGGCGGTGCCGGAGCCGATGGCCCCGACGAGCGCGCCCACGGCGATCATGCCGATCCACACCATGTACGGGTAGCCGTCGGTGACGACGAACCCCTCGAGGCCCGACTCGACCGGGAACGCGCGCACGCCGTTGGTCCAGTCGCGGTTGATGAGGAGCATGAAGATGCCACCGAGGAAACCACCCACCACGCCCTGGAGCAGACCCTCGAGCATGAACGGCAGGCGGATGAACCAGTTCGTGGCACCCACCAGCTTCATCACCTCGATCTCACGCCGTCGGGCGAACATCGCGGTGCGGATGGTGTTCCAGATCAGCAACGCCGACGCGGCCAGCAGGCCACCGGAGATGATGAGCGTTCGCACGCCGAAGAAGCTCTTCAGCTGGCTGAGCACCTCGACCTGCTGGTCGGGGGTGCGCACGTCGATGACGTTCGGCAACTCGCTGAACGTGTCCTTCAACGTGCGCAGCACCTCGCCGGAGTCCTTGTCGATCGGGGTGACCTTGAAGAACGACGGGATCTTCGGGATGAGCTGCTCGAGCGAGTCCTGGTCGCCGGCGAACAGGGTGTTGGCCACCTCGGTGGCGCACGCCTCGTCGCAGTACTCGACGTTCTCGATGACCGTCGACTGCCCCTCGAGCGCGCCCTGGATGAGCTGCACCTGATCGGGGGTGGCGCCGTGCTTCACGTACACCACCATCTCCACGCCGCCGGTCCACAGCTTCAGCTGGTTCTCGAAGCCCTTCTGGATGAGGAGCGTGAGACCGAACAGCAGCAGCGAGATGGTGCTGGTGATGATGGTGGCCGCGGTGAGCGTCTTGTTGCGAGACATGCTCGCCCACATCTCGCGCAGCGTGTAGCGAAGGCGGGAGATCATTCGTAGACACCTCGTGCCTGGTCGCGCACGATGACGCCTCGGTCGAGCTGGATGACGCGCTTGCGCATCATGTTGACGATGCGCTGGTCGTGCGTGGCCATCACCACGGTGGTGCCGGTCTTGTTGATGCGGTCGAGCAACCGCATGATGCCCTCGCCGGTGGCCGGGTCGAGGTTGCCGGTGGGCTCGTCGGCGAGGAGGATGAGCGGACGGTTCACGAACGCTCGCGCGATGGACACGCGCTGCTGCTCGCCACCGGACAGCTGGTGCGGGAAGCGGTCCTGCTTGCCGCTGAGGCCCACCAGGTCGAGCACCGCCGGCACCTGCTGGCGGATGACGTGGCGCGGACGGCCGATGACCTCGAGCGCGAACGCGACGTTCTCGAACACCGTCTTGTTGGTGAGCAGCTTGTAGTCCTGGAAGATGTTGCCGATGTTGCGCCGCAGGTGCGGCACCTTGCTGTCGGGCATCTCGTTGATGTTGCGACCGGCCACCCACACGGCGCCACGCTCGGGGCGCTCCTGACGGTTCATCAGCCGCAGCAGGGTGCTCTTGCCCGAGCCCGACGGGCCCACGAGGAACACGAACTCGGCCTTGGCGACGTCGAAGCTGGCGTCGCGGAGGGCCGTGACCTCCGTGCTGTAGGACTTGGTGACGTTCTCGAGGCGAATCATGGAGCGCTCAACCGTAGCCCAGTCATTCCGCTTCGCGGCGTCGCCACCGCAGGTACCCCTCCATGAACTCGTCGAGCTCACCGTCGAGGACTGCGTCGATCTGACTGGTCTCGACCTCGGTGCGGAGGTCCTTCACCATCTGGTACGGCTGCACCACGTACGACCGGATCTGGCTGCCCCACCCCACCTGCGCCTGGCGGCCGGCGATGCGGGCCAGATCGGCCTCGTGCTCTTCCTCGATCTTCGCCGCGACCATCGCCTTCAGGCGGTTCATCGCCTTCTCACGGTTCTGCAGCTGGCTGCGCTCCTCCTGGCTGGAGGCCACGAGTCCGGTGGGCTTGTGGATGAGCCGCACCGCCGACGAGGTCTTGTTGACGTGCTGGCCGCCCGCGCCGCTGGCACGGAACACCTGCATCTCGATGTCGGACTCGTTGATCTCGATGTCGGGGGCGTCCATCACCGGCCACACCTGCACCGCGGCGAAGCTCGTCTGGCGGCGGCCCTGGTTGTCGAACGGGCTGATGCGCACCAGGCGGTGCGTGCCACGCTCGCCGGTCATCAACCCGTACGCGTAGCGCCCGCTGAGCGTGAACTCGCAGCTCATGATGCCGGCCTCGGCGCCGTCGCTGCGCTCGTCGATCTCGAGCTGGAAGCCGCGACGTTCGGCCCACCGGCCGTACATGCGCAGCAGGATCTCGGCGAAGTCCTGGGCGTCGACGCCACCGTCCTTCGCGTTGATCTGCACGATGCAGTCGGCTTCGTCGTGCTCGCCGGTGAACAGGCTGCGCAGGTCGAGCTGGCGGAGCCGGTCGCTGATGGAGTCGATCGCCGCCTGGATGTCGGTCTCCTGCGACTCGTCGTCGACCTCGCGGGCCATCTCGTGCAGCAGCTCGGCGTCGTCGAGGTCGCTGCTGAGCTGATCGAACGTGTCGACGTCGGCCTTCACGTTCGCGTACTCGGCGTTGACCTTCTTCGCGAGCTCCTGGTCGTCCCACAGGTCGGGGCGCGCCACCTCGAACTCGAGCTCGGTGAGCCGGGCCCGGGCTGCGGGGATCTTCAGGTAGCCGTCCGCGTCGCCGAGGCGGCGGCGGAGGTCCTTGAGGTCGTCGGAGAAGTCGCGCATGCCGGGACCGTCAGCTGTTGGTGGCGCCGTGGCAGGTCTTGAACTTCTTCCCGCTGCCGCACGGGCACGGCGCGTTGCGCGGGGTCTTCGACCATTCGTCCTTCACGACGGTCTGCTGCTTCGTCGGTGCAGGCGCTGCCGGTGCGGCTTCGGCCGGGATCTCGCCGGCGGCAGCGGCGGCACGGGCCGCGGCGGCGATGCCGGCGTTGGCAGGTGCGGTGTCGCTGGAGGTCTGCTGCACGTTCTGCACGGTGGGGGCGGGCGCCTCGTTGCGCACCACCTGCACGTGCATCACGTACTTCACGAAGTCCTGCGCGATGCCCTTCATCATCTGGCCGAACATCTCGAAGCCTTCGCGCTGCCACTCGGTGAGCGGGTCCTTCTGACCCATGGCACGCAGGTTGATGCCCTCCTGGAGGTAGTCCATCTCCTCGAGGTGCTCGCGCCAGCGCTGGTCGATGATGCGCAGCATCACCTGGCGCTCGACGTCGCGCATCACGACCTCGCCGAGCTCGCTCTCGCGGCGCTCGTAGTACGCCTTCGCGTCGGCCATCACGAGGTCGTAGATGTCGTCGGCGTCCTCGAACTGGTCGAGCTGCGACACGGCGATCTCGTTCGGCCAGAACGTGCGCAGCTCCTTGGTGAGACCTTCGAGGTCCCACTCGTCGGGGGCTTCGCTCACGCAGTGCGTGTCGATGATGGCGTCGACGGCGTCGCTCATGTACTCCATCGCGGCGGCCTTCAGGTCGGCCCCCTCGAGGATCTGGTCACGGCGCGCGTAGATCACCTTGCGCTGCTCGTTCATGACCTCGTCGTACTTGAGCACGTTCTTGCGGATCTCGGCGTTGCGCTGCTCGACCGTGGTCTGGGCACGCTCGATGGCCTTGCTGACCATCTTCGCCTCGATGGCCTCGTCGTCGGGCAGGGCACGGCCCATCACCCAGCTGAGCGCGCCGGTGGCGAACAGGCGCATCAGCTCGTCGTCGAGGCTGAGATAGAAGCGGCTCGCGCCCGGGTCGCCCTGACGGCCGGCGCGGCCACGGAGCTGGTTGTCGATGCGGCGGCTCTCGTGGCGCTCGGTGCCGAGCACGTAGAGACCGCCGACCTCGCGCACCTTCGCACCCTCGGCGGCGCACTGCTCCTTGAACACCTTCAGCAGTTCCTGGTAGCGGGCCTTCGCCGCGGCGCGGGCCTGCTGGAACTCCTCGGGCATCTGGTCGAGCGGCATCGGCAGGTCGAAGTCGTCGCCGAGCAGTTCGGGCTCGAAGCCCTCCTTCAACGCCTCGTGACGGGCGAGGCCCTCGGGGTTGCCACCGAGGAGGATGTCGACGCCACGACCGGCCATGTTGGTGGACACGGTGACGGCACCGAGGCGGCCGGCCTGGGCCACGATCATGGCCTCACGGGTGTGCTGCTTCGCGTTGAGCACCTCGTGGGCGATGCCGCGCTGGCTGAGCTGGCGTGACAGGTACTCGCTCTTCTCGACGCTGATGGTGCCGACCAGGATGGGCTGGCCCTTCTCGTGCTTCTCCACGATGTCGGCGACCACGGCGTTGAACTTCGCGACCTCGCTCTTGTAGATGAGGTCGCCCATGTCGTCGCGCACGGTGGGACGGTTCGTGGGGATGGGCACCACCTGCAACTCGTAGGTGTTGCCCAGCTCGGCGGCCTCGGTCTGGGCCGTACCGGTCATGCCGGCGAGCTTGTCGTACATGCGGAAGTAGTTCTGCAGGGTGATGGTGGCGAGCGTCTGGTTCTCTTCCTTGATCTTGACGCCCTCCTTCGCCTCGACGGCCTGGTGGATGCCCTCGCTCCAGCGGCGACCGTCGAGCACACGACCGGTGAACTCGTCGACGATCTTCACCTCGCCGCCCTGGATGATGTAGTCCTTGTCGCGCTTGTACAGCTCCTTGGCCTTGAGGGCCACCGACATCTGGTGCACCAGGTTCTGCTGCACCTCGTCGTAGAGGTTGTCGATGCCGAGCGCGCGCTCGACCTTCTCGATGCCCGGCTCGAGCGGCACGACGACGCGCTTGTCCTCTTCGACCTCGTAGTCGACGTCGCGGACGAGCGAGCGGACGATGCTGGCGAACTGGTAGTAGAGCTTCGCGGCGTCGGCCACGCGACCGCTGATGATGAGCGGGGTGCGGGCCTCGTCGATGAGGATGGAGTCGACCTCGTCGACGACGGCGAAGTTGTGGCCGCGCTGCACCTTCTGGTCGAGCGTGGCCGCCATGTTGTCGCGCAGGTAGTCGAAGCCGAACTCGTTGTTGGTGCCGTACGTGATGTCGGCGGCGTAGCTGAGGCGCTTCTCGGCCGGGCGGTCCTTGAAGCCGGGGATGATGAGGCCGACCTCGAGGCCGAGCCAGTTGTGCAGGCGACCCATCCACTCCGCGTGGAAGCGGGCCAGGTAGTCGTTCACGGTGACGACGTGCACGCCCTTGCCGCTGAGCCCGTTCAGGTACGCAGGGAGGGTGGAGACCAGGGTCTTGCCCTCACCGGTCTTCATCTCGGCCACCCAACCGAAGTGCAGCGCGGCGCCGCCCATCATCTGCACGTCGAAGTGACGCTGACCGAGCACGCGGCTCGCGGCCTCGCGGGTGACGGCGAAGGCCTCGATGAGCAGGTCGTCGAGCGACTCACCACGGTCGAGGCGGTTGCGGAACTCGGCGGTCTTGCCGCGGAGGGCATCGTCGCTGAGTGCGGCGATGGAGGTTTCGAGTGCGTTGATGTCGGGAACCAGGCCCTGGAGGGCCTTCAGCTTCTTGCCTTCACCTGCGCGGAGGATGCGATCGAGGATGCCCATGCAGGTCGCAAGCCTACCTGGGGGCACGAGTCGTCCGTGGGCAGCCCACCTTGCCAGACTCTGCGCCGGTATGGGGACGGCACGCATCGACACGGTGATCTTCGACGTCGGCGGGGTGCTCGCCACCACCGGCCGGCACAGCGACTTCAGCTCGCGATGGCCCGCGGAGCACGCCGAGACGGTGCGCGAGATCATCCTCGGCGACTACGGCGCCGACGGCGACCACCCGTGGCACCGCCTCGAGCGTGGCGAGATCACGCTCGAGGAGAACCGCCGGCTCAACAAGGCGGCGCTGGTGGCCGCCGGCATCGAGGTGCCCCCTCCCCCGCCCGGTGGCGCGCCGATGATCCGCTTCGAGCCGAACGAGCCGGTGGTGGCCCTCGCTCGCGACCTGAAGGCTGCCGGCCTGCGGCTCGGGGTGCTCACCAACAACGTGCGCGAGTTCCGCGACGGGTGGCGCGGGATGCTGCCCTTCGACGAGCTGTTCGACGACATCGTGGACAGCCACGAGGTGGGCATCCGCAAGCCGAACCCGGCCATCTATCAGCTGGCCCTGGCCAGGTTGGGTGCCGAGCCCGGCCGCACCGCCTTCCTCGACGACGTGCCCACCAACGTGGCGGCCGCCGACTCGGTGGGCATGCTCGGCGTGTTGGTGGACGAGGACCCGAGCGAGGCCGTGGCCCTGGTGCGCGGCTGGGCCGGCCTCGACTGACGCGACCAGCCGGGCGGCGTGGCCGCCGCGGCCACGCACGTGACCGACCCGACCCCCACTGCCTGCAACGCGTCGCGTGCCGCGAGCAGCGTGGCACCGGTGGTGACCACGTCGTCGACCAGCAGCACCCGCAGCCCCGACCGTGGCGAACGTGCCCGGAACGCGGGCCCCTCGAGCCGCTGCGCACGCGACCGCCCGGTCTGCGCCTGGCCGTGGGAGCGGTAGAGCAACCGGCGGCAGGGCACGCCGAGCTCGCGGGCCACGGCACGGGCGAGCAGCTCGGCCTGGTCGAACCCGCGTGACCTGGCCCTGGCCGGGCTGGTAGGCGCCCACGTGACCAGGTCGACCCGGCCGAGGTGCAGTCGGCGCACCATGAACCTGGCCAGGTGACGGGCCACGGCGCGGCGGTTGCGGTACTTCAACCCGAGCACCACCTGCCGCGCCACCCCGTCGAACGGGAGCGCGGCGGCGACCCCACCGTCGCCGACCTTGGCGGGGCTGCTGGCCAGGGCGAACCGGCACCGCCGGCAGAGGATGTCGCCGGGCTGGTTGCACCCGGCACACGAGGCGTTGATGAGCATGCCCGCATGGAATCAGAGGGGTGTGACAGGGTTCGCCTGGGTAGCGTCGCAGCGATGTTCCTGCCCCTGCCCTCCGACCGGCTCGTCGAGCGCTTCGTTCGCTGCATCGTCGGGCTGGCGTTCTTCGGGCTCGGCATCAGCATGTTCCTCGCCGCCGACCTCGGCCTCGCCCCGTGGGACATCTTCCACCAGGGCCTCGCCGAGAAGACCGGCATCCCGATCGGCATCATCATCGAGATCACGGGCGTGATCATCCTGCTGCTGTGGATCCCGCTGAAGGAACGGCTCGGCTGGGGCACGCTGCTCAACGCCATCGAGATCGGCCTCGTCGTGTTCCTGGTGGCCGACCGCCTGCCCACCACCGACGTGCTGTGGATCCGCGTGCCCTACATGCTCGGCGGCCTGCTCAGCGTGGCCATCGGCTCCGGCATGTACATCGGCGCCGGGCTCGGCCCCGGCCCGCGCGACGGCCTGATGCTCGGCCTCGCGAAGCGCGGCATCAGCGTGCGCATCGCCCGCACCAGCATCGAGGCCGTGGTGCTGGTGGCCGGCCTGCTGCTCGGCGGCAGCATCGGCATCGGCACCGTGGCGTTCACGTTCGGCATCGGCCCGCTGGTGCAGTTCTTCCTGCCCCGGCTGCGCCTGCGCCACGACGTCACCGTGCTCGCCAGCGCCCACTGACGCGGCGCGTCACTCCAGTTCGTGCGGCGCCTTCGACCGCAGACCCAGGTCGCCGCTCACGTCGAACCACGGCGTCGGTGGCGTCTCCGACAGCCCGCGGTGGAACCACTCGATCATCGTGCTCGCCCCGGGAGTGAGCATCTGCACCGCGATCACCTGACGGCGGGGCCACCCGGGCGGGGCCACCGGCATCGGGCGCGGCAGTGGGTCGACCAGCCAGATCTCGACGTTCGGTCGCCGGTCGCCGAGCACCAGCACATCGGCCTGCTCACCGATCTGTCGGCGCAACCCGGGCGGCGCCTCGTCCTGCCCAGGGGCGCACACCGCGACGATGCGGTGGCGCAACAGCAGCAGCGGTGGGCCGAGCCGGCGATCGTCGGCGATCTCGAGGCGGTCGGGCTGCACCGTCACCATGCCGGCGCGAGCGGTGAACCGGCCGACGAACCGACTGCCGATCAGCAACGTCGCGGCGACGACCATCAGCACGACGCCGACACCCACCGGCGAGCCTGCGTCGTCGCGCCGGCCGCCGGCGAGGAACAGCACGCCGAGCAGACCCACGCACAACCCGCCGACGAGGCACACCGCGCGGCCCTGGCGCTGCACGAACGTCAGCGATCGCTGATGCAGCGGGTACGCCAACGCCACCTTCACCGGCTTCGCCATCGGCCGAGCGTACGCCCCGCACGACACTCGCCCGGACGCGCAACTGGGCGTGGTGCGTCCC
>JBDKJP010000053.1:0-98464 GCA_039796575.1 Actinomycetota bacterium
GTTGCGGTAGATCGACGAGTCGCCGGTGGCGTTGCCGCAGCCCGGCACCGGTGCCATCTGCATCACCCCGGTCCCGGCGGCCGACGACTACTTCTGGCGCCGCTGACGTTTCCGTTGGGTGCTTTGGTGCGGCCGAGGGCCGCACGAAAGCACCCAACCGGTCAGCGCGAGATGTGGACGGTGCCGGCGGCGCCGTCGACCGTGACGGTGTCGCCCTCGCGGATGATGCGCGTCGCGTCCTTCACCAGCACCACGCACGGGATGCCGAACTCGCGGGCCACGGTGGCGGCGTGCGACAACATCCCGCCGGTCTCCACCACCACCGCCGCGGCCGGGATGAACAGCGGGGTCCACGGCGTGTCGGTGAAGGGGGCCACGAGGATGTCGCCCGGTTCGATCTCCCGTGCGAACGCCGCCTCGGTGTTGAGCACGATGCGTGCCCGCCCGGTGGCGACGCCCGCGCTGACGCCGAGGCCCGCGAGGTGCTTCGCCTTCGACACCGCGCCCTTCTTCGTGGGCGTGACGTCGCCCACCCAGGCGTCGGGCAACACGAAGTCGGCCGCAGCCGTCATCTGCTTTCGACGGCGGGTGATGGCGGCTCGCAACCCCTCGACGGGCTTGCCCTTCACGAGCGTGCCGACCTCGGCGTAGGTGAGGAGCCACAGTTCGTCGGCCGACTTCAGGTGGCCGGCGGCGAGCAGCCCGTCGCCGAGGGCGAGCAGGGGCGGGCGCAGGCGACGGGTGCCGAGCACCCAAACAGCCTTGGTGAGCTCGCGCATCGCGGTGAACCGCTGCGCCTGCGCCAGCGCGGCGTCGTACGCGTCGCGGTACTCGGGTGCCAGCGAGGCGCGCACCGCCTTCTCCAGCTTCGCTCGAGAGGCTGCGGCGCGCTTCACCTGCGCGCCGGGGGAGTCGGCGGGCTTCAGCGCCAGCATCGACCGCACCTGCGAGAGCAGGAACGTGGGGTCCTCGCCCCAGTCGGCCACCGACGGGTCGGCCTCGCCCTGCACGCGGAAGCCGTAGCGGTGGACGAACTCGTCGAACTCGTCGGTGAAGGCCTCCCACGCCCGGTCGTGTGCCGCCATCGCTGCGAGCGCCTCCTCGGTGTCGCCGGCCTCGATCACCTTGCGCACCGCGGCGGTCTTCTTCGCCACCTGGGCGAGGTCGTAGAGGGCGAGCGCCGGCTTCGAGCTCTCCACGTTGCCGAGGCCGCTGCACAGGCCGACGATGGCGTTCGGGTCGCCGCCACCCGCGGCGATGACACCGGCGAGCCGCACCGACATCTCGCCGGCGGCGGTCGACACGATGAGGTGCCGGTTGAACACGGCCTCGTTGTCGTCGAGCAGCTCCTGCAGCCGCTTCCAGGCCGACTTCAACGGCAGGGCGCGGTCGACGATGGCGTGGTCGGACAGGCGCTGCTCGTAGAGCTCCTGCTGCGCCTCGAGCGAGTCGCGCTCCGCCGCCTCGCGCTGCGCGGTCGCGACGGCGTGCGCCGCGGCGACTTCGTCGGCGGGTGCCGTCACGATGAGCCGCAACGCCTCGTCGCTGCCCTGGAAGAACTGCGCGGCCATCGCCGTGGCGATGTCGGGGTCGAGGCAGCTCATCGCGGCGACGGAGAACCCGACGTTGAGCGCGAGGCGTCCGGCGGTGAAGCCGAAGAAGTTGCCGACCGGTGCCGGGTAGAGCTTCACCCGTTTGCCGGTGGGGTACGCCGACATGAGGACCTTGAGGCCCTTGGCGTCGATCGCGTTGTACATCGTCGCGATGAACGGGGAGAGCACCCCCGGCAGGATCTCCCCGCCGTTGGTGACCGTCCACACGTCGTAGCGCGGGTTCGGGTCGGTGTCCCAGTCAGTACGGAATGCAGCTCCCATGGGGGCACAGCATCGCGCTTTTCAGTTCTTCTGCGTACCGACCTTGAGGTCCTTGAACGGCGACGTGCTGTCGATGCCCGCGTCCTTCGGCAGACCGAGCACGCGCTCGCCGACGATGTTGCGCATCACTTCGTCGGAACCACCGGCGATGCGACCGCCGGGTGTGCCGAGGATGAGCTGCGACCAGGCGTACGTGCCCCACTCGCCGGAGTCGGCGATCAGCTTCACGCCGAGGATCTGCGACACGAAGTCGCACAGGCGCAGCGAGTTGAGCGTGCCGGCGAGCTTGGCGATGCTCATCTCCGGTCCGGGCATCTGACCGGCCTTGATCTTGTCCATCGCGCGCTGGTTGTTGTAGCCGGCGACCTTGCTGTGGATGAGCAGGTTGGCGAGCTCGTTGCGCACCAGCGGGTCGGTGTCGAGGCCGTAGTGGCGCACCATCTCGATGACGCGCTGGTACATGTTGACGCCGCCGCCACCGCCGCCGCCCGCACCGATGGCGGCGCGCTCGTTCATGAGGGTGGTGAGGGCCACGTTCCAGCCGTTGTTCACGTCGCCGAGGCGGTGGTCGTCGCGGACGCGCACCTCTTCGAAGAACACCTCGTTGAAGCTCGCGCCACCGGTCATCTGGCGCAGCGGGCGCACCTCCACACCGGGGGCGTGCATGTCGACGATGAAGCCGGTGAGGCCCTTGTGCTTGGGCATGTCGGGGTCGGTGCGGGCGATGATCTCGCCGAGGTCGCTGAACTGCGCGCCGGTGGTCCACACCTTCTGGCCGGTGATGACCCACTCGTCGCCGTCGCGCACGGCCTTGGTCTGCAGGCTGGCGAGGTCGCTGCCGGCGCCGGGCTCGCTGAACAGCTGGCAGCCGATGATGTCGGCCCGGTACATCTTCTTCAGGTACAGGTCGCGGGCGACGTCGCTGCCGTGGGCGAGGATGGTGGGCGCCACCATGCCGAGGCCGATGGTGAAGGCGCCCTGGTTCGGCACCTCGTACTGCGCCTCGAGGCGCTGGTAGGCGGTCTCGTGCGCACGGGTGAGGCCGGCGCCGCCGTAGTTCTCGGGGCCGGTGATCCAGCCGAAGCCGGCGTCGAACTTCTTCTGGCGCCACGCGCAGGCGGCGGCCACGTCGCGGGTCTCCTGGTCCTTGTCCTTCTCCTCGAACATCGCGACCTTGTCGGAGCCCTCGCCCCAGACGAACTTCTTCTCGGTCTCCTTGCGGGAGGCGTTGGCCTCGAGGAAAGCGCGGGCGTTCTTCTCGAACTCTTCCAGGGTGATGTCAGCCATGGCGCGAACCGTAGTGGCGCGTTCCGTCGGCGGTCGATCCGAGCGTGCGACGACCCTCGGGGGTTAACATTTTGTCAATGGCCCGATACCTCACCGTCGCCGCCGCCCAGTTGGGCCCCGTCCAGCGCGAGCACACGCGCGAGCAGGTGGTGGCGCGACTCGTCGCCCTGCTGCAGCAGGCGCACTCGATGGGCGCCGAGCTCGTGGTGTTCCCCGAGCTCGCCCTCACCACGTTCTTCCCGCGCTGGTTCGTCGACGACATCAGTGAGGCCGACCACTGGTACGAGCGGTCGATGCCCAACGAAGCGACGCAGCCGTTGTTCGACGAGGCGAAGCGGTTGGGCGTGGGCTTCTGCCTCGGCTACGCGCTCATCGACCACGAAGGTCGCCGCTGGAACGTGCAGACGCTCGTCGAGCGCGACGGCAACATCGTGGCCACCTACAAGAAGACGCACATCCCGGGTCACGAGCACCACGAGCCCGACCGCCCGTTCCAGCACGCCGAGCGGTACTACTTCGAACCGAGCCCCGACGGTTTCGGTGTGTGGCGTGCGTTCGGCGGCCTGATGGGCATGGCCATCTGCAACGACCGCCGCTGGCCCGAGACGTATCGCGTGATGGGCCTGCAGGGTGTGGAGATGGTGCTCATCGGCTACAACACGCCCATCCACTACGTGCCCGACCCCAGCCAGGACATCCTGCAGGGGTTCCACAATGCGCTCGTGATGCAGTCGGGCGCGTACCAGAACGGCACGTGGGTGGTCGGTGTGGCGAAGGGCGGCGTGGAGGAAGGCGTCGACTCGCTGGGCCAGAGCATGATCGTGGCGCCGAGCGGCCAGATCGTGGCGCAGACCCTCACCACCGACGACGAAGTGGTGGTGGCGCGGTGCGACCTCGACTGGTGCCAGCGCTACAAGGGCACGCTCTTCGACTTCGACCGCTACCGCCGTCCCGAGGTGTACGGACGCATCACCGGCCAGCGTGGCGTGGTGCTGCCCGACTGACCCGTTCACACGGCGTTCACGGCGGTCGTTCGCAATGCGGCCCCGGCTTTGACAAAATGTAAAACGTGACCGTCGAGTTCGTCCTCAACGGCACGCCGGTCTCCGTGCGTGCCGACCATCCGCACCTGCTCGCCGCGCTCCGCGAGGAGCTCGACGTCACCTCGCCGAAGGACGGCTGCTCGCCGTCGGGACAGTGCGGGTGCTGCACCGTGATGATCGACGGCAAGGTGCAGATCTCGTGCACGTACGCCGTGGAGAAGGTGGCCGGCAAGCAGGTCACGACGCTCGAAGGTGTCGACGCCGAGGAACGGCAGCGGTTCGCCGATGCGTTCGCCAGCTGCGGCGGCCTGCAGTGCGGCTACTGCATCCCCGGCATCGTCATGCGTGCCAAGGCGCAGATCGACAAGAAGGGCGAGGCACTCGAACGTGACGACATGGCCCGCCACCTCGGCGCGCACCTCTGCCGCTGCACCGGCTACGTGAAGGTGCTCGACGCCATCGAGGCCGTCGCCAAGGGCACGCCGGTCGACCCGCACCTGCCCGGCGGTGTGGGCACCAGCGGCGCGAAGTACGAGGCGGCCGAGCTCAGCTTGGGCGATCGTGGTTACGTCGACGACATCCGCGTGCCCGGCATGCTGCACGCCGCGCTGCATCTCACCGCGCACACCCGCGCCGACATCGTGCGCATCGACACGTCGAAGGCCGCTGCGGCGCCCGGCGTGGTGGCCGTGTTCACCGCGGCCGACATCCCCGGCGAGCAGTACGTCGGCATCATCTACAAGGACTGGCCGGTGCTCATCGGCGAGGGTCAGCGCACCAGCTACGCGGGCGACGTGCTCGCCATCGTGGTCGCCGACACCAAGCAGCACGCCCGCGAGGCGGCGAAGTTGGTGGAGGTGCAGTACGAGGTGCACCGGCCCATCACCGATCCGGTGGCCGCCATCGACGACCCCGAGGTCGCGGTGTACGGCACGAAGAACAACGTGCTGTCGGTGAGTGCCTACCAGCGCGGCGACGTCGACGCGGCACTCGCCGCGAGCGCGCACGTGGTGCACGACGTGTTCCAGACGCAGCGCATCGAGCACGCGTTCCTCGAGCCCGAGAGCACGCTCGCGGTGCCGCAGCCCGACGGCACGTTGCACGTGTACTCCGGCGGTCAGGGCGTGTGGGACGACCGCGACCAGATCGCCGCGCTGCTCGGCGTGCCCACCGACCGCGTCACCGTCGAGCTCGTCTCCAACGGCGGTGCGTTCGGCGGCAAGGAGGACATGAGCAACCAGGGGCAGACCGCGTTGGCCGCCTGGCTGCTGCAGCGCCCGGTGAAGTGCACGCTGTCGCGCGAGGAGAGCTTCCTCGTGCACGCCAAGCGCCATCCCATCCGGCTCGAGTACTGGGCGGGCTGCGACGCCGACGGCTGGCTCACCGCGTTGAAGGTGCGTGGCATCGGCGACTCCGGTTCGTACGCGAGCGTCGGCATGAAGGTGCTCGAGCGTGCGGCCGGTCACGCCAGCGGCCCGTACCGCGTGCCCAACGTCGACGTCGAGTGCATCGCGGTGCGCACCAACAACCCGGTGTGCGGTGCGTTCCGCGGGTTCGGCGCCAACCAGGCGCAGTTCGCGATGGAGGGCGTGATGGACCGCCTGGCCGAGCAGGTCGGCATCAGCGGGTGGGACATGCGCAAGCGCAACGTCATCCACCCCGGTGAGGTGTGGGGCCCCGGTCAGATCATGGACGACGGCGCCGGCGGCGCCGAGGTGTGCCTCGACCAGGCGAAGCGGCACATCGACGCGGCGCTCGCCGCGGGCAAGGCCGTCGGCATCGGCCTCGGGTTGAAGAACTCGGGCCTGGGCAACGGCCTGCGCGAGGTGTGCGGTGCCGTGGTGCACTTCCGGAGTGGCGACGGCAAGGTCGAGGTGCGGCACGGTTTCACCGAGATGGGTCAGGGCGTGCACACCGTCGCAATGCAGACCGCGGTCACCGAGCTCGGCATCGACCCTGCGCGCATCGAGGTCATCGTCGACACCACCCGGCAGCTCGGCTTCGGCCAGACCACCGGCAGCCGCGGCACGTTGATGGTGGCCGCGAGCGTGCAGAAGGCATGCCAGGTCGCGCTCGCCAACGACTGCGCCCCCGACGTCGACCACTACGCCGAGCACGTCGTCGACTGGACGCAGAAGCTGGGTGACCCCGCCGCGCCGAACCCCACCATCCACGCCGCGTTCGGGTTCGCCGCGCAGGTGGTGGTGGCCGACAAGGCCACCGGTGCCATCGAGAAGGTGGTCGCCATCCACGACGTCGGCAAGGCCGTGAACCCGCGGCTGTGCGAGGGCCAGATCGAGGGCTCGGTGCACATGGGCCTCGGCTATGCGCTCACCGAGGAGTTCCCGAGCGACGAGCGCGGGTTCCCCACGTTCACCACGCTCCGCCAGTTGGGCATCCTCCGCCCGAAGGACGTGCCGGCCATCGAGGTCGAGCTCGTCGAGGTGCCGCAGCCGCGTTCGGCGTACGGCATCAAGGGCGTCGGCGAGATCGGTCTCGTGCCCACCAGCGGTGCCGTGGCCGCGGCGCTGCACATGGTCGACGGCGAGTGGCGCACCACGCTGCCGATGCGCCGCAGCGGCGACGCGGGGGAGTGACCCGCCCGTGACCGCCACCACGCCCGGCTTGGTGTGCGCGCACCACCACCTCTACTCGGCGCTCGCCCGCGGCATGCCCGCACCGCCGAAGCAGCCGACCAGCTTCCTCGAGATCCTCGAGCAGGTGTGGTGGCGACTCGACGTGGCGCTCGACGCCGAGATGATCCGCTGGTCGGCCATGCTCGGCGCCGTCGAGGCGTTGCAGTGCGGCACCACCGCGATCGTCGATCACCACGAGTCGCCGTCGTGCATCGAGGGCAGCCTCTCGCTCATCGCCGACGCGTGCGCCGAGGTGGGTGTGCGCACCAACCTCGCCTACGGCGTCACCGATCGTCACGGTGCCGAGGGTGCCCGCCGGGGTCTCGCCGAGAACGAGCGGTTCCTGCGCGACGGTGGTCGCGGCATGGTGGGTGTGCACGCTGCGTTCACGTGCACCGACGACACGCTTGCCGCGGCCGCAGGTCTGGCCGCCGACCTCGGTGTGGGTGTGCACGTCCACGTCGCCGAGGGCCGGGACGACGTCGCAGCGGGGGAGCGGTTGCAGTCGCTGGCGCGCGACGACTGGTGGCTGGTGCACTGCGTGTTCCTCGACCGCGACCTGCCGGGCACCATCGCCCACAACCCGCGCAGCAACATGAACAACTCCGTCGGCTACGCCCGCCCGGCGGCCCGCTCGAACCGCATCGTGCTCGGCACCGACGGCATCGGCGCCGACATGCTCGAGGAGGGGCGCCTGGCCTACGTGCGACTGCGCGAGGACGACGTGCTGGCCTCACCCGACACCGTGTGGCAGTGGCTCGACAACGGCTACTCGCTGTTCCCCGAGGCGCGCCACGACACGGTCACCTGGAACTACCCGTACGCCGACAGCGCGTGGCACGTCGCGTTCACGCCCGGTGTGCGCGCCCTCGACGTCACGCTCGACTCGGGCGAGCAGGTGCTGCGCGACGGCCTGCCCACGCGGGTCGACCTCGCCGAGGTGCGGGCGAAGGCGGCCGAGCAGGCCCAGCGACTGTTCGCGCTGCTGTGAGCGACATCACGTTCCGGTGGCGTGGCGAGTTCACGAACGGCGAGGTCAACGTGCTGCACGCCGAGGCGTTCGAGACGCGCGTGTTCACCGACGAGGAATTGGACTGGGTGGCGCTCACCGAGCGGCACAGCCTCGGCTGGGTCACCGCTCGCGACGGCGATGTGCTGGTCGGCTTCGTGAACGTGGTGTGGGACGGCCTCGTGCACGCCTGGCTGCAGGACACGATGGTCAGCGCCGCGGCGCGCCATCGGGGTGTGGGTGTCGGGTTGGTGCGAGCCGCGCAGGCCGGTGCCGCGTCGGCCGGGTGCGAGTGGTTGCACGTCGACTTCGACGACGACCTGCGCCCGTTCTACTTCGACGCGTGCGGCTTCACGCCCACCAACGCCGGCCTGATCGCGCTCCAACCGCCGGAGGCGTAGGGTCCCCGTCATGCCCAGTGACTTCATGCTCAAGGGAATGAACCTCGTCCACCGCGGCCTGCTCGCCGTGAGCTTCGGCAAGCTCGGATGGGATGCCGCCGGCATGCCGGTGCTCGAGCTCACCACGGTCGGCCGCAAGAGCGGCAAGCCACGCTCGGTGATGCTCACGTCGCCGCTGCAGGAGGGCGACACCATCGTCATCGTCGCCTCGCGGGGCGGTGACGACCACCATCCGGCGTGGTACCTCAACCTGGTCGCGCAGCCCGAGGTGCAGGTGGTGTGGAAGGGCAAGCCGCGTGCGCCGATGACCGCCCGGGTGGCCACCGCCGACGAGCGAGCCCGCATGTGGCCCCTCATCACGGCGACGTACAAGAACTACGCCGGCTACCAGGAGAAGACCGACCGCGAGATCCCGCTGGTCCTCCTCACCCCGACCGCCTGACCACACTCACCCCACCGCGGTCACGATTTCCGGCCGATACGGCCGCATTTCCTGCCCACGCTGAAGGTCGCGCACTCCCCAGGGAGTTTTCGCCACCACCCGTGATCCTCCTCGCACCGAACGCGGGCAGAATTGCGGTGTGGGAACGGAGCGACAGCACCAGCGGCCACTGCTGGCGCGTCGGGTCGCTGGGTCGCTGCTGGCGTTGGTGACGTTGCTCAGTGCGTGCGACAGCTCGTCGACTCCGGTCGCACCAGGTGACGCCACCGGTGCCACGGCCGGCGACCCGTCCGAGGTGCTCGTGCAGCTCGGCGACTACCACCTCGGTGCCGTGCCCGACATGTTCGTCACCGGGCCGGAGCTGATCGTGTACTCCGACGGCACCGTCGTCGGCGACCTGTACGAGGGCATCAGCGACGGGCTGCCGCAGTTCCGGCTCGCTGCGGGCACGATCCCCGACGATGCGATGCAGGAACTCATCGACGCGGCGAGCGAGCTCCCGCCCACCAGTCCGATCGGTGAGGCCGCGACCGATGGCTTCCCGCTGTTGCTCGTCGTCGGCGATCAGCGCTGGGAGATCAACGACTCGACGATCGAGCCGTTCGGTTCGTTCCTCGCGCAGCTGCGATCGGCGGCGGACACCGCTGCGACGGACGCCTGGGAGCCATCGCGGTGGGTGGTTCGTCCGTTTGGTTCCGTCGTCTGCACGGCGACCGACCGGCCCGGAGGCGATCCGCTGTACGACGCGCCCGTGTACCCCCACTTCCTCGATGAGTTCCCGCTTGGCGAGACGTCCTGCGCCGATCGCCCGTAGCGGGCCGCGGGCGACGTTTCTGGGTGAGTTGCGTCCCGGTTTCCGGGACGCACAGCCCCCAGAAGCAATTTTGGGACGAATCACCCCCAGAAGCCCCACCCGCACCGTTGGCGGCTTTACAAAATGTCAACGACTAACGTGCGGGGCATGGACACCCCCGTCGCGCTGTACCTGCAGGACGCCCATCCCATCCGTGAAGGGATGGAGATCGCCAAGTACGCGGAGGCCAAGGGCTTCCACGCGGTGTGGCAGGCCGAGAGTCGGCTGGTGCGCGAGGCCACGGTGCCGATGGCCGCATTCGCCAGCGTCACCGACACCATCAAGGTCGGCTCGGGCGTGGTCGACTGCTGGAGCCGCAACCCGGCACGGCTGGCCGCCACGTTCAGCACGCTCGACGACCTCGCACCCGGTCGAGTGATCCTGGGCATCGGCGCGTGGTGGGATCCGCTGGCGCAGAAGGTGGGCATCGAGCGCGCCCGTCCGCTCACCGTGATGCGCGAGATCGTCACCGTGGTGCGTGCCCTGCTCAACAACGAGAACGTCACGTTCGACGGTGCGTACGTGCACCTCGACGGCGTGGAGCTCGACTACGTGTACCAGGAGCGCCGCCCGAAGGACGTGCCCATCTACATCGGTGCCACCGGCATGCAGATGATGGAGCTCACCGGTGAGATCGCCGAAGGCGCGGTGCTGAACTACCTCGTCTCGCCCGACTACAACGCGAGGGCGATGGAGGCACTGGCCACCGGCGCGGCGAAGGCCGGCCGGTCCATCGACGACATCGACCGCCCGCAGCTCGTGGTGTGCAGCGTGCACGAGGATCGCCAGACCGCGCTCGACATGGCGCGCATGATGGTGACCCAGTACCTCGGCCAGCAGCCGCACATCATGAAGGCGTCGGGTGTGCCGCAGAGCCTGCTCGACAAGGTGGGCGAGGTGCTCACGTGGCCGGCCACGCACGAGCAGGTCGAGGCCGCCAGCAAGCTGGTGCCCGACGAGATCGTGCAGATGCTCACCGCCAGCGGTACGCCCGCCGAGGCGCGGGCGAAGGTGCAGGAGTACATCGACCATGGCTGCACGTGCCCCATCCTCTACCCGCTGGGCGACGTGAAGGCGATGATCGACGCGTTCAGCTGAGCGCGGTCGCTACAGCCAGTCGCGGTGCTTGAACCAGCGCCACAGGATGACGCTCATCGTCACCATCAACCCGAGCGCGAACGGGTAGCCGAGCTTCCAGTCGAGCTCGGGCATGTGCGCGAAGTTCATGCCGTAGATGCCGGCGATGAGCGTCGCGCCGAACACGATGGAGCCCCACGCGGTGAGCTGCTTCATGACCATGTTCATCTGATTGCTCGTGACGGCGAGGTGCGCCTCCACCGCGTTGCCCACGAGCTCGCGGAGCTCGTCGACGATGTCGATGGCGCGCAGCAGCTTGTCGAACGTGTCGCGGCACACCACGAGCGCGTCGCCCTCGATCTGGCGGACCTCGCTGCGCAGGATCTGTGACAGCACCTCGCGCAGCGGCGTGACGGCTCGACGCAGCAGCAGCAGTTCGCGGCGCACGTCGAACAGTTCCTGCTGCACGCCGCGTTCGTTGCGCAGCTGCACCTGGCCGTCGTCGTCGTCCTCGAAGATGCGGCCCTCGATGTCCTCCAGCCGGTCCTCGAGCACGTCGGTGCTGTCGAAGTAGCCGTCGACGAGATCGTCGAGCACCAGCGCGAGCATCATGCCCGGCGTCATCTGCTCGGGCTTCGACGTCACCCGACGGCCGCGCTCGATGGCGTTGACCGGCGACCACTCCTGCCCCTGCTCGTCGTGGCGGCGGATCGTGATGAACCAGTGGTCGCCGAGGTACATGTCGATCTCGGCCAGCGACCCGCTGAACGCCACCACGTACGTGTGATCGGCGTAGCGGTGCATCATCGGTCGCGCGGCCCTGCGGTGCGCCTCGTCGAACGTGCGACTGGCGAGATGGCGTTCGGTGGCGAGGCCCGCGAGCTCGTCGTCGGTGGGGTCGACGACGTCGATCCATATCGTGTCGCCGATCTGGTGATGCTCGATCACGCGACGATCGTACGCGTCCGGGCTTCGTCGGAGCGGATGCCCCTACTACGCTGGCGGCATGGGTCAGCAGATCGCCGTCGTCGCCAAGCCGAGTCGTACCAAGGGCGTGGTGCGTTACGAAGCCAACCGCAACCTCACGGGCATGGGCCACGAGGAGTTCTCGTCGGTCGCCCAGGCCACCGGCACCCGCCCGGCGGCCGTGTTGGCCCGTCGTCTGCTCGAGACCGGCCAGGTGGCCAACGTGCACGTGTTCGGCAACATCATCACGGTCGACGTGGCGAAGGGGCACTCCGCCGACGGCCTCGACGACGTGGTGCGCGACCTGTACCAGTACTGGAAGCCGGGCATGGAGCTGCCCACGTTCGACGACCTCGTGCCCGAGGCGGCCGCCGACACCGGTGCCGCCGCCGTGGCCGATGGGGCCAGCCCGGCCGAGGCCGAGTACCTGCGCCGCGTGCCGGCCGTGCTGGTCGAGCGCAGCCGCGCCGCGATGGCGAAGTGGAAGGCCACTCACTGACCACCGCAGGAATCGCCTCGCTGCGTTACGCAGCGGCGTCGCGGCGAACCTACCGTGTGCACAGTGAGTGACACGGATCTCACCCTGCACGAGGCCGCCGAGGAGCTCGGCGTGCACTACATGACGGCGTACCGCTACGTGCGGCTCGGTGTGCTACCCGCAGTGAAGGTGGGCGGCACGTGGCACGTGGCCCGTGTCGACCTCGATGCGTTCCGTGCGGGCGCCGCGGGCGCGGCGGCCACCGATCAGCCCAAGCGTCGTGCGCCGTGGGCCGCCCGCCTCGAGGCGCGCCTCGTGGCCGGCGACAGCAGCGGCGCCTGGGGCGTGATCGAAGCGGCGCTGTCGGCCGGTGCCGACCTCGACGAGATCTACCTCGACGTCATCACCCCGGCGATGCGCAACATCGGCGCACGATGGGAGTCGGGTGAGCTCGACATCTCGGTCGAGCACCGCGCCACCGGCATCGCACAGCGGCTGATCGGCCGGCTGGGGCCGCGGTTCGCCCGCCGCGGACGTGCCCGCGGCCACGTGCTGCTCGGCGGTCCGTCCGGTGAGCGTCACTCGCTGCCGGTGGCCATGCTGGCCGACCTGCTCCGCGGTGAAGGGTGGGAGGTGTCCGATCTGGGCGCCGACATGCCCACCGAGTCGTTCGTGGCCGCCGCCACCTCCGTCCCTGTGCTCGCCGCGATCGGCATCTCGGTGAGCTCGGTCGAAGGCGCGGCCGCCGCCGCCGAGCTGTGCTCGGCACTGCGCGCCGCCGTGCCGGGTGTGGCCATCGTGCTCGGCGGCGCGGCGGTGCACGGACGCGAGCACGCGTTCGAACTGGGCGCCACGCACTACGCCGGTTCGGCACGTGAGTTCGCCGAGCAACTCGCCTCCGGCGACGCGCTCACCCCACGCGCCGGGGCCTGACGGCGGCCCCTGGACGGGACGAACATCTGTTCGATAGTGTGGCCGGCATGGCGGCCCGAGTGATGAACCCCACGCATCTCTCCGACCTCGCCGGCCGGGGGCTGGTCACCCGTGCCGGGTCGGCCACCGCGGCCCAGGAACGCACGTTGCCGCTGCTGCCGGTGCTGGCGGCGCTGGTGCCCCAGGGGGCGTTGCAGCGCGGCAGCGTGGTCGGGTGTGAGGGCGCTGCTGCAGTCTCCCTGGCGTTGGCCGTGGCCGCCGGCCCGTCGCAGCAGGGGGCATGGGTGGCGGTGGCCGGCCTGCCCACGTTGGGGCTCGCCGCCGCGGCGGAGGCCGGGGTGGTGCTCGAGCGCCTGGTGGCCGTCACCGAACCGGTCGACGAGCACGGCGCCGTGCGCCCGTTCGACGACGACGTGTGGGCCGACCTGCTGGCCGCGTGCATCGACGGGTTCGACGTGGTGGTGCTCGGTCCCGGCACGCAGCACGTGCGCCCCGCCACCGCCCGCCGGTTGGTGGCGCGCCTGCAGGCCCGCGGCGCCGTGGCCGTGCAGGTGGGGGCGCCGGTGTTCGGTGCCGACCTGCGGTTCCAGTGCAGCGCCACCGCGTGGTCGGGGCTCGGCGACGGCCACGGCGTGGCCCGGGCGCGGCAGGTGCAGCTCGAGCTGTCGGGGCGCCGCGTGCCCCAGGTGCGCCGTGCCGACTGCTGGTTGCCGGCGGTCGACGGGCAGGTGCGCCCGTGCGAGCCGAAGGTCGACGACGGCACGGTGCTGCCGTTGCGGCGAACGGGCTGACCCGTGGCCCGCGCCGCCCGTTCCGAGGTGCCGCGGCTGGGTGTGCTGTGGTGCCCGCACTGGCCGGTGGTGGTGGCCGAGGCCGCCGCCGACGAGCCCGTCGCCGTGGTGCACGCCAACCGTGTGGTCGCGCACTCCCGTGCGGCTGCGGCCGACGGTGTGGCGCTCGGCCAACGTCGCCGCGACGCGCAGTCGCGCTGCCCGCACGTGCGCATCGAGCATCACGACCCGGCCCGCGACGCCCGTGCCTTCGACGACGTGGTGCGTGCCGTGGGGGCGATGGTGCCGCGGGTGGAGGTCACCGAACCGGGCATGCTCACGTTCGTGGCGCGCGGCCCCGCGCGCTACTTCGGTGGTGAGGCGTCGATGACCGAGAAGGTGTCGGCCGTGGCGGCCGATGCCGTGGGTCGCTCGCTCGCTGCGGTCGGGTCGCTCGGCGCAGGCGTGGCCGACGGCCGGTTCGCCGCCGGCATCGCAGCCCGTCGATCGTCGGCCGCCGGATCGTCCCGCATCGTGCCGCCGGGGGTCGACGCCACCGCGGCGTTCCTGCACCCGTTGCCGGTGTCGTTGCTCACCGAGGTGGCCGGGGTGCCGGCCGACTTCGTCCACCTGTTGCACCGCCTCGGCGTGCACCACCTCGGCACGCTCGCCGAGCTGCCGTCCACCGACATCGCCGCACGCTTCGGTCCGCTCGGCGAGTTCGCGCACCGGGTGGCGTCGGGTGGCGACGACCGCCTGCCCGGCACGCACGACCCGCCCAGCGGCCTGCACGCGCAGCGGCTGTTCGAACCGCCGGCGCAGCACTCCGACGCGCTGGTGTTCGTCGCCCGGCAGCTGGCCGACGAGCTCGTGGCCACGCTTGCCGCCGACGGCCGGGTGTGCACCCGGTTGCAGGTGGTGGCCGAGACCGAGCACGGCGAACGCACCGAACGGCACTGGTACCGCAGCAGCGGCCTCAGCGCGGCAGCGATGGTCGAACGTGTGCGCTGGCAGCTCGACGCATGGGCACAGCACGACGACCTCACCGCCGGCGTGGCGCTGCTGCGCCTCGACCCGGTGGAGGTGCGCGGCGACGACGGTGTGCAGCTCGGGCTGTGGGGCGGCCGCACCCAGGCCGACGACTGGGCGGTGCGTGCCGTGGCCCGGCTGGTGGCGGTGGCGGGGGAGCAGCAGGTGCTGGTGCCCGCCACCCAGGGCGGCCGGCAACCCCACGACACCTACCGCTGGGTGCCCGCCGCCACCGCCGACCTTGCCGACCCCGCCGAACGCCTCGCCGCGCCCGCCGCGCCGTGGCCGGGCAGCCTGCCCACGCCGTCACCCGCGGTGGTGCACGCCCCGGCGCGGGCCATCGACGTGCTCGACGCCGCCGGCGCACCGGTGGCCGTCAGCGGGCGCGGCGCGGTGTCGGCCGCGCCGGTGGTGGTGCGCGGGCTCGACGATCGCGGTGGGGTCGACGACGTGCAGTCGTGGGCCGGGCCGTGGCCCGTCGACGAACGCTGGTGGGACCCCGCCCGCGCCCGACGCACCGCCCGCTTCCAGCTGCTCACCCGGTCGGGTCGCCTGCTGCTGGTCGGCGTCGAGCGCGGCCGCTGGTGGCTCACCGCCGAGTACCGCTGACCGTCCTCGCACACGCACCTGTCCGCCGCCCCGCGCTCGCCCCGCCCCAGGGTTGGGTCCGTTTCACGCCATACCCGGCGCATCCCGGACCCACGGGTCCGTTTCGTGCCATCCCTGGCGTGTTTCGCCCCCGTGGGTCCGAAACAGGTCATCTCCAGACGGCTCGACCGCACCGGAAAACAGCTGAGCGCCGCCGGGCAGTAGGACGGCGGCGCTCAGTGATGGTGACGGGATGTCAGGCCGAGATCAGCTCGTGCCCGTCGTCCTCGTGATCGTGGTCGTGCTCGGCGGCACGCAGCAGGTCGTTGCTGAGACGGAAGCCCACGCCGCGCACGGTGTGGATGAAGCGCAGCTCGGGAGCCCGCTGCTGCAGCTTGCGACGGAGGTTGCTGAGGTGCACGTCGACGACATGGGTGTCGCCCACCCAGTTCGGGCCCCACACCTCCTCGAGCAGCTCGGTGCGCGAGCACACCTCGGCAGGACGACGGCAGAGCTGTTCGAACAGCGCGAACTCGATGCGCGTGACCGGCACGTCGGCGTCGTGCACGCGGATCTCCTTGCGACCCACGTCGACGGTGAGCGGGCCGAGGCTGATGACCGATGCCTGCATCGGGTCCCAACGGGCGTGCAGCTGGCGCGGTCGACGCAGCAGCGCCTGGCAGCGAGCAGCGAGCTCGTCGGGGTTGAGGTCGGCGGCAACGACGTCGTCGGCGCCGGCGCGCAGGGCACGGATGCGGGCGTTGTCGGCATCGGGGGATGCAATGCCGACGATGTACGCGTCGGTGAGCGAGCGCATCGTGTCGAACAGGTTGCCGCCTTCGGGGCTGGGCAGTTCGAGGTCGACCATCACCACGTCGGGGGAGAACGAGCGGGCAAGGGTGAGCGCGGCGTCTTCCTCCGTGGTGGCACTCACGGAGTAACCACGTGAACGCAGAGCCGAGGAAGCGATGCGCCGAAGGTTCGGATCGCCCACGGCGAGCAGCACTCGGGGAGCGAGTTGTGCGTCGGGTTCCATAGTTGAAGTTCTTCCGCCTCGTGGTGACTCCAGGACCGGCCGGTGTGCCGGAACTGCACCGTTCGAAGTCACTATCGGCGCGTTCGGAGGGTGACTGAAGCGGTGATTTTGACGATCTCGTGCAGGTGGCCTGACTGGTTCGACACCACACGGCGTACGGTGGGGTGATGCCCGACGCCCGTTCCGACCTCCTCGCCGCCGTCACTGCCCGACGCCCGGTCGATGCCCGCGAGCGGCAGGCGATCGTCGACTTCGAACGGCTCTACGAGGGGCTCGAGCAGCCCACGTCGGAGACCGCGAGCCCGGTCCACGTGACCGGCTCGGCCATCCTCGTGACCACCGACCGCAGTCGTGTGCTGCTCCATCAGCACAAGCGGCTCGGCCTGTGGTTGCAGCCCGGGGGCCATGTCGACCCGGGCGAGCAGCCGTGGGAGGGTGCGCTCCGCGAAGCGGGGGAGGAGACCGGGCTGCCGGTGGCGTTTCCCGAGGGCGGGCCGCAGCTGGTGCACGTCGACGTGCACCCCGGCCCCCGCAAGCACACCCACCTCGACGTGCGCTACGTGGTGGAGGCCCCGCACGTGCCGCCGGCGCCGCCGCCCGGCGAGAGCCAGGAGGTGCGCTGGTTCCAGTGGCACCAGGCCATCGCCACCACCGAGCCCGGCCTTGAGGGCGCACTGCGTGCGCTGCAGCCCGGTCAGCCAACGCTGCGCGAGGCGCGCACCAACGACGCCCGCGAATGCGTGCACGTCTACGTGCGGTCGCGGCTGTTCGGCCTGCCCGAGGTGCCCATCGTGCACGACGTGGCGTCGATGCGGCGGTGGATGGCCGACGAGGTGGTGGGCCACACCGACATGTGGGTGGCCGACCTCGACGGCGTGATCGCCGGGTTCCTGGTGCTGTCGCACGACCGCGACGGCTCGTGGATCGAGCACCTCTACCTCGACCCGTCGTGGATCGGTCGTGGTCTCGGCGACCGGTTCATGGAGCTGGCGAAGCGCCGTGGCGGCGAAGGTCTGCAGCTGTGGGCGTTCCAGTCGAACGGTGCCGCCCGCCGGTTCTACGAGCGACACGGGTTCGTGGCCGAGGAGCTCACCGACGGCGCCGGCAACGAGGAGCGTTGCCCCGACGTGCGCTACCGCTGGACCCCCTGACGGGCCCGACCCGCCGCGGTGCGGGTCAGCGGGTGTACTGCGCTGCCGGCACGCTGAGGCAGAACCGCACGCCCTGGTCGTCGGTGCACTCCGACGACCAGCCGCTCTCGTAGTGCACCGGTTCGGTGGCGGTGCCGCCGAGCTCGCGCACCAACGCCACGGCGGCGTGGATGTCGGGCACGGCGAACCACAGCTCGGCCTGGGTGTTGCCGAGGTGGAGGCCGCCGGGAGGCGCGGAGATGTTCGACGCATGACCCGACTCCGGGTCGTCGAACTGCCACCCGAGCACGGCGCCGTAGAACGCCTTCGACCGGGTGAGATCGGGTGTCGGCAGGGTGAAGTAGTACAGGTCGCCGAGGTCGTGGTGCTTCACCTGATGCTCGGCGCCTGCGGCGGTGTCGGCCCCCGGCACGTAGTCGAACCCGGCTGCGGCGGCTTCCTGGCGGTAGCGGTCGTGGATCGGCATCGTGACCGTCCAGCGATGGCCCCACGGGTCGCGGAACTGGGCGTTCCGGTTGCCGTGGAACTCGTCGCTCGGCTCGCGCCCGGCGGTGGCGCCGTTGGCGAGGGCCAGCGCGTAGGTGGCATCGACATCGGGCACGGTGACCATCAGCGCCACCGGCGAACCGCCGAGCGTGTCTGCGCCGACGATGTCGTACTCGGGGTACTCGTCGGCCAGGTAGAGCGCACTGTCGCCGATGCGCAGCTCGGCATGGCCGATGCGGTCGCCGTCGAGCAGGCGGTGGTGCTCGACGGCGCCGAGGACGGTGACGTAGAAGTCGATGGCCGCCGTGGCGTTGCTGAGCACGAGGTGAGGGACGATGGTGGACACGGTGGGCTCCGTTCGGGTGGGGGCGGGGGTGGGGGCGTGGGTGGGTGCGTCGGCGAGGTCGGCGGCGAGCTGGGTGCGCAACCGCGCCGCGAACGATGCGGACGGCGCGATGGGTGCGGTGTCGGCGCGGAGGGCGTCGAAGGGGTCGGTCACGAGAGGCCTCCTTCTTCGTGGAGGTCGCCGGCCGCGGCACGGAACGCGGCCCGGGCACGGACGAGGAGTGATTCGGTGGCGTGCACCGAGCGGTCGAGCAGCGTGGCCACCTCGGTCACGGGGAGCCCGTCGACGTAGCGCAGCACGAGTGCCGCACGGTGGTGCGGGGTGAGTCGGGCGAGCGTGTCGCGCACGTGCACGGTGTCGATCGGGTCGCCACTGTCGGGCGACGGTTCGTGTTGCTCCCACAGTTCTTCGAGTGCGTCGCGGTGGCGTCCGGTGCGGCGCCAGTGGTCGACCAGCTTGTGGCGGGCGGTGCCGATGAGCCAGGGGATCGACACCTCGGTGCCGCGCCGGGTGGCGTGCACCGCGGCGACGAACGTCTCCGACGTGAGGTCCTCCGCGGTGGCGGCCGAATCGCAGCGGCGCACGAGGTAGCCGTACACGTGCGGCAACGCGTCGTCGTAGAGCTGCAGGAAGGCACTCACAGGGATGTCGTCGTCCGGGGGCATCGTTCTCCGTCGCGATGTTCTCAGAAATTTCCGATCTTGTGGGTCGAACAGACGTTCGATACAGTCGCGAACCCCATGGGATTCAACAATCCGTCGATGCCGTGGTCGGAGGTCGAACGGCTTCTGTCCGGACGAGGCAAGGACGGTCGCGCCCCTGGGTCGCCGTCGTGGAACGCCGGCGGCGACGGGCCGGCATGGGGGCGCAAACGGCAGCCCTACGAGCCCGACCCCGACATCACGCAGCCGCACTGGCGACCCGACCCGGTGCACGTGCCCTACGCCGAGCTGCACTGCCACAGCAACTTCTCGTTCCTCGACGGGGCGTCGCACCCCGAGCAGCTGGTGGAGGAAGCGGCCCGCCTGGGGCTGGAGGCGCTGGCGCTCACCGATCACGACGGGTTCTACGGCATCGTGCGCTTCGCCGAAGCGGCGCGGGCGGTGGGGCTGCCCACGGTGTTCGGCACCGAGATCACGCTCACCCCGGGGGTCACCGGCCGGCGGGCCCGCGACGAGGCCGATACGCAGCGGCAGGTGGCCACCGGCATGCTGCCCGACACCCACGCCCCCGACCCGCACGGGCAGCACCTCGTGGTGCTCGCCGACGGCCCCACCGGCTACGCCCGCCTCGCCCGTGCGCTCAGCCTCGGTCACCTCGCCGGCGAGAAGGGGGTGCCGCAGTTCGGCCTGCTCGACATCGCCGACGCGGTGCGCGGTCACGGGTGGGTGCTCACCGGCTGCCGCAAGGGCGCGGTGCCGGCCGCGCTCGTGGCCGACGGGCCGGCCGCGGCAGGGCGCGAGCTGCGTCAGCTGGTCGAGCTGTTCGGGCGCGACCGCGTGCTGGTCGAGCTGTGGGACCACGGCCACCCCACCGACTCCGTGCGCAACGACGCACTCGCCGAGCTGGCCGCCCGGCACGACGTGGGCGTGGTGGCCACCAACAACGTGCACTACGCCACGCCGTCGCAACGGCGGCTGGCCACGGCCGTGGCGGCGGTGCGGGCGCGGCGCAGCCTCGACGAGCTCGACCCGTGGCTGCCGGCCTCGGCCGGGGCGCACCTGCGCAGCGGTGGCGAGCAGGCCCGGCGCTTCGCCCGCTACCCGGGCGTGGTCGAGCTCGCGGCCGAGATCGGTCGCGCCGCGGCGTTCGACCTGTCGCTCGTGGCGCCGAACCTGCCGCCCTACCCGTGCCCGCCCGGGCCCGACGGCGCGCCGCTCAGCGAGATGCAGTACCTGCGCGTGCTCGTCGAGGCCGGCGGCCGTCGCCGCTACGGCGAACGCCCCGCGCCCCACGAAGACCTGTCGCTGCGCGCCCGCGCGTGGCGCACCATCGACCACGAGCTCGACGTCATCGAGCACCTCGGGTTCGCCGGCTACTTCCTCGTCGTGTGGGACATCGTCGAGTTCTGCAACCGCGCCGACATCTACTGCCAGGGTCGTGGCAGTGCGGCCAACAGCGCCGCCTGCTACGCGCTCGGCATCACCAAGGCCGACGCCGTGTCGCTCGGCCTGCTGTTCGAGCGGTTCCTCTCCACCGAACGCGACGGCCCGCCCGACATCGACCTCGACATCGAGAGCGACCGCCGCGAGGAGGTCATCCAGTACGTGTACCAGCGCTACGGGCGGCACCACACGGCCCAGGTGGCCAACGTCATCACCTACCGCGCCCGCTCGTCGGTGCGCGACATGGCGAAGGCGCTCGGCTACGCCACCGGGCAGCAGGACGCGTGGAGCAAGCAGATGGACGGCTGGGGCACGGTGGCCACCACCGCGGCCACCCCCGATCACGACGTGCCCGAGGCCGTGCTCGAACTGGCCGCCGAGATCGAGGATGCGCCGCGGCACCTCGGCATCCACTCGGGTGGCATGGTCATCTGCGATCGACCGGTCATCGAGGTGTGCCCGGTCGAGTGGGGGCGCATGGACCGGCGCAGCGTGCTGCAGTGGGACAAGGACGACTGCGCCGCGGCCGGGCTGGTGAAGTTCGACCTGCTCGGCCTGGGCATGCTCAGCGCGCTGCACTACGCCGTCGACCTCATCCGCGAGCACCGCGGCTACGACGTCGACCTCGCCACCATCCCGCAGGAGGACGACGTCTACGCCATGCTCTGCCGGGCCGACACGGTGGGCGTGTTCCAGATCGAGTCGCGGGCGCAGATGGCCACGCTGCCGCGGCTGAAGCCGCGCCGCTTCTACGACCTCGTCGTCGAGGTCGCGCTCATCCGCCCCGGCCCCATCCAGGGCGGGTCGGTGCACCCGTACATCCGCCGCCGCAACGGGCAGGAGCCCATCACCTACCTCCACCCGTTGCTCGAGAACTCCCTCGGCAAGACCCTCGGCGTGCCGCTGTTCCAGGAGCAGCTGATGCAGATGGCCATCGACGTGGCCGGGTTCACGCCCGCCGAGGCCGACCAGCTGCGCCAGGCGATGGGATCGAAGCGCAGCCGGGCGCGCATGGAGCGGTTGAAGCAGCGGTTGTTCGACGGCATGGCCGAGCGCGGCATCACCGGCGAGGTGGCCGAGGAGATCTTCGTGAAGATGGCCGCGTTCGCGAACTACGGGTTCCCCGAGAGCCACTCGGTGTCGTTCAGCTACCTGGTGTACGCGTCGTCGTGGATCAAGTTCCACGAGCCGGCGGCGTTCTGCGCGGCGCTGCTCAACGCGCAGCCGATGGGGTTCTGGAGCCCGCACACGCTGTGCCAGGACGCCCGCCGTCACGGGGTGGTGGTGCGGTCGCCCGACCTCAACGGTTCCATCGCCGCCGCCACGCTCGAACCGTGCGGCGACAGCGTCGGCGGGGTGGCCGTGCGGCTGGGGTTGCAGAGCGTGCGCGGCATCGGCAAGGAGCTCGCCGAACGCATCGCCGAGGGTCGGCCGTACACGTCGCTGGAGCACCTCGTGCGCCTAGTGCCCGAGCTCGATCTCGCCCAGCTCGAGGCGCTCGCCACCGCGGGCGCGTTCGAGCAGTGCTTCGGCCTCGAACGCCGCGCCGCGCTGTGGGCGGTGGGCGCGGCCGCGCAGTCGCGCCCCGACCGGTTGGAGGGGGTGGTGGTGGGGCAGCAGGCACCGCGCCTGCCGGGCATGGATCCCGTGGAGACCGCCGTCGCCGACCTGTGGGCCACCGGTGTCGCGCCCAACGGGCACCCCACCCAGTTCCTGCGCGAGCAGCTGGCGGCGCAGGGGGTGGTGAGCTCGGCCGGGTTGTGGCACTGCGAGCCGCGTTCGCGCGTGCTGGTGGCCGGTGTGGTCACGCACCGCCAACGACCGATGACCGCGCAGGGCACCACGTTCATGAACCTCGAGGACGAGACCGGCCTCATCAACGTGGTGGTGTCGAAGGGCTGCTGGGCGCGCTACCGCACCGTCGCCCGTGGTGCCCCGGCGTTGCTGGTGCGCGGTCGCCTCGAACGGGCCGAGGGCGTCATCAACATCGTCGCCGAGGAGCTCACCGCCCTCGCCGTGCCGGCCAGCACCGCCAGCCGCGACTTCCGCTGACCGTCCCCTTCGCGCTCCGTCGGTTTCTGGGCGTGATCTGTTCCGACATCATTTCTGGGCGGGATTCGTCCCGGGATCCGGGACGAATCCCGCCCAGAAGCAGCGCCACGCCCTGCCGTCGACACAGTTGACGGTGCGGGTCGAGAGGACGACCATGGACGCATGGGTTGGATGATTGCCGTGGTCATCGGCATTGCGATCGTGGGGCTGGCCGTGTGGGCCTTCAAGGGCAGCGGCGGCACGAGCGTCGGGCCGTACGGCGACGTCGCCGGTGGCAGCGGCGACGACGGGCTCGGTCGCCGCAGCGGTCCCGTCGGATGACCTGACCGCGTCCGTGTTACCGGTTCTGGTCAGCATCCCACCAGGGCCGCTCCTGGTCGAATGCTGACCAGAACGGCGAAACGGGAGAAGTACGGTGCGGGGATGAACGGCATCACCGTCGGCGACCTCGTCGTGCAACCCGTGTTCGACGGCACCGCGGTGCTGCCCGCCGCAGCCTGGGCCGGCGCCGACTGGACGGCGCACCGTCACCTGCTCGACGCCGACGACACGATGACCGTGCCGGTCGGTGCGTTCCTCGTCCGTGTCGGCGACCGCCTGGTGCTGCTCGACGCCGGCGTGGGCGACGTGCGCAACGAGATGTTCGACGGCGGCCGCCTGCTCGACAGCCTGCGGGACCTCGGTGTGGCACCGGCCGACATCGACACCGTGGTGGTGAGTCATCTGCACAGCGATCACATGGGCTGGCTCGTCACCGACGACGGGGCGACGTTCGCGAACGCCACCGTGCACATCGGTGCCGCCGACTGGGCGCACTTCGTCGACGGCGAGAGCGACGGTCCACGCCGCGCCGAACGGCTACGGCGTATCGAGGCACAGGTGTCGCTCATCGACACCGACGGCACCACGGTGGCGCCCGGCGTCACCACCCGCCACACGCCCGGGCACACGCCGGGTCACACGAGTACGGTCATCAGCAGCGGCGACGAACGGCTCATCGTGCTCGGCGACGCGCTGCACTGCCCGGCGCAGCTCACCGAGCCCGAGTGGCAGTTCGTGTACGACGTCGACAAGGAGCTCGCCGTGCGCACCCGCCAACAGTTGCTGCGCGACGCCGAAGTGCCGGGCACCTCGGTGCTGCCGTGCCACTTCGCCGGCATGCAGGCCGCACGACTGGTGCCTGCCACCGGCACACGCCAGTGGGTGCTGTCGGGCTAGAGGTACTGCTTCGTCGACGTGGCGAGGCAGGCGCGAACGTTCGGTGGGATGGTGCTCAGGACTCGCTGCGGCACCAGGCCAACTCGTCCAGCGTCGCGGCGACATCGCGCCGGACACGTGGATCTTCGAGTACCGGGCCGGTCACCCTCGTTCCGAACTCAGTCGGGGCGAGGGTCCCGCTAGGGGACTCGACGGCGAATCCCCGATCGACCAAGGGTTGCACGAGGCGAGTCCGTGCTCCCGAATCGGTGATGCCGAACAACAGCGCAAGGTCGTCCACACGAAGGTTCCGAGGCCGACAAGCGATCATGAGGAGCACGCGCGACTGGCGCGGGTCGAGGCCTTCGAACCCGTCATCATCGGTCGCCACTCGCACACCGAAAGGGTAGGCGAGACCGCGAGGACACTCGGAGCTTGCTGGCGCCAGTGCGTCGCTCGGGATACCGTTCGCCCGTGGCGGCCTCGACGGCAGGCAACGCCGACCGGTGGGTCGGCGAGTGAGCTCAGCGGTCGGCCTCGCTCTGATCGCCGGGCTGCTGCTCCTGACGTCGTGCAAATGGCGATCGTTCCGACAGACCGGCTCGTGGAGTGCGCCGTGGCGTCACGACTGGTCGCCGTGGCAGCGGTTCGGCAGCAGGAGTGCACTACCCGTGCGGATGTGTCGGCGTTGCGGACGACGCGAAACCGACGACGGCGACTGGACGGTGTGATGGTGCCCGCCACCGGCACGCGCCAGTGGGTGCTGTCGGGTTAGAGGTACTGCTTCGTCGACGTCGCCAGGTAGGCGCCAACCAGCGCCACCGCGCAGCCGGCCACCGACAGCACGGCCACCGACTCGTGGCGCACGAACGCGCCGAGCAACAGCGACACGACGGGGATGAGGTACACGCTGGCCGACGCACGGCTGCTACCGAGGCGCCCGGCGTTGGCGGCCATCGTGACGTAGGCGAGGGCGGTGCCGAGCGAGCCGAGCGCGAGCATCGCCGCGAACGCGCTCCACGTGAACTCCACGTCGTCGAGCGACGGAATGGCGAACGGCGCGGTGAGCACGAACGCCACGCCCTGCACCCGCCACATCAGCGGGATGCTGCCGTACTTCTGCTGCAGCGGCACCGCCACGTTGAGGGCGAAGCCGTAGAAGACGAGCGCGATGAAGATGAGCATGATGCCGAACCAGCTGTTGTCGCCACCGCCCGACGGCAGGGCGATGAGCACCACGCCGAGGAACCCGATGGCGAGACCGACGATCGCCTGACGGCGCGGCAGCTTGTGCGCCATGAATGCCGCGACGGTGGTGACGAAGATGGGCGTCGCGCCGTTGAGCATGCCGGTCACCGACGACGACACGTGCTGCTCGGCGAACGGGAACAGCGACAGCGGGATGGCCATCCAGATCACGCCGAGCAACGCCACCCGCTTGCGGTCGACCTTCTCGATGTGGCCGTTGCGGGCAGCGGGGAAGCAGGCGAGCGTGAGGAACCCGAACAGGATGCGCATCGGCGTGATGAGCGCGGCCGGGAACGCCTCGAGGCCTTCGGCGATGAAATAGAACGACGTGCCCCACACCACGCCCGGCACCGCCC
This sequence comes from Actinomycetota bacterium, assembly GCA_039796575.1. Taxonomy (GTDB): domain Bacteria; phylum Actinomycetota; class Acidimicrobiia; order Acidimicrobiales; family Ilumatobacteraceae; genus UBA668. The sequence goes on from JBDKJP010000053.1 coordinate 25,364, forward strand.
ACCGTGCCCAGTCGGTGGTGGTCATGTGTGCGGTGGACGGCGTGGCGACAGTGGTGGACACAGTGGTCGAGGCTACGGGCACCACCGTGCGGGCGCGAGCGGAATTCGGACGAGGCGTTCTAGGGTCGGCACATGCTCCCGTTCCGATTCGGCTACCAGGCCCGTGGCGGCACGCCCGACGAGATCCGCGACCAGGCCCGGCGGGCCGAAGCCGCCGGCTTCGACGTGATCCACACGTTCGATCACCTCAACCCCGGTTGGGGTCCCACCCTGCCGCTGCTGGCGATGGCCGAGGCCACCACCACGCTGCGGGTGGGGCCGCTGGTCATCAACAACGACTTCCACCATCCGGTGCTGCTGGCCATGGAGTACGCGAACCTCGACCACCTCACGGGCGGCCGCGTCGAGTTGGGCATGGGTGCCGGTCACTCGTTCACCGAGTACACCGCGATGGGGCTGCCGTTCGACCCGCCCGCCGTGCGCAAGGCGCGACTCGCCGAATCGATCGAGATCCTCCGCCGGCTGTTCGACGGCGAGACCGTCACGCACGAGGGAGAGCACTACCGGCTCGACGCGGTGAGCACGCAGCGGTCGCTGCAGGAACGTCTGCCGATCATGGCCGGGGTGAACGGCAAGGCCGCCCTGGCACACGCCGCCCGCCACGCCGACATCATCGGGCTGATGATGCTCGGCAAGACCCTGCCCGACGGCCACCGTCACGAGGTGCGCTGGCAGGCCGACCGGCTCGACGCCACCGTGGCGCACATCCGCGCCAACGAGGTGGGTCGCGACCGCCCGGTGGAGCTGAACGCGCTCGTGCAGGTGGTCGACGTCACCGACGACGCCGAGGCGGTGCGACAGGAGTTGGTGGCCGACGTCGACGGCCTCACGCTCGACGACGCGCGCACCACACCGTTCCTGGCCATCGGCACGCACGACCAGATCGCCGACCACCTCCGCCGCTGCCGCGACCGTTGGGGCATCACCTACTTCTCCGTGCGCGACATCGACGCCTTCGCCCCCGTCATCGGACGCCTCCGGTCGCGGCCCTAGCCCGCGAACTTAAGTTCGCGCGCCGGACCCGCGAACTCAGGTTCGGCGGTGGAGGATGGCGCGGAGCTTGGCGTCGGGCTCGGGGCGGGCGCCGAGGTGCTCGATCACCCACGCCGAGATGGTGGTGGCGAAGCGTGCCGCGGCGACGGCATCGCCGTGCTCGAGGTAGTGCGCGAGGAAGCCGCCGGCGAACGAGTCGCCCGCGCCCGTGGCATCGACGAGGTTGTTCGTGCCGGCCGGGATGTGCGTGGCCTCGCCGGCCTCCCACACCAGCGCCCCGTCGGCGTCGAGCTTCAACATGACGAGCGCCTTCGGGTACAGCTCGGCCAGCGCGGCGGCGATCTCGGTGGGCTCGGTGAGCCCGCCCGTGAGCATGCTGCCCTCCTCCTTGTTGGGGAGGAGGATGTCGATGCCGAGGTCCTGGGTGACGGCCAGGAAGTGGTCGACCCCCATCTCGCCGATCATCTGGAACGAGCCGGGGTCGAACGACAGCGTGGCGCCCGAACGCTGTGCGAGCAGCGCCGCGGTGCGTGCGGCGGCGCGGGGCGGGTCGACGAAGAACGACCACGCGGTGAGGTGCAGGTGCTGGGCCGCGATGATGGGCGCCTTCGGCAGTTCCGACGGCAGCAGGTAGAAGTCGGCGCCGTGGCCCGACACCATCGAACGCTCACCGGTGTGGTCGACGAACACCGCCACCGAACCGGTGAGGTGGGCCTCCGACTCGACGAAGTGCGCGGTGACCTTCTCGCGTTCGAGATCCTCCTCGGCCAACTGACCGAAGCGGTCGCGGCCGATCTTGCCGATGAACTCGGTCGGCAGGCCGGCGCGGCTGGCCCACACGGCCACGTTGGCGGCGCTGCCGCCGGGGGTGAGCATCACCTCGCCGAAGGTGTCGCCGCCGCGGAGCAGCTCGCTGTTGGTTCGGATGAGGACGTCCCAGGCGAAATCGCCGACGACGCACATGGGACCTGCCACCCGGGGCACGGTAACCAGCTAGCCCTGTGACCGCAACAGCGCAGCACCGAGGAGCGTGAGGCGATGACCCGTGCCCTCGTGCTCGACGAGGGCCAACTCCTGCAGCCGTCGCACGTTCGACATCACCGTCGAACGGTCGAGACGGGTGCGGCGCACGAGCGCCGCGGTGTTGATGCCCGGGTACTGCTCGACGAGCCGCATCGTGGTGCGGGTCCAGTTCGCGCCACGCCGATCGAGCGCGGCCAACCGGACGGCGAGCTCCTCGAGTTGCTCCGGCGTCGGCTCGGTCACGACTTCTTCGCGTTGGCCGCCGACGCCGTGGCGGCCATCAGCCCGAGCCCGATGAACACCGTGCCGGCCACCCACCGCCGCACGAACGGCAGCGCCTTGCCGCGCAGCAGCACGTCGCGCAGGCTGCTCGCGAGGAGCGAGTAGGTGCTGTCGGTGCAGGCGCCGATGAGCACGAACACGAGGCCGAGCACCAGCGCCTGCAGGCCGGGGCGACCGAGGTCGGGCTTGATGAACTGCGGGAGGAACGACAGGAAGAACAGCGCCACCTTCGGGTTGAGCACGTTCACCACCACACCCTGGCGGAACGATCGGATGGGGCTGACGCTCACCTGCGTGGTGTCGATGTCGCTCGGCTTGGTCAGCAGCGTGCGCACCCCGACGTAGACGAGGTAGCCCGCGCCCAGCCACTTCACGGTGTTGAAGGCGGTGGCCGACGTGGCGAGCACTGCGCTCAGGCCGACGGCAGCGGCGAGTGCGTGCACGAGGTTGCCGAGCGACAACCCGGCGACCGCGGCGAGGCCGGCCTCGCGACCGTCGCTGACGCTGCGGTTCACGATGTACAGCACCGCCGGACCGGGGATGATGAGCAGAATGAACGACGCGGCGGCGAACGCCGCGATGGTCGACGGGCTGGGCATTGCCGTGACCCTATTCGTCAGATCCCGACGTCGACGGGTCGATTCGGCGGACCGTCGCGGAGCAGTGCGTCGAGGTGGTGACGCAGCGAGCGCGGCACGAACGGCAGGCCGTCGTGGATCTCGTGCAGGTGCCACCAGCGCACCTCGAACAGGTACTCGGCGCGGAGCTCGTCCCACGACAACCGTGGCTGAGGTTCGAACACCGGGGTACGCACGACGTGGATGCGTTCGCGCTGGCCGTCCCACTTGCCGTCGATGAACGGGATGACGTGCAGTCGGTCCCATACGTGCGGACCGATCTCCACGCCCGAGAGGCCGAGTTCCTCCTCGAGCTCTCGGTGGAGCGCATCGACGGGCGACTCGCCCGGCTCGATGCCGCCGCCGGGCAGCGCCCAGCGCGTCCCCGCGTCGGGGAACTCGAACCGCACGAGCAGCACACGGTGGTCGGGGTCGAGCACCAGCGCCCGCACGGCCTCGCGGATGCGCAGGCCCTCGGCGTCGGTCATTCGTCGGGGCGTTCGTTGAGCCCGTCGTTGAACGCCCGGTACATCTCGTAGATGCTCTTGCACTCCTCGCAGATGGGCAGCTGCTTCGGGTCGCGCGACGGCACCCACACGTAGCCGCACAGGGCCTCGAGCGGGGTGCCGTAGATGCGTGCCTCGAGCACCTTCGCCGCTGCGTTCTCGCCCGGGTCGGTCTTCACGATGTGCGCCGCCGTGGGCTCACCCGTCTGGGTGACCTCCTCGGTGTCGGGAGTGAGAGTGGGGAGGGGTGCGACCGAGCTCACGGCTGACAGTCAACCACAGCCCTGCGGTACAGTGGCGGGCGATGCCGCTGTACGAGTTCAAGTGCAAGGAGTGCGACGACACCTTCGAGGTGCGTCGACCCATGAGCGAGGCCTCCGACCCCGCCACGTGCCCGCAGGGCCACGACGGTGCGGTGCGCCTGCTGAGCGTGTTCGCCAGCGTCGGCGCCTCCGGTGCCTCGGCCCCCGCTCCTGCGGCCCGCCCCGGTGGCGGTCACGGGTGTGGCGGCGGCTGCGCCTGCGCGCACTGACCGCGTCCGGCCTCAGCGCAACGACGCCAGCTCGGCCGCCATGTTGGCTCGCGCCCGCGACTCGCGTTCGCGACGCATGACCTCGGTGCTGAACAGCACGGGCATGTCGAGGAAGCGACGCAACACGGCGGCGCGCCCCGCGCGCCAGTCGGCGTCGGCGACGTGCGCGTACTCGACCCGCACGCCCTGCACGTACGCCGCGTAGTCCTTCGGCTCGGCACCGAGGATGGCCAGGTCGGCATCGACCAGCACGGCCTCGTCGGCCGTCGCGGGGGAGTGTCCGGCAGTGGCCATGACCAACCGGTGCACGTCGTCGGCGCGCTCGACCGCCCAGCCGAGCCCGATGGCCACGTCGTGGGCCAGCCGGGCGCTGACCGCTTCGTTGTCGGTGCGCGTCGCGTCGTACACCGCGTCGTGCCACAGCGCGGCCAGCCGCACCGCAGCCAGGTCGACCCCGTCGGCCGCGCCCGACGCGGCGAGGTGGCCGACGTGGCGCAGCACCCACATCACATGCGTGGCGGTGTGGTAGCGGCGGTGCGGCTCGCGCAGCCGGGCGAGGAGGTGGTCGAGCGGGGTGGGGTCGGCGTCGCCGGCCAGCTGGTGCCATGTCGACCGCAGGGCCACCTCGGGACTGCTCATGGTGTGATGGTATGGCGGGATGACGGTGCTGATCGACGAGCCGCGCTGGCACCTGCACGGGCGTACGTGGAGCCATCTGGTGAGCGACCAGAGCCTGGAGGAGCTGCACACCTTCGCCGAGGCGGCGGGCATCCCGCGCCGTGGCTTCCACGGTGATCACTACGACGTGCCCGAGGAGTACTACGACACGATGGTGGAACTGGGCGCGGTGCCGACGCCGAGCCGTGAGCTGGTGCGCCGGCTGCGTGCGGCCGGCCTGCGGCTGAGCCCGGCGCAGCGCCGCGCCGCCGACTGACCCCCGCCGCGCGGTCAACGCGACCACCGTTCGGGCTCACCGAGCAGGTCGCGCGGGCACTCGAACCCGTGTGGCCCGATGACGAACCACTCGACGAGTTGCAGCCCGACCGACTCGCACATCGCGCTGGCCTCGAGCCACCGGTCGACGTCGCCAGGGAGCACGCCGCTGTCGGGTCGCACCGACGCGGCGAGCACCTGCGTGGCGAGCGGCTGGAACGACGCCAGCTCACAGCACAGTTCGACCACCACGAGCACCTGGTCGGGGCGGGCGGCGTGGGGGATGGACAGCACCGTGCCGTCGACGCTGCGGCCCCCTGGGCCGAGCAGGCAGGCGAGCACCTCGTGCTCGACCGGTCGCTTGACGGCAAGCGCCATCAGGTACATCGCATCGTCGGCGCAACGGACGGGCATCGGCCCGAGGGCACGGGTGCAGGACATGGGGCGACCTCCAGGAACGCCCGCCGGAGGCCGGCGGGAGGGAACGGGGGGAAGCCGTGGTGCCGACCGTACGACAGGGGTGTCACAGGGATCGGAAGGGACGCCCGATCGGCCGGCGCACTAGGGTGCGGGCATGGCCGACGTGACCATCTACCACAACCCGAATTGAAACTCCTCCAGCAATGCCGTGAGCATTGCGAAGGAGCTCGGCGTCGACGCCGAGATCGTGCTGTACCTGAAGACGCCGCCCGATGCCGCCACGCTGCGGTCCATCATCGCCAAGCTCGAGGACCCGGTCACCGACCTGGTGCGCCGCGACAGCATGTGGCAGAAGCTGGGCCTCACCGAGGCCGACGCGCAGACCGAGGATCAGGTGGTCGATCTGCTCGTCAAGCACAAGCAGCTGCTGCAGCGTCCCGTGGTGGTGACCAAGAAGAAGGCCATCATCGGCCGTCCGAAGGATCGCGTTCGCACCCTGCTCGGCGGCTGAACCCGCGCGTCGGCTGAACCGAACGTCAGCGGCGGCCCTTGCGGCCGGCGATGGCCTGGAGCACGAGCAGCAGCAGGATCGAACCGAGCGCCGCGACCAGGACGGAGCGGAAGCCGAACTCGGTGACGCCCTTGTGGTCGATGGCCTGCATCAGCCAGCCGCCGATGACGGCGCCGAGCACGCCGACGGCCACCGTGTAGAGGCAGCCCGACTTCTGGTCGCCGGTCACCTTCCGGCCGATCAGCCCGGCGATGAGGCCCACGAACACCCACGAGAAGAAACCCATGCGCCGATCGTATTCGGCTCTGCGTCGGGGTGGTCGCGGGCGTAAGGTCGGCCTCGTGGGGAAACGTTCCGGGTCGCGCTCATCGCCGACACCTGGAGCAGGTGGATGGAAGCTGCTGCGCACCATGCTCGCCGAGCAGAAGGCGGGCCTCGTGGCCGGCATGGTGGTCGGCATCCTGTGGAGCGCCGGCAAGGTGGCGGTGCCGAAGCTCACCAGCCTCGCCGTCGACCGAGCCATCCTCGGCAGTGGCTCGTTGCTGTTCTGGTCGACCCTCATCGCGGTGATGGCGGTCATCGCCGGTGTGTTCACCGCCTGGCGCCGGTGGTTCGCGTTCCGCGAGAGCCGCCTCACCGAGACCAAGCTGCGCGAGCAGTTGTTCGGCCACATCCTGCGCCTGCACGTCGCCTATCACGACCACACGCAGACCGGTCAGCTGATGAGCCGGGCGTCGAGCGACCTGCTGCAGATCCAGGGCTTCGTGGTCATGATCCCCATCACCGCGTCGAACCTCGCGATGGTGTCGGCCATCGTGGTCATCCTCTTCGTGCAGCAGCCGATGCTGGCCCTCGTCGCGTTGGCACCGCTGCCGTTCCTGAACGTGCTCGCCACCCGCTTCTCACGCCGCATCCATCCGGCGGTGCTGGCCGTGCAGCAGGAGCAGGCACAGCTCGCCACCGTCGTGGAGGAGAGCGTCAGTGGCGTGCGCGTGATCAAGGGCTTCGGCGCACACGACGTGACGGCGAAGCGTCTGCAGAAGGAGGCCGACGACATCCGCACCGTGTCGCTGCAGGCCGCAAAGGTGCGCAGCGCGTTCCTGCCGGCGCTCGACCTGCTGCCCAACCTCGGCCTCCTCGCGGTGCTCGCGCTCGGCGGCCACCGGGTGCTGAACGGCGACATGACCGAGGGCCAGATGCTCGAGTTCATGCAGTACATCGGCCTGCTCATCTTCCCGCTCCGCAACCTCGGCATGACGGTGGCGTTCGGTCAGCGCGCCGCCGCGGCCCTGCTGCGCGTGAACGAGGTGCTGAGCACCGTGCCCGCGGTGGCCGACCCCGCCGAGCCGCGAGCGCTGCCGTCCGGTGACGCGGTGGGCGCGGTCACGTTCGACCACGTCGGCTTCGGCTACAGCGCCGACGCACCCGTGCTGCGCGACTTCCACCTCGCCATCCCTGCCGGTGCGTCGGTGGCGGTGGTGGGTGCCACCGGCAGCGGCAAGAGCACCGTCGCCCGGCTGCTCATCCGGTTCTACGACGCCACCTCGGGCGCCATCCGCGTCGACGGCGTCGACGTGCGCGACCTTCATCTCTCGGACCTGCGTCGTGAGGTGTCGGTGGTGTTCGAGGACACGTTCCTGTTCCACGACACCGTGGGCGCCAACATCGCGTTCGCCCGTCCCGACGCCCCGTTGGAGGAGGTCGAGGCCGCGGCCCGCCTGTCGGGCGCGCACGACTTCATCGTCGCCCTGCCCGACGGGTACGGCACCATGATCGGCGAGCGCGGCTACTCGCTCAGCGGCGGACAGCGCCAGCGCATCGCGCTCGCCCGCGCCATCCTGGCCAACCCGCGGGTGCTCATCCTCGACGACGCCACCAGCGCGGTCGACCCGTCGAAGGAGCACGAGATCCGCGAGGCCATGCGCACCGTGATGACCGGGCGCACCACCATCGTCATCGCGCACCGCCCGGGCACCATCGCGTTGGCCGACACCGTGGTGCTGCTCGACGAGGGTGGTGTGGCCGCCACCGGCACGCACGACGAGCTGCTCGCCACGAACGACCGCTACCGCGAAGTGCTCGCCGCGCTGATGGAGGACGACGACGACGTCGAGGCGGAGGTGAGTGGCTGATGTGGGCCGGAGGTGCCATCAGCGACGAGGACCGCCTCGATCGCGCCGAGACCAGCCGTGTGCTGCGCCGGTCGCTGCAGTTCGCGCAGCCCTACAAGCGCACCATCTACTGGGCCATCGGTCTCGTCTGCGCGTCCACGGCCGCCACCGTGGCCGGCCCGGTGTTCGTGAAGTACGGCCTCGACCACGGCATCGGCCAGCAGAGCGCCCGAGCGCTGAACCTCGCCGTCGCGTGCTACCTCGCGACCGTGATCATCGGCTATGTGGTGGGGCGGTTGCAGTACCTCGCCATCAACCGCGCCGGCGAGGGGTTCCTGCGCGACCTGCGCGTCACGGTGTTCGACCGGCTGCAGGCGCAGTCGATGGCGTTCTTCGACCGCAACAAGGCGGGCGTGCTGGTGAGCCGCATGACCGCCGACATCGAGAGCATGGGCGAGCTCATCCAGTGGGGGCTGCTGCAGTTCATCGCCGCCGGCCTGCTGCTGGTGATGACGATCATCCTGATGGCGGTGATGAGCTGGCAGCTCACCCTGATGGTGCTGCTGTTCGTCGTGCCGGTGCTCGGCATCGCGTCGGTGCGGTTCCAACGGCAGTCGAACGTGGCGTACCTCGACGTGCGCGAGCGTGTGGGCACCAACCTCGGCAACCTGCAGGAGGGCATCACCGGGGTGCGGGTCATCCAGGCGTACGGCCGCGAGGCCGAGCAGCACCGCCGCTTCGTCACGTCGAACCGAGCGCTCTACGGCAGCCACCTGCGCAGCGTGAAGGTGAGCACGTGGTACTTCGGTCTGGTCGAGTGGTCGGGCATCACGTCGATCGCGCTGGTGGTGGGCGTGGGCGGCTTCCTGGTGCACAACGGCTCGGTCGCGTTCGGCACGGTGGCGGCGTTCGTGCTGCTGCTCGGCAACCTGTTCGAACCGGTGCAGCAGCTGTCGCAGCTCTACAACACCGTGCAGAGCGCAGCCGCGTCGCTGCACAAGCTGTACGGGTTGATGGACGCCGAGCCCGACGTGGCCGAGCACCCCCGCCCCGTCGAGCTGCCTGCCGAGGGCGAGCTGTCGGCGCACGGTGTGACGTTCACCTACGACGGGACCGAACGTCCGGCGTTGCACGACGTGACCATCAGCGTGCGGCCGGGGGAGCGGCTGGCCCTCGTCGGCCCCACGGGTGCCGGCAAGAGCACGCTCGCGAAGCTGCTGTCGCGCCTGTACGACCCCACCTCCGGACACGTCAGCTACGGCGACGTCGACGTGCGCCTGGTGTCGCTCGCCGAGTTGCGCGAGCGCGTCGTGGTGGTGCCGCAGGAGGGCTTCCTGTTCGGTGGCACCATCCGCGACAACATCCGCATCGCCCGCCCTGCCGCCACCGACGACGAGGTGGCCGAGGCGCTCGTGGCCATCGGCGCGCTCGAACGCTTCGAGGAGTTCCCGGAAGGGCTCGACACCGAGGTGCGCGAGCGCGGGTCGCGCCTGTCGGCGGGCGAGCGGCAGCTGGTGTCGCTGGCACGTGCCGCGTTGGTCGACCCGGCGGTGCTGGTGCTCGACGAGGCCACCAGCAACCTCGACCCGGGCACCGAGGCCGTGGTGGAACGGGCCCTCGAACGGCTGATGGACGGGCGTGCCGTCATCGTGGTGGCACACCGGTTGAGCACCGTGCGCCGCGCCGACCGCATCGCCGTCATCGACCATGCGCGGCTGGTGGAGCTGGGCTCGCACGACGAGCTCATGGCGCTCGGTGGCAAGTACGCCGCGCTGGCCGACGCCTGGGCGCGTTCGCAACCCTCCGCCTGAGCGGGCCCCGCGTTCTCGGTCGCGGTCAGGCGGCGCGGTCGAAGATGAGCACGAACTCGAGCAGGCCGTTGTCCTCGGTGGAGATGGTGGCGATGCTCGGGTTCGGGATGCCGAAGTCGGCGAACACCACGGGGATCTGCCCGAGGACGCCGATGCGGCCGTTGGCGAACGTGGCCTGCACCTCGAACGTGACCGGCTTCGTGACGCCGCGCAGCGTGAGGTCGCCCGTGGCGGTGGCCGTGATGGTGACGCCGTCAGCCGGGATCTCGCCGAAGTCGATCGGCTGGGTGAGCACGAACGTGGACATCGGGAACTCGTCGACCGACATGATGCGCCCGTTGAACTGGCCGTCACGGCGGCTCTCGTCGCTCTTGAACGTGGTCATGTCGACGGTGAAGTCGCCCGACTCCACGCTGGTGCCGGCGATGACGAACGTGCCGGCGATGGCGTTGGTGCGGCCGTTGGCAGTGGTGGCGAAGCCGTTGATGGTCTCGTCGACGCGGTAGCCGACCTCGCTCTCGGCACCGATGGTCCAGGTGCCGTCGACGCCCTCGGCGACCGCGGCGGTGGTGGTGCTCTCACCCGGCTCGGTGGGGTCGGTGGACGTGTCGCCGGTGGTGCTGTCGACGACCACGGTGGTGGTGCCGTTCAGCCGATCGAGCACGTCGTCGTTGTTGAACTCGTCGTCGGCCTGGTTGATGACCTTCGCGTAGAGGAACGACCCGCCCAACACGAGCGCGATCAGCACGACGACGCCGATGACGATCTTCTTCCAGTGGCGCTGCAACATTCCCGTACTCCCCAACTCGTCGCGAACCGTCGATGATTGCAGACGCAACGGGGCCGCGCACGTCGGGCGCGCCATCGGGACGGCAGACTGGGGAGATGACCGCCATCGTCACCACTGCCCGTACCACCCCGAAGTCCGCACACGCCGTCGGCGTGCCGGTGGCCACCACCGGTGCCGTGCCCCGCTCGCTCGGCCTCAGCCGTGCCGCCCTCGCGGCCCACGGCTTCGAGGGCAAGGCGGGCCAGACCCTCGTGGTGCCCGCCGCGTCGGGTGCCACCCAGATCGCCGTCGGCATCGGCGACGCCGGTGCGCTCACGGCGCAGGTGCTGCGCAACGCCGCGGCCGCGCTCGTGCGTGCCGCGTCGAAGCACGCCGTGGTCGCCACCTCCCTCGCCGACCTCGACGGGGTCGATGCCGCCGCTGCCGGCCAGGCCGTGGCAGAGGGCGGCCTCCTTGCCGCCTACCGCTATGCCGGCATCAAGAAGACGCCGAACACCACCGCGCTCACCGAACTGGTGCTCACGGCCGGCGAGAAGCGCGCCAAGGGCGTGGCCGCCGGCGCCGAGCGCGGCTCGGTCACCTCGGCCGCGGCGTACCTGGCCCGCGACCTCGCCAACACCCCGCCGGCGCACATGAACGCCCGCCACATCGCCGACAAGGCCGTCGAGATCGGCAAGGTCGCCGGCCTCGAGGTCGAGGTGTTCAACAAGGACCAGCTCGCCGCGATGGGCTGCGGCGGCATGCTCGGCGTGAACCGTGGCAGCACCGAGCCGCCGCGCATGGTGCGCCTCACCTACACCCCGCGCAACGCACAGGGCCACGTCGCACTCGTGGGCAAGGGCGTGATGTTCGACTCGGGCGGCCTCAGCCTGAAGCCCAGCGACGGCCAGATCGCGATGAAGATGGACATGAGTGGCGCGGCCGCGGTGCTCGCCACCATGGGCGCGCTGAAGGCGCTGAGGTGCCGCACCAAGGTGACCGGCTACCTGATGTGCACCGACAACATGCCGTCGGGCTCGGCGCTCAAGCTGGGCGACGTCCTCACGTTCCGCAACGGCAAGACCGCCGAGATCCACAACACCGACGCCGAGGGCCGCCTCGTGCTGGCCGACGGCCTGTCGCTCGCCGTGGAGGACGGTCCCGACGCCATCGTCGACATCGCCACGCTCACCGGCGCCTGCATGGTGGCGCTCGGCATGAAGGTGGCCGGTGTGGTCGGCAACGACCAGCCGCTCGTCGACCGTCTGCGCGCGTCGAGCGCGGCCACCGACGAGAGCATCTGGCAGCTGCCGCTCGAGAAGAGCTACCGCAAGCTGCTCGACAGCAACGTCGCCGACATGCGCAACATCGGTGGCCCGTACGGCGGTGTCATCACGTCGTCGTTGTTCCTCAACGAATTCGTGGGTGACGTGCCGTGGGCGCACCTCGACATCGCCGGCCCGATGGCCGTCGACGGTGACGACGGTTGGCTGTCGCGTGGGGCCACCGGCTTCGGCACCCGTCTGCTCATCGACTTCGCGACGTCGTTCGCCAAGTGAGGTCCGGCGTCACGCGCTGACCTGCACGGCGGCCTCGCACGCCGCCGCGGGCGGCACGCCGACTGCCAGCAACTGACGTTCCAACACCTCGGGGTCGTCGCCGACGGCCATCATCGCCCGTGCCAGCGCCACGCCTCGCGTGAGGTCGTCGTGCTCGGCGCGCCGCGTTGCCCATGCGCGGTGCTGCAACTGCAGCGTCTCGGGCATGCGCGCCAGGTGGCGCGCCGCCACGGGCGGCAGTCGGCGCCGCACCGCGAGGCCGTCGGCGATCGGCTGCGCCACCCCGAACATCACGCACCGCTGCAACGCCCGCACGAACGTGCTCGACGTGGCGGTGGAGTACGAGAGCCCCAACTCGTGCGCGGTCTCGTCGAGGTCGAGCTCGTAGCCGAGCGGGTAGCGGTCGAGCCCGCCGGCCAGGCGTCGCAACGCCCACAGCGCACTCGGGCCGAGCACGGCGAGCCAGAACTGTTCGACGTAGGTGGAGCGCACGTCGTGGCCGAGGCCGTCGACGACCGGGTCGTGCCACGGCACGATCATCAGCGTGGGGTCGGTGGGCATGAAGTCCGATGCGGCCATGCGGGCCCCTTTCGGGTGGTGCGACAGGAGGGGGTCGTCACCACACTGAGGACGGCGAGATCGTCGGATCGGCAGAATTCGTGCGCAGGGCTGCGGGGGAATCAGCCCTGCGGCACGAACCCGAACTGGGTGAAGTCACCCGTCCATGCCACGGCCGTCACGTCGACGCCCACGGCGGGGGAGAGCGATCCGTCGGCGGCGACCACGTAGAGCAGGTCGGTCGCACGCGGTGCACACCCGGTGTTGGTCTCGGCGGCGAGCACCGTGCCGTCGTCGGCCAGCTGCAGCAACGCCGTCGGCTCGATGCGGAGCACCACGGGGATCACGCCGTCGCCCGCGGGTGCGGGCACGGTGTCGGTGCTGCCCCAGCACGTCGGCACTTCCAACAGCGCCGGCAGCTCGCGTTGCTGCACGACGGGCGGGAGGGGGGAACCCGTCGACGCGGCGAACGCGGCGCCGGTCGCTGTGAGGACGGCGGCCACGATGGTGGCCGCCAGGATCGATCTCGTCGTGAACGCTGCGCGTCCCATGACACTTCCCTCCGCCGAGGCGCACCGGCCGGCTGGTCCGACGTGGTGTGGTGCTCACCTCTTTCATCGGCACGCACGTCGTCTTGATGAAGCCGAGAAGGTGAAGATTCGGTCACGGCGCCCGTGTCGACAGCCCGGCGGTGGGATGTGCACACTGGGCACCATGGACGACCTCTCCGTCGCGGCGCAGTGGGTGCGCGAGGCCGAACGCATCGTGGTGCTCACCGGTGCGGGCATCAGCACCGATTCGGGCATCCCCGACTTCCGTGGCCCGAACGGCGTGTGGACGAAGAACCCGGCGGCCGAGAAGGCCTCCACGTTGCAGCACTACCTGGAGGACTCCGAGCTGCGGAAGCTGGCGTGGCGCAACCGCCTCACGTCGACGACGTGGGACGCTCGGCCGAACGTGTCGCACCTCGCGCTGGTCGAGCTCGAACGACGTGGCCAGTTGGCGGCCCTCGTGACGCAGAACATCGACGAGCTGCACCAGCGGGCCGGCCACGACCCGGCGAAGGTGATCGAGGTGCACGGCACGATGCGGTGGTCGCGGTGCTGGGGGTGCAACGACCGTCGGCCGATGCAGTCGGTGCTCGACCGGGTGCGTGCGGGGGAGGAGGACCCGCCGTGCGAGTTGTGCGGCGGCATCCTGAAGAGCGACACGATCTCGTTCGGGCAGGCGCTCGTGCCGGAGGTGATCGATGCGGCCCTGGTCGCGGCCGAGCGGTGCGACCTGTTGCTGGCGGCCGGATCGTCGCTGTCGGTGTTCCCGGCGGCCAACGTGGTGCCTCGCGCGAAGAGCGCCGGTGCCCGCGTCATCATCGCCAACGGTGAACCGACGAAGATGGACCGCTTCGCCGATCTGCTGCTGTTGGGGCCGCTCGCGACCACCATTCCGGCCCTGTGTGTGAATCCCGACTGATCCGGTAGTCTTTTGCCATGGCAACGTTCCGTGACCTCCTCTCCGCCGCCAAGGCCGAGATCACCGAAGTCGACACCGCGGGTGCCGCCGAGCTCATCGCGAAGGGCTCGCTCGTGCTCGACGTGCGCGAGCCCGACGAGTACGACCAGGGCGCGCTGCCCGGTGCCGTGCACATCCCGCGCGGCCACCTCGAGGCACAGATCGAGGGCAAGCTCCTCGACAAGAACGCACCGGTCGTCGTGTACTGCGCCGGTGGTGTGCGCAGCGCGTTCGCCGCGAAGACCCTGCAGGAGCTGGGCTACACCGACGTCGTGTCGATGGCCGGTGGCTTCGGCAAGTGGAAGGACGAAGGCCGCGCCTGGAAGGCGCCGGTCGTGCTCACCCAGGACCAGAAGCACCGCTACATGCGGCACCTCCTGCTGCCCGAGGTCGGCACCGAGGGTCAGGCGAAGCTGCTCGGCGCGAAGGTGCTGATGCTCGGTGCCGGTGGCCTCGGTTCGCCGTCGGCGCTGTACCTCGCCGCCGCGGGCGTGGGCACCATCGGCATCGTCGACATGGACGAGGTCGACGCCAGCAACCTCCAGCGCCAGATCCTGCACAACCTCGACCGCGTCGGCGACCGCAAGGTCGACAGCGCGAAGAAGACCCTCACGCTGCTGAACCCCGACGTGAACGTCGTCACCTACGACACCCGCCTCGATGCGTCGAACATCATCGACATCATCAGCGGCTACGACGTCATCGTCGACGGCGCCGACAACTTCCCGAGCCGCTACCTGCTCAACGACGCCAGCGTGAAGCTCGGCATCCCCGTGGTGCACGGCAGCATCTTCCGGTTCGAGGGCATGGTCAGCGTGTTCCACCCGCTGCAGGGCCCCACGTACCGCGACATGGTGCCCGAGCCGCCGCCCGCCGAGCTGGCCCCCAGCTGCGCCGAGGCCGGTGTGCTCGGCGTGCTGCCCGGCATCGTCGGCAGCATCCAGGCGCTCGAGGTCATCAAGGTCATCCTCGGCATCGGTGAGCCGCTCATCGGTCGCATCCTGTCGGTCGACACCACCGACATGAGCTTCCGCACGTTCAAGCTGCGCCCCGACCCGGCCAACGAGGTCACCTATGCGAACCGCGACCGCATCATCGTGCAGGAGCTCGAGGGCCTCTGCGCCCCCGGCCTCGCACACTGATCCGTCGCCGGGTCACACCGACCCGGGCAGCTCCTCCGGCAGCGACACGAGCTCCTCGCGCTCCTGCACCAGCACGCCGGCGATCACCAGCACGGCACCCACCGCGTCGACCGCGGTGGGGGTCTGGTCGAGCGCGACCGCACCGAGCACCATCGCGCACACCGGCAGCAGCGCGAGCAGCACGGCGAAGCGGCGCATGGGGATGCGGCGCAGCACGATCTGGTCGATGCCGTAGCCGATGGCCGACGAGAACAGGCCGACCAGGAAGCACAGCCACAGCAACCGCGGTGTGGTGACGATCTCGGCCGCGTCGGTCCAGCCGATCGGCAGTGTGACGAGCCCGCCGATCACGAGGCCGACGCCCAGGCCGTCGAGCCCGCGGTCGAGCGACGCCACGTTGCGGCCGAGCACGATGTACGCGGCCCACAGTGCCGACGCGAGGAAGATGAAGAACAGGCCGAGCGGGTCGCCGCCGATCTCCGCCCCCGACAGCACCACCACGCCGCCGACCGCGAGTGCGAGCGCGGCGGCGTTGCGGCGCGTGCGCGTGTAGTACGCCGCGATGGCGATCGGGCCGATGAACTCGATGAGCACGCTCTTGCCCAACGGCAGCCGCGCCGCTGCGTTGTAGAACGAGATGTTCATCAGCGCGGTGACGATGCCGAAGATGGCCGCCGCCTTCAGCGCCTCGCGGGTCCACGGCTTGCGTCCGCGCCACGACACCAGCAGCACGGGGATGGCCCCGAGCAGCACCCGGAACACCGCCACGGTGGAGGGCGAGAGCCCCTCGTCGAACAGGCGGATGGCGATGACCGCGCCCGTGTACTGGGCGATGCCCGACAGCACGTACAGCGCCTCGGGGGAGGCGGTACGCACGAACTGCGCGGGAGTCCTGGGCACTGCGGGCCGAGCCGGGAGCGGCGCGGGATCAGTCGAACAGGTCGGGATCGGTGCGGCAGATCTCCTGCCAGAGCGGCTGGAAGCTCAGCCAGCCGGCGAGCGGCGACGCGGTCTGCTCGCGGGTGTACACGGCGTCCTCGTGCGGGATGGGCACGGGCGTGCCGGCCGCCATCGCGAGCAGCTGCGCCTGGCAGGTGCGGTCCATGCTGAGGAACCAGAACACCGCTTCGTCGACGGTGCTGCCGACGGTGAACAGGCCGTGGTTCTGGTGGATGGCCGCCTTGCCCTTCGGGAACTGCGACACGAGCTCCTTGCCGTCCTCGATGCCGAACTGCACGCGACCGCGCTGGGCCTGGATGACCACGTGGTCCTCGTAGAAGATGCACGAGTCCTGGGTGAGCGGCTGCAGCGGGATGCCGAGTGAGCTGAACGCCTTGCCATGCACGCTGTGGCTGTGCGCCGCGGCGATGACGTCGGGGCGGGCCTGGTGCACCGCGGAGTGGATGACGAACGCCGCGCGGTTCACCGGGCGGCTGCCGTACACCACGTTGCCCTCGTGGTCGACGAGGATGAGGTCGCTGACGCGGATGTGGCGGAAGCTCACCGCGAACGGGTTCACCCAGAACAGCTCGGGGAACTCGGGGTCGCGCACGGTGATGTGGCCGGCCACACCCTCGCCGAACCCGACGCGGCCGAACACGCGCAGCGCACCCGCCAGCTTCTGCTTGCGGTGCAGCCGCTCCTCCTCCACCGTGGCGAACGGCGCGGGCAGCTCGAGGTGGACTTCCTTCGGGGTCAGCTCCACCCCGTCGATGGTGCGGAGGCCGTGGTCGGTGACGCTCATGGCGGCGATCCTACGCGACAGGTGGTTCGCCGACCGTCGCCGGATGACACACTGGCGACGTGAACCAGGAGATCGCGCCCGCCACCATCGCGCCGCCCGCCGCCAACTATGCGCACGCGGTGCTCACCGAAGGGGCCCGCGCGCTGCTGCACACCAGCGGCGTCGTGCCGATCGCGCCCGATCGGTCCGTGCCCGAGGGCATCGAGGCGCAGGCCGAGCAGGTGTGGGCCAACATCGCCGCCATCCTGCTCGAGGCCAACATGTCGCCCGGCGACGTCGTGTCGGTCACCACCTACGTGGTGGTCGAGCACCTCGCGTCGCTGCCGTGGATCATGCAGGCCCGCGACCGTGCACTCGGTGGGCGCCGTGTGGCGAGCACGCTCGTGACCGTGCCGGCCTTGGCGAACCCGGCGTGGAAGATGGAGATCGCGGTGGTCGCGGCCCGCTGACCCGCCGACCCGCTGAGGTCAGAGGTCGCGCAGGTCCACCGTGCGGACCGGCTCGGCGAGGTCGTCGAGCAGGCGCACCTCGATGGCGCTGTCGTCACCGTTGATGGGGAACACACCGAGGTGCGCATCGGGCGTGACGTCGACGAACGCCTTCGCCAGGCTCATCTGCTCCGACTTCCATTCGCCGAAGCCGATCTCCTCGTCGGTGACGAGGTACATCAGCAACTGTGTCCCGCTGCCCTCGTAGCGCAACCCGCGCGTCGTGAGGCTGGAGAGCGGCAGGCAGCCGCTGGCGAGCGTGCCGTCGGTGACCTGGAAGCACGCCTGCTCGTCGTACAGGTTCACGAGCCAGCCGATGCCGGTGTCGAGCGAGGTCGACGGGTCGGGGATCGGGTCCTGGAACGGCAGGGCGCCGTCGGTGTCGCGTTCGGCACTGCAGGCCGCGGCGAGCACCACCAGTGCCACGGCGGCGAAGGTGCGGGCGATGCGCATCCGCACGTTGTACACGAAATCGCAGCCCCCGGTGTGCGGGCCCGCCGGATGGCTCCCGGACACCCCGCCGACGTACGCTCGCACCCGTGAGCAACGACAGCGACGACACACGCACCGACAGCGGCATCGTGGTGCGCCCCCTGTACACCGCCGACGACCTGGCGGGTTGGGACGCAGCCGCACAGCTGGGCACCCCCGGTGCCCCGCCGTACACCCGTGGCGTGTACCCGACGATGTACCGCGGCAAGCTCTGGACGATGCGCCAGTACGCCGGCTTCGGCACGGCGGCGAGCACCAACGAGCGCTTCAAGTTCCTGCTCGAGGCCGGCCAGACCGGGCTGAGCTGCGCGTTCGACCTGCCCACCCAGATGGGCTACGACAGCGACCACCCGCGTGCCGAGGGCGAAGTGGGCAAGGTGGGCGTCGCCATCGACTCGCTCGACGACATGCGCACGCTGCTCGGCGGCATCCCGCTCGACAAGGTCAGCACGTCGATGACCATCAACTCCACGGCCGCCATCCTGTTGCTGATGTACGAACTGGTCGCCGAGGAGCAGGGCGTGCCGGCGTCGGCCATCAGCGGCACCATCCAGAACGACCTGCTGAAGGAGTACATCGCCCGCGGCACCTACGTGTACCCGCCGAAGCCGTCGATGCGGGTCATCACCAACATCTTCGAGTACTGCAGCCAGCACGTCTCGAAGTGGAACACCATCTCCATCAGCGGCTACCACATCCGTGAGGCCGGCAGCACCGCCGTGCAGGAGATCGCGTTCACCATCGCGAACGGCATCGCCTACGTCGACGCCGCCATCGCCGCCGGCCTCGACGTCGACGACTTCGCGCCGCGCCTCAGCTTCTTCTGGAACGCGCACAACAACTTCTTCGAAGAGGTCGCGAAGTTCCGTGCCTCACGCCGCATCTGGTACCGCCTCATGACCGAGCGGTTCGGTGCGAAGAAGGAGAGCAGCAAGCTGCTCCGCTTCCACACCCAGACCGGCGGCAGCACGCTCACCGCGCAGCAGCCCGAGAACAACATCGTGCGCGTCGCGGTGCAGAGCATGGCGGCCGTGATGGGTGGCACGCAGAGCCTGCACACCAACGGCTACGACGAAGCGCTCAGCCTGCCCACCGAGCGGGCTGCCCGCATCGCGCTGCGCACGCAGCAGATCATCGGCTACGAGAGCGGCATCGCCGACACGCCCGACCCGTTGGCCGGCAGCTACTTCGTCGAGACCCTCACCGACGAGGTCGAGCGCCTCGCCTGGGAGTACATCCAGCGCATCGACGAGATGGGTGGCGCGGTCGAGGCCATCGAGGCCGGCTTCCAGCAGGACGAGATCATGGAGGCCGCGTACTCGTACGCGAAGAGCATCGACGACGACCAGCGCGTCATCGTGGGCGTCAACAAGTTCAAGGTCGACAACGAGCCCGAGCCCGACGTGTTCCCCATCGACCCCGAGCTCGAGCGCGGCCAGAAGGAGCGCCTCGGCGCGTTCAAGGCCAGCCGCGACCTCGCGGCGGTGCAGGCGCGTCTCGAGGACGTGAAGGCCGCCGCTCGCGGCACCCAGAACGTGCTGTACCCGATGAAGGAGGCGCTGCGGGCCAACGCCACCCTCGGCGAGGTCAGCGATGCACTTCGCGAGGTCTTCGGCGTCTACACGCCGCACTAGACCAGAGGGCAACCGCTAGGTTCGCAACCGATGGTCCGTCGCGCGCTCGTGTTGATGCTGGTGCTCGCCGCGTGCAGCGGCGGCACCGACACCACCGACGTGTCGGGTCTCACGCTGCCCCTGCCGTCGCCACCCGACACGCTGCTGCCGCCACCGGCCGACACGCAACCGCCCGACATCACCGAGGCGTTGCCGCCCGACGCGATGTTCGGTGGCGACGTGTGCACCGCGCTCACCGACGACGACCTCGCGTTCCTCGGCCGCGTGCGTGACGTGGCCGCCGCGTCGGCCGACTCGTGCGAGTGGCAGGTGGGTACCACGTCGGTGCTGGTGCAGCTGGCGTCGCCGTCGCAGTTCGCGCAGCCGGGCACCGCCGACCAGGAGATCGCCCCGGTCGACGGCGTGGGCATCGACGCCATCGGGGTCGACCTCGGCGGGGAGTACCGCGTGTACGTGCAGACCGAGAACGGCTACTTCTCGGTCACCGCCGGCAGCCGCACCGCAGCCGAGCGGTTGGCGGCCGACGCCGCCGAGCGCACGCTGCCCGCCTGAGCGGGGTCACTGCGCGTCGAACCACGCCCGCAGCCGGGCGAAGCCCTCGTCGAGCGACACCCGCGGCACCCACCCGAGGTCGTCGCGCGCGGGGCGGGGGTCGAACCAGTGTGCGGTGCCCAGCTGCTCGGCGACGAAGCGGGTGATGGGCGGTTCGTCGTCGCGCAGCCGCGGCCACACGCGCTCGACCACACCACCGGCGAACGTGGCGAGCGGCAGCGGCAACCGCCGCGGCGCGAACGGCACGCCGGCCGCGAGGCAGATGCCCTCCATCAGCTCCCGCACGGTGCGCGGCTCACCGTTGGCCACTACGTAGGGCTTCCCGGCGCAGGCGGCACCGGGGTGCACCGCGTCGAGGGCTGCCACGAGCGCGCCGACGGCGTTGTCGACGTACGTGCTGTCGATGAGTGCGTTGCCGCTGCCGACCATGGCCAGGCGGCCGGCTCGTGCGCGCTCGACGATGCGACCGACGAGCTGCGTGTCGCCCGGGCCCCACACCAGGTGCGGGCGGATCGCCACTGCACCCGCCTCGAGCGCGGCGTGCTCGGCGATGGCCTTCGACTCGGGGTAGAACGCACCCGAACGGCCGGTCACCGCGGGCGTGGCACCCTCACCGACGAGCGAGTGGCCGGCATGCGCGACCGACGGGGTGGACACGTGGACCACGCGGTCGATGCCGAGGGCGTGCGCGGCATGCAGCACGTTGGCGGTGCCGTCGACGTTGACCGAACGGAAGTCGTCCCACGTGCCGACCACACCCACCCTGGCCGCACCGTGCACGACGGCGTCGCAGCCCCGTGCCGCTGCCAGCACATCGGCCGCGTCGCGCACGTCGCCCTGGCGCATCGCCGAGTCGGGCACACCGTCGAGCCGGAGCGGGCGCCGCTGCAGGCACACCACCTCGTCGCCGCGGGCGACCAGCGCGGCGGCGGTGCGACCCATGAGCATGCTGCCCGCGCCCGTGACGAGCACCCTCATCGGGCACGCCCCGAGAGGCGGCGGGCCATGGTGGCGGCCAGCGCGGTGCGGTCGATCTTCGCGTTGTGGCGGATGTCGACCGGCAGCTCGGCGGTCCACACCGCGGCCACCGGTTGCGGCGCCACGGCGGCGCGCACGGCGGCGGTGAGCTCGGGGGACGCCTGCTCGTCACGACCGCCCTCGACCACGATGACCACCTGCTGCACGCCGTACGGGCCGACGCCCACGGCCGCAGCGCGGCGCACGCCCGGGACCGCCTCGGCCGCCACCTCGAGCGGCACCGGCGACACGGCACCGTCGACGGTGTGGATGAGATGCACCACGCGGCCCTCGATCCACAGGTTGCCGTCGGCGTCGAGATGGCCGACGTCGCCCGTGCGGTGCCACACCTCGCCGTCGACCACCGGGCGGGCCAGGTGCTGCGTGCGCCACAGCCGGTCGTAGCCCGAGGACATCCACGGCGTGCGGGCGAGCACCTCCCCGGTCTGCCCGTGGGGCAGGGGAGTGCTGCCGTCGACCGGACTGATGCGCACGTCGCAACCGGGTACGGGTGCACCGACGCACACGCCGCGACCGTCGACGGTGCTGCGCTGCGTGAGCGAGATGTCGGCCACGGGCAGCACCTCGGTCATGCCGTACGGGGTGTGCAGCGCGGCGTCGGGGCACAGCACCGACACGGCTCGGAGCGTGTCGATGGGCACGGGGGCACCGGCCGACAGCACCAGCCGCACGGCACCGAACGCCGGCAGGGGCCGGTCGGCGGTGCGCACCACGTTGGCCAGGGCGGCGGGTGATGCGAACACCATGGTGGCGTCGATGCGGCGGCACGCGTCGTCGAGCGCGGTGGCCGTGAGCGTGCTCGGCGCCGTGACGTCCATGTCGGCGAAGCCCGTGGCGATCCCGAGTGCCGGTCCGAACACCGCGAACGGTGCGAACGCCGCGACGAACCGGTCGTCGGACGTGATGCCGTACATGGCCTGCACCGCGTCGCGCTGGGCGCACAGTTGGCCGAACGTGTAGCGCACGCCCTTCGCCGGCCCGGTGGCGCCGGAGGTGAACACGACGGCGGCGGGGTCGGTGGCCGACGGCTGCGGCACCGTGAGATCGACGAGGCGGGCGATGGCAGTGGCCCCGTGCAGCGCCGACAGCGGATGCGTGGTCGCTCGCGGTGCCCACCGCAGCGAGCGTGCCGCGGCGATGGCGGCCGTCGGACCCACCACGTGGCGCACGCGGGCCGACCGCACTGCGGCGCCGAGGCCGCGGAGGCCGAGGCCCCGATCGGCCACGACGGTGACCGCCCCGATGCGCCAGCACGCGTAGACCACGGCCAGCAGGTCGACGCCGGGTGGCACCAGCACGGCGATGCGGTGGCCGTGCTCCACGCCGCGGGCCGTGAGCGCCCCGGCGTAGGTGGCCACCTTCGCCTCGAACTCGCCGCGGGTGACCACGTCGCCGGACGCGGCATCGCTCACTGCGAGCGCGGCGGGGTCGCCGCCCGCGATGCGCGACCAGATGGTGTCGAGGTCGGCGACGGGACCGACGGGCTCGACGGCGGACGTCGCGTCGCCGATGCGTGTGGTGGCCTCGACGATCGCGTCGTGCACGAACGGGGCGATCGAGGTCTCGAGCACCGTCAGGTGCCCGGTGCCGGCGATGCGGTGCAGCGAGACGTCGCGGAACCGGCCGCGCAGGTCCTCGGCGAAGGAGTCGTCGAAGACGGGGTCCTTCGAGCCCCACACCAGCCGCACCGGGATGGTGAGGTCGGGGAGCGCGGCCGCCACCTCGGCGAGATCGGCGGCGGAGGGGTGACGATCGTCGAACGGCACGTCGGCGACGAACCCGGCGACGGCGTCGCGGCGATCACGCCCGTGGTAGGGCGCGGCCAGCGCGGCCCGTCGGCGGCGGTCGACGTACGCGCCCGGCAACCAGGGCGTGCCCCACACGAAGGCGGGCGTGGTGCGCGTGGCCAGGCGGTGCACGCCGTGGGTGGCGGCGAGCCGGATGAGCCACGGCGCGGTGCGGCCTTCCGGGACGGCGATGCCCGTGTTGGAGAGCACCATCCCGGCCACCAGATCGGGTCGACGCACGGCCACGCCCATCGCGAGGGCACCGCCCCAGTCCTGCGCGACCAACCACACCGGGCCGGCGATGTCGAGCGCGGACAGGAGGTCGAGCAGGTCGTCGACTCGCTGCCGGTAGCGCCGGGGGCCGGTCCGCTCCGACCATCCCATGCCGAGATGGTCCGGTGCGATCATGCGGTACGACGGGTCGAGCTCGTGCAGCAGGCGCGACCACAGGAACGACCAGGTGGGGTTGCCGTGGAGGCACACCACCGTCACGTCGCTCGGGCGCGGGCCCGCGGCCGGACGGTCGAGCAGATGCCACCGATGGGTTCCCGACGCGCCCGGCACGTCGACGAACCGTGACCACGAAGGGTCGAGCCCGTACGCCTCAAGGTCGAGCGCGGTCGGGGCGGTGCGGGTCACCAGACGATCTCGGTGGCGCTGGTGTTGAGACCCGAACCGATGCCGAGGCACAGCACGCGCTGCCCGGGCTGGATCTGGTCCTGCACACCCGCGAGGGTGATGGGCACGGCGGCCGGGCCGACGTTGCCGTACTTCGGATACGTGAGCGGCACGCGGCTCATGTCGATGCCGAGGCGCTCGCACAGCATGGTGGTGTGCACCTTGCTGACCTGGTGGAGGATGTACCAGTCGGCCGAGGGTGCCCAGTCGAAGTCGGCGGGCGCGGCCTTCCACGCCTCGTCGGCGAGGTCGAGGCCGGCCACGAGCAGGGCCGCCGTGTCGGTGGTCATCTTGTCGAGGCTGCCCACGCACAGCAGCTCGTGCTGGGTGGCGGCGCGCGCCGTGCCGCCCACGATGCGGTGCGCCTCGGGGTGACGATCCGTGTTGGCCAGCACCATCGCCGCAGCGCCGGAGCCGAGGGTGAGCGACGCGAACTCGTTGAAGACGTCGATCATCGACGCCTCCGGCCGGCGCAGGCGCTCGATGGTGGTCTCCTGCGTGTACCGGCTGCCCTCACCGTCGACGATGAGCGCGTAGTCGACCGTGCCGGTGTCGATCATGGTGGCGGCGACGTGCATCGCGTTCATGAAGCCGAGGCAGGCGTTGCCGATGTCGAAGTTGAGGCACGACGTCGGCAGGCCGAGACGGTGGTGCACCGCGCAGGCCATCGAGGGCTCGAGGTGCGACTTGCACACCGAGGTGCTGATGAGGATGCCGATCTCCGACGGGTCGATGCCCGCCTTCTCGATGGCGGCGCGGCCGGCCAGTGCGGCAGCGTCGGCGAACGACACGTCGGCGTCCCACCAGCGGCGTTCGTCGATGCCGGCGACGCCCGACAGCAGCCCGGCACGCATGCCGTTGCGCTCGTAGGTCTCGGCGAGTTGCTCGTCGATCCAGTCGGAGGTCACCACGTTCGGTGCCTCGACGGCCGCAAGGCTCAGTACTCCGCTGCGTTGGTGCCGGAACACCGAGTTTCCACTCATCACATCACCTTCGTGTCGGTTCGACCGAGAGGTTAGGAGCGGAACTGTTGCGTTGTGCAGGTGTGGCGCCGCCGAGGGCCCGATTCATCTGTCCATGCAGGTCAGCGGGGATGTGACGTCACACCTCGTGGAGCGTCACCGCGGGGCGTTCGGGCGCTGCGACCTGCTCGGTGGCCCAGCCGAGGTAGATGATCGCGGCGACGTGCGAGCCCGGTTCGAACCCGCAGGCCGCGGCCACCGGGTCGTTGGCACCCTTCGGGCACGAGCCCCAGTAGCTCGCCAGCCCGTGTGCGGTGGCGGCGAGCAGCAGGTTCTGCACGCCGGCCGCGACGGCGTCGCGGTTCTCGGCGGTGCGGTCGGCGGTGTCGCCGGGTGCCGAGCCCACCACGAGGCTGACCGGCGTGCGGAGGTACTTGGTGCGCGCCTTGGCCACCTTCTCCGCCGGGTCGCCACGTTGCGCCATCGCATCGGCGATGACCTCGCCCAGGCGGGCGCGTCCGTCGCCCTCGGCGACGGCGAACTGCCACGGCCACGTGCGCTTGTGGTTCGGCGCCCAGGTGGCCAGCTCGCAGAGCTCCTCCACCAGTGCGCGCGGCACCGGCCGTTCGCGATCGACGATCATGCTGGTGCGCCGGGCGCGGACGAGGGCGGCGAGGTCGTCGGGCGTCATGCCGCCGAGCGTACGTGCGCCACGACCAGATCGGTCCAGCGGCGCCACAGCTGCGGCGGGTAGTCGTGCCCCATTCCCTCGATGATCTCGAGCCGCGCGCCGGGGATGAGTGCCGCGGTGCGCTCGCCGCCGATGGGGAAGATGAGGTTGTCCTTGTCGCCGTGGATGACGAGCGTCGGGGTGGTGATGCCCGGCAGCAGCTCGGCCCGCGAGCCGCTGCGGCCGACGGCCTCGAACTGCCGCTTCACACCGGCCGGGTCGAAGCTGCGGTCGAAGGCACGCTCGGCGTCGGCCCGCCACCGCGCCTCGTCGGCGAACTCGGGGCTGCCCCACTCGTGCAGGCCGGCGATGGCGTGCTGCACGTACTCCTCGCGGTTCGTGGCGCCCGGTGCGGTGAGCAGCTCCCACGCACGAGGCGTGCTCTGCCGGAACTCGTCCTCGCCCGTGTTGCTCATCACCGAGGTCATCGACAGCAGCCGGTCGCGGTGCTCGATGGCCATCGTCTGCACGATCATCCCGCCCATCGACAGCCCCATCACGTGGGCGCGCTCGACGCCCAGCGCGTCGAGCACGGCCATGCCGTCGGCCGCCATGTCGCTCACCGTGTACGGCACGTCGGGCACGCGCGAGCTGAGGCCGACGTCGCGGTTGTCGTAGCGCACCACCTGCAGGCCCTCGGCCGCGAACATCTCGCACCAGGCCTCCTGGTAGTTGATGCACTGGCTGCCGAGGCCGTTGACGAGCAACAGCGTCGGGTTCGTGGCGTCGCCGACGACGTCGAAGTGGATGCGGACGTCGCCGTTGGCTGCCGTTCCCGAACGCATGTCAGGCCCCTTCCAGGATCTCCTTGCGCACCTCGCGCTTGAGGAACTTGCCGCTCGCGTTGCGCGGGATGGGCTCCGTGCGGAACCACACCTTCGACGGGATCTTGTACGCCGCGAGGTTCGCCTTCAGGAACTCGCGCAGCTCGTCGGTGGAGAGCGACGCACCGTCCTTCAGCACGATGCACGCGGCCACCTCCTCACCGAGGCGATCGTCGGGCACGCCGAACACGATGGCTTCCATCACCGCGTCGTGGTGGTAGATGGCGGCCTCGACCTCGCTGCAGTACACGTTCTCGCCGCCGCGGATGACCATGTCCTTCGCGCGGTCGACGATGAACACCCAGCCGTCCTCGTCGATGCGGGCGATGTCGCCGGTGTTCAGCCAGCCGTCGCGGATGGAGTCGGCGGTGGCCTCGGGGCGGTTGATGTAGCCCTTGATGACGATGCTGCCGCGCACGCACAGCACGCCCGTCACGTCGGGGTCGCGGGGCAGGTCGTTGCCGTCCTCGTCGACCAGCTTGAAGTCGAGCGTCGGCACCACCGGGCCGCACGAGGCGGGCTTGGCGAGGTAGAAGCGCGACGAGTTGGCGGTGATGATGCCGTGGGTCTCGGTCATGCCGTAGCCGGTGGTGGGCGAGCCCTTCTCCAGCGCGCTGTCGATCTTCTCCACGAGGTCGGGCTGCACGGCCGAGCCGCCGCCACTGATGCTGGCCAGCGACGACGTGTCGCGCGTGCTCCAGTCGGGGTGCATCAACAGCTCGCGGCCCATGGTGGGCACGCCCGAGAAGTTGGTGACCTTCTCGCGCTCGATGAGCTCGAGCGCACGGCCCGCGTCCCACTTGTAGGTGAGCACGATGGTGGCGCCGCTGGCCGTGGCCGGGTGGAGCAGGCAGTTGCACGCCGTGACGTGGAACAGCGGGGTGGGGGCCATGAACACCGGCGGCAGCGCGGCCGGGGGAGCGGCCGGCGCTTCGATCTCGCCGGCGGCGATGGCCTTCGCCTCGGCCGACGCGACGGCGGCGCCCATGTAGACGAGGTTGAGCAGGTTGTGCACCGAACCGCGGTGCGTGAGCTGGGCGCCCTTCGGGAAGCCGGTGGTGCCCGACGTGTAGAAGATGGTGGCGTCGTCGTCGGGGTCGATCTCGGCGGGCGGCAGGGAGCCCGGGTCGTCGGCGGCCATCACGTCGTCCCAGCGCGCGGCGTTGGCCGGCAGGTCGCGCTCGGTGCGCACGGTGACCACGTGCAGCGGGTGCGGCACGCGCACACGGACGGCCTCGAGGATGTGGCTGACGCGCTCGAGGCGCTCGTCGTCGACGATGAGCACCTTCGGGTGGCTGTCGTCGAGCGCGTACTCCATCTCGCTCGGGGTCCACCACGCGTTCATGCCCACGCACGCGGCGCCGAGGCTGATGGCGGCCCAGTACCCCACGACCCACTCGGGGTAGTTGCGCATCGCGAGGGCGACGCGGTCGCCGGACGTGACGCCCTGCGCGGCCAGATGGTGAGCCAGCTTGCGCACCTGGGCGTGGATCTCGGTGTAGCTGTAGTGCTCGTCCTCGTAGCAGATGTACTGCTTGTCGCCGTGCGCCGCGGTCATCTCCCACAGCACGCGCATGTTCGGCGGTGCCGAGTCGAACACCCGCATCGGGACACCACGGACCTCGATGGTGCTCATGTGGAAGGGCGAGCCAGGGGACTCGAGTTCGGCGCGTGCTGCTTTGTAATGGTCGATCACGAGGGTGGATGCTGGCAGACCGGACGTGACCGTCGCCACACGGAGTACCGTCGACCCGATGGGAGCCGAACGACTGCGCACCGGAACCGATGGCGTCACGCGCTGCTGGTGGTGCGGCGACGACCCCCTCTACGTGCGGTATCACGACGACGAGTGGGGCCACGAGGTGGTCGACGACACCCGCCTGTTCGAGAAGCTGTGCCTCGAGGGGTTCCAGTCCGGGTTGTCGTGGCTCACCATCCTCCGTAAACGCGACAACTTCCGGGCCGCGTTCGACGGGTTCGACGCCACCCGGGTGGCCGAGTACGGCCCCGCCGACGTCGAACGACTGCTCGGCGACGCCGGCATCGTGCGCCATCGCGGCAAGATCGAGAGCACCATCAACAATGCGCAGCGCATGCTCGAGCTCGAGGTCGAGCACGGGTCGCTGTACCAGTGGGTGCAGCAGTTCCGTCCCGAACCGGTGCGCCTCACCATCGACAGCGAGTTCCGCGCCACCTGCCCCGAGAGCGTCGCGATGTCGAAGGCGTTGAAGAAGAAGGGCTGGAGCTTCGTCGGCCCCACCACCCTGTACGCGTTCATGCAGGCGATGGGCCTCGTCGACGACCACATCGACGGCTGCGAGCGCCGCCCCTGAGGGGAGGGGTTTCTGGGCGTCGTTCGTCCCAGTTCGGCTTCTGGGCGTGTTGCGTCCCGGAAACCGGGACGGAACACGCCCAGAAAACCACCCCGCAGCGGTGGGCGGGGTGCGGAAGGATGAGCGGCATGGCCACCGTCGCACGCATCCGACCCGAGGACTGGTCGGTGCTCCGGGCCGTGCGCATCGCGGCGTTGACCGACACGCCGGAGGCGTTCGGCTCCACCCTCGAGCGCGAGCTCGCGTTCAGCGACGACGACTGGCGGTCGCGGGCCGCGGCCAGCGCCGACGGCTCGGCGCGTGGCACGTGGCTGGCGTGGGAGGGCGACGAGGTGGTCGGCATCGTCGGCTCGTTCGTCGACGGCGACACGGCCGAGCTGGTCAGCATGTGGGTCGCCCCGTCCGCACGCGGCACGGGTGTGGGCGTGCAGCTCGTCGACACCGCCGTCGACTGGGCCCGCACGACCGGGGTCGGCTCGATCGACCTGTGGGTGGTGCGCGGCAACGACCGCGCACAGCGGCGCTACGAGTCGGCCGGGTTCGTGCTCACCGCCGACCACCAACCGCTGCCGTCCGACCCCTGCCGCGACGAGCTCCGCATGCGCCGCCCTCTTCGGTGACGCGAGGGGTGGGTCAGTCGTTGGCGTGGAGGGCGGCGTTGAGGCCCTCCCACTTGGCGCTGCGGGGGAGGGCCTCCACCGCGCCGGTCTGGCTGTTGCGGCGGTACAGCAGGCCGCTGGCACCGCTGATGCTGCGCGCCTTCACCACCTCCACGCCGTCGGGGCCGTGCACGGCCACCAGCGTGCCGGCGGTGACGTAGAGGCCGGCCTCGACGATGCACTCATCGCCGAGGCTGATGCCGATGCCCGCCTCGGCTCCGAGCAGGCAGCGCTCACCGATGCTGATCATCTCCTTGCCGCCACCCGACAGCGTGCCGATGATGGACGCGCCACCGCCGATGTCGCTGCCGTCGCCGACGACGACGCCCTGGCTGATGCGGCCCTCCACCATCGAGGTGCCGAGCGTGCCGGCGTTGAAGTTCACGAAGCCCTCGTGCATCACGGTGGTGCCCGACGCGAGGTGCGCGCCGAGGCGCACGCGGTCGGCGTCGGCGATGCGCACGCCGGTGGGCACGACGTAGTCGGTCATGCGCGGGAACTTGTCGAGGCCGTGCACGGTGAGCACGCCGCCGTCGCGGCGCACACGCCAGCGGAGCTCCTCGATGCCGTCCACCGGTGCCGGGCCGAGGTTGGTCCAGGCGACGTTGGCCAGCAGGCCGAAGATGCCGTCCAGGTTCTGCTCGCGGGGCTTCATCAGCCGGTGCGACAGCAGGTGCAGGCGCAGGTACGCGTCGCTCGCGTCGGCGGGTGCCGCATCGGTGTCGATGGTGCGCTGCACGGCATTGATGTGCACGCCGCGCACGTCGTCGTACCGCTCGCCCGTGGTGTACGCCTCGAACGTCTCCGGCATCGGCTCCTCGCCGAGCCCGACCTCGCGGAACCAGGTGTCGAGCACCGTGCCGTCGTCGGTGACGGTGGCCAGTCCGCGTCCCCATGCCGTTGCCATGTCGGTTCTCCTTCGTCGTCTACCAGCGGTTGCGGGCTTCCTCGGCGAAGCCGCGGATGCCGTCGATCGTGACGGGCACGCCGTCGTCACCGACCACGCGCCCGCTCCAGGTGCCGAAGCACTGGTGCACTTCCATCTTCAACACCTTCAGGTCGGTCACGTCGTACCGGTCGAAGGTGGGGGTGAGCGTGACGTCGACCTGGTCGCTGCCCGGTGTGCGCACCCGCCACGGCGCCGTCGGGTTCGACCAGTCGTACGTCCACTCCAGCTCGTCGCTCAGCTTCGTGAGCCGGCCGTCGATGCACAGCGCGTTCTCGGTGGCGCCGGTGCCCTCGGTCCACTTGCCGCCGAACTGCAGGCCCACGAGGCGGCCGTCCGTGGCGTGGCCCGACGCCGACGCCCAGTTCCAGCGGTTCGAGTACGGCCACACGCCGCGACCGAGGTCCTGCACGCCCCACGCATCGTGCGTGGCGTCGATGGTCCACGACTGCTCGCCGACGCGCACCGAACCGACCGCGGGGCGGGTGTTCTGCTTCGAAGTGAACTGGAACTGGCGGTCGCTCCACGGGATGAGCACGTTGAGGCTCTCGTGGCCGGCCGGCTTGGCGATCTCGACGTCGATGTCGATCTCGCCCGGCCACGCGGTGGACCCGGACTCGGTGGACCGGATGACGATGCGCGTGATGCCGGGGGTCTCCTCGATGCGCAGTTGGAACTTGTCGTCGGCGTACGAGACGCTGCCGGTGCACACCTGCTCGGGCAACGAGTAGCCCTTCGCGAACGGGGTGAGCACACCGGCGGTGGCCTGGCGGCCGGTGGCGTGCTCCATCACCCACACGTTGGCGAGGCCCGCGTAGTCGACGTCGGCGTAGACGAGGCCGATGACGATCTCGTCGGTGATGACGGCCCAGTAGTCCCAGCGCTTCTTGCGGCCACGGCGACCACGCAGGTTGGCGCGCAGCATCGGCTGACGCGACCAGCCGCGGGCAGCGGGGTTGAGACGACCCTTCGCGTCACACAGGTCGACGGGCTCGGTGATCTCGCGCTCGACGGCCATGACGTTCAGAACACCTCGGGACGGAGGGTGGGGAAGAGGATGACCTCCTTGATGGAGTTCACCCCCGCGATGAGCATGGCCACACGGTCCATGCCGATGCCGAGGCCACCGGTCGGCGGCAGGCCGTACTCGAGGGCACGCAGGTAGTCCTCGTCGACCGAGCCGCGTTCGGCGTCGCCTGCGTCCTTCGCCGCCTGCTCCTCCTCGAAGCGCAGGCGCTGCTCAACCGGATCGTTGAGCTCGGAGTAGCCGTTGGCCAGCTCGCGTGCACCGACGAACAGCTCGAACCGCTCGGTGAGGAACGGGTCGTTGCGGTCGACGCGCGCGAGCGGCGAGATCTCGACCGGGTGCCCGGTGACGAACGTGGGCGCGATGAGCGTGTGCTCGGCGGCGTGCTCGAACAGCTCCTCGATGATCTTGCCCGAGCCCCAGCGCGGGTGCACCGACACGCCGTGCTTCGCGGCGAGCGCTCGCAGGTCGTCGACCGGCTGCGACGGGTGCACGGCCACGCCGGTGGCTTCCTGGACGAGGTCGATCATGCGCGCCCGCCGCCAGGGCTGTGCGAGGTCGATCTCCTCGGTGCCGCCGTCGGGGCGGAACACCGTGACCACCGACGTGCCGGTGGCGTCGATGGCCGCCTGCGTGATGAGCGTCTCGGTGATCTCGATCACGTCCTCGACGTCGGCGAACGCCTGGTAGAGCTCCATCATCGTGAACTCGGGGTTGTGCCGGGTGCTGATGCCCTCGTTGCGGAAGATGCGCCCGATCTCGAACACGCGCTCCATTCCGCCCACGATGAGCCGCTTGAGGTGCAGCTCGAGCGCGATGCGCAGGTACAGCTGCATGTCGAGCGTGTTGTGGTGCGTGATGAACGGTCGTGCATGCGCACCGCCGGCCTCCACGTGCAGCACCGGGGTCTCGACCTCGATGTAGCCGCGGCCGTGGAGCGTGCGCCGGAAGCTGGCGATCACCTCGTGGCGGACGCGGAAGTTGCGCCGGGCGTCGTCGTTGACGATGAGGTCGGCGTAGCGCTGGCGGAACCGGGTGTCGGTGTCGGTGAGGCCGTGCCACTTGTCGGGCATCGGCCGGATCGACTTCGACAGCAGCTCGAGCCGTTCCACCTTCACGCTCAGCTCGCCCTTGCGGGTCGTCATGACGGTGCCGTGCACGCCCACCCAGTCGCCGAGGTCGAGGTCCTTGATGGCCTCGAACGCCTCGTCGCCGACGACCGCCTTGCTGATGAACAGCTGCACGTCGTCGTCGCGGTCGCGCATGGTAGCGAACACGAGCTTGCCCGAGTCGCGCAGCAACATCACCCGTCCGGCCACCGCCACCTGGTGCTCGGTCTCGGTACCGGCCTCGAGCTCGCCGAACTGGCGGCGCAGCTCGTGGAGGGTGACCGTGCGGTCGAAGCGGTACGGGTACGGGTTGGTGCCCTGGTCACGCAGGTCGTCGAGCTTCTGCAGCCGCTTCGCCTTCTCCGCCACCAGACCCGAGCCGGTGTGGATGTCGTCGGTGGGGGGAAGATCGTCGCTGCTCACAGTCCCTTGACGGTAGTGGTTCGGCCCCGCCTTTCCCCGTTCCATTGATGCCGGTACCCTGAACGACCATGCCGTCGCGACGTCGATACGGAGGCCTGGGGGTGCTGCTGGCCGGGTTGGTGCTGGCCACCAGCCTGCCCACCGACGCCGCGCTGCCCATCGACACCGTCGACGACGTGGCCACGGCCACCGCGGTCGCTGCGCCGCTCGAGCTGCCGTACGCCGCCGTGTCGGTGTTCCAGACCGGTGAGCTCACGGCCGGCATCCGCGACGCGGCGCTCGCCGCAGCGCGCGACGTGAACGCCCCCGCAGTAGTGGGTCGCGGGTTCACCGCGCTGCTCACGTCGGTGCGGCGTGGCGGCGGCATCGTGCAGGCGTCGTCGGGCGCCGGCTGGGCGTTCCCCATGGCCGTCACCGCCCTGCCGCTCGAGGCCATCGGCGGCGTGATGGGTCGCGACGTGGCCGGTGTCATCGCGCAGGGCAAGATCGTCATGGGCGCCACCTCGGCCGCCATCCGCGGCGCGCAGGTCGGCGACCTCGTGTACCTCGTGGGGGCGCCGGGGCCGTTCACCATCGGCCGCATCGGCAGCGACAGCGAGGTCGGCGGCACCGAGATCGTGATGAGCGTCGAGCAGGCCAACCTCCTCGGCGCCACCATCCCCACCCGTGTGCTCATCTACGGCCAGTTCGACCGGGCCCGCCTCACCTCCGCCCTGTACAGCCGCGGCCTGTGCACCGCACCCACCGGGCCGGTGTGCATCACCAACCCGGCGCTGAAGGCGAAGGTGCGCCGCTCGTGGGATCCGCGCGACCCCGACGGTCAGCTCACCATGGCCGAGACGAAGTACGTGATGGGCGAGTTCGACTTCAACTACGCCAACCTCTCCACGTCCGGCTGGACGTCGATGGACGCCGCCTGGAAGGCCACGTACCTGCCGTCGCGCGACACGTACCCCACCGGCATCCGGGCGACCTGCAACATCCGCATGAAGGCCGACCTGCGCGCTGCGCTCACCGAGGTGGTCAACTCCGGTCTCGGTGGCGGCATCGACGCCGCCAATGCCAACGCCTACGGCGGCTGTGCCACCGGCTCGGTGCGGTTCGCTCGCATCACGCAGGCCCTCGGCTCGGTGTCGCGGCACTCGTGGGGGCAGCCGCTCGACACCAACACCACCACGAACTGCCAGGGTTGCATCCCGAAGCTCGACTGCCGCATCGTGCGCATCTTCCGCAAGCACAACTTCGCGTGGGGCGGCAACTTCCTCACCCCCGACGGCATGCACCTCGAATGGGTGGGCGAGCGACGCGACCAGTGGTCGTACCCGTCGCGGTTCTGCAGCAACGTCGGGCCGTTCCTCGCCGCTCCCACCACCGAATCGGTCGGTGGCAGCGCCGCGCCCGTCGTGCCCACCGAACGCGAGAAGTTGTTCGCCGAGGACGGGTTCATCGGTGACGAGCACGGCTGACGCGCTCGAACCGGTGCGCCGGTGGGTGGGCGGCCAGATCCGTTCGCGCGTCGTGGGCGACGAGCCCGACGAGAAGGCCGCCGCCATCTTCGAGGCGCCCGGGCCGCGCTGGTTCGCCGACGACCGCGTCATCCGCCGCGTGCACGCCGACGCCTCGATGTTCGTCGGCGGTCTGCGCGCCCTGTTGCTGCAGTCGATGCACCCACTGGCGATGGCCGGCGTGGCGCAGCACTCCGACTACCGCAGCGACCCGTGGGGGCGGTTGCAGCGCACCGCCGACTTCCTGGCCGCCACCACGTTCGGCAACGTCGACACCGCCGAGGCGGCCGTCGCCCGAGTGCGCCAGGTGCACACACGGGTGCGTGGTCGCGCTGCCGACGGTCGCGCCTACTCGGCCAACGACCCGCACCTGCTGCGGTGGGTGCACGTCTGCGAGGTCGACAGCTTCCTCGCCGCGTACCGCCGCTACGGCGCTGCCGACCTCACCGACACCGAGGCCGACCAGTACGTGGCCGACATGGCCCTGGTGGCCGAGGCGTGGGGCGTGAACCACGCACCGCGATCGGTGGCCGACCTGCGCGCCGAACTGAAGGACTTCCGCGACGAGTGCCGGGGCACCCCCGAGGCGCGTCAGGCCGCACGCTTCCTGTTGCTCGAGCCGCCGCTGCCGTTGGCCGCCCGCGGCCCGTACACGGTGCTGGCCGCGGCCGCCGTGTCGCTGCTGCCCGGCTGGACCCGGTGGCCGTTGCGCCTGCCGTACCTGCCGGTCAGCGAGACCGTGCTGGTGCGCCCCGCCGGCGCCGCGGTGACCGGCCTCATCCGCTGGTCACTCACCGCCGCCGCATAGGTGCGGGTAACCTCACCCACCGTGTCGACACGTTTCGTGATCATCGGTGGCGGGCCTGCGGGCAACACCGCTGCCACCCATGCCGCCCGGTTCGGAGCCGAGGTCACGCTCATCGAGCGCGACGTCATCGGTGGCGCCGCGCACCTGTGGGACTGCATCCCGTCGAAGACCATGATCGCCACGGGTGGCGCCATCGCGTTCACCCGTCGAATCGGCGGCATGGGCCTCGAGCAGCAGGAGGCCGAGGTCGACATCGAGGCCCTCACGGATCGCATCACCAACATCCAGGGCCGGTTGAAGGACAACACCACGCAGCTGCTCGAGAGCCAGGGCGTCACCATGCTCCGTGGCTCGGCGCGGCTGGTCGGCCCGCACGAGGTGGAGGTCACCACGGCGCAGGGCACGAAGGTCATCCCCGCCGACGCCGTGCTCATCGCCACCGGCACCAGCCCGCGCATCCCCGAGTGGTGCTCGCCCGACGGCGAGCGCATCCTCACCACCCGCGACTGCTACCCGCCGAAGATCTTCCCGAAGAGCATCACGGTCATCGGTTCGGGCGTCACCGGTGTGGAGTTCGTCCACATGTTCTCCAGCTTCGGTGCCGAGGTCACGCTTGTGGTCAGTCGCCAGCAGGTGCTGCCGCAGAAGGACCCCGAGGTGGCGGCGGTGCTCGAGGACGACTTCCTCCGTCGTGGCGTGAAGCTGCTGAAGGGTGCCCGCGCCACCGCCATCGAGCGTGAGGGCGACGACGTGGTGGTGCGCTGCGACGACGGTCGCGTCGTGCGCAGCTCGCACGCCGTGCTCGCCATCGGTTCGGTGCCCAACACCGAGGGCCTCGGCCTCGACGCCGCCGGCGTGGAGACCGACCGCGCCGGGTACGTCAACATCAACCGCCACTGCCAGAGCAACCAGCCGCACATCTACGCGGCGGGCGACGTCAGCGGCAAGCTGCCGCTCTCCAGCGTGGCGAGCATGCAGGGCCGCAAGGTGGCCGAGCACGTGATGGGTCTGCAGAAGATCGCCCACCGCCACCTCGACTACGACAAGGCGGCCAGCGCCATCTTCACCGAGCCCGAGATCGCCGACGTGGGCCTCGCCGAGGCCGACGCGTTCGCGGTCGGCCGCAAGATCCGCGTCACGAAGGTGCCGTTCTCGGCCACCCCGAAGGCGCTCATCAACAACGACTCGCGCGGCTTCGTGAAGATCATCTCCGACCCGGCCACGGGCGTCGTGCTCGGCGGTTCCATCGTCGGCCGCCACGCCGCCGAGCTCATCAGCGTCATCGCGCTCGCCGTCACCGCGAACCTGAAGGTCACCGACATCGTCGAGAGCCTCCTCGTGCACCCGGCACTCGCCGAGGCGCTGGCCGAAGCCGCCGAGTGAGCACGGCCCACTGATGCAGCCCGACGAGCGCGTCGCGCCCGAGGTGCCGGCCGGGCTCGAGCTGGCGCCGTACGGGCTGCGCATCGGCGGTCTCGCGATCGACCAGATGGTGGCCGGGCTGCCGCCGTTCCTGGTGTTCCTCGCGCTCGGTTACACGCCCGACCAGATGCTCACCGGCACGGTGGCGTTCTGGTTCAACGTGGTGTTCGTGTCGCTCGGCCTCGTCCACGAGACCATCGGCGTGTGGAAGTGGGGCCTCACCGTCGGCAAGTGGATCTGTCGGACGCGTGTGGTGCACGCCACCGACGGCGGCAGCGTGACGGCGTCGTCGGCGTTCATGCGCTCGCTCGTGCCGGCCGCGTTCGGCGTCGTGCCGGGCATCGGGCAACTGCTCGGGCTGATGGTGTACCTGTGGGCGTTCATCGACCCCCGCCGCCAGGGCGTCCACGACAAGGCCGCCGGCACCCTCGTCGTCCTCCGCCCCCGCCTCCCGCGAACTTAAGTTCGCGGGGATGGTCCGGGTTACTCGATGACGACGACGACGTCGCCGGCGCCGACGGTGTCGCCGGCGGCCACCTTGATCTCCTTGACCTTGCCGGCCTTCTCGGCGTTGATCTGGTTCTCCATCTTCATCGCCTCGAGCACGACGACGGCCTGACCGGCCTCGACGTCCTGGCCGAGCTCGACGAGCACCTTCACGATGGTGCCCTGCATCGGCACCTCGACGTTGCCGCTGCCACCGGCCGCGCCGCCGCCACCGCTGCCACCCGCGGCGCGGGCGGGTTTCTTGGCCGCCTTCGCCGGTCCGGCGGCCACCATCGGCACGTCGGGCACCCACATCTTCACGCCGAAGCGCTTGCCGTTGACCTCGACGGTGGTGGTGCGCTGCACGAGCGGCGTGTCGTCGCCCTCGGCCGGGGCCGGCGCCTTCGGCGGCTCGATGGCCGACAGGTCGAGACGCTCCTCGACCCACTTCGTCGAGTGCTCCATCGCCTGGAAGTCGGGGTGCTTGAGGATGGCGAGGTCGGCCGGGATGGTGGTGGCCACACCCTCGACCACCATCTCCTCGAGCGCACGGACGGTGCGGGCGATGGCGGTGGGACGGTCCTTGCCCCACACGATGAGCTTGCCGACGAGGTTGTCGTAGTACTGGCTCACCGTGTCGCCGCTCTCGTAGCCGGCGTCGAAGCGCACACCGAAGCCGTCGGGTGCGACGAGCTTGCTGATGGTGCCGGGGGAGGGGAGGAACTTGCCGCCCGCCGGGTTCTCGGCGTTGATGCGGATCTCGATGGCGTGGCCGCGACGCTGCGCCGCCACTTCCTCCTGGGTCATCGGCAGGGGCTCGCCGCTGGCGACGCGGATCTGCCACTCGACGAGGTCGATGCCGGTGATGACCTCGGTGACCGGGTGCTCGACCTGCAGACGGGTGTTCATCTCGAGGAAGAAGAACTCGCCGTCCTGGTAGATGAACTCCACCGTGCCGGCGTTGAAGTAGCCGACGGCCTTGGCCGCCTTGATGGCCGCCTCGCCCATGGCCTCCTCGATGCCGGGGGCCATGCCGTACGACGGGGCCTCCTCGATGAGCTTCTGGTGCCGACGCTGGGCCGAGCAGTCGCGGGTGCTGACCCAGACGACGTTGCCGTGCTGGTCGCCCACGATCTGCACCTCGACGTGGCGCGGCCAGGTGAGGTAGCGCTCGATGTAGATCTCGTCACGGCCGAAGAACGCCTTCGACTCGCGCTGCGCGCTGTCCATGGCCTCCTGCACCTCGGCCTCGGAGCGCACGACCTTCATGCCGCGACCGCCGCCGCCGAACGCGGCCTTGATGGCGATGGGGTAGCCGAACTCGCGGCCGAAGGCGACGATCTCGTCGACCGACTGCACGAACTCGGTGGTGCCCGGCACGATGGGTGCGCCGCCGCGGAGCGCGGCCTTGCGCGAGCTGACCTTGTCGCCCATCTCGTCGATGGCCTCCGGCGGCGGGCCGATGAAGGCGACGCCCTTGGCGGTGATGGCCCGGGCGAAGTCGGCGTTCTCGGAGAAGAAGCCGTAGCCGGGGTGCACACCGTCGGCGCCACTCTTCTCGATGGCGTCGAGGATGGCCTCGGTGTTGAGGTAGCTCTCGGCCGCGGTGGTGCCGCCGAGTGCGTACGCCTCATCGGCCAGGCGCACGTGGAGCGCGTCGCGATCCAGTTCGCTGTAGACCGCGACGGTCTGGATGCCGAGCTCACGAGCTGCTCGGATGACACGGACGGCGATCTCGCCGCGGTTGGCAATCAGGATCTTTTTCAGCACAGGTGGCAATCTTGCCGGAATGGAACCCCTCGGTGCCACCTCATCCCACCACTGGCCGCCCGGCTGGCACGTGCGGGTGGTCGACGAGACCGGCAGCACGAACGCTGATCTGCTCGCCGGCGCCGCCGCGGGGGCGCCCGATCGGTCGGCGCTGGCGGCGCGCCACCAGACGGCCGGACGTGGTCGGCTCGACCGCGTCTGGGTGGCGCCGCCCGGTTCGAACCTGCTCGTGTCGCTGTTGTTCACCGACGTGCCGCACGTGCCGCACGTGCTCACCCAGCGAGTGGGAGTGGCCGCGGCGACGGCGGCGCAACGGGTGGGTGGCGTGGACGCCCGGCTGAAGTGGCCGAACGACCTGCTGGTCGACGACCGGAAGCTCGCCGGCGTGCTGGCCCAGTCGACCTTCGTCGACGGTCGGCAGTGCGTGGTCGTGGGCATCGGCATCAACGTCGGCTGGGCGCCCGAAGGCGCGGCCCGGTTGGGTGACGGCATCGACCCGCTCGACGTGCTCGCCGCGTTGCTCGCGGCATACGACGAACTGCCCGGCGACATCGCCGCCACCTATCGGACGCACCTCGGCACGCTCGGCCGGGCCGTGCGCGTCGAGTTGGCAGACGGGGTGGTGGAAGGCCGCGCCATCGACGTCGAGTCCGACGGCCGCCTCGTGGTGCTCGACGAGTGCGGCATCTCGCACCGCATCGACACCGGCGACGTGGTGCACCTGCGCCCCAAGGGGTGACGCCACCCGCGGCCGACCCGCCACTACCGTGAACGGCCGTGCTGGCCCTCGACACGACGCCCCTGCCGCGCCGGCGACGGCTGCCCGGACTGCTGACGGTCGCGCTCCTCGTCACCGTCGCGGGCACCGTGGGTGTGCTCATCGCGGCCCGCCGAACGGTCGACGCCGTGGCCCGCGTGCCGGGCGTGGCCGAGGTGCTCAGCCCGGCCAGCAGCACCATCGACAACTACCTGCTCGTCGGCAGCGACAGCCGCGCCGCGGGCGACCCCAACACGGGCGACGGCGGCAGCGACATCGGTCAGCGCAGCGACACCATCATGGTGCTGCGCTACGACAAGGAGTCGGGCAACGCCTCACTGCTGTCCATCCCGCGTGACCTGTGGGTCGACATCGCCGGCGACAGCGGTGAGAGCCGCATCAACGCCGCCTTCGGCAAGGGCCCCGACGTGCTGGTGCGCACGGTGCAGGAGGCGCTCGGCATCCCGGTGCACCACTACGTCGAGGTCGCCTTCACCGGCTTCAAGGATCTGGTCGAGGCGCTCGGCGGCGTGCAGGTCTGCTTCCTGTACCCGACCCGCGACCTCAACACCGGGCTCAACATCACCGAGCCCGGCTGCCACGTGCTCGACGGCACACAGGGCCTCGCGTA
This sequence comes from Actinomycetota bacterium, assembly GCA_039796575.1. Taxonomy (GTDB): domain Bacteria; phylum Actinomycetota; class Acidimicrobiia; order Acidimicrobiales; family Ilumatobacteraceae; genus UBA668. Next base: position 65,505 of record JBDKJP010000053.1, read on the forward strand.
CGCCCGAAGCCGCCACTACGAGGAGTTCCGCGACGGCGAGTGGCACGAGGACCCCACCAGCGACCTCGGCCGCTCCACGCGTCAACGGGCGTTCGTGAACGCCTGCCTGCAGGAGAGCGTGGCGCAACTGAAGACGAACCCGTTCCGCGCCGGCGAGCTCATCGCCGCGATCGGCGCGGCCATCGGCATCGACGAGCACCTCGACCCCATCGAGGCGGGGGCGTCGTTGCGCAGCGCGGTCGACGGCGGGCTGCAGTCGTACTCGCTCGACGTGGTGCCCGAGACCATCGACGGCAACGCGGTGCTGCTGCTCGGCGACGGCGCCGAACCGGTGCTGCAGTACTTCCGCGGCAACGGACCCGCGCCCGCACCCTGACCACGGTCCATACTGGAGCCCGATGCCCAACGTACGAGAGAGCTCCCACATCGCCGGCGTGCACATCGTGGAACCCACCCTCCACGGTGACCAGCGCGGCCTCTTCATCGAGACCTACCGCCGCGAGTGGTTCCCCAACGCACGCGAGATGCTGCAGGGCAACCGGTCGAACAAGCAGCAGGGTGCGGTGGTGGGCCTGCACTACCACCTGCACCAGGCCGACTACTGGTACTGCCCGGTCGGCACCATCCGCGTCGTGCTCCACGACCTGCGCGAGGGCGGCCCCACCTACGGCGGCACCGAGTGCTTCGACATCTCGGGCGAGAACCACCTCGGCGTGTACATCCCGCCGGGCGTGGCGCACGGCTTCGCCGCGCTCACCGACGTGGTGATGACCTACCTCGTCGACGGCTACTACAACCCGGCCGACGAGCTGGGCGTGAAGTGGAACGACCCCGTCATCGGGGCCGACTGGGGTGTCACCGACCCCATCCTGTCCGCCCGCGACGAGGCCAACCCGCTGCGCGCCGACCTGCCCGAAGGCCGCCGCCCCTACTGGCCGATGAGGACCTGACATGAAGCTGTTCGTCACCGGAGCCGCCGGATTCATCGGCTCGAACTACGCCCGCTGGGTGCTCGCCAACAGCGACGACGAGATCACCATCTTCGACGCGCTCACCTACGCCGGGAACATGGAGAGCATCAACGACATCGTCGACGGGTCGCGCTGCCGGTTCGTGCACGCGAACATCTGCGACCGCGACGCGGTGCTCGCGGCGATGGACGGCCACGACGCCGTGGTGCACTTCGCCGCCGAGAGCCACGTCGACCGCAGCATCAAGGACCCGTACGCGTTCGTGCACACCAACGTGTTCGGCACGAACGTGCTGTGCGACGTCGCCCGCCAGGTCGGCGTGCAGAAGTTCCTGCACATCAGCACCGACGAGGTGTACGGCACCATCGACGAGGGCTCGTTCGTCGAGACCGACATCCTCACGCCGCGCTCGCCGTACTCGGCGGCGAAGGCCGGCAGCGACCTCATCGCGCTCAGCTACGTCACCACCTACGGCCTGCCCGTGGTGGTCACCCGGTGCAGCAACAACTTCGGGCCGTACCAGTTCCCCGAGAAGGTGATCCCGCTGTTCACCACCAACCTGCTCGACGGCAAGAAGGTGCCGCTGTACGGCGACGGTGGCAACGTGCGCGACTGGATCCACGTCGAGGACCACAACCGTGCCGCGCACCTCGTGCTCACCGACGGTGTGGTGGGCGAGGTGTACAACATCGGCGCGCACCAGGAGATGACCAACAAGGAGCTCACCTACGCGCTGCTCGAGCTGACGGGCCGCGACGAGAGCTTCATCCAGCCGGTCGACGACCGTCTCGGCCACGACCGCCGCTACTCGGTCAACATCGACAAGGTCACCGCGCTCGGGTGGTCGATGCAGCGCACGTTCGACGAGAGCCTGCAGGAGACCGTGAACTGGTACCGCGACAACCGCTGGTGGTGGGAGCCGTTGAAGGCCAAGGCCGGCCTCTGATGCGGGTGCTGGTCACCGGGGCGGCGGGGCAGCTCGGCACCGATCTCGTCGCGGCGTGCACCGCCGCGGGCGACGCCGTGTTCGCGTTCGACCGTGCCGGCCTCGACGTGAGCGACCGCTCGGCCGTGCTCGGCGCGGTCACGTCACTCGCGCCCGACGCCGTCATCAACTGCGCGGCGTGGACCGCGGTCGATGCGTGCGAGGGCGACCCCGAGCTCGCGCTCGCCATGAACGGCACCGCCGTGCGCTGGTTGGCCGAGGCGTGCCACCGCAGCCGTTCGCACCTCGTGACGGTGAGCACCGACTACGTGTTCGACGGCAGCCTCGACCGGGCGTACCACGAATGGGACGAACCGGCGCCGCAGAGCATCTACGGCATCACCAAGCTCATCGGCGAGAAGGAAGCACTGGTGCTCGGCCCGTCGGCCAGCGTGGTGCGCACGTCGTGGGTGTGCGGTGTGAACGGCAACAACATGGTGAAGACCATCATGCGCCTTGCCGGCCAGCACCCCGAGCTCGCGTTCGTGGCCGACCAGATCGGCTATCCCACGTTCACGCAGGACCTCGCGCCGGTGCTGCGTCGCATCGCGCTCGACCGGCTGTCCGGCGTCATCCACGCCACGAACCAGGTCGCCGTGTCGTGGTTCGAGTTCGCCCAGGAAGTGGTGGCCGCGATGGGGAAGGACCCCGCGATGGTGCGGCCCATCACCACCGACGAGCTGCACCCGCCGCGCCCCGCGCCTCGTCCGGCCAACAGCGTGCTCGACAATGCGGTGCTGCGCCAGGCCGGGTACGAGCCACTGCGCGACCACCGCGAAGCACTGGCCGAGACCGTGCTCGCACTGTCGTCGTGACGTTCGCAGGCTGACATGGTCGATCGGCACGACCGGGCGCGCACGCTCGGACAGCAACCCACCGTGGTCTGGTTCACCGGCCTGTCGGGTGCGGGCAAGTCGACCATCGCCGAGCTCGTCGAGGCCGAGTTGCAGCATCGGTGCGTGGCCACGTACGTGCTCGACGGCGACGCCGTGCGCGCCGGCCTCAGCAGCGACCTCGGCTTCGCCGACGCCGACCGCGTGGAGAACATCCGCCGCGCGGTGGAGGTGGCGGCCTTGATGGCCGACGCCGGGCTGGTGGTGCTCGTGGCGTTCATCTCCCCGTTCCGCGCAGAGCGCGACGCGGCCCGCGCGCGCTTCGCCGCCGACGAGTTCGTCGAGGTGCACGTCGACGTCACGCTCGAGGTGGCCGAGCAGCGCGACCCGAAGGGCCTCTATGCGAAGGCGCGCGCCGGTCTCATCCCGTCGTTCACCGGCATCGACTCCCCGTACGAGCCGCCGGTCGATCCTGACCTGCGCATCGACACCACGGTCGGCTCCGCAGAGGCCGCAGCCGACGCGGTGGTGGCGCTGTTGGAGGCACGCGGCCGCCTCGGCTGACCGTCCCCAGAACCCACCGTGGTCAGTGTGTGCCGGCCACCGCGGCGGCGCCGCCGACGGCGAGCACGATGCCCACCACGTTGAGCGGACGCAGGCGCTCGCCGTCCAGCCGCACGGCCAGCCCGGCCGTCACCACCGGGTACAGCGAGCCGAGCACGGTGGCCAACGAGATCGGGCCGATCTGCAACGCACGGGCGATGCACACGCCGGCCACCACGCTGCACACGCCGCTGCCGACCGCGCCCATCGGCACGGGCAGCACCGTGGCACGCTGCACCAGCACCACCACGCCGATGGCCGCGGCGCCGACCACGAACGACGCCGCGACGGGCCACTGACCGCTGTCCTGGTCGGTGTGACCGAGCAGCAGGAAGTACGCCGCATAGCCGCAGCCGGCCACGAACGACAGCGTGAGCTCGGTGCGCAGCGTGAGCGAGCCGTCGCCGCCCGGTCGCATGGCCACCATCGGGATGGCGGCGACCACGACCGCCATGGCGATCCACGTGATCGGCTCGAGGTCGGAGCCGCCGAACAGGTCGACCAGCACGGGGAGCAGCACGCCGGTGGCGGCGGTGACCGGTGCGACGATCGACATCCGTCCGTGGGCCAGTGCGTGGAAGAACCCGATCGTCGCGAGCGCAGCGGTCACCCCCGACGCGCCGCCGAGCAGCAGGTCGCCACCGTGCAGTTGCTCCCAGCCCAGCAGCAACGCGGCCACCACCGCGAGCACGGCCGCGGTGAGCTGACCGACGAACGTCACCACCAGCGCGGGTCGGGCCACGCTGGCGCGTCCGCCCAGGTAGTCGCCGAGACCGACCACCACCGCGGCCACCAGGGCGAGCACTCCGACCATCCCGGGAGTGTAGATTGTTCGGGACCAAACGAATTCGAAGGGGGAAGGTCATGGGGGAAGTCGTCGGTGCGGCACTCGTGTCGCACGTGCCGCCGCTGGTGCTGCCCGAGGTGACCCGTCTCGAGATGAACGGTGGCAAGGACTTCACCATCCTCGAGGGCCTCCACCGCATCCGCAAGGAGATCGACGCGCTCGAACCCGACACCATCGTGGTGCTCGACTCGCACTGGTTCACCACGTTCGAGTTCGTCGTCAGCGCGCACGACCGTCGCAGCGGGAAGTTCACCAGCGAGGAGCTGCCGCGCGGCAACCCGCAGATGCCGTACGACATGCCCGGCGACCCTGCGCTCGCGCACCTGATGGCCGAGGTGGCCGACGAGCGCGACGACGTGTGGGTGCACGCCAGCGACGACCCGTGCCTTCCGGTGCGCTACGCCACGGTGTACCTCACGCCCTTCCTCCAGCGCGACGAGAAGTGGGTGTCGTTCAGCCTCTGCCAGACCGCCGAGTACGACGACTTCATCGACACCGGCGCCGTCATCGGTGAGGCCATCCGCCGCTCCGACCGCCGTGTCGTGCTGGTGGCCAGCGGTGCGCTCTCGCACAAGTTCTGGCCCCTCCGTGAGCTCCGCCAACACGAGGCCGCCGACCCGGTGCACCTGCGCAGCCCCGAGCACCGCGCCGCCGACGAGCGCCTCATCGCCATGCTCGAGCGTGGCGACCACGCGGCCGCGCTCGACTTCTACCCCGAGTTCCGCCAGTACTCGCCGGAGGGCCGGTTCGGGCACTACCTGCTCATGGCGTCGGCCATGGGTGGGCACGCCTGGAACTGGCCGGGCACGGCGATGAGCGACTATGAAAACGCCGCCGGCACCGGCAACGTCCAGATGTGGTTCCCGGCGGGCCACTGAGCAACCCAGGAGATCTCCCATGCGTTTGGCCAACCTCGACGGACGCGCCGTCATCGTGGTCGACGGGCACGCCGTCGACGTCGAACGGGCCAGTGACGGCCGCCTCGGCAGCGACCCGATGCTCCTCAGCGACCTCGCCAACCACGACGCCCTCCGCGCCGTCGCCGCAGCGGCCGACGCCGCGGCCTGGCCGGTGCTCGACGAGTCGAAACTCGGTGCACCCGTGCCGCGCCCGCCGAAGGGCTACGGCGTCGGGCTGAACTACAAGCAGCACGCCTTCGAGAGCGGCCGCGAGCTGCCCACCGAACCGCACCTGTTCGCGAAGACCGAGAACTGCGTGTGCGGGCCGTTCGACGAGATCGTCATCCCCGCCGGGCTCGACATGATCGACTACGAGACCGAGCTCGTCATCGTGTTCGGCCGCACCTGCAAGGGCGCCACCCGGGAGAACGCGTGGAGCTTCCTCGCCGGCGTCACCGGCGGGCAGGACATCAGCGACCGCGGCGAGCAGTTCCGGCCACCGCTGAAGCAGTTCACCATCGCCAAGTCGTACGACACGTTCGGCCCCACCGGCCCGTACCTCGTCACCGCCGACGAGCTGCCCGACCCCGACGCGCTCGAGCTGAAGGGCACCGTGAGCGGCGAGGTGATGCAGGAGGCCAACACGAACGACCTCATCTTCGACGTGTCCGCACTCGTGGTGTGGCTCAGCCGGTACATCACGTTCCAGCCGGGCGACCTGGTGTGGACCGGCACGCCCGGCGGCGTGGGCGAGGCCCGCGGTCGGTTCCTGCGCGACGGCGACGTCGTCGAGACGTTCATCGCCGGCATCGGCACGATGCGCAATCCCGTCGTCGAGCGGTAGGGCCCGGTCGTGGACGTCATTCCCGAAGGCGACAGGTCGATGCTCTACGGCGGCCGGTTCACCGGCACCGTCGAGCTCGAGATGCTCCACGCCACCCCCACCGACGACCAGCCCGACACGGCGCTCGTGCACTTCAAGGACGGCGCCGTCAGCTTCTGGCACCTGCACCCCGGCGGGCAGCAGTTGTTCGTGGTGTCGGGTGAGGCACGTGTGGGCACCGAGGCCGACGGTGAGGTGCGGCTCGCCCCCGGCACCCTGGTGGTGTGCCCGCCGAACGAACGGCACTGGCACGGTGCCGCACCCGGCAACGACAGCACCCTCCTGGCGGTCACCTGGGGCACCACCCAGTGGGAGACCGTCGCGCCCGAGGTGTAGCGGGCGTGGCTGCGTCGTTCGACGTCGCCATCGTGGGCCTCGGGCCCACCGGCGTCACCCTCGCGCACGTGCTCGGGCGAGCCGGGTTGCGCGTGGTGGTGTACGAACGCAGCACTGCGCCGTACAGCCAGCCGCGCGCCTGCCACCTCGACGCCGAGATCGCCCGCGTGTTCCAGTGGCTCGGCTTCGAGGCCGACCTGCACCGGCTGCTCACCGTGTCGTCCGGCATGGACTACGTCGACGCGAAGGGCACCCCGCTGTTCACGTTCGAGGGGTTCGAGCGCGAACCGCTGCTCGGATGGCACGAGGACTACGTGTTCGTGCAGCCGCAGCTGGAGGTGATGCTGCGCTCGGGGCTCGAATGGTTCCCGAACGTCGAGATCCGCCTCGGCGACGAGGCGCCGGGCATCGACGCGCTGCTCGCGCAGGCCACGTACGTGGTCGGCTGCGACGGCGCCACCAGCGGCACGCGTGACGCCATCGGTGTGCGCTTCCGTGACCTGCTCTACCACCAGCCGTGGTTGGTGGTCGACGTCACGTTGCACGACACGGCCGTGCCGCCGTTGCCGCCCGTCATCCAGCAGGTGTGCGATCCCGAGCGCCTCGCCACGTTCGTGCCGTCGCACGGCGCCTACCGCCGGTGGGAGTTCCTGCTCCACGGCGACGAGCACCCCGACCCGTGGGGGTTGCTCGCCCCGTGGGGTGTCACCGCCGACAACGCCACGCTCGTACGCGCCGCGCGCTACCGCTTCCACGCGCTCGTGGCCGAGCAGTGGCGTGGCGGGCCCGAGGGTCGGGTGTTCCTGTGTGGCGACGCCGCGCACATGATGCCGCCGTTCATGGGGCAGGGGCTGTGCAGCGGCGTGCGCGACGCGGTGAACCTCGGGTGGAAGCTCGTCGAGGTGCTGCAGGGGGTGTCGCCGCGTCGCCTGCTCGACACCTACGAGGCCGAACGCCGTCCGCACGTGGAGGCCGTCACCGACCTGTCCATCGAGGCCGGCCGCACGCTCAGCCGCCTGGCCGACGACCCCACCGACCTGCCGGTGGCCAGCACCCCCGACCCGCGACGCTGGTCGCGCCTGCCCGGGCTCGACCTCGGCGGCGAGTTCCCGGTGGGCCATCTGCTGCCGCAGCCCGACCGCCTCGACGACCGCCTGCCCGACGGCTGGGTGTGGGTGGCCGCCGACGCCGGGTTCACGGCCCCCGACGACCGCCCCGTGGTGGTCGAGCCCCGCGCCACCTACGGCGAGCGCGCCGTGCTCGTACGCCCCGACCGCTACATCGCCGCCACCGCCTGACCCGCGAACTCAAGTTCGCGGGTCAGGCGCGCGAACTCACGTTCGCGGGTGGAGGGTGAGGGGGAGGGCCTTGAGGCCGTTGATGAAGTTGCTGCGCACGCGGCGGGGCTCACCCACGAGCTCGACGCGCTCCACTCGACGCACCAGCGCTTCGAGGAACGCTCGCACCTCGAGCCGGGCCATCCACTGACCCAGGCACAGGTGCGGCCCGCCGCCGCCGAACGTGACGTGCTTGTTCGGGGTGCGGCCGAGGTCGAACACGTACGGGTCGGGGAACGCCTCGGGGTCGAAGTTCGCGGCCATGTACCAGGTGACCACCTTCTCGCCCTTGGCCACCGCGATGCCACCGATCTCGGTGTCGACGGTGGCCGTACGGCGGAAGTGCAACTGCGGGCTGGTCCAGCGCAGCACCTCCTCGACGGCGGTGTCGAGCAGCGACGGGTCGGAGCGCAACCGATGGAGCTGCTCGGGGTGCTCGGCGAACGCGAGCAGGCCGTGCGACAGGGAGTGCCGGGTGGTCTCGTTGCCGGCGATCAGCAGCAGCAGGAAGAACGTGCCCTGCTCGCGTTCGGTGAGCGGCTCGCCGTCGACCAGCGCGTTGGTGAGCACGGTGAGCACGTCGCCACCCACGACGCCGCGCCGGGCCGTCGCGAGGCGTTGCACGTAGTCGAGCACCGTCAGGCTCACCGGGCTGCGGAACGGCAGCAGCCGGTACGGGTCGGTGTCGACCTGGTCGCTGACGGCGGGGGAGTAGTCGGGGTCGGCGTTGTAGACGATCTGGTCGGCCCAGTGGAACAGCTGCGGCGCGTCGTCGTCGGGCACGCCGAGCAGCCCGGTGATCATCCGGATGGGCAGCTCGCGGGCCACGTCGTACACGCCGTCGCAGGTGGGTGCGCCGACCACGCGGTCGAGCACGTCGTCGATGAGATGGCGAGCGTGCTCGGCGTAGGTGTCGACCGCCAGCTTGCTGAACGTCGGGTTCACGAGTTGGCGCAGCCGGGTGTGGCGCGGCGGGTCGGTCTCGAGCATCGTGCGCCGGGCGACGAGCGCGTCCGGGTCGAGGTCCTCGATCTCGGTGCCGCCGACCTCGCTGGAGAACGTGCGCCAGTCCTTGTGCACCGCGACCACCTGGTCGTGCCGGGTGAGCGACCAGAACCCGGTGCCGTGGTGCCCGTTCGCCTCGGTCTCGTTCACCCACGCCACGGGGGCGACACGCCGGAACTCGTCGTACGCGGCGAACGGCACGCCGTGCTCGTAGACGTCGTGGCCGAGGATGTCGAGGTGCGGCAGTGCGTCAGGCCGGGCCATCGCCCGAACGTAGCGCAGGACCGTTCGGAGCCGAACGACCCTGCGCCACGTCTGGGCAAGGAAGCACTGGACCGGGTGTCAGAGCTGGCTGTTGGCCAGCTCCGTGCAGCCACCCGGCTGCGAGCACGTGACGGGTGTGGCCGGCGACCGCGGTTTCGCATCGGCGGTCTGCACCATGCCCACTGCCAAGGCAGCTGCGGCGGTGAGCAGCGCGAGCAGGGTGCGAACCCTGACCCGCTTGATGAGACCCCCGTCCACGTGCACGACGGTGACACGACACACGAATCGAAAAGGTTTGGTCAAGAAACTGTCTGGGAATGTGACGCTGTGCGCGCAGGGCGTCAGGCCTGCGAACCGAGGTAGGCCTCGGCCACCAGGGGGTTCGCACGCACCTCGGCGGGCGTGCCCTCGGCCAGCACGCGACCCTCGTTGAGCACCACGATGTGGTCGCTGATGCGCGTGATGAAGCCCAGGTCGTGGTCGATGACCAGCACCCCGGCGCCGATCAGACCCGCCACCTTGCGCACCGAGTCGACCATCGCGAGGCTCTCGGTGTCGCTCATGCCCGACGTCGGTTCGTCGAGCAGCAGGTACTCGGGGGCCAGGGCCGCGGCACGGATGAGCTCGAGTCGGCGCTGGTTGCCGTAGTCGAGCGTGCCCGCGGCGCGATCCGCCCACTCCGTGAGGCCGGCCTCGGCCAGCAGCAGGTCGATGTCGGGCCGGACGCGGTGGCTGCGGTGGCGGGCGGCCACCAGCGCGGTGAGGGCGACGTTCTCGCGCACGCTGAGCCCCGGGAACAGCCGCAGGTTCTGGAACGTGCGGGCGAGGCCGGCGCGGGCCACGCCGACCGGGGTGTCGGTCGAGATGTCGTCGTCGCCGAGGCGCACCGCACCGGCGGTCTCGTCGACGAGGCCGGTGATGACGTTGAACAGGGTGGTCTTGCCGGCGCCGTTGGGGCCGATGAGGCCGACGACCTCACCCGGTCGCACCGTGAGGCCCGCGCCGTCGAGCGCGACGAAGCCGCCGAAGTGCACCTCCACGTCGCGCGCCGTGAGCTCGCGCGTGCCCACCTCGGCCTTGATGGGCTCGGCCTTCGCCGGCCGGTACATCTTCCGTCGCAACCAGCCCATCAGGTCGCGGTCGCCGAGCAGGCCGTCGGGTCGCAGCACCATCACGAGCAGCATGGCCACGCCGAGGAACAGATCGGGGAACCGCTCGATGTCGAGCCGCTCGGGGTCGCCGAGCTGGCGGAACAGCTCGTTGCCCGCCGTGATGAGCACCGTGCCGAGCACGGCGCCGCTGACGGTCTTCATCCCGCCGACGACGAGCATCACGAGCACGAGGATGCCGGCGTCCATCGTGAACTGCTTCGGGTTCACGCTGCCGAGCGACTGCGCGCGCAGCGACCCGCCGAGCGCAGTGAGGGCGATGCTCACCACCCACGCCGCGTAGCGCGACGTGAAGATGCGGATGCCGAGCGCCGGTGCCGCGAGCTCGTCCTCGCGGGTCGCGACGGAGAACCGGCCGATGCGCATCTCCTGGAAGAACGCCGCCACCACCAGTGCCACGAACGCGCCCAGGTAGAGCCAGCCCGTGCCCTTCACGATGGGGATGCCCGAGAGGCCGCCCGCACCGCGGGTGAGCTCCTCCCAGTTCTTCACCAGCTGCTCGACCACGAACAGCAGCGCGAGCGTGATCATCGTCGGGGCCAGGCCTCGGGCGCGGCACACCGCCACGCCGAGCAGGGCGCCGACGACGACCGTGATGGCCACGGCGACGACGGTGGCGCCGAACGCGCCGAGCTCCACGTCACTCAACCCGAACGGGATGTCGGGGAGTGCCTTCTCCTTCGCGAGGACCGGGATGGCGACGACGGCGGTGGCGTAGGCGGCGATCTGTGCGAACGCCATGTGCCCGAAGCTGAGCACGCCGGTGTTGCCGATGAACACCTGGATGCCGAGCACGAGGATGAAGTTGCTCAGCATCTCGGCGATGAGCGAGTTGCGGGAGGCGCCGCCGCCACTGGTGTACACCATCGCCAACGCGGCGACGGCTGCCATCAGCACGGCGCTGCCGAGCGTGGATCGGAGGGTGCGCTGGAGGATGGTGCCCATCACACACGCTCCGCGTGCGACACCTTGAAGATGCCATCGGGCCGCACCACGAAGAACACGGCGATCACCAGGAACACGACCGCCGTCGAGAACTTGTCCCACCCGGTGGCCACCTCGGGGAGGTACGCGCGGGTGAGCGTCTCGAGCAGGCCGAGCACCACGCCACCGACGACGGCGCCGGTGAAGCTGCCGAGCCCACCGATGACGGCGGCGATGACCGCCTTCAGCAACCAGTCGGTGCCCATGCTCGGCTCGGCCGCCGGCGTGCGCATCAGGATGAGGCAGGCAGCCACGCCAGCCAGGAAGCCGGCGAACGCGAACGCGCCGGAGATGACCCGGTTGGCCCGCGTGCCCATCAGCCGGGCGGCGTCGAAGTCCTCGGCCGCGGCGCGCACGCTGATGCCGAACATCGTGCGCTTGAACACCATCGCGGTGATGGCCAGGGTGGCGATGGTGACACCGATGGTGACGACGTCCATCACCTCGAAGCTGACGCCGCCGATCCTGAACTGGTTGAACACCCAGGCCGGCTTGGGGAACGCACGCTGCTTCGGCGAGACGAAGATCTGCCACAGCGCGTGCGACAGCCGTTCGATGGCGAACGACGTGAGCAGCAGCGTGAACGGGCTCGCGTTGCGCACCCAGCGGAACGCCACGAACTCCATCGTGACCGAGGCGAGCACCGCGGCGCCGATGATGGCGATGGGCATCCACCACCAGCTGCCGCCGTGGAGGAAGAAGAAGTAGGCGGTGTACGCGCCGACGGTGATGAGCTCGCCGTGGGCGAAGTTCACCAGGTGCATCACGCCGAAGATGAGCGAGATGCCGAGGGCGAGCAGCGCGTACGTGCTGCCGACGCCGAGGCCGTCGACGACGGTCTGGATGAGTTTGGTCACGAGGTGCTCCCGGACGTCTCGCCACCGATGAAGGTGTCGAACAGCGACGTGTCGGCGGCGAGCTCGGCACCGGTGCCGCTCGCCACGATGTTGCCGGTGCGCAGCAGGTAGCCGCGGTCGGCGAGCTGGAGGATGCGGGTGGCGTTCTGCTCGACGACCAGCATCGTGCGGCCCTGTTCGCGCAGTCGCGCCAGCAGGTCGAACACCACGTCGACGATGGTGGGCGCGAGGCCCATCGTGGGCTCGTCGAGCAGCAGCAGGCGAGGGTTGCTCATCAGTGCCCGGGCCACGGCAAGCTGCTGTGCCTCGCCGCCGGAGAGGAAGCCCGCCGAGGTGCTCCACTTCGCACGGAGCACCGGGAAGACCTCGGCCGCCTCGTCGAGGCGGGCCTTGCGATCGGCCTTCGAGGCGGTGGTGCCGCCGAGGCGCAGGTTCTCCTCGACGGTCAGGTCCTTGAAGATGCGGCGGTGCTCGGGCACCAGGGCGAGCCCGCGTCGCACGAGCGACGCAGGCTCCATCCCGGTGACGTCGTCACCGTCGAGCCGCACGCTGCCGGTGGCCGGGCGCAACAGCCCGGCCACCGTGTTCAGCAGCGTGGTCTTGCCGGCACCGTTCGGGCCGACGAGCGCCACCAGTTCACCGGCGCGCACCTCCAGGGAGGCGCCGTGGAGCGCAGTGATCGCGCCGTAGCGCGTGGTGATGTCGTCGACCTCGAGCATGCGCGGCGTGCTCGGCGGATCAGTCGGGCACGTTGGCCGGACGCATGGCCTCGACGAACGCCGGTGCGCCACCCTCGACGGTGAGGATGACGACGTCCTTGTCGGGCACGCCGTTGCGGTCCTTGTAGGTGACCGAGCCGGTGGTGACCTTCAGGTCCTCGAGGTTGTTGATGGCCTCGGTGAGCGCCGCCGGGTCGGTGGAGCACGCCTGGGTGGCCGCGGCCGCCAGGATCTGCACCGAGTCGGCCGACAGGGCGCCGAAGCTGATGGTCTCGATCTGCGCACCCGCATCAGCGGCGTCGGCGAGGAACTGCTCGACGTCGTTGGTGTCCTGCGGGAAGGTGTGCGCGGCGAAGAACACGCCGTCGGCGATGTCGCCGGCGCTCCACACGACCGTGGCGTCGAAGCCGTCGACGCCCATCACCACGATGTCGCCGAGGCCGGCGGCATCGAGCTGCTCGAGCAGCGTCTGGGTCTGGGGCATCACCATCGCGGTGAACAGCACCTTGGGCTTGTCGGCGAGGTTCGAGATCTCGTTCACCTGCGTCGAGAAGTCGGCGTCGGCCAGGCTGTAGGCGTAGTCGCCGAGCACTTCGCCGCCGCCCTCGGTGAACACGGTGGTGAAGTACTCGGGGTTGCCCGAGAAGTACACGTCGTCGGTGCTGCTCAGCGTGACGGCCTTGGTGTAACCCTTGCCGAGTGCGAACTCGGCGATGGCCGCCGACTGCGACTTGTCGCTGAAGCTGGTGAGGAACGCGCCACGCGACGGGTCGGCGAGCGACGGGTCGGTGGTGGCCATGAACACGACGGGTGCCTTGCCGGCGACCGTGTCGAGCAGCGGGGCACCGGTGTTGGCGAAGGGCGGGCCGATGATGGCGTTGACGCCGTCGTCGAGCATCTCCTGTGCGGCGCGCTGCGTGGTGGCGGGGTCGCCCTGGATGTCCTTCACGCTGTACTCGATGGGCAGGCCGCCCACGCCGCCGGCGGCGTTGATCTGGTCGACCATCACCTTCGCGGCTTCCGAGCCGGGCTGGTCGCTGAACGCGCCGAGCTCGCCGAGGTCGGCGGCGAAGCCGATCTTCAGCGGCGTCTCGAGCGAGCAGTCGGAGGCCACCGACGTGTCGGTGCCCTCGGCGGCGGTGGTGTCGCTGCCGCCGGCCGTGGTCTCGCTGCCGGCCGCCGTGGTCTCGGCGCCGGCGGTGTCGGCGGTCTCGTCGTCGCCGCCGCAGGCTGCGAGCACGAGGCCGAGCGACACGATGGCGGCCGGGATCAAACGCTTCTTCATGAATCTCCCCCTGGATGACCGTGAGCCTTCTGTTCCACGGATCCGACAACCCTAGACCGAAAACTCGTTAGGGAACGAACGATGTCCGCTCGACCCTTTGCTATCGTCCCCCGACCATGGGGAACCGACGAGTCCGAGTCATGTGGTGCGACCTGAACGGCCTGTCGCACGGGCGGTACGTGCCCGAGCGCCGGCTGAGCGAGCACGGTCACCACGCCGTCACCACGCTCACCATGGGCATCGACCGGGAGATCCTCCCCGTCGAGGGCTACGCCGCCGACGTCGGCTTCCCCGACCTGTCCACCGTGCCGCTGCGCGAGACGCGCCGCGCCGGGTGGGAGGTCGACACCGACGTGGTGATCGCCGACCTCGAGTACCAGCACGCACCGCTCGCACTGGCCCCGCGCACGGCGCTCGCGAAGGCCGTCGAGGCCTGGCGGGCGCTCGGCTACGAGCCGATGCTCGGCTACGAGATGGAGTTCTACGTCATGCAGCCCGACGCAGCCGCGCCGGGCGGCTTCGTGCCGCTGGTCATCCCAGCGCACCGCGTGTACGGCGTCGGCATGGGCGGCGACAACACCGGCCTGATGTTCGACTTCTTCGACGCCGCCGAGGCCGCCGAGCTCGACCTCGAGGGCGTGATGGGCGAGTTCAGCCCCGGCCAGATGGAGCTCAACATGAAATACGGGCCGGCGCTCGACGCGGCCGACCGTGCGTTCATCGCCAAGGAGATGACCCGCGAGCTCGCGGTGCAGCGCGGCTACGGCGTCACCTACATGGGCCGACCGAGCGCCACCATGGTCGGCAGCGGCCTGCACATCAACTTCTCGCTGTCGCCGGTCGACGGTGGCCTCAACGCGTTCGACGACCCGCACGCCGAGCACGGCATCTCCGAGCTGTGCCGCAACAGCCTCGGCGGCCTCATCCGCCACCACGAGGCGCAGGCACTGATGTGCGCGCCGACGGTGAACAGCTACCGCCGCCTCATCCCCGGCATCATCGCCGGCTACTGGGCCAACTGGGGTCTCGACAACCGCTCGAGCACCTACCGCATCCCCGGCGAGCGCGGCAACGCGACGCGCATCGAGAACCGCATGCCGTGCGGCACCGCGAACGTGTACCTGGCCGCTGCGGCCATGCTCAACGCGGCACTCATCGGCGTGTCCGAGGGCCTCGACTGCGGCGAGCCGCAGGCCGGCGACGGTGACAGCGAGCCGAACACCGACCGCCACACCCCGCACTCGCTGGCCGAGGCCATCGCCGCCTACGAGGCCGACGACGTGCTGCGCGACGCAATGGGCGCCGACCTCAGCCGTGCCTACGTGCAGTTGCGCAAGTACGAGCTCGACCTGTTCCACGCGGCCGGCAACGAGTGGACCGACAACGCCGGTGAAGTGCTCACCGACTGGGAGCTCGAGCACTACCTGCCGTTCTACTGACGGTTCACAGCCCCAGCAGCGGCAGGCACGGTGCCACGCCGTGCAGTTCGATGTCGTCGCGCCGCAGGTGCGCGTCGAAGTGCGCTCGTGGCATCACGAACTGCAACGAGGTGGCTGCCGCTCCTCGCCGTACCTTCACCGTGCTGCCGTTCGGCTCGTAGCCCAGGCTGCGTGTGACGCCCAGCGACGGGCCGTTGTCGTGGAACGCCGCGGTCGTCGCGGTCTGCGCGCCGAAGCCGAGGAAGCCCAGCTGGAGCGTGGCGATGCGCATCTCCTTGCCGATGCCCAGACCCTGGAACTCGCGCCCGAGCCACGAGCCGGTCTCGAAGGTGCGGGTGACCGGGAACTGGTGCGCCATCAGTCCGGTGGTGCCGACGATCTCCCCGTCGACCCGCACCGCCAGGTTGACGTTCCACTGGTTCGGCGACAGGTCTGCCCGGGTGCGCCAGTAGAACTGCACGGTGTTGCGCTCCTGCTGCGGCGACGGCACGTCGGTCCACTCGATGGCGAACGGCATGAAGTCGGGGTCGTGGATACCCTTGGCCGCCAGCTGGGCGAGTGCGAACGCGGCGTGGTCGTCGATGGCCACCAGCTCGAGGCGCGGCGTGACGACACGGAGGTCGAAGAGCGGCCAGATCGGATGCGTCATCCCGCGAGTCTTCCGCATCGCAGAATGCGCCTCACGCGGGTTTTCAGTAGGCGGTGAGGTACTGCTCGCGCTGCTGCTCGGCCATGCGCGCGATCTCGTCGATCTCGCTGGTGTCGAAGCCGGCCATCTCGCGGAACTTGCGGGCCAGTTGGATGGCGGCCTCGCGGGTCTCGCCACGCGCGCCGCGGAAGTTGAACAGGCCGTCGACGGTGCGCTGGAACTCGAGCGCACGGGTCTGGCGGTCCTTGTCGTCCTTGGTGAGCTCACGCAGCCAGGTGCTGCCCATCTTCACGTGGGTGACCTCGTCGGCGAGCATCCAGTCCTCGCAGAACTCGAGCACCGGGTCGTCCATCTCGACGGCGAAGTCGCGCATCGTGGTGAACACGTCGATGGCGAGACCCTCGAGCGCGCGGTTCACGCCGGCCAGGCGGAACACGGGGTCGGGATGGCAGGCGGCCTCGAACAACGTGACGGCCTCGCTGAACTCGCCGACGCCGGTGCCCATGTGGTCGCCGAGCATCAGGCTGATCTCGACGTGCCGGGCTTCGTCCCAGCACTGGCGGGCCATGTCGAGCTTCATCGCGAACGGGGTCTCGTCGGTGGAGTAGTCGAACGCCGTGCGGCCGGCGCCCTCGAGCGCCTGGATCTCACCGACGAAGATGCCGTGCATCTGCCGACGGGCACGGTCGAACGACTCCTCGGACGCCGGGTCGACGCGGCGTTGTTCGGCGGCGCCCTTCATGCGTTCGTCGGCGAAGCGTTCGGCCGTGGTGATGCGGTGGAAACGCTCGTCGCGGGCGAGCTGCTCGGGCGGCAACTGTGTGCGCATGTGAAGAACATAGTCTCCTTTGTCGTGCGTGTCGCCTACACCTTGGAGCAGTGCTGGCACCGGGTGCCCGGTGGCACCGGTGTGGCGGCGCTGCGCGTCGCCGAAGCGATGGCTGCGCACGACGACATCCGCCTCGTCGGTGTGGCCGGACGTCACCGTCATCTGCCGCCCGAGCCGTGGTTGCCGTCCATCCCGGTCGCGCATCTGCCGCTCGCCGCGCCGTGGCTGTACGAGGCGTGGCTGCGCGTGGGCTGGCCGAAGGTCGAGCGCGCCACCGGCCGGGTCGACATCGCGCATGCCACGACGGTCATCCCGTGCCCCACCGACGCGAAGTTGGTGGTCACGCTCCACGACCTCGCGTTCCTGCACGAGCCCGATCACTTCACCTCGCACGGTGTGAAGGTGTTCAACCGCAGCCTCGACCTCGTTCGTCGACGGGCCGATCTCGTGCTGTGCAGCAGCCAGGCCACCCTCGACGACTGCCTCGCCGCCGGGCTCGACGCCGATCGCCTCCGGCTCGTGCCGCTCGGCGTGGAGGTGGAGCGTGCCTCGGCCGACGACGTCGCGGCCGTGCGCGCCGCGTACGACCTGCCCGACGAGTACCTGCTGTTCGTCGGCACCGTCGAGCCGCGCAAGAACCTGCGCGGCCTGGTCGCTGCGCTCGACGAACTGCCGCCCGGTGTGCCGTTGGTCGTCGCGGGTGCCGAGGGGTGGGGCGACACCGGCGTCGATCCCGACCCGCGGGTGCGCTTCCTCGGCTTCGTGCCGTCCGAGCACCTCCCCGGTCTCTACGCGGGCGCGTCGGTGTTCTGCTACCCGAGCGAGCGCGAGGGCTACGGGCTGCCGGTGCTGGAGGCCATGGCGCAGGGCACTCCGGTGGTCACCAGCCGCGGCACTGCCACGGAGGAGACCGCGGGTTCCGCCGCGGTGCTGGTCGACCCGTTCGACCACGCCGACATCGCTCGTGGCATCGACGAGGCGCGCCGCCGTCGCACGGAGCTCGCCGCCAAGGGCCTCGCCCGGGCGAAGCGGCGCAGCTGGGCCGAGACCGCCAACCTCACCGCCGCGGCCTACCGGGAGCTGTGCCCGTGACGTCGAACCCGACGGTGCTGGTGAACATGCTGTGGTGCGTGCCCGGCGGCGTGGGCGGCTCCGAGGAGTACCTCGTGCGCCAGCTGCTCGGCCTCGGCGAGCAGCCCGAGCCGCGCTGGCGTCCCACGGTGGCCGCCGCCCGTGGGTTGGCGGCAGCGCACCCCGAGCTGCACGCCGTGGCCGACGTGGTGGAGCCCGAGTTCGAGAGCCACGGTCGCGCCCGCCGCATCGTCGGGGAGGCCACCTGGCTGCGCCGCCACACGGGCGACGCCGCACTCGTGCACCACGGCGGCGGCACCGCCCCGGTGCGCGCCCACCAGCCGTACGTGCTCACCATCCACGACCTCCAGTTCCGCACCTACCCGGAGTACTTCTCGCGTCTCAAGCGTGCGTACCTCGGCGCCGTCATCCCGCCGTCGGCGCGCCGCGCGACGGTGGTCGCCGTGCCCAGCGAGTACGTGCGCACCTCCGTGGTGGAGGCGTACGGCGTCGACCCCGACCGGGTGATGGTCGTGCCGCACGGCATCGAGCCCGCCGTGGCCGCCGACGTCACCCCGGAGGCCGAGTTGCGCGCCCGGTACGCGCTCGGCGAGGGCCCGGTCATCGTGTACCCGGCCGTCACCCACCCGCACAAGGGTCACGAGTTCCTGCTGCGCATGATGCGCGACCACTGGCACGACCCTGACCTGCGGCTCGTGCTCACAGGTGGCAGCGGCATGGCCGAGCACATCGTGTCCGCGTGCACCGACCCTCGCGTCTGTCGGCTCGGGCGGGTGCCCGCCGCCGACCGCAACGGGTTGCTCACGATGGCCCACGCGATGGTGTTCCCCAGCCGGTACGAGGGGTTCGGGGCGCCGCTCATCGAGGCGATGACCCTCGGCGCACCCGTCGTCTGCGGCGACGCCACCTGCATGCCGCAGATCGTCGGCGACGCCGGGCTGGTGCGACCGCTGCGCCCCGACGCCTGGGCCGGCGTGCTCGACGAGGTCGCCACCCGGCGCGACGAGCTCGTGGCCGCCGGACGTCGTCGCGCGCTCGACTTCACCTCGCGGGCCAGCGGCGCCGCGCTGGCCGCGGCGTATGCGCGAGCGTTGGACCTGGCATGAACACCCCACCTGGCATGAACACCGGTCGCCCGCTCCGCATCGCGGTGCTGTGCCCGCACTTCGACCCCGACACCGCTCCCACCGGCGTGGTGATCTCGCGCATCGTGCACGAGCTGGCGGCGCTCGGCCACGAGCTGCACGTGGTGACGGCGCTGCCCTGGTACCGCGAACACCGCATCGAACCCGGGTGGGACGGCAGGTGGGTGCGCCGCGAGCGCACCGAATGGGGCTCCATCACCCGCGTGCACCCGTTCCCCGGCACCGACAAGCGCAACCTGGTGCGCCGCGCGCTCGGGTTCGTCGGGTTCAGCGCGCTGTCGGGGCTCGCCTCGCTGCGCGGTGGTCGGGTCGACGCCGTCATCGCCATGTCGCCACCGCTCACGATGGGGCTCACCGGATGGGGCACGCACCTCGTGCGCCGCGGCCCGCTGGTGTTCAACATCCAGGACGTGTTCCCCGACGCCGCGGTCGAGACCGGGGCCATCACCAACGAGCACATCATCCGCGTCGCCCGCTGGCTCGAGCGGGTGAGCTACCACCGTGCCGCGGCGGTCACGGTGCTCAGCGACGACCTGCGCGAGAACGTGGCGGCGAAGATGTCGGCCGCGAAGCGCGACCGCGTGCACGTGATCCCGAACTTCGTCGACACCGAGGTCATCCGTCCGGCCGACCGGCTCACCCCGTTCCGGCGCGAGCTGGGCATCGGCGACGAGCCGGTGGTGCTCTACGCCGGCAACGTCGGGTTCTCTCAGTCGCTCGGTCTGGTGCTGGAAGCCGCACGCCGTTTCCCCGAGGCCACGTTCGTCATCAACGGCGACGGCGCCGCCCGCGCCTCGTTGCAGGCCGACGCGGCCGACCTGCCCAACGTGCGGTTCAGCGGCTACCAGCCGAAGGAACGGGTGCCCGAGGTGCTCGCCACGGGCGACATCCACCTCGTGCCGCTGAAGCAGGGCCTCGGCCGGGTGAGCGTGCCGTCGAAGACCTACTCCATCCTCGCTGCCGGCCGCCCGGTGCTGGCCGCCATCGACCCGGGTACCGAGGTGCCGCGCATGCTCGAGGCCAGCGGGGGAGGGGTGGCGGTGCCGCCCGACGACCCCGACGCGTTCTGTGTGGCACTGGGCAATCTGCTCGCCGACCGCGCGGCCGCGGCCGCGATGGGTGTGGCGGGTCGGGCGTGGGTGCTCGGCGCCGCGTCGCCCGCCGCGGTCGGGCGCGCCTACGAGCAGCTCGTCCGCGGGCTGCAGTCGGCCCGCTGAACAACTTTTGGTGCGCCGAGGCGGTAGCCTCGCTCCCTCGTGGCCACCTCATCGTCCGCCAAGAAAGTCGCCAAGCTCGCGTCCCGCGGCAAGGGCAAGAAGGTCCGCTTCCAGGGCGGCACCACCTTCCCCGTCGTCGTCGGCATCGTGTCCGTGGCGATGCTGCTCCTCGTCGCCTACTCGCGCGCGTCCATGCCGTCGGCCGAGGCCGGCTCGCCGCAGCCCGAGGATGCCTGGTCCATCGCCTACGGCATCCGCATCTGCGACACCTGGCTGCCCAGCCTCACCGGCACCGAGGCCGAGCTCAGCGAGGACGCCAGCACCGGCGACCTGGTGAAGGTGCAGACGGCGCCCGACGCCGACGGCATCATCCACTACCACGCGCAGACCGGTGGGGCCACCGGCAAGCGCGCCAAGCTCGGCGTGTTCCTCGACGTGTACGACATCAAGCTCACCGACACCGTGCTCGAGCTCCCGCAGGAGCAGGTCGGCGAAGGCGAGCAGCGCACCTGGGACACCGAGGACTTCAAGTGCGACGGCAAGGACACCCAGATCCGGGTGCGCGTGTGGGACGACTACACCTCCGACCAGTTCGTCGACAACGTGACCAGCTTCCGCAACCTCCGGTTCACCAACAACGGCATGGTGTTCGCCATCGCCGTGGTGCCGAAGGATGCCGACATCCCGAAGCCCGACTCGGCCTCCACGCTGGCCGACCTCGGCGTCATCGGCGGCTCCACGGTCACCACCACCCCCACGGGTGACACGACGGCCGACACCACGGCGGACACCGCCGCCGACTCGACCGCCGACACCGTGGCGGCCAGCAGCACCACCGGCGGCTGATGCGCGCCGTCGTCCTCGTCGGCGGGTTCGGCACGCGGCTCCGGCCGCTCAC
This sequence comes from Actinomycetota bacterium, assembly GCA_039796575.1. Classification (GTDB taxonomy): domain Bacteria; phylum Actinomycetota; class Acidimicrobiia; order Acidimicrobiales; family Ilumatobacteraceae; genus UBA668. The sequence goes on from JBDKJP010000053.1 coordinate 86,751, forward strand.
GTCGTCGATCCCGAAGCCGATGCTCCCCGTGGGGCATCTGCCCATCATCGAGCGACTGGTCATGAACCTGGCCCGCGGTGGCATCACCGAGGTCACGCTCGCGCTGGGCTTCAAGCCCGAGCCGTTCGTCGAGGCGTTCCCCGACGGGCAGTGCGCCGGTGTCGCACTGCACTACGCCGTCGAGCCCGAGCCGCTCGACACGGCGGGTGCCATCCGCTTCGCCGCCGACGTGGCCGGCATCGACGACACGTTCGTCGTGGCCAACGGCGACGTGCTCACCGATCTCGACGTGTCCGCACTGGTCGGCTACCACCGGGCGCACGACGCCGAGGCCACCATCCACCTCATTGGTGTGCCCGACCCGTCGGCCTTCGGTGTGGTGGCGCTCGACGCCGACGGCCGGGTGGAGCGCTTCGTCGAGAAGCCCGCACCGGGCACCGCACCGAGCAACCTCATCAACGCCGGCACCTACGTGCTCGAGCCGTCGGTGCTCGATCGCATCCCGCTCGGCCAGAAGGTGTCCATCGAACGCGCGACGTTCCCCGCGGTGGTGGCCGGCGGCCGCCTGTTCGGCGTCGCCACCGACGACTACTGGCTCGACACCGGCCGTCCCGAGCTGTACTTGCAGGCGAACCTCGACATCGTGTCGGGCACCCGTCGCCACGACCACTGCGACGCCGTGCACCCCGACGCCGTGGTCGCCGCCGACGCGCAGCTCACCACCTCGGTGGTCGGTGCCGGCGCACACGTGGGTGCCGGTGCCGTGCTCGAGCGTTCGGTGCTGCTGCCCGGGGCGGTCGTGGCCGCCGGCGCGGTGGTGGCAGACTCGGTGGTCATGGGCCGGGTCGGCGAAGGCGCAACACTGCGCGACAGCGTGCTGGGCGCTGACGGCGTGGTCGCCGATGGCGAGCACGTGCAGGGCGAACGCCGCCCCGACCCCGACGCGACGTGAGGGCGTTGGTGGTGGGCGGTGCCGGCTTCGTCGGTTCCCACCTCACCGAACGCCTGCTGGCCGAAGGGCACGCGGTCGACGTGGTCGACCACCTCGGCTCGGGCTCGCTCGCGAACCTGGCCGAGGCGCGCAAGGTGGCCGGTGAGCTGAAAATCCACACGCTCGACGCCACGGCCGCCGAGTTCGACGCGGTGGTGGCCATGCGGGCGCCCGAGGTGATCTACCACCTCGGTCTGCTGCCGCCCGGCCAGCCCGCCGAGCACACCGCGGCGTCCACGCTGGCGTCGCTGATGGCCGTGCTCGAGAGTGCCCGCCGGCTCGGCGACGTGAAGGTGGTGGTGGCGCTCTCGGCGGTCGCGCTGTACGGCGACGTGGCCGGCAAGGACCAACCCATCAAGGAGGCGCAGGGCTGGAACCCGGTGGGGGTGCGTGGCGTGGTCACCCGTGCCATCGCCGAGCTGCTCACCGTGTACCGCGAGGCGCACGCCGTGGAGTTCGGTGCGCTCGCGCTGTCCAACGTGTACGGTCCGCGGCAGCGTCCCGATGGCGGTGTGGTGGGGGCGTTCGCCCATGCGCTCCGCGAGGGGGCGGTGCCCACCGTGCACGGCGACGGACGCCAGACGCGCGACTTCCTGTACATCGACGACGCCGTCGACGCGCTCGTGCGCGCCGCCCAGCGCGGCAGCGGGTTGGTCATCAACGTCGGCACCGGCGTCGGCACGTCGGTGCGCGACCTGTGGGACCGCATGGCCGGCCCGTCGGGTCGATCGCCGGAGGCCGGTCCGCGGCGCAGCGACGACGTGCAGCGCTTCGTGCTGTCGCCCACCCGTGCCCGCATCCAGCTCGGCTGGGCACCGTGGACCGACCTGGCCGTCGGTCTGCGCGACCTCAGTCGCTGAGCCGGATGCCGGCCGCGGCCAACGTGCGCCGCGCCAGCTCGTGCCCCACCTCGGGCGTGCTCATGATGCTCGGCGTCACCACCACCTGCATGCCCTCGGCCTCCACCGCAGCGGCGAGGTGGGCGTCGACCGGGTCGATCACCAACGTCGAGGCGATGGGGGCGTACAGCCGGGCGACGCCGACCACCGAGGCTGCGTGGCCGAGCTCGACGAGCATCCGGTCGGCGGGGCCCTTCAGTGCTGCACCGCCGACGATGGGGGAGATGGCCGCCACGGTGTCGCGCCGCGCCGCGAGCACCTCGTCGACGCCGTGCAGCGCCCGGATAGGGCCGATCGACACGAGCGGATTGGAGGGTGCCACCACCACGGCGGCGCTGTCGGCGAGCGCGGCGCGTGCTGCCTCCGCGAGCACCGCATCGGGTGCTGCGTCGAACCGCACGCCGTCGACCGGCACGCCGTGGCGACGCTGCACGAAGTACTCCTGGAACGGCACCTCGACGTGCTCCTCGGCCAACGACACCATCGTGGTGACGCGCTGGTCCGACATCGGCACCAGCCGCTGCGGCAGGCCGAACGCGGCGGTGATCTCGGCCGTCACCTCGGTGAGCGTCGCGCCCTCGGCCAGCCGCGCCGTGCGGTAGAGGTGCGTCGCCAGGTCCTGGTCGCCGAGGTTGAACCACGTCGGTGCGGCGGCCGAGCCCTCGGGGCGCACGGCGACGAAACGGCCGAGCGCCTCCATCGCTCGCCACGTCTCGTCGCGCAGGCCCCAACCGCGCTCGGGGTCGATGGCGCCGGCGAGCGTGTACGTGATGGTGTCGAGGTCGGGCGAGATGCTCAGCCCGTGCAGCACGGTGTCGTCGCCCGTGTTGACCACGCCCACGGTCTGCTCGGCGGGCCACACGCCCGCCAGCGCACGCAGGAACCGCGCCGCGCCCACGCCACCGCACACCACACCGATCGTCGTCATCCCAGGTCCTTCCTCGGCCGACCGGTCACGCCGGGTCGGCGACGGCACGGTACAGCTGCGCCATCTCGTCGGCGCAGCGCTGCCAGCTGAACGTTCGCCACTGCCGGTCGCCCGCCGCCACCAGTCGGGCACGCAGGTCGCGGTCGTCGATGGCGCGGGTGAGCGCGCCGGCGAGCGCGTCGACGTCCATCGGCGTGTGCAGCAGCGCCGCGGTGCCGGCCACCTCCGGGATCGAGCCCGCGTTGGAGGCCACCACCGGCACGCCGGCGCGCATCGCATCGAGCAACGGGAACCCGAACCCCTCGTCGAGCGACGGGTAGGCGAGCACCGTGGCGTGGTGCTGCAGCCAGCCGCGCACCCCGTCGTCGACCCGTCCCGTGAGGAGCACCCGGTGCCGCACCTGCGGCCCCAGCGCGTCGACGGCCTCGCGGACGCGCAGGCTGTCGTCGCCCGCGCCGCCGGCGAGCACCAGCCGGAGCTCGGGGTGGTGATGGGCCATGGCGCCGAACGCCCTCACCAAGGTGGGCAGGTTCTTCCGGCGCTCCACGGTGCCGATGGCCAGCACGTACGGCCGTCCGACCAGCTCGGGCACCGGGGGCTTCGCCGCGATGGGTGCGGGCTCGAGCGGCCCGAGGTGCACGGTGTGCACGCTGGCCGAGGGGAACCGCTCGCGCACCAGCCGCTCGGTGGCGGCGGAGCTGGTGTGGACGGTGGCGCCGCGACGCACCGCCCGATCGAGCACGGCACCGGCCCGGCGCACCGCCGGCGAGGCGAGGTCGGGATGGTGCAGGAACCAGCAGTCGTACACGCTGACCAGCGTGGGCAGCCGACTGGGTGGCACCACGTAGTTCGTGCCGTGCACCACCCGGGCGCCGCGCAACCACCGGTCCACCCGTGGCACATCGCTGCGCGCCCAGGCGGCGTGGGCCGCGGCGGCCGGCAACGGCAGCCGCCGGGTGCCCTCGGCCAGGTCGGCGCGGAACGACAGCACGTAGGGCTGCAGCTCGAGGTCGTCGCGGGCGGCAAGGGCGTGTTGCAGCGCCTCGACGGCGAACCCGATGCCGGTCTTCGGGCCGTGCAGCGGGCCGGTGTCGAACGCAACCGTCAGTCGGGTCATCTCGCTGCGAGGCTACCGGAACACTGATCGCGCACATTGACGCCGTTCGAGCGGGTCGGAACCGTAGAATTGCTCGACCTTCACGACGGAGAGAGACCCCCTATGCCCCGCGCGTTCATCACCGGCATCACCGGCCAAGACGGCCAGCATCTCGCAGAGTTCCTTCACGGCAAGGGCTACGAGGTGTTCGGCATGGTGAAGGGCCAGAACAACCCGAAGTTCACCGCCATGCGCGACGAGTTCCCGTACGTCGAGCCGGTGCCGGGCGACCTGGCCGACCTGCCGTCGCTGGTGAAGGCGCTCGAGGCCACCCAGCCCGACGAGGTGTACAACCTCGGCGCCATCTCGTTCGTCGCGCTCAGCTTCAACCAGGCCGAGCTCACCGCCAACATCACCGGCCTCGGTGTGCTGCGCATGCTCGAGGCCATCCGCATGGTCGGCGGCGCGCAGAACAACCCGATCCGCTTCTACCAGGCCAGCTCCTCGGAGATGTTCGGCAAGGTGCGCGAGATCCCCCAGACCGAGAAGACCCCGTTCCACCCGCGTTCGCCGTACGGCTGCGCGAAGGTGTTCGGCCACGACATCACCGTCAACTACCGCGAGAGCTACGGCCTCTTCGCGTGCAGCGGCATCCTGTTCAACCACGAGGGCCCGCGCCGCGGCCTCGAGTTCGTCACCCGCAAGGTCACCAACGCCGCGGCCCGCATCAAGCTCGGCCTGCAGGACGAGCTGGTGCTCGGCAACCTCGACTTCAAGCGCGACTGGGGCTACGCCGGCGACTACGTGAAGGCGATGTGGCTGATGCTCCAGCAGGACCAGCCCGACGACTACGTGGTGGCCACCGGCGAGACCCACAGCGGTGAGGAACTGGTGCAGCTCGCGTTCCAGGAAGCCGGCATCGACGACTGGCAGCGCTACGTCCGTCAGGACCAGAAGTTCTTCCGTCCGGCCGAGGTCGACCTGCTCATCGGCGACCCCACCAAGGCGCAGGACAAGCTCGGCTGGCAGCGCGACGTCGACTTCCCGGGCCTCATCAAGATGATGGTGGCCAACGACCTCGCCATCGAGAGCGCCAAGCGCTGAGGCGATCCGCCGGTCGCTCGGGGGCTCAGCTCTCGAGCGGCATGTCGATGATGGCTTCCATCATCGACTCGCTGGTGGGCACCACGCCCGCACGCAGCTTCACCCGCAACGACACCGCGAACGCCACCATGGCGGCGAACGACGACGCCACGAGGCCGAACTCGATGCGCTTGAACAGGTCGTCGCTGCTGAGCCAGGTCACCAGCACGAACGACGCCATGCCGATGCCCCAGCCGAGCGCCACGAGCGCATGGCCCTTGAGCGCGATGACCGCCTGGGCCATGGCCAGCGCCGCCATGTAGAGCGCGCTGCCGAGGGCCAGCATGGCCATCGTGCGGTTGCTGAGCGTGGCGTCGTACATCTTCTCGATGACGAACGGTCCCACCAGGTAGGCGCCGACGATGCCGATCACGCCGACGGCGACGACGATCTTCATCAGCTTCTTGAAGCCGGAACGGAACTCGCCCAGCTCGTTGCGTGCCGCCAGCCCGGCGAGGCGGGGGAGCAGGGCGGCTTGCACGGCCTGGAACAGGAACAGCGGGATGCGCGAGAGCAGCACGCCGTAGCCGAACTGGGTGACGAACTCCTCCTGACCGTCGCTGGCCAGCAGGTTCGCGGCCACCGGACCGGCGTTGACGAGGCCGGCGGCGAACACGGAACCGAGCAGCAGCCAGCCGAGGTTGGGCGTCACCTCGGTCCAGGTGGCGGGCGGGCCGTCGTCGGTGCGCAGCTGGCCGCGGCCGAGCACCCAGAAGAAGCCGGCCAGCGGGGCGAGTGCCACCGCCATGCCGTAGGCGCCGGCGCTGGTGGCGCCCAGCACGGCGAGGAGCACGCACAGCAGCACGCGGACGGCGCCGTCGGCGCCCATCACCACGGCGTAGGCGCGGAACCGGCCACTGCCGCTGGCGATGCCGCGAGCGAGGTGCACGGGGGCGTAGCTGGCGAACGCGACCACCAGGGCCAGCAGCAGCACCCAGTCGCCGTCGAAGTACTCCTCGGTGATGACGCTGCCGAACGACAGCACCACGGTGATGACGAGCGCCGCGAGCCCCAACCCGAGCAGCGCCACCTTCTTCACGACGGGACGGCCACCCTGGCCGAGTGCACGTCGGGCGGAGATGGCCCGGCCGAGCTCCTGCTCGAGCGGCAGGAAGAAGCCCGGTGCCAGGGCGAACGTGGCGAACCAGAGCGACAGCACAGGGCTGAACGCCGCCTCGCTGCCCATCGCGTTCTTGCCGACGCGGAGGAACGCGAAGCTGGCGAGGCCGGCCACGAGGAGGCCGATGCCCACCGGGATGGTGCCCTCGGGGAGCGGTGCCCGTGAAGAAGAGGACTGCTCGTCGTCGGAGGTGTTCACCAAGACCGAGAGGCTAGTCGCCCGGCTCTCTGTCGCGACGGTCAAGTCGGCCGCGCACAGTGCCGATGTACTGTCATGCCCCGTCGCCACCCCGTGATTGCCGCGCTCGTCGCGCTGCTCAGCACGGTGGCGGCCGGACTGCTGGTCGCGCCACCTGCGCCGGTCGCGGCGGCCGACGTGAGCGTGGTGCTCGACGGACACGGCAACGGCCACGGCGTGGGTCTCAGCCAGTGGGGCGCGTACGGCTACGCCGTCGACCACGGCTGGACCTCGGCGCAGATCCTCGACCACTACTACGGCGGCACGGTCGCCGGCACGGTGCCGCTCGACACCACCATCCGCGTGCGGCTGCAGAACCTCGACGGGGCACAGACCGCGATGGCGGTCGACGACGGGGCGCTGCAGGTGACCGGGCTCGCGGGCGGGCCGTGGAAGTCGGTGCTGCTGCGCGAGACCACCGCCAACGTGTACGCGGTGTGGGCCCGGGCCGACACGGTGCGCTGCCCGGTCGCGAACGCCGACCCGGTGGCCGCCGGGTGGACGCTGGTGCACGGTGGCCTCGCCGGGCCGGTGTCGGTGCGCACGGCCGCCGACTCCAGCGCCGTCACCTCGGTCACGCAGTTGATCTCGACGTGCGAGCCGAACGGCACGGTGCGCTGGTACCGGGGCACCATCCGGGCCCTCAACGAGGCGAGCGGCAACAACCGCACCATCAACGAGGTGCCGATGGAGCAGTACCTGCGCACGGTGATCGCGATGGAGATGTCGCCGGGATGGGCCGACGACGGTGGCGGGCGTGGCGCGCAGGCACTCCAGGCGCAGGCGGTGGCCGCGCGCAGCTATGCCCTCGCGTACAAGTGGTACCCGTACGCCGAGGTCTGCGACATGATCTGCCAGTCGTACTTCGGTGTGGCGTTCAAGACCTCGGGCGGCACCATCCGCCAGGTCGAGTCGGCACCCACCGATGCCGCCGTGGCCGCCACCGCGGGCGTGGTGCGCCGGGTCGGCACCACGTCGGGGGCGATCGCCCTCACCATGTTCTCCGCGTCGAACGGCGGCTACACGGCGCCGGGCACCAGCGCGCTGATGCCGTTCCCCGCCGTGCCCGACGAGGGCGACGACACCGCGCTGAACCCGAACCACGACTGGTCGGTGACGCTGCCGGGCAGTGCCATCGCCGCCAAGTACCCGACCGTCGGCACCTTCACCGGCCTCACGGTGATGGCCCGCAACGGGTACGGCGAGTGGGGCGGCCGTGTCACCACCATCCGCGTCTCGGGCACCGTCGGCTTCGTCGACGTGACCGGCGCCGCGTTCCGTTCGGCGATGGGGCTCAAGGACACCTGGTTCAACGTGCGCGGCGCCGCGGTGCCACCGCCGGTCGACCTGTGCGACGGCCGCATCGCGCCGCCCGTCACGGGGTCGATGCCCGCGCCCACGGGCGCGAGCTTCACACCCACCGCACCCGTGCGGCTGATCGACACGCGTATCGGTCAGGGCACCGAGCAGATCCCGCTCGGGGCGGGTTGCACGCTGGTGGTCGACCCGAACCTCGACCCGTCGGTCACCGCTGTCGCCGTGAACCTCACGTCGGTGATGCCCCAGAAGAGCGGCTCGGTCACCGCCTACGCATGTGGCATGAACCGTCCGCAAGCCTCGGCCGTGCAGGCCGTGGCGGGCAGGGTGGTGGCGGGCACCGCCATCGTGCCACTGGCCGACGACGGCACGTTCTGCGTGTACACGGCCAACGCCACACCGCTGCTGGTCGACCTGTTCGGCAGCTACTCGCCGGCGTCGGGCGTGAAGTACCAGCCGATCGCCACGAACCGCATGTACGACTCGCGCAGCCGCACCACGCCGCTGCCGGCGGGCACCATCGTGAAGGTGAAGCTCGCGGGCACCGCCGCCGTGCCGGCCGGCGCGACCGCCGTGGCGCTCACGGTGCACTCCACCGGCGCGCTGTCCACCGGGCACGCCACCGTCTACCCCTGCTCGGCCACGGTGCCGCGCGTGTCGTCGCTGAACGCCACGAAGGGCATCGGCATCACCAACCACGTCGAGGTGGGGCTGAGCGTCGCCGGCGAGCTGTGCGTGTACGTGGCGTCGGCGATGCACATCACGCTCGACGTGAGCGGTTGGTACGGCTCGGCCGCCACCACCCAGTACTTCGCGGTGCAGCCGGTGCGCGTGGTCGACACCCGCAACGGCACCGGCCTCGTCGGCGGGTTCACCGCCGGGGCGAACCGGGCGGTCACGCTGGCCGGCACCAACGGACTGCCGGCCGCCGCGACCCTGAAGGCCGTGATGGCCCAGGTCACCTCGGTCGGCGCGCCCGCCACGGGGTACCTGACGGTGCACCCGTGCCAGTCGCCCGTGCCCGGCGTGTCGATGGTGCGCTACGTGTTCGGCGCGAACGCGGCCACCAGCGTGGCCGGCATCGACGACGGCAGCGGCCGCTGGTGCATCGCCGCCAGCACGTCGACCCATGTGCTGGTCGACGTCAACGGCTGGTTCGCCTGACGCTGCCCGCACGACCCGATTCGGACCCACGGGTGGGGATCGCGCCGGAAATGGCACATGCCGGACCCGTGGGTCCGGCATGCGACGTGGTTGGCGGGAATCGGACCCGACCCTGAGCGGGGTCGGGCGGGGCGGCGATCAGGCGGCGCGCTGGACGAGGTCGGTGACCTTCGTGGTGAGCTGCTTGGCGAGCTCGGTGGCGCGCTGCGCGCCGACCACGCCGAGGCCGATGGTGACGTACACGCCGTCACGCACGGCGCCGGTCACCTTGGCGGTGTCGATCTCGGGGAGCTCGACCTTCGGCATCTCGAACTTGGGCATGTCGAACTTGGGGAGCTCGACCTTCGGCATCTCGAACTTCGGCATGTCGAACTTGGGGAGCTCGACCTTCGGCATCTCGAACTTGGGGAGGGAGAGCTTCGAGACGTCGAGCTTGGTGAAGTCGATCGCCGGCATGGTGGGGCGGGTTGCCATGGTGGTGGGCCTTTCGGGTGGGGTCGTCGGGGGGTGACGACCAGAACGATTGCAGCGTAGCGCAGAGTGCTAACTTTTGCAAGCAGTTCGCCAACGGGGAGGGGTGCCGATCACGCGGGCACGACCGGGGCTAGCCTTGAGCCTTCGTGGAAGCCGCTGGAACGATCGCCCCGCCCGTCGTGGCCGTCATGGTCGTGCACCAGCCCGGCGACTGGTTCGACGAGGTGCTCGACGGTGTCGCCCACCAGGACTACACCAACCTCCGCCTGCTGTTCCTGGTGGTGGGGGAGGCCGGCGACGTGCCCGACCGCATCCGTGCCCGCGTGCCGCACGCGTTCGTGCGCGCGGTCACCGGCAACCCCGGTTTCGGCACCGCCGCCAACGAGGTGTTGCGCCTGGTGGAGGGCGACAACGGCTTCTTCTGCTTCCTCCACGACGACGTCGCGCTCGACCCGGGTGCCATCCGCCTGCTCGTCGAGGAGCTCTACCGGTCCAACGCCGGCATCGTCGGCCCGAAGCTGGTCGACTGGGACGAACCGCTCGTGCTGCAGCACGTCGGCCTCGGCGTCGACCGGTTCGGTGAGGTCGACCCGCTCGTCGAGCCCGGCGAGTACGACCAGGAGCAGCACGACGCCGTGCGGGACGTGTTCGCCGTGCCCACCGCGTGCCTGCTCGTGCGTGCTGACCTGTTCCGCACCATCGGCGGCTTCGACCACTCCATCGAGTACCACGGCGACGACGTCGACCTGTGCTGGCGCGCCCACCTCAGCGGCGCACGCGTCGTGGTCGTGCCCGCCGCCCATGGTCGCCACCGCGAACGGCTCATCGAGCGCCGCCTCGACCTGCCGGTCGCCGGGCCGAAGGCGCGCAGCCGCATGCGCACCGTGGCCACGCTGACCGGCGCCCGTCGTCTGCCGCTGCTGCTGCTCCAGCTGGTGCTCATCACGCTCGCCCAGTCGGTGTTCCTCATCCTCCGCGGTCGCTTCCGCGAGGCCGGCGCGGCGCTGCTCGCGCTCGTGGGCATGGTGCCGCGCACGCCGGCGTACATCGCCCGTCGCCGCTCGGTGGCGCCGCTGCGCCACGTGCCCGACACCGAGGTGGCCGGCCTGCAGCTGCGTGGCAGCGCGCGCATCGCCGCCTACCTGCGCGCTCGCGACAGCCGCCCCATCGACCCCGAGCTCGGCAACGAGCGCCGTTGGCGCGAGAGCGCCGGCAGCGCCCCGGTCATCGCCTGGACCATCGTGCTGCTGCTGTTCCTCGTCGGCAGCCGCAAGGTCATCTCCGAGGGCGTGCCGCAGTTCGGCGAGTTCCTCCGCTTCCAGCCCAGCCCGAGCGAGATGTTCGGCGACTACCTGTCGAACTGGTCGGGCCACGGCCTCGGCAGCGCCAGCGCCATTCCCACCGCCATCGGCATCACCGCGGTGATGAGCATCGGCACGTTCTTCCACATGGGCCTGCTGCACACGTTCGCGGTGCTCGGCCTGCTGCTCGCCGGCTACCTCGGCGCCTGGCGCCTCGCCACCATCTTCCCGTCGGTGAAGTCGCGCGTCACGGTGCTGGTGGTCTACGCCGCGGTGCCGCTGCCCGCGCAGCTGCTCTCGGCCGGACGCTGGAGTGCGCTCGTCTGCTACGGCATGGCCCCGTGGGTGGTGCACCTGCTGCGTCGCCTCGCCGGCCTCGACACGCGCTGGACCGACAGCGAGCCCGAGCTCGAGACGGTGCGTGAGGTGCCGACGCGCAAGCGGGTCCGCATCCTCGCCCAACTCGTGCTCATCGCCACCGTGGCGTTCGCGTTCGCGCCGGCCAGCGGTGTGCTGCTGGTGGGCATGGGCCTGGTGCTCGCGCTCGCGACGCTCGTCAGCGGCGGCTCGCCCAAGGCGGCCGGCATCATGGCCGGCGGCGCGTTCGCTGCGCTGCTCGGTTCGGTGCTCGTCAACATGCCGTGGGCGGCCACGTTCACCGGCAGCGACGGGTGGACCGCCATCGTCGGCGTGCCGCCCACCACGTCGCGTTCGCTCGGTGTACGCACGCTCGCCGAGTTCGGCATCGGTGAGGTGAAGTTCACGGCGCTCGCGGTGGCGCTGTTCCTGCCCGTGTTCGTCGCCCCGCTCGTGTCGCGGTCGTGGCGGTTCGCGTGGGCCGTCCGCGGCGCCGCGCTCGTCACCGTGTTCGGCATCGTCGCCATCCTCGACGACCGCGCGGCGTTGCCGTTCCGGATGCCCGAACCGGGTGTGCTGCTCGCCCCGGTCGCAGTGGGCATCGCCATCGCCGCCGGTTGCGTGGTGGCGGCGTTCGACGTCGACGTGCTCGCCGGCTCGTTCGGCTGGCGCCAGCCGCTCGCCGTG